>JANQEQ010000095.1 GCA_028278245.1 Phycisphaerales bacterium | reverse complement strand
CGCTGACCACAGCCATGTACCCCCCCACCATCATGGCAAATACAATGAGTGCGGAAGTGGCCGCGGAAGTGGCAAATTGAACGCGATCTTGGGCAAGTTGTAGTTTATCATACTCCTCGAAATAGGTGAGTACCTCCTTATCTTTCTCGTAGAGTTCCGTGAAGTGTTTCGTCCATCTCGGACCAGCGAGTGCGTTTTGCCCCGATATTAATCGTACGATTGCGCCCACACGTCTTGATAAGCCCAATACCGAGTCTTCATAGAAACTCTTAGCGTTCTTCTGCACGCCCGAACTGAGCTTGTAAACCATTGGGAGGAGAAACAGAAAGAGAGGAGCGCTCATCAAACTTAATTTGAAATCAATCGAGAACAAGATGATTGCTGCTACCAGCATCCTCCAGGCTGGTGCTGCCAGACTGATCAAACTCTCGACGGCTTTCCCCATGTGATTCGTATTTCGAACAACAAGTCGACGCAGGTCAGACTCGGACTCAGGAAGTCCTGCCCGGTTCAAACTGCTGCTGTCATTCATCGTGCGGAGAGCCAAAACCGCACATCTTTCATGACAAGATCGTGCCATGGCGCGCGATTTGATAGATGCGGCGTAGGTCGCACATGCTCCCAGGAGCGATATCATCAAGAGGCATGTCCCAAACATCACGAGCATCATGATTGTGTTCGACAACATCCGGTCCAGAAAATTCACACCAAGTTTCTGTGGATTCTGAAGTTGGTTAACCGCAAATGCTACAAATGCGATTGTGCCCCCCTGAGCGATCGCTCCACCAGCCATCAGTGCAACGATCACTATAAATCTGACTTTCTTGCTGAACACATATTCTCGCGCCAGCCAGAGATAGACTCGAGCGAATCGGTCGACTCGATCACGAAATGATTTCAGCGGCATACGTTAGCTTGTCCATTCGCAGGTCAAAAACATGACATTCATCATACTCTGAATCAGTAACCTATTCACCACCGTAAGTTGCAACAGTCAAAGTCAATCAGAAAATAGGGTTTACTCGATTTAGGAGCAGATAATCAACTCGATCAATGAGCGGTGATCTTCAACTCGTTTGACAAGTAGTATAGCTTTTTCCCGACTTTCTCATGATGAACTGCAAAGGGCATGATCGAAACGAAGTACGTTGCACCAGCATCTAATTCGAGTTCAACCTGTGTTTCGGGTATTTCAATCAACGCGATTTCATGTGGTGGAACGCAGTAGAGTGCATCATACATTTCACACTTCCAACCCTGGCGGCTACTCCAATATGCCTCAGCGTCTTTTGATCCGGCAAAGGTACCATAGTTCCAGCCTCGGCTCTGATCGGAGAGAAACACTCGATAACCGAGAACGGGGTTGTTCTTGGTTTTCGCTTGGGACCACCTGAGGTTTAATCGTTTCTTTCCCTCACGTTCGGGCGGCAGGGATTTTACTTCGAGTATTTTGACAGCGCTGGGCTGACAGCGTGAATCGTAATCGTTTATTTCCCAATCTGCAGGATCATTCTGCAACCTGTCCCATCCATAAAACTGGCTCGATGGTATCGGTTCCCCTGCATTCGGAGGAGCCTTACGATAATAAAATCTCTGCACTTCATCCGGCTTCGTAAAGTATGCTTCTGATGGACATGGCCCTGCTGACATGCGTGGCGCATTCACGAGGGCAAAATGACTTGCCAATGCATCAAGCGACTCCGGTTGATGACTCAGTTCCCTGACGGAGGGGATACAACCATCTGCATTGAATACAGTTTCGCCATTCCCGAACAGATTTGCATCGAGATAATGCCAGGCGCCATCGTAGTGAATCTCTGTAATGACGTGCCCACCGAGTGCCACGCACCGGCCTTCCATACCTGCAGCTTCAAACAAATCCACAGCCACAGTCGCGACGTGGCCACACTTCATCTCACCCAGTTCCAGTAACACCAATGGATCATGCACCATGCTGCCATCGGGGTAGACCGGCTGAAGTATCCCGTGGTGACCCGCTTTATGTAGAAACCTCGCGACCGCGATGTGCTTTTCGGTATTTGTTTGACATTTGTGCGTAATCTCCTCAAAGATGTGTCCCAGAGCAACGCGACGATTGACACCTTGCAAGCGTCGTTCCACACGCGCCAAGTGCTCAAAGTCATAATCACGCACCCGGTCGATTTCCTCGAGGGGTTTGCCAAGACGCTCTGGAGAAAATTGCGGGCTGAGAAAATCACACCCGCGCTGTTCTATCGCATGTACGTCGAGTTCGCGGAGATAAGTTGCCGTGCAACGATCCTGCATAATCGGTACTACCATTGATCCAACGCACATCCTTCAGTCTATCGAGAGTATCGTTTCGCTCGCCGGTGTCGGACATGACGGGGCTTTGCCACTCTTTTGACTCTTATCAGCAAAATGGCGTTGTATCCACTCCACGCTCAAGAGAGACCATATCAGCAATCGGTGGTTGCGTCGGCCCTCGAAATGTTCAGCGAGCTTCTTTTTCACAAATTCCTGGTCAAACCAAGGGCGTTCCAGTGTGCATTTGTCCAGGAGAATCGATTTGATGTAATCCATGGATGGGCCACGATACCAGTTCTCGTCAGGAGGAGAGAATCCCTGCTTTTGCTGGTAAAGAAATTCCTTCGGCAGGTAATTCTCCATTGCGGTTCTCAATACACGCTTCCCGTCGGCTGAATCCAGCATTCCAGTCGTGCCGTTAGCCAGCAACGCCTCCGGGCGTGTCTTCACTGATGGAGGCAGTCGCCACGCCAGATCCGCCAGGCGATTGTCGAGAAACGGAACGCGCGTCTCCAGACTATGCGCCATCGAAATATGATCATCCGTAATCAGCAAACCATGAAGGAATGTTTTGAACTCAAAATACAAAGCCCGGTGCAACAGATTTTCATGCGCCGTTGCATCAGGCTGCCATGGAGGCGCATCCTGTAAAATATTCTGGAAGCTTGCCCAAACAGAATCGCTCAATGGACGAATTTCATCTGCAAACAGGCTCGGTAACTCATCCGGCGGCAGTAACCGATGCCAGTGCTCGAAATAACGTTGATCGAAGCCCTCGATATCATCGGCCACCAATCCCGTTCGATACCGCCACGGATAACCAGCAAACAGTTCGTCACCTCCCGTACCTGCCAGGCAAACCTTCACAAATTTGCTGGCGAGTTTTGCGGTATACCAGTTCTGATGGCACATCCCCACCCGTGGATCATCCATGTGCCACGTCAGTTTGTTCATTGCAGCCGGCATATCTCCCGCGTGCAGCACCACAGCATAATGCTCTGTCTGCAACAGGTACGACAACTGCTCCGCCATCTTCCGTTCGTCAAAACCAGACTCGATTCCATTCACATTCGTGAGATCGAATCCCCCCGTGAATGTGTGAAGGCGTGGAATACTTCGTCCAGCAAGAGCGACAATCGAACCGCTGTCCATTCCACCTGAGAGGTACGATCCCACCGGCACATCGCTGACGAGTTGACGTTTTACCGCTGCGGCAAACGCATCTGCGACCTCTTCCGCCGCTGCGTTATCGTCCGCCAGTGAACGATCAAATAGGGGAAATCCCGTGTGATATTTTCTTGTTGCAATCTGTTTCACGTTGCCCGGTTCTATCGTCAGATATTCACCCGGCTCCAGCACCTGAATATCCTGCCAGATGGTTTCGCTTCGGAACATGTTCTGGAAGGTCATGTATTCGATGAGGCCGGCTGAATCCAGTTTTGCGGGTACCTCCCCACTCGCGAGGATCGCTTTGATTTCAGATGCAAAGACGAGGAAATTTCGGGTTCGCGCAAAGTACAGTGGTTTAACGCCAAACCGATCCCTTGCCAGCGTCAGCGAGTTCTTCAGCCGGTCGTATATCGCCAGCGCGAACATGCCATCAAGCATCGTCAGGCAGTTGAGGCCATGCTCCTCCCAGAGGTTCAGGATCACCTCGGTATCGGTCCGGGTACGGAACACACGCCCCCTCTGTTCGAGGTCTTCACGCAACTCACGGTAGTTGTAGATCTCTCCATTGAAGATGATCCAATACCGTTGATCCGATCCCGCCATCGGCTGATGACCCCAATGCGAAAGATCCAGGATCGACAACCGCCGATGTCCCAGTCCTACTGAAAAATGAGCCCGTTCCAGTTGTTGTTGACAATATGTCCCACCGAAGACAGGTAAATGTTCATTGTGGTGCCGAAACTCCGGGTCGGTAAAGCATGACCAGGATCCACCCCAGCCTAGTGATCTCTCCCCCGGTTCGAAAAAAGCAAATCCTGCATCGTCTGGCCCACGGTGTGCAATCACATCGCACATCGACTTCACGACCTTCGGCTCGATTGGCCGCTCCCCCAGGCTAATGATGCCGGCAAGCCCACACATTCTAAATTGAACCAATTCCGCCCACGGCCATCTGTTTTGTCTCCAGTGCCGCGGAATCCTCTTGACGCCACTCGATCAGACTCCGCATGCCCTCTTCGAGATCAATGGTCCACTTGAATCCCAGATCTTCCTCTGCTGATTTTGGACACCCGATCCGATTGGTCACAAATGTAAGCCCCGCCTCACGGTACTCGATCGGAAGATCACAATCCGTCAGGCGCAAAAGCAACTCGGTCAGATCACGAATTGATGTTCCGATCCCTCTTCCAACGTTGTAGCACTTCCCACTCACTTCCGCTTCCATCGCTAAAACATTCGACCGTGCCACATCTGACACATGTACGAAATCGTATTGCTGTGAGCCGTCACCAAACACAAGTGGTGATTTACCGCTCTCGATCCGGTCCAGAATTTTATGCATCACGGCGATGTAAGCGCCTTTGTAGTCCTGCCGAGGACCGTACACGTTCATGTATCGCAATCCGACCCAATCCAGTCCATACCGAGCGCCGAGGCTCTTGAAAAAGTGCTCACCTGCGATCTTGCCCGCCCCGTAGAACGTGAAGTTGTTGTAAGGATGATCCTCCGTCATCGGGATATCCACCGCATCGCCATACACCGACGCCGAGGATGAATAGACGACCCGCTTCACCTTATTCTTGATGGCTGCCATAACCACGTTGAACGTTCCGCGTACATTCACATCAAACGCGCTTTCTGGGTACTCGTGACATTGCAGAATCCATAGCGCTGCAAGATGAAACACTCCATCCACACCCTCCATCGCCTTATCGAGTATGTCCCGTTGCAGGATATCTCCACCATGAGGGAATATCGAGACTCTCGGGTCTTCCATCGCATTTTTCAGGTTGTCCATCGATCCCCTGAAGAAGTTGTCGTAGATGACGATCTCTCCGACATCCGTCTTCAACAGCTCATCGACGATGTGACTTCCAATCAGACCTGCCCCGCCAACTACAAGCAACTTTTTTCCTGCTAATTCCATCGTGGATCTCCACCCCTCGCTGACCTAATTCCTATCACGAATATCGACACGAATCCTAGAGCCGCCCCTATGCACTGTCAATCAAATGCAACACCAGCGGACACTCTGGAAGCCACGTAGCTTGTTCTCAGATCATACCCCAATGTCAAACCGCCTGATCCACACCCCAAAGCACATCACACGCCAGAGAATGTCATCATAGGGCCTGCGACTGTCCAGTATTGAACCCAAAACCTCACATCCTCTTGTGTGAACCAACGATCCACCAGCGTCCAGGGCATCCATCAGTACTCTTTCCGCTTCATCTCGATGACTCTGAAGAAACCATTGCCTATCAGGTGTGGCAAAGGCGATCTTGTCGGTCCTTTGGAGAACTTGCTCCGGAACAAGACTCCTCATCGCCTCACGCAGTATTTTCTTAGTCCAATGACCATCAAGTTTCTCATGCGCCGGCAAACCCAGCACAAATTCAACGAATGAAGAAGCCAGGAATGGTACTCTTGCCTCGACACTGTGCGCCATTGAGTTCCGATCTTCCCAGTGCAGAAGCATCGGAAGACTCCCGGCCGAAAGTTGATCCATCGAGAAAGCTTGTACACCACGACGTTGACCATTCATCGCATGGAAGGGATCCACTGGTTCTGGACCAAGACGCTTGATGTCGATCACTTGTGATATACACCCCCGCCAATTGAAATATCTGGTAATGCCCTCGGGTAGTGCCGTGCCCAACGCCTGAGTCAGCAATCGGATAAGCCCGAGGCCATGGGTTTGCTTCAGTCCTCGCATCACATTGACGGCAGTTCTCAACTTGCCTTGCCTGATCAGTTCCAGCAGGTAGACCTTGAAAAATGCGTGATACCCCGCAAGCTGCTCATCCGCACCCTGACCATCCAACATAACTTTGACATGGTGTGCCGCTGCAGATTCAAACACTTTGTACTGAGCGAATATCGAAGCCGATCCGAAGGGTTCATCCTGTATCCACACCAGATCGCTTATCAAATTGAAAAATTCTCCCGGCTCGGGGTGAACCTCAACGGGATTCGCTCCTGTTCGTCTTGCTACAACTTGGGCGTACTCCCATTCATCCATCAGCTCATCCGGATGCCTCGACGTAAAGGTGAATTGACCGCCTTTAATGCCTTGTTCACGAAGTGCTTCTGCTGCCAGACATACGATCGATGAAGAATCCAAACCCCCCGACAGGCATGAACCGACCGTCACATCCGCTCTCAGGTGCTGTTTGACAGAATTTCCAAGTAATTCTCCACAATGCTCCACACATTCATCAGGATTCATCTCGATTGATGCTGCGCATAATCTGTACCACCGTTGAGGTGAAATTCGCGCGAATGAATCTTGGAGATCGATCTCAACCAAGTGTCCCGCTGGAATCTGAAAGACGTCTTTGAACATCGTCTCCGCAGTGTGGTCTATCAAACCTCGTGCCAGATAGTCATACGCTCGTTGGCGATTCAACTCAGCTCGCCAGCCGGGATATACCGTAAACGCCTTGATCTCAGAGGACATCACAAGGTTGCCATCAGGCGCAATCCAGTAATACAGCGGCTTGATCCCAAAGCGATCCCGAACCGCCAGAACTTTCTGACCAATCACATCAAGAAGCAGGAATGCAAACATTCCGTCCAGCTTTGCCAGCGCCATTTTGCCCTCACGCGCCAACAGTCGCAGCAGCACTTCCGTGTCTCCACTCGATTGGAATAGCTCGCCCTGCTGTTCAAGATCCTCTCGTAATTCGAGGTAGTTGTAGATCTCGCCGTTGAATATCAGGTGGAACCTTCCAGAGGGATCCGCCATCGGCTGACGTCCTGCGCTGGATAGATCCAGAATCGACAAGCGACTATGAGCTAATGCAATGGAAGCCGGCTCATGTGCATGAACTTCTCTTCCCCTGTCAAAAGTCACTACCTGCTCATCATCCGGTCCGCGATGATGCAACAGCCTGATCATTTCAGATGCATGACGATAGAGTACGTCTGATCGGGTAGGAGACAAAATGGCAGCGATTCCGCACAAAGCGACTGCCACCGTAACACGCTCAGTCGGCTTCGTCGACTACCCGAAAGGAATACCGACTCAATCGGGAAGTCGTCCTGATTCCGGCCAGAATGGGATAGTGGGATCGCGGTACATCTCAAGAAAGCGGCGGGCAATACGATCCGGATCGTGCCAGTTTTCAACAAATTCCCGTGATCGGACACCGATCTCTGTCAGACGTGCCGGCGCATTGATGAGATTTTGAAGCACATCTTGAAGTGTATCTGGAGTGGCGTCGATAATCGGTAATTCCTCTGCCATCCTCTGGGGTATAAAACGAAGATCTTCTTCGGCTATGTAGCAGATCACCGGTTTACTCATGGCCATCATTTCTACCGCAAAGGCACCGTACCAGCCGAGTCTCAGTTGATCGATTACCAGATCTGCCTGGCGGTAGCGACGAATCGCTTCCTCATGAGGTACATTCTCAACGAACATCCATTCAATGTTGTCGTTGCCGATTTTTTCAGCGATGTCGAGAACGTGCTGGGTACCTTTGATAAGTCGATTCGTCGGCGCATGGAGAATTGTCAATTTCCCCTTACTTTTTTGATCAGTAGTTGGTGTGACGAGTGCTGGATCAACAGCTGCATAAGGAACAAACTCTGCATCGGGAACATAGCGCATTAGATCAGGATTCAGGCAGAACGTCCTATGAGCATGTTTACGGATGTAGGACACGGCTCGCGCTTTATCAATGTCATTTCCCCCGCAACAATGTAAATTGGAATGATCAGCATCGGGACTATTGATTCGGTCATTAACACGACAATTTTGTGCCAGTCGAACATCGCAACCCTGAAAGGTCATGAAGATGCGCTTGCCCATAGCGCGAAGCAATTGCAGGTCGATACCATGTGAACCCAGCCGGGGCAGGAATGTCTGAGCAAAATTGAAGTGGAAAACGTCGTAATTTCGAATACTGCGTGCGGCGAAAAACACGCGATGGGCAAGGCGATTTAACCGACTCTTGCGACTCAGATCCAGGTTGATATCTACATCGTAACCCAATGAGGATTGTGTGATGACAGCCACGGTGCTAGAAGCACCATACCTACGTTCAGCCTGAGCCAGACCGGTCGGATTACCACCTACATCTGTAGGATAATGCAGAATTCTGATCGATCGTGACTCGGATTCACACATCGGCCACCAGCGTCCTCCTGATCGATTCACTCAATTCCGTGAATGCAGGATCAATCACTGACCGGAGCAGTGAAACGTCGGCGATATAGTCTGATTCACGGTACTTATCTGTGATCTCGAAAATCGGTTCGATGCCAATAACAGAACCGATCTCCTCGGCCAGTCGTCTGATACTGATCGGCTCAGGAGCCGCAACGTTGATTGGACCATTCAGATTCCGGCCCGTTGTCATCACATCAGTAAGTTCAATTAAATTACGTACGAGATCCTCAACATACGTAAATGACATCCGTAAACCGTTTTTGTCATCAGGATCTTCGGGATTGCCATCAACGGTAACTGGTTTACTCTGTCGAATGCGATTCGTAATTGCCTGAACGAGTGTACCTTTTTGTTGATGTGGGCCATATACGCCGAAGAATCTCGGGCACAACACGTTTATTGATCCACCAATCAACGCCAGTGCTTCTTCTGCGCATAATTTGCTCAATGCATAAGCCTGATCGCGACGGACTGAGTCGCTTTCTGACATGGAACTGAAAGAAGGAGCGTAAACGGTTCCTGTTGAAGCATAAAGGAAAGTGCTAACTCCAGCTTTTGTTGCTGCTTCAGCTACACGAAGTGCCCCAGCGGTATTAACCACAAAGAGATGATCGCCGCGCTCAGGGAATTGGCGGAAATAAGGCGACTGCGCGAGGTAGTAAACGACATCGGTACCGGGGGGTATGACGATATTGGAAACCGTAAGATCACATAAATCGATTGAATATGGAACCTCACAATCCTCCATATTCTGTTCAACATCGATTCCTGATACTTCATCACCACGCTGGTGATGAGTAAGCCCGAGATACCTGCCGATGAAGCCCGCCGCTCCTATGATGACACACTTCACGATAATTATACTCCCAGTTGAAGATACTGCTCTTTGAGGCGGAGAGCGAACATCTCAAGTGTATGGTAGCGCTCTATGTATTTACGACCTTGTCGGCCAAGTTCACCGAGCCTGGTGCGATTCTCCTGCAAATCACGTAATACATCTTCAATACGATCCGGTGGTGTGTTCAGTATGGGACATTCCTTCGGGTGCAACAGGTACTCGTCAGGTTTACGAATGAAACACATGACGGGCTTACCCAATGCCATCGCTTCCTGAGCCAGGTACCCGTGAAAGCCGATCAGGCATTGATCAAAGATGACATCCGCCCGTCGATAAATTTGAAGTGCCTCGAGGTTGGATTTTCTCTCCACGAGTTCAAGTTCGATGGGTAATCCTTCCCCCTGCAATTTGCGAATCGTTTCGATCAGGTAGTCCGTACCTTTGAAATGGCGGTGATTCGGAGCATGTACGACAACAAGAGGTCGGTCAGCATCTGCGTTGGGAAATGCTGGGGTATAGCGCCTGCCATCATCGGCATCAAGGTCCACAGGCCAGAAGTAAACATCTTTAATACTGTCAGGAGTATATTCTGTCATGTCACCCATTGAAAACACAGCCAGCCCATACTCTGCAATCAAGGAATGTACCTCCTGACCATCCTCATCGTTACAGATGCAATGATTTTTGGGTGATGGACAATGCAGGCAACAGTTATATTTTCCCAGCATCATCGTACGATGCCTCGTACGGACATCTGATCCGTACGTCCAGAATATAATCTGTTTGCCTATTTTTTTGAGGAGCTTAAATTCTCCTTCGTCAAAACGATATTTTTCGGGGGAGACGAGCATACCTCGATCGCAGTAAAAGTGAAAACGGTCATATCTTAAACATGCCCACAGTAAGATAATATATGGTAGGAGGATACCAAATACTGGTAGTTTTCTCCAACGGGATAAATCGTAGGTGAATGCGTTGGTAATGTAATATGTCTCAAACACCAGTGAGTCGGAATTTGCTCCGAGCAGACGTTCTGCCTTAGCATTTATAGCCATATTAATTATTGGTGATCCCGTCCATAGGCTTCGGATACGTCCTTTGGATCGAAACATCATCAATATTGGGTGAACAATGAGCACGGTTATTGACACACAACGCAGCATCACCCATTTGGTCAAAGCTTTTAGCATTTTTAGCAAGCCGAATGTTCTTTGATGCTTTTCATAATCTCTCGGGTCAACGTAGCGGAAATCATTTTGTTTGAATGATATCGTTTATACCAGGATAAACCCCGGGAAATGAGAGTTTGTCGATAATCCTCCTCCTCGTACAGCCGTGATAATCCTGCGCATACACCCTCTGGTGTATTCACATTAATGACAGGAGGCATCTCGGGGAAACACCATCGGTGGCGATCTTCATCAAGGTGCAACATGACCGGACATTCATGCAACAGAGCCTTGGGTGTCAGGCTCCCGAAAGCGCCAAGATAAAACTGATCCGCTACTACATCAGATGCTCTGATGTAACTGATCATCCTCCGGTTAGGCAGAGGTGCAACCCATTTCACACGACTCTCTATTTCGAGATCTTCGAGTAGTTTCTTCGATTCGTCTACTTTTTTCCCCCAGTCAACAAATACCGCACCTGCCCGTGGCGCGGCTTTCTTGATGAACTCCGCCATACCTCTGATTAGAATGTCATTACCTTTTTCCCAATCGGGGTGTCGGCAAGTTTCCCAATGTTGACGGGATGGGTGAAAGATGATGAAGTCACAATTTAATTCTCGCTTCAGAGATTCTCGCAATTCTGTCGCGTTCCCAGACTTACTATGCCGTTCATTCACGGGATGGGGAACGAAACAATAGTTGTCGAGTTGTAATTCACCTGCTGCTTTAATGTTATCGCAGTTCGTTATGAATGATTTATCAGCCCGACGATAAGTCAATGCGCATAAACGACCCTGA
Organism: Phycisphaerales bacterium; assembly: GCA_028278245.1. Lineage (GTDB taxonomy): Bacteria > Planctomycetota > Phycisphaerae > Phycisphaerales > SM1A02 > JANQEQ01. The sequence continues at coordinate 43,081 of JANQEQ010000095.1, read as the reverse complement.
GAAGTTTCTTCAAAAGGGATATTCCGTATTGTACCATGTTCATAGGCAAGATAAGGCCGTTTACCACAAAGAAATGGCAATAAACCATCAGTCGCGTATCCAACTACAGCATCATAATATCTAAAGAGTTCTTCCCATTTGGGAAGAACCGAAGCATAGGCAGTAACATCGCTTGCTAACAATTGATCCTTTCGTTCAGGAAATGACCTTCTGAAATTCAATTGCAAATTTTCGATGTGGTGTTTCGATAAGATATCTTTGGGATGAATGGTTGGTTTGTGTGTTGTCTCTGATAATATTTTTGCCGATTGTTTATGATTGGTTTCGGTTATTATCTTATGTATTTCCAGCAATGAGATAATATACTGAAGTGAGAGCCAAATCCTTCGAACACCGACTAATACAATAAATGGAATAAGAAGCAACAGGTATTGTAAAACTGATCTGATATCGGATGCATTATGCTTGATCATTGATAACGATGTGATGCGTCTTCTTATATAACCATACGCTTGTGGGATTCCAATGATGTATGCAATACGTAAGATGTTCTTGTTTCCCCAGGATAATAATTTATAAAGTAACCATCTGAAGCAACGACATGTGACCACTGGGTGAATCAATGGGAAAAAAAGATAGTGAATGAACGCACATAGCTTGCGGAGATAGATATCGTAGAAAGGTTTAGTTCTAGCAACAAACTTTGTTCTTAATGAAGCAAATTTCCTTTTTGCACGATGAAAGTAATTGAGAGGTCGTCCAGCAATCGTGGAAGCTTTACCAAGAATATTCCACTGTTCCAGTGCGGAATCGTCATTGCCGTCATGTAGAGCATGTAAATAAGTAATACACTCTTCGAATGGCCCTTGTGCAAACCAGTGTGGTCGCTTATACCCATGTAGATTCACAGCAGACCAGTCGGGATTAAAATGGTTTTCAATTTCCTTTTCAAAATATGCATCTTCCCACTCAGGACATCCCATGATGTGATAATAATCGTAACAGATCACGTCGCAATTGAAGCCAGTATCATTGAGAATCTGAGCATTGAGGTATGCATTATTGGCGATGTTACCAATATGCAGAACGCGCGGAGCACGTCTATGAGATGCAATGAAAGCCTGTAGCATGCGTATCGGATCAATTGCAGGTTGATCTTCATTCACCTTATTAGCACGATGATCAGTAAGTTTCTGCGTTATTGCCATACCGCAGCCACCAAAGTTGGATCGGCAATGGGATCGAACCTATGCTGCCATGGATAGGATCTTTCAGACTTCATTGTCGCATGTACTCCGGATGTAATACAAAGAGCGCCCGTGTCCCCCTGGGCATAGTGCTGATGTACTCCAGGACATCGCCCAGTGTAATGTCCCAATGAAATACTGGACGGTCATCAATGCGACCTCCGATGACCCACTTATTACAGTCTACGATCCAAATTTGCACATCGACTGCCCACTGGCAGTAAGGGTTTTCTGTCAGGTACTGTTTCATCCACTGTTCATTGCGGATGCTGGCACCAGCTTGATTGTGAGCAAATGCTTCAGCAAGCTCGACATCAATATCTTCCTGCGGCACAGCGAAAGTGCCTTCATAGGTTAGTCCAAGCTCCTGTTCATTCAACGCTTCCATCGGCAAGGGCACACCGGTGATTGTCACCGGCTGTCGAGACCACAACCTGCGGCCAAGAAATACTTCTGAATTCTCAGCTCCGTAGCTGGGCAGCGAATTGTGACCAGCCGTTCCTTTTAGATTCACCCCATGTGATCTGAGCCAATTGATTTCCTCTTTTAGACACATTGCACCATTGATTCCGGGTATTTGTGATGCACCAAACGCGTCATTGTGAAGACCGAGTTCGCAGCCGGCGACGATAAATGCTCGTACCCAATCCACAAGCTGAGGATTTCTCACAAAGAGGTGATTATGGAATTCACCGTAATATATAGCAGTATGCAAAAGGTAAAACGTGCCCGCCACACCTTTGCTGGCAAGGTACCTTGCCATACGTACTGCAGTGACAGGATCGGCGTCAATGTCATGACGCAACGTCACCAGGTTCAATTCGGATTCCATCTCCTCAGCCAATTCGCATGCTGGTACTACCATGTTCTGGTCTATTGCGATCAGCCCATCAACAAGACGTCGGTAGGAATCAAACTTGTCAGAAAGATCTGCGTAGTTTTCAGCAACCTGCTGTTCGTAATTCAACATGTTGCTACTTACTACGGCCTGCTTCCCAATAGGGACTATATTCAACTTCCAGACTGTCTCCTTGACACTAGAAAGGCGGTTATTCACTACATCAATCTGTGTTTCAATATCGGTAATCCGAGTCTCGAGGCATTCCACTGTGTCCCTGAGTCCAAAATCAGTCAATTGAACGAGAAAACGACGAAAAGACCGCACGGGCCAACTCTTCGCTACGAAACTGATCAGGCGGCGGGAGAGACTGGCGGATTGCTGACTGGATGAAAGATCAGATTGGGATCCGGACTCATTCATAATATATGACCCGCCTCCGGATTAGGTATGCTGGCCATAATACGCGTCTCGTATGGGATGTCACTGCGTCCTGTAGATCGCGGTTCGATTTGAATGTCTCTGCACCCAAGCGATTCTAGGTATTCTCGTACGCGCCGCGCGGAGATATCGGTATAGAAACACTTGTCCTTATCTACCCAATGGTAGTTATGCTCGGCAAGATCGGGAAACCACCCACGATAACACGTAAGGTAGATGAACCGTCGGGATGCACGCAGCATCGCATCAAGATACGCTTCAACATCGTAGGCATTATCAATCGTTCCGCTTGACATCACCAGGTCATATTTTTCGGGTGTTGCCTCTTTGATAAAATCAATTTGATGGTACTCGTGCTGCGGATTTGTGCGATTCCTTTTACACCAGTCAATCGTGCTGCTTATGAGATCGATGCCTACATATTTTCTGTCGGCGAGTGCTTCGTGATAGCCGACTCCAAGCCCACATCCGAAATCAGCGATGGAAGTGACAGGCTGCTCCGTTGCATCGTGGCTGCGGATCCATTTAATTGCCTCCTCGTGCATGACAAGTCTCGTATCGTACATCCACTTGTACCACTCCTCGTCGGCACCGTGATCCTCCCAGCAACGACCATAATCAGGGGGACACCAACGCGCAATGTCATCATCGTAGTATCCCAGGCGTCTCATGGTATTCCCCGCAATGGCGTCAAAAGATCTCCGTTTGCCACCGTCCCAATTCATCCATTTTTCGTGAATCTTCTCACCTGCACCGCGATCTTTCAGGGAATTGATACCCGCATCCAGCATCTCCTGCACCTGGTCGTATCCCAGATCCTTCAAGCCGCAGAACTCTGCCACCCGTAAAATATCTTCACCTTGCGGTGTGGTGTAGTCCAATTCGATCCAGGCGTCCGAGGGCAATACTTCAAGAGCATTACGATAAAGATCGTTGATCGTTGACCAGTAGTACGAACACATCTCAAAACGGCTCATCGTTTCCCAGCGCTCGTACCATTTCGATCCTATTTGCGGCCGAGGGCGAGCAAAATCGGACGTATCCTTGTGGATCGGAAGTGCTACGACAGCATTCACCGCCTGCTGCGATAAATCTCCCGGATCGACACACTCACGATAAATGTTTCCGAACATCTGATCGTGCCAATCCAAAAGTGACCGCACTACATCTCGCCCATCCCGTTTAAGGAACACGAATTTACAATCAGTTAATTCATAGAGATGCTGAATAAAAGGGCCATAGGTGACATTCTTCTCGCCGTAAACTTCCTTTCGAGATAGACCCTCGCGTACTCGTGGAACCACGATTTCTTCAACCACTTTCTGTGGATTTTCCAGTCGCCCCTCCATCGCTAATCGCGTCTCGAAATTCAGATTTGGCATAGGTTCGACCGCGCAGGTACCGTTGGTGGCAGTATCCAGGATCCGTGCCAGGGATGTCGAACCGGAACGAGCACATGTCAGGATGAAAAATGCAGTCATTGTCCGTAGGCCAAAGCATCAAACAGCAACATTGAACACCATCATCGCCTGCCAAACTTCATGTCAATAATGGATGAAAAGGTTGGCAGGTGAAATCAACAATCACCCCCCCATACGGCATCTCTTGAACCGGTGAACGATATTTCCCGGTCATTGAATCAAAGTCTGCCCGTTAAAATCAACGCCCGTGAGCCTCATCAATGATGCGACGAAATCGGTACGCCCATTCGTCCATAGCACCCTTGGCATCATCGAACTGGCTGAAGTCAATCCAAAGGTTTCGGCCGGTCTTCGATTCAACAGCAGCAGCAATCTGAACATTAGACACTGAGTCAATAATCTCAGCTTCCATTGACATTCCACCCAACCCCAGATCGATCAATTTGAGACGTGGGATCGCATTGAACAGTAACGCTGATTTTTTGACATCGGTGAGGGCAACACGCACGTCTGCAACATCCCAGGCAGGCGCATCAACGACTTCGTATCCATCGCCTTGTGACAGCGCTTTCACCAGTGCATCATGCATGTACTGCTGCAGCATCTTCCGATCAGCAACTGAAATCTGATTGCCCTCAGAGTCCTCGTAAGTCAGCAACTCAACCGGATAGATGACAAACTTGTCGTAACGTGCAAGACGATTGGACGCTTCCAGATAGCGTAGACTGTTCTCGCCGGCAGGCTCCAAATTTGAATAGGTCGATAGGAAACCTGTTGTAGTGGCAATATCCGTCATCGGCTGGGAAGAAGCAGTTGATGTAGTTGATTCGGTAGAAGTGCATCCAACAAGAGCTACACCGAAAACAATGATCACGACTAACATGAACTGAATTTGCGTTTTCATGATTATTTCCTGTCTGAACAAACTCGATTAGATCCCGAACACCGGGGGAAGAGTGGGAAACACCGCTCCCAATTGAGAGCCGAGGAGTGAATTACATATTCGGTACCGTACCCTCAGTCTTCATCTTTATCAAACGGAGTGGTAGCCGGACACAAGACCGCAGATTGAGCAGATACCCCTATCCTGACTGCCATCGGGTTTGTGGTCACAATCGAACTGATTTGCTCTTTCAAAATAAAATCGGTCATAAAGTGTGGATGGTTCTTCGTGCGTTATTCTAAGGCCACCACTTCTGGCAATTGGCCTATGCATGCAAGATGAGATATGGCATTTCCACCACAAAGCGTGTACATCCTGCTACTATCCATTCGTGCGAATTTGCTTGTTGACGACTCAAAATCTCGATGCGGATCCGTTTCCTGATGATGATTGGCCCTGTGATCCACGGCCATATCTCCCGGATGATGATTGGTACCTCGCAGTATTGGCCGGTAAGGTTGAATCAGTTACGCGCGTCCAACAGTTGATTGATTTGGGCTTTGATCTATTCTTCAACCTATGTGATGGTGCAGCGGATCAGGATCTTCCAGGCATCGAGGTCATCAAGACGTTGGAGAAGGCAGGGGTTCCGTTTACCGGTGCAGTATCATCGTGCTATGAACCATCACGGGTTCAAATGAAGGAAGCATCCCACAAAGTAGGCATCGCAACACCGAACTATGTCATCGCAAAATGTACTGATGATGTTGAACGGGCAGCCGAAGAACTGCGCTTCCCGCTTTTTGTCAAACACCACAGCAGCTATGCAAGCGTTGATCTGAGTCGTCGATCGCGCGTGCAGACACCCGCCGGATTACACATCCAGGCACGTAAGATGATAACGCGTCATGGTGCAGCTCTGATCGAAGAGTACATCGACGGGGTGGAATGCACCGTGCTCGTCGCGGAGAATCCAGAAGATCCCGAGAAACCAATCTCCTATACACCTGTACAGTACCAATTCCCCAAGGGTGAATCGTTCAAACATGAAAATCTGAAGTGGGTTGACTATGACAGTCTCATGTCATTCCCGGTTCAAGATAATCAGCTTGCAGCACGGCTGAGAGACGAGGCGGTTCGCTTCTTCGTCGCACTCGGTGCCGCAGGTTTTGCACGTTGTGATATTCGTGTTGATCGTGATGGAATTCCCTTCATGCTTGAGATCAATCCAAACTGCGGTGTGTTCTATCCAGCAACAGATCCCGGTAGCGCAGATATCTGTCTACTGCACGATCCCATTGGTCATGAGGGTTTTGCACGTCAACTTGTCGCAGCGGCCATGGCTCGGTTTCATCGACAAGCAGACATTCCGTATTTGTATAATGACCAATCCAAGTAGATCGTGGTAGTAGGCCTCAAACCTACGATATCCGGGTTATGAGCGTCCGGAGTGCAAATTTGCAACTTCATGCGCCGCAGTGAACTAGCGGCGGGTTAGGGATATACGTTCTCCCTAGTCGAAGTCCATTTTGACCGATTTGACCATGCTTTTCAAGTGGTGATGTACAAGGGGATCGTACAACCTCCGAGGAATTGCCACGACATTTAAAGAATATGCTTTAATGTAAAATCGTATGAGACAGTATATAATTCTGAAAAGCATAACCCAGCTGATCGGGGGTAATCAATGAACGATGTAGAGCGTATTGCATATCTTAAAAACGTACTCGCAATTGCACATGCTGATAATGTTCTTTCAGCTGAAGAGGAACGGCAAATAGAAGAAATACGGCTTTCTATTGGTGCAACAAAAACACAATTGCGAAAGGCACGAAAAGAACTCGAGGGGCATGAAATAAATCTTGACTTGCTGAATAGGTATTCGTTTAGAATACGGAATCTTGAAGATATGATAGAAATGGCATTGGTTGATGGGGTTGTGCAGGAGGAAGAGAAAAAAGTCTTAACGGATGCCGCGAAAGCAAGTGGCATGGGGCAGAATCAAATAAATGTGCTGTTAAAGGAAGCAAAGCAAAGACGTAAATTATCGGTACCAATATGTCCAGACTGTGGAGCATCTGCAAAGGGAGGTACAAAGTTTTGTCCGGAATGTGGTAGTAGTCTTACAGGAAAATCAGAGGTCAAAGGGAAAGCGATCGATCTTGCAGTGCCCGACTGGGGGATAACCATAGCGTTTGCAGATTCTACTGCAGCTGGATTTCCAAAGGCACTGAAGCATGCTCAAAGCTTGGAGACATACCAAAAAGCAGAAAGAAGTGGTAAGCAGTGGCATGCTGTGACAGTAAGAATGGATGATATGTCCAGTTTACTTCCCGTTGCAAAAGCACTAGCTGGGATACGTAACAGTGAATCATATCTGTGCGGTAAATTATGCGATTGGCAAGAATTGTTTGGATATATTCGGTGCGCTGATGAGAGAGACAAATCATACAAACCAGTAGAGTATTGTTTTGGTGTAGATGATGGGAGATTCAATGTATGGGGATGCAAACAACTAGGTATGGATTGGACAAGTTGGTCTGAGTGGTTCACGTATGGAAAGTTTATCGATGCAAAGAATTTCCAATTTGATCACGAGAGAATCAAACACGAAATTCAGAACAAGATGCAAAGAGTTCAATTATGTCCATATATTCAACCAGATTTTATTCAGGCTGTGATAAACAGATTACCAGCAAAAGTGAGCGTGGATCAAAAATCTGGATGGGAGTACCGTGAATCGTACGAGCCAGATCCTCGAGCGATTAGTGTGGTTGTTATTAGAGATTACGGTGGGGGTTTCAGAGAAAAGAAAAAAATAAAGGCAATAGGCGTTCAACCTCGAGAGTCTACTCTAGCTGTTGATTTAGTAATGAAGGCTGCGAAAGATTGTGGACGAAGGGGATTGAATCGTAGATCGCTTCTAACAAGTGGGTGAAATTCATCTTATATTTTAGTGCGGTCGTATAAAGATCCTTTGGACGCATGGGATCAGGAGTGTTCTTAGGTGTCTTGTGCTGGCGCATGTGAGCGACATAGGTAGTGACGACGTCAGCGATAGGAGTTCGTGTAAGGAGTGGATTTTCGATACCTCGCAGCCGTGCAGATTCAAACTGCCTTGGCTTCTCCTTCGCAATCTGGTAGGAGTCAGTTTGCAGACAGCGACGACGAAGCTTTCCGCTGGAAGATTGACAGCCTTCCTGTTTCACACATTTGTTGAAAGAACAAAGATCGCTATCTTCCCGTGATTTACTCTTTCGGCTGTGGATCGACATACAATCCCTGCAACCTGATTAACTCGTGTTTGAGTTCCTCAATAACAGGTGCGTATTCAGAATCGTCATAAACACTTTTCAACTCATCGGGATCGTTCTTGAGATCAAAAAATTCCCATTCATCCAGTTGGTAATATCGGATAAGTTTATAACGATCGGTGCGTACCCCGAAGTGACGAGGAACTGCGTGAACACCCGGAAATTCATAGTAATGATAGTAGATTGAATTTCGCCAGCTTTCAGTTTGTTCGCCAGCCAACAGTGGTAACAGACTTTCACCCTGCATATCAGCAGGGATACTTACACCCGCAAGTTCAAGAAAGGTTGGAGCGAAATCAAGATTCTGTACCAAGTGGTCGAACTTCTTTCCCGGTTGTACCTTGCTCGGCCATCGTACAAGCAATGGCATACGCGCTGATTCTTCGTACATCCAGCGTTTGTCATACCAGCCATGTTCACCGAGGAAGAATCCCTGATCCGATGAGTAGATGACCACCGTCTTCTCAGCTAGCCCGGTTTTGTCCAGATATTCGAGTATCCGACCAACATTGTCATCGAGTGATGCAACTGTTCGCAGGTAATCCTTGAGATATCTCTGGTAGCGCCAACGCGTGAGATCATCGCCTTGCAGGTCTGCCTGCCTGAACGCTTCGTTCTTGGATTCGTATGCTTCGTTCCACCGCGCAAGTTGCTCAGGAGTCAAATTACCGGGTGGCTCAAGTTTGACATCGCTGGGGAAGAAGTGTCGAGCAATCGTCATCTCCTGGTTCGCTGCTCCACTTGCGCGTCCGGCATAATCATCGAACAGAGTCGGCGGTTCCTGGATTTCCATCTCATCTAAATCATTGAGGTGCTCGGGACCGGGTTGCCAATTTCGGTGTGGAGCCTTGTGCTGGCACATCAGCAGAAATGGTTGACCGGACTCGCGCTGATCTTCCATCCAATCAAGGGACAGATCCGTGATAATGTCAGTCGTGTAACCAGTGATTTTATGTACACCGTCTGATGTCATCATTTGCGGGTTGTAGTACGGCCCCTGTCCCCGAAGAACCTCCCAATGATGGAAGCCTGTGGGATCGGATTTGAGGTGCCACTTCCCGATCATCGCCGTCTGGTAACCCACTTGTTGAAGCAATTTGGGGAATGTCTGTTGGGAACCATCAAATACTTCGGCATTCGTCATCACACCATTCATGTGACTGTGTTTACCGGTCAATACGACAGCACGGCTCGGAGCACAAATTGCATTGGTGGCAAAGCAATTGCGAAACAACGCTCCTTCCTGAGCCAATCGATCAATATTCGGTGTATTAGCGATCTCGGAGCCATAGGCACTTACCGCCTGCGTCGCATGATCATCGGCGAAGATGAAGATGATATTTGGTCGCTCGTCTTTCACCTGCTGGTTTGAAGCCAGCGCTGTACTTTCAAACTGCAGACTCGAAACCAGAACCGAACATGCGATCAATGACCGTTTCATGGAGTATCTCCTTCCTGAGCTTCACTACGAAATTGATCTCAACGTGATGATATTATCAGAAAGGCACGATGATCACTCGCTCATCATTGAATGATCCCGGTTGAACATCATTGAATGTGTGCATCTGCCCGGTATCCGGATTATGAACAATGACTGTATGTGGGCTGCGAGTAAATACTTTCGGATGAAAAACTGTGCCGTTCATGCGTAACGTATACACGATCTCATCGAGCGATTCATCGATAATTTGAACAACCGGGTCTATTATCCCGCTGATTTTCAGTATAGGCAGGAAGGCGATCGGTTCCCGGTCGTAATTGTCAGTTTGCTCAATAGTGATTGGCCAACCCGCGTATTGTTTCGCCCCCGGCGTTGATGGATCAGACCATCGCGGCCAACATTCGATATTGATCGATCGATCGGCACGATTGAATCGAACGATCCCGTAACCCGGTGCCCTGTCATGTAGTGCGGCAGGTTCATGATTGGATGCGACCGGATTCGAAACTGCATGCACTGTCATGTGATTTCCGAATCCATCCAGGTATCGTCCGGTGTAACGTGGCATGTCCTTTCTGCGACCTTCTCCCGGGTGAGGAGGAAACCATCGACGTGGCCAGGTATTTGCTATTGAAGGCACACAAAAGGCGTACCCTGCATCGTCGAAATTATCAACGCCATACTGAATACAGCTTCCCAGGTGCTGATCACCAGCGATGTGCAGAGCAAATGCGCGCCTTATTTCCTGCAATGCCCGGTTGCGCCCGGATTGCGGCCAACCATTGGAGTCGGCATCTGCAGCAAGTTTGTAATCGCTCGGATACTCATCTGGTAACGGTATAGGAAGGCTTGGTAGCACACTGCCACTCGTCGCATCCCTTGGAATCGTCGCAACGTTTGCGAATATCGTTTGTGACAGTACAACTTTCATCCAGGTGTTACCGCTCCAGTCCTGCCCCCAGTGACGAAGGAACTCCAACTGCCGATTGCCGAGCAATGTTGCACCGGCGACATCTGCATCAGTAGGATCAAAGTCAGCGTATTGGAACCAGCCGTTAACAACTTTTCCATCGGGTACCATCACGGTCGGGGATGATTTGAATTTGCGATCCTCGATCACCGCGAAACTGACACCACCGTATTCAATACTCGTGTAATAAACACCAATGTCCTGCTCGATGGGCGTAGGATCGTATGGATCAGGCAGATGGCTCGTTTGTGTTCGTTCAACCATCCTGACGAACCTTGGCGGCATGGTATATCCCCCATCATCCTGACGTTGAGCTGCCCGTCCTCCTGCACCCCAGATATTACCGTGATAAACATCGTGATCATCGGGAATGCAGATGCACGGTCGATCACGCGCCAGGTCGCCGAACGTCCAGCACCAGCGGTACCACTTGTCATGGTAGTCGAGGATTGCTTTCTCCAATGGTCTACGCTGTGCGCCGGTGATATCACCCTCATACACCTGATCACCGGAGAAGAACAGTAGATCTGGATCGTGATAAGCGACCGCTTCGGTAATATCAATATGCGGGAACCATATACTGTTGTGATTCCATTGTAGATTTCCGGTGAAATGTTTGTTACCGGTGAATGCAGCTACCACGATTTCTTCTTTTTCAACTGGTTCAGCGCGAATGGTTCCTGTCCAGTAGTAGGTTGTTGCATACTCACTGCCCTGATTAAGATCGTAAGAAACGCGATAAGGGATATCGTACTGGGGGTTCCAGTTTTCTATGCGGAATTGTGCAGTGTGACAATCATCATTGATTCGAGATTGTGCAATCTGTCGCCACGATCCATCCTTGTCTTGAATTTCAAGTATAACTTCCTGATCATCTTCCTCGCTGAGGGGTGGCATCTGGGCTGTTAACTTCAAAATATTATTGCTGAGCGTGTATTGGGTACAGAATATTGGCCCAAATGCGCGCTCCGGATAATTTGTTAACTTTCCGCCCTGAGCATTGAAGTCAGAAAACCAGTACCCCAATTCACTTTCCGGAGGTCCCAAGTGCGACACCAGGCCAATACACCCTTCGATGAGAGATGGATCATCAACTAACAATATTGCTCGGCTCAACTCATTGCCGGTTTCTGCATTCTGCGCGACTAAAGTAAGTTGATTATCCTGGCCCTTCGCTGCCCCTAGTAAACGAAGCTTGATTTTGCCTGGGAGGACATCAACTGAGTTTGAGTCCTCGCGTGAATCTGCTGGGATCTCGCTGAGCTCACCTTCACGCAGCTTCCCGGTAATTGACCAGGAATTTCCTTTGTGAATATTCGTTTCATTATCCCGGAACATAACTCGCCCCGAGCCATCCACCGCAGCAATGAGTCCACCATCACGGGCTGGACGATGGTGCACCATTGCTGTGAGACGATAGTCAACATGCTTCCCGCCCGAGCCGATGAGGAAGCCGGCCCAGGAGTCTGGTGTTCCTGTTTTCGCAGACTCGATAGTCCCAAGCTGCACCTCAATCTCAAAATCTGTTTGTGTTTCATTCAACTCCAGGGGCAATACGTGCAGCACCCTTATCGGTCTCCCCAGTGAGGCTTCAATACATTCCACCCGACCATCACTCAAACGCCAATCCTGCAAACGATTGGCAAAATACTCAGGTCCGATCCAGGTACGTTCGATTCCCTGCGACCATTGAGAACGAAACGAATCACCATTGACTTGATGACGGGTGAACAAGAGGATAGACACTATTGAGAAGGGCAGTAATCGAAAATGTATATTCTTCATTTCGTCTGTTCATTATTAACTGGAGGTTTATACTCAGGATTCTCCATAGGCAATTTCGCTCCCACTTCAGTCAACCAGTTCTCAAGTTGGATATTGAGTTCGTATACCTTTTCCGGTTGCGCAGAAGACAGGTCGTGTTTTTCACTGAGATCCTGCGTAAGATTATATAGCTCAATCCGATCCTGCTCGTAAAACCTGATCAGCTTCCAATCGCCCTCTCGAATAATACTGTACGGCCCCACCAATTTCCCAGCCCAGTAATGGGGAAAGTGCCAGTACAGTGCAGTGCGATCCCATTCACCCCGCTCCTTGAACAAGGGCATCAAACTCGATCCATCAAGGGGACGATCTGTCGGGAGAGCCGCACCTGTAATTTCGCAAACGGTCGGCAACAGATCAATGGATGATATCGGAGTATCACACGTTGATCCCTCGCTTACCTGGCCGGGCCAACATACAATAAATGGTTCACGAATACCGCCTTCGTACGGTCTTCCCTTACCCGATCGTAATGGTCGATTATCCGTCGCGCGAAAATGCGTCGCGCCCCCATTATCACTGGTGAAGATAATCAACGTATTGTCCGCGATGTCCAATTCATTGATCGTTTTCAACAGTGCACCCATCGCATCATCCACACTGTGCACCATCGCAGCGTACGCAGGAAAGCTCTGGCCATCACCTTCTACAGTAGGCTTCTCCTGGTAATAATCGATCAGATCTTGCTTGGCCTGGATCGGTGAGTGAACCGCATAATGACAGAGGTAGAGGAAGAACGGTTGACCCGAACTGCGCTTGATGAAACTGACCGCCTCGTCAGCTTCCCGATCAGTCAGGTACTCGCCTTCTTTGCGCGGGGGAAGATTGGGAATGGATGTCGGCTGATGTTTAGCCGGGTAAGGATCAAAAAAATGTGGCGGGTGGCCGTAATCGCATCCCCCGGCGTTGAAATCGAATCCCTGATCCTCCGGATACCAATCCTCCGGCCCCAGATGCCACTTACCCACAAATCCGCTGATATAACCTTGTTCTTGTAACAGTTCCGCTATTGTGATCTCATCATGTTCCATCCAGCGGGGATTGCGCGGAGTTAAGAACTGACGCTTGGGATTTCCGACATAATCCGATTGAGCACGAATATCTGTTTCCGTCCATTCCTTGCCGGCCAGGGGACGAATCCAATCGGTGATACCGAGCCGGGCAGGATAACGCCCTGTGAGAATTGCGGCCCGTGTCGGTGAACAGACCGCGCACGCTGCGTAAGCATTGGTGAAGCGCATGCCTTGAGATGCCAGTGCATCGAGATGCGGGGTTTCGTAGTACTCACTGCCGTAGCAACCAAGATCCGCCCACCCCAGATCATCAACGAGAACCAGGATGATGTTGGGCGGTCGAATTGTTTCTACCGCCGGAATTTCCTGGGCCCAGGCGGTCGCTGTTGTCACCCCGGCTGCCAGCAATGATGAAAACAATTGCAGCCCTTTCCTCATCACCTTGATCCTTCCTCAAATAAACCGAACTCAAAGTACTAATTAACTGTCTTTATCTCCCTCTCGTTTTCGTTTGAGAGGAAAGTGTTCGGATGGAGTTCGTCCTTCGGTCATGATCTTCATCATTGATTGCACTACACCATCATGCTCCGCGGCGACGTTGTGCTGCTCTCCGATATCCGTAGTCAGATCATATAACTCAATCGATTCAGCATTTTTTCGCCACACCGCTTTCCACTTCCCCTTCCGAACTGCCTGGTGTCCGCGATACTCCCAGTAAAGATATTCGTGCTGTGGCTGGTCTTCCCCACGGCCGGTCAATGCCGGCAGGAACGAAATACCATCAATATCTGGCGTGGATTCTATGTCGATCATCTCGCACAGGGTGGGCATGACGTCCCAAAAGGCTGACAGATGGTGGGTGACTTTTCCGGCAGGGATATGGCCCGGCCAGCGCGCCACCAGGGGAACTCTGATACCACCTTCATACAATGAACACTTCAATCCCCGGAATGATCCTGCACTTTCAAAGAATGTCGAATCTGTCCCACCGTTGAAGGTCGGCCCGTTATCACTGGTGAACATGACAATGGTATTATCCGCCAGTTCAAGCTCATCCAGTAGTGAAAGGAGTCGGCCGATGTCACGATCCATGCGCGATACCATTGCTGCATACCCCGCGCGGACACAAGGGTGAGGCAAATACCCTTTCTGTCCCAGATACGGCTCCTTATCCCATCCCAGCTCTGCATATGGCTCCACTGAATCGTCTGGAACTTGAATCGCAGCATGAGGGACCGGCGTGGCATAGTACAGGAAGAATGGTTCATCCTCGTGCGCGCGAACAAACTGCAACGCTTCCTCAATCATCAAGTCCGGAGCATATTGTGAGCCGGAGTATTGATCATACTGTGCCGGGTCACTCGGCGGCTCCTCGAGGCGCTGGTGCGCGCTGAACCATTCATTTCCCTCCAGCATCACTTTGTCATTGTTCCGCCAGAGATGTGTCGGATAGTAGTTATGCGCCACGCGTTGACACAGGTAACCGAAGAAATGATCGAATCCTTGCTGGTTGGGATGCCCGACCGTATCTGGTCCCCCTAATCCCCACTTCCCGATAACGCTTGTGGCGTACCCTATCCCTTGCAATAACTTTGAGATCGTGAGGGTCTCTTCAGGGATATGAAGTTGCCCTTCTCTTGCGTCCCTCTGCCAACCCCCCATCTCCTTGTTATCCCGGATGTAGGCATGGCCGGTATGCAATCCGGTGAGCAAAATGCAGCGTGACGGGGCGCAAACCGGGCTGCCTGAGTAATGTTGCGTGAAACGAATTCCCTCGGCCGCTATACGATCAATATTCGGCGTTTTGATTTTCGTCTGACCGTAGCAGCCAAGTTCAGCGTAACCCAGATCATCGGCGAGGATATAAATGATATTGGGTGGTTTGTGATGATCATCCGCAGCAGGAGAGTCTGTTGGCAGACTGAGGAATCCGACCAGTGGAGTTGCAACCAGTAACGATCGTTGCAGGGTGATATTCAACATATATCCATGATACGTGATAGTCACACTCTGTGGCGTCTTGGGAATCTCCGACTGTCCATAACACCGCAAATTTAACCCTTGAATTGATGGAAGCTCACAATCAATTCAGTTACATTCACGACAACAGAAACTAGGATCACCAAGATGAAAACGCTATCGATACAAAGATTCCTCCTGGGCACACTCAGCGCAGGGATGGTCAGTTGCAGCTCGACTCCCACACTCCCCCACTCCCAGAATGTCGAAGATTCTCGACCGCCCAACATTGTGCTCATTTTTACTGACGATCAGGGATATGCGGATGTCGGCGTGTATGGCGCAACAGATTTCCAGACACCCAATCTCGACCGCATGGCAATGCAAGGCGTTCGCTTCACTGCTTTCTATGTGGCCCAGCCTGTCTGCTCCGCTTCCCGCGCCGCATTGCTCACCGGCTGCTATCCGAATCGGATCGGTATCGCCGGTGCGCTCGGGCCAAACAGCAACCATGGCATCAATGAAAATGAAGTGACGCTGGCTGAATTGTGCAAATCAAAAGGTTACGCCACCGCTATCTTCGGGAAGTGGCACCTGGGACACCATCCACCGTTCCTCCCCACCCGACATGGATTTGATGAATATTTTGGAATTCCCTATTCCAATGACATGTGGCCGTTCCATCCGAATTATGCTGACCTGCCCCCCAGTGCACAAAAGCGAAAACAAGGATACCCCGATCTTCCACTCTTTGAGGGTGATGAGATCATCAACCCCATTGTCACCTCTGATGATCAAGAACAGTTCACCACTTTGTTCACCAATCGAGCGGTGAACTTTATCAAACGCAATCAGGAAAATCCTTTTTTTCTTTATGTCGCGCATCCAATGCCCCACGTTCCTTTGTTTGTCTCGGAAAAATTCCAAGGAAAATCCAGGCAAGGTATGTACGGCGATGTGATCATGGAGATCGACTGGTCAGTGGGTGAAATACTTAAAACACTCAATGAATGCGGTCTTGATGACAATACATTGGTGATATTCACTACGGATAACGGGCCGTGGCTTTCCTATGGCAACCATGCCGGTTCTGCCTTGCCGCTTCGTGAAGGAAAGGGAACCACCTGGGAAGGGGGCATTCGCCAACCATGCATCATGCGCTGGCCTGGGCAAATTCCCCCCGGCAGCATGTGCCGTGAACCGGCGATGTCGATTGATGTGTTTCCGACGGTTGCTCGACTCATCGACGCTGAATTGCCGGATCACAAGATCGATGGGAAAGATATCTGGCCGCTCATCTCAAGCCAACCCGGTGCCAAATCCCCGCATGAAGTCTTGTACTTCTACTACCATCGCAATGACCTGGAAGCGTTGCGCGCTGGTAAGTGGAAACTCATTCTGCCACATAAGTATCGCAGCCTGACCAAGGATCCGGGGATGGATGGGCGGCCCGCAGTGTACACCCATCCCAAATGCGGACTGGAACTCTATGATCTTGAAGATGATATCGGTGAACAACACAATGTCGCCGAGGAATATCCTGATGTGGTGAAACGCCTGCTTGATCTTGCGGAAAGAGCACGCGATGATCTGGGTGACTCACTCACAAATCGCAAGGGCAGGAATTGTCGTCCAGCAGGCACAATCAAATAGAACAACGGGATCGCTTGCGTTCAGACAACACTCGACTGTTACCAGTTGTTATGAATGCGTTTCTTTGATTTACATGTCAATCCACGCACCATCCTGGTTATTGCTTTGCACTGCTGCATCAATAAACTTGATACCGGTGTAACCATCTTCAACATTGGCGTAACGATTTCCATCGCAGTGAAAAGGTATTCCCTCAAGGTACGCTCTTACGTCCTGCTCAAAACAACGGTGCAGCCTGGCAAACGCATCGTGAAATGCCTCTCCATGGCCCGAAGGAAGTGTTGATTCAGCTAATAGTTCTGATGGTATATCACCAAGGAAACCATCATTGGCCGTTACTGCAGCACGCCAATACGTACGATCCGGCTGCTCTGGTAAACTAACTATCACTTTTTCAGGCTCTTCCTGAATCCACGAAAGTGAACCCTTGGTTCCATTAATTTCAATCCCCAAATCGTTCTTATGACCGATGGCGATTTGTGAGGCGCGCACCAGAGCACGTCCACCATTTGATAGTTCACAGTACGTCGTAAAGTGATCATCAAGAGCGCGATCTTGCACAAATGTTTCCATTCGGCAGCTGACCCGTGAGATTTCCAAGCCGGTAATGTATCGCAATTGCATCAACGCATGCGTACCGATATCGCCTCCACAGCAGCTTGCTCCGGCACTTGTAGGATCAACCCTCCATTCCGCCTGGATGACTCCCTGATCTTCAGTTCTATTTGCCAGCCATCCCTGGAGATAAAAGGAATCGACCCAACGTATATCTCCGATCAATCCGCATTGCACAATGAACCGTGCAAACCGAGTCGACCAATGACCAAGATAAGTGTGGGCAACTCCGAATGGTATTTTATGTTCATGAACGGCGGCAACCAGCGATGCTGCTTCATCCAATGTTACAGTGAGTGGTTTTTCACAGAATACCGGAATACCGGCTTCGATGCATTTCATGGCAGGATCGTAGTGGACATGATTCGGGGTGACGATCAGAGCATAATCAATGCGCTGCCCCGCGGGTTTTCTGACTTCGCTTTCAATCATTTCATCATAACTGCGATAACCCTGAATCGGGAATGGCCATTCCTTTGCCTCAACCAGCGCAATATCCGGATCCGGATGCAATGCTGCCGCAGTAACTTGACGCGTCCCATCGAAGTGTATCGCCCTCTGGTGGGGATGAACGATGAACGCTCCCCCTCCACCGCCAATGAGTCCAACATTAAGAGAACGTAGAGACATTGTTTATTCCTCATCCGTCATGTGATGATAGTAAGTTATTAAGCATCTAGCGCACTTATAGTATGAAATGAATGTGATAATGCAGGATAAAGTTCACTGTATTGCTGATAATAAGATTGGTAGATTTCCTGTGATTCTCCAGGCTTTGTATTATCTACATCAAGAACCATTGCGTTGACAGCTTCGGGTACCGAGTCGAAAGCACCTCCTCCTGTTGCTGCGAGTAACGCAGCACCGTAAGCAGCGCCTTCCGTAACATTGACTGTAGTGACATCTGATTG
This sequence comes from Phycisphaerales bacterium, assembly GCA_028278245.1. GTDB lineage: Bacteria > Planctomycetota > Phycisphaerae > Phycisphaerales > SM1A02 > JANQEQ01. The sequence goes on along the minus strand of JANQEQ010000095.1, from coordinate 24,551 downwards.
AAATACATTTGCCATTATTTCTCGCCAACTCTTGCTTCGAGCACCTCCACCGGAAATCCGTATTTTTTGAAATTTGATACCGAGTTTCCGCGCTCTCTCAAGTGAATCCTTCAGGCCGAATGCAATGCCCTCTAAAACAGCACGGGTCAGGTGCGCTCGAGTATGACGCATAGTCAAACCAATAAATGCTCCCCGCGCCAATGGATCAGCATAAGGAGTACGTTCACCCATTAAATATGGAAGGAATAACAAACCTTCACAGCCCGGAGGTATAGCCGCTGTTTCTTTAATCAGTGCATCATAATCACTGATATCATGCTCTTCTGAATTCCTGGATTTGACCCGCACAAGATTATCGCGATACCAGCGTAAACTTCCCCCCGCTGACAGCATCACTCCCATGACATGCCACATATTCGGAACCGCGTGACAATAACCGTGCAATTCCCCGATCTTCTCACGATCATAAGTTGGCATGGCGGCAAACACTACTCCCGAAGTTCCCACCGTTACTGAGATAACATCCTGATTCACGATACCGCACCCCACCGCTTCTGCCGCTTGATCTCCAGCACCCGCTACGACTGGGGTTCCTTCAAGCAAGCCCGTTACCTTTGATCCCGTGTTATCAACACGAGCCGAGATCACGGGAGATTCGTGAGCTTCGGGTAACCAGGAATGTGTTATATCCAGAGACTGAATCATCTCATCTGACCAAGTTCGCTGCCCTACATCAAACAATGAAGTACCTGAAGCATCAGCAACATCTGTGAGCAACGATCCGGTAAGTCGATATCGAATATAGTCCTTCGGCAAGAGAATAGTGAGAATGGATTTGTAAATGTGCGGCTCGTGTTCCCGTACCCAGAGTATTTTCGGAGCCGTGAAACCCGTAAGGGCAGGCTTGCCGGTAATTTCGATAACTCGTTGGATTCCTACGCGGTTGTGTATTTTATCACACTGAGCCCCTGTTCGCTGATCATTCCAAAGGATTGCCGGTCTTAATACCTCTCCTGCCTGATCCAACAAAACAAGTCCATGCATTTGTCCGGTCAAACCAATACAAGAAATATCACTGGCTTCAGTCTTACTTATGGTCAATACGTTTTGAATGGCTTGCACTGTTGCCTGCCACCAATCATGAGGATTCTGCTCGGACCATAGCGGTTTCGGAGTATGCAACTGATACTCAATGAGGCTCTTGGCTAAGACTGATCCCGTAGCATCGATAAGTATTGCTTTGCTACCACTCGTACCAACGTCAATTCCCAGGAATATTGTTCTTTCTCTCATTCGTCCTGCCTTACCATGAGATGCTAACTATGATGACGAGGGAATGTGGGCAGCTGTTCCGGGTGTATTGCTCGAGCTCTTACGAGGTATGCTTCCAGCCAGCCTCGGGTCTGATCAGGATGATCATGATTAAAGAGTATCGATTCATAATCCAATGAATTGATACGATCATTGGCGGCGCGCATAGCATCCATCGATATCTTTAATGCCGTATCCACCGGCATTCGCTCAGGATTAATATCTATCCCAAAATAACCTGTATACGAGTGCATTTTCAGCGTCAGTAACGCTGCTTCAAGTTGCTCTGGTGCAATTGTTCCAACATTGAGATCCTGATCGTAATTTCCCAATGGCTGGCTGTTCCAGTGGGTGTGGGCTAATCTCCCATCCGAAAGTGGCCAACTCAGAGCATACGGCAAATCCTCAAAACCCATCAATACATGTCCTGCTTCAGGATTCATGCATAACAGCTTATGACCTTCATTTAGCAAATGTTGGTTATCTTCAGCGGTGAGTCGCGATTCAACCTGGTGTCCAAGCAGAATTCCCTCGGGAGTTGTTCCGTAGAGGATTCGGCCCCGCGGTTCATAAGGTTTTGGTTCAAAAGCGATACGTACTCCGGGAACTTCATCCATCGCTTCAACAAGGCCATCAGCAAAACGATCACGCATGGCAAGAAAATCTATACCCATTGGATTTTCATACCCGTCAATGCCGGGCCACACGACAGCAAAGTCCGTTCCCAATTCACGATTCAATCTCAATGCACTCTTCGTACGCTCAAGTGCAACATCACGATGCTTTTTTATTGGATTTGATAGAGATCCCCATTCAAATTGTGCATCCCAGAAAAGCAATGGGATAATTGTGATGAGGCGTATTCCGGTTCCTTGTGTGAATTCCTTCCATAAATCAAGATTATCTTCATTGATTTCGTTCGGGTAGTGCGCTTCAATTCCATGCAATCCATAATCCACTAAACTTGCCGCTATTTCCATACGTTGTTCAATATCAAGATCTGGTTTATATTTTTCATGAAAACGACTGTTCGGAGGAGAGAAATACCATATCCCTGCTGAAAATCGGAGAGCCAAATCAAATGACTCCAAATGACTGAGCATTTCAGTGGATGTTCGTCTCTCTGCTTGGTTTCGTAAATCGACCAGTGTCATGTTTACATTTCCCATACATAATTCAACAGATACAATTCCTAAGTCATTACTCCGGGAGCTTATCCTCAACACCTGAAAGGGTAAGACCATTTGAATCCCGTATGCGACAACATGCCTGCCAGTCTCCCCCTCCCTGGGTAATCTTCAGCATAAGGTGATTATGTCCTTCTTTGAGGGTGACGGTTATCACATCCTGACCAATTGTCAAGCCTCGCTCCACGTCGTTAGCATGAACGATTTCACCGTTGAGCCAAACCTTAACTCCATCATCACTCCCGATTTCCATTCGAATTGAACGAGCTTGATCAGATACGAGAACCGTCTTGAGGTACCCACAGCAGTGACTTCCAGGAGTCATTATCCGCAGGTCACAAATACGATTATCAACCAGCGCATCCTCAGGGAGTATTTGCCACGTATTCTCTGTGTCTATTTCTGGAGGAAATGCAATATCTAGTAATTCGTTGCCCTTATATCCATCTTTGACATAGGGGCCTGCATACATCCATTGGGTAATAAATCCTTCATGCCGCTGAATATGATCTAATGCATCAAGCGCCTTTTCGTAAAGTGCTTCATTTTCATCCAGGTTAGATAATACATGCTGTATTGCATTGATTGATTCATCTCGATGTTCGTCCCCAATTAATCGAGCAACGTTGATTGTCGTATTAACTGCAGTGTCCTTAAGTTCAATAACTGAATGATATGGTTTCATCAATAATAATACGTCAGTGTGCCGGACTGATCTCATACTTTGCAGAATCATACGTTGTTGATCCGTCTGATCTGCAATCTTTAATGCCTGCAGGAGTAATGTCAGTTTATGCTCCGCATTATCACGATCGGACAGGATGGCTAATGAATGAAATGCCGCGACCCGAACGGAAGTCGCCGGATCATGATGTGCCATTTCATTCAGTATTTTCCGATGCTGTACAGCTTGGCGTGCACCCAGCGTTTGAGCCAGTTCGCTGCGGATTTCTGGTGACGAATGAGTAAGGAGATTTGATATACTCTGATCAAGCTCAGGGTATGTCATTTCACAGAGTACATTCTGAGCTGTACTATCTCCCTGCGCTGCACGCTGCGCAAGAGGTACAATGCAATCATTTCCTCCCAGTTGTATCAGTGCCAGAGTTGCTGCTAATCTGATATCTAAATCACTATTGTCCATTAATTGAAGCATAGAATTTTCAGCAGCTCGATCACCTCGGCGTTTCAAGATATCAATGATCATGAGTGTATGTTCTGATGATGTTACAGAAGACATATATGTGCATAATTTTCTGGTAACATGTTCACCAGGGAGATCAACAAGGAAAGAAGCAGTCATACCTCTCCAAACAGAATCAGGATCATCAAGCCGTTGTATCAGCAATGGAAATGCCGCCTGGGGATCGGATTGCACAATTCCTCTCAGCGCACTTTGTCTTATATGCAATGCATACTTGCTATCGTACAGATCTGTGTATATTTCTGCTGCAGATGTATAATCATCCTCTTGAACATACTGATCGGCAATTCTTAGCAGGGAACAGGCGAGAGCGTCTATCCTGGATACATCATCTGTGTTGCCACATTGATCCAATTCTGTCCTGAGTATCTTTTCGGCAGAGGGTCCACCGATTTTACCGATCGCATTGACTGCATCTAATGAAACCTCCTCACCGTTGTTGGCAGACATAAATTGCCGCATAGACAAGACTGATTCTGCTTGGCCTCGTTCACCGATAGTATTAATAACACCAATCAACAATTCACCTTCAAGTCTGTTCAATGCCTCAACTAAGGCATCATCGACTTTATCTCCTGGAATACGTTGGAGCGCATAGCGAGCCATATGCGCGAGTTCATTATTTCTGAGCAACTCAGCCAACGTGGAAACAGAAGCGTTACTTCCAATGAGCGATAACTGACGGCAGGCAAATTCACGACACGCGGTCGTTGAATCAGAATCACGTAACAAATCCAATACCATCAATTCAGCTTGATCGGTTTGGGTATCATCCTTCAATGCGTTCCGTACATGATCTGCAATAATTGTCAGTGGCAGGCGGCTATCTCCATATTGGTATGATGATGCCGCACTGACTGCTTGCTGAATCACAGTTGATGATTCTGAACTGGGGGTACTATCAGCTGGAAGATCACCGGTAGCGTATTGAATGCCAGCCAAATAATGTTGAAGGATCGTTGGATTCCAGAATATTTCCTCACGGTGCCCCAGCGAGCAATAGAATACACGTCCTTTACCGAAGGATCTAATCCAGCTTACGGCAAAATCGTCATCGGTTCTTTTGATTCCGGTTTTTTTCATGTCGGTATGCTGAGTATCGAGACTCAATAGCACACGTAAAAGATCACGAGAATAGGGTTCTTGTTGAAATTGATAAATCTCGTCAGTGATAATCAGTGGTGATCCACCAAACATGGCATTGATTGGGTGCAGTGGCTCGTCTAGTTTTATCGTAACCTTTTCATGCCAGGGATGACCATCAAAATAAGCGCCCATCATGAAACCGTATTCCGACCAATCGTAAAAACAATCAGTCGCGGCATGAATCCCCACTATTCCTTTTCCCGAACGCACAAATTGAAGTAGATTGTCCTTCAATTTTCGATCTTCAAACAATGTACCTGTAGCATTATTAATTATGATTGCATCAAAAATTTCCAGTGATTCACGTTGAAATACAGAAGAATCTTCACTCACCACCGCTTCATAGGCACCAGTATTTTCCCCCAACAGAACCAATGCTTCATTACCAACAGGAATGCAACTATGTCGAAAACCTTTGCAGAGTGAGAATATCAGAACCTTGCGCGGCTGATCCGGTGCAATAACTGGTTCATCGGGAAGAGCATCACGAATCTTCTGTATTTGTTCATCCGTGACTTGTGCTGATGTAAATGATACCCAATTGAGAGTAATACATAGCACAATAAAAATTCTTGTCGTATAGCTTATTATGGTAACAAATGTAATCATAAATCTAACCTTACAGGATTGATGTCATATACGAAACGTACGTACTGCGCACGAAGTGATCATAAACTCCATGGTTCACGCATGGCACGATCTCGCATACGATCAGCTTGTAAATCGTTTATGAATTGTTCTCTGTTCGGATCCCAGCGAATCTTACGTCCCAATTGCATCGCAATATTCCCCAGATGTGCTACGGAAATTGTTCGATGTGCTTCCTCAATGGGTGCAATTGGTTCAGTCCTCGATCTTACACAATTCAGAAAATCACGTCGATGTCCAGGTGATCGAGGCAAGTGTATTTCACTCGGATGTACAACTTCTTCAAGCAGGGATTGAGGATGTGCCTCTATGCGACCTCGATTAACAAATACCCAACCATCCTCCCCCTCCCACTTGACACCATTTTCGTAATCATTCGTCACAAAAATCTCTACGCCGGATGAGTATCGACAGGTGAACTTATAATTGGTGGCGGTGTTCCAAAGACCTGTTTTCGGGAATTCACCCTTTCCTTCGACTTCAACTGGGCCAGTGCGTGTTAATCCCAATCCCCAGTGCGCGATATCGATATGGTGAGCGCCCCAATCAGTGACTTGCCCACCACTGTAATCGAGAATCCAACGAAAAGTCCAATGGGTACGGCCTTCACAATAGGGAGCCCACGGAGCCGGTCCCAGCCAAAGGTTGTAGTCGAAACCATCTGGGACAGGAATTGGTGGTTTCTCTCCCGTCGTTGGTGTAGTCGGCAATCCACAGGTCACCTTGTGTACTTTTCCAATTCGGCCATTACGGACGAGTTCGCAGGCAAACCGAAACTGTTCGCTGCTGCGCTGCTGGCTCCCCGTTTGAAACACCCTACCGTACCCACGAACCGCATCACTCATGACGCGACCCTGTTTTATCGTAAGGCTCAACGGCTTCTCACCATAAATATCTTTTCCTGCTTGAGCAGCGTTGGTCACAATCAGAGCATGCCAATGATCCGGTGTTGCCTGGATAATTGCATCAATGTCATCTCGAGCAAGTAAATCACGAAAATCGTTATAGGAATCGCAGCCGACATACGAACCATTCGATGATTGCTCGGCGTAATGTTCTTCGACCTGCTTTTTTGCAGCATCTCGCTGGACGACATCGGGATCGCAAACGGCCAACACCTGCACATCATTCATCTGTAGAAAACCATGCAGGTTTGCCCTTCCCATACCGCCGCAACCGATAAGACCCATGGTAATACGATTGCTGGGTTCAACTCGACGCATGCCCATCGTATCGCGCACTGCTGCCGGCAAAATGAACGGAGCTGCCATAGTAGCCTGGATTGTGTTTTTTACGAATCGACGACGAGAGATGGAATATTTTCTGTTCATCGTAAATCTACTATCATAAAAATGTGACTAACTATACCGAATCTATCATTTCTAAATTTGAACGATACAAAATCAAACCAAGGTGAATATGCCTGCATGATATGGAGCAGTTCCTCATCACATAGCGCAGGTTTTCGATAGAGTATATTCATTTATGGAGGATCATGCTTTGAGAGGCAAAATTACTTCTCCCAATTGTCAGTGCGGAAGGGTGATGCAGGTAAACCATCGACATTAAAGAGGTTTGGATCGGGTGCGTCTTCCCAGGCATAACGCACCGCGACCGGATGGGATACGAGCTCACTAGATACAACGATCGAGTCACCTTCAACCAGTGCCTTAGCGGGGACAAATCTCCGATCTTCACCAGCGATGATGAAGTAACTGCGATCTGAGTCACGCAAAATAAGTCCACCATTCATATGGTCAAATCGAATCCTGATCGTATCGTTCTCGATCTTCATCGACCGATAGATTGGTCCGGAGACGGTGAGTTCATCCTCGTCGTAGGTTTTCGCTCTTGCCCACAGCGACAATCTCCTGCCGACCTCCTGTTTGTTGCGAGGATGAATATCATTCGGATTACCGATATCCATCGTCACCACCATGCCCGTGTTTGGAGTAGACAGAGCCATAAGTTGCGCTTCACGCAGTAAGGCAGTCTGACCGTTATTACCGGCGTAGCGAAATGGTGCGATCTGAACAAAGTAGAACGGCAAGTTCGGATTTCCCCATTGCACTCTCCAATCGTGAATGAGGGCGGGAAAGAGTGTACGGTATAAAGCCGCAGTGGAACGATTGGCCTCACCCTGGTACCAGATCACTCCCCGAATGGTGTAGGGCATGAGCGGCGCGATCATGCCATTGAACAGTACCGAAGCAGTATTCTGACTGATCCTCACACTCTCCGGCATTCGTGGTAACTCCTTCACAGTAGCACCCGGTTTGTACTTCCATGATCCGGAAAGAGAGATCGGCTTCGGCAGACCTCCGCCACCGAGTTTCATCTCATGCGGTTGGCCATTAGCGCCACCGATGCCGCCAGTATCCAATACCCGCAATGCGATCACATTGTTGCTGGATTTCAGAATATGTGGAGGAACGCTGTACTTGCGCGGTACATTCCAGCGACCAGCTTCATGTGTTGCGGCAACGTGAACACCATTGATCCAGAGATCGTCGTAATCATCAATGGGTCCAAGTTCGATTAGAGCCTTGACATCAGGTTGTAATCCGGGCAAATCGATCGCGCGCCTGTAGTAAACGATGCCATCAAAACCACTGATCCCCTGCGCCTCGAAATCCGAGGGTAATTCCGTCGTCTCCCAGGTTGAATCGTCAAACGCCACGCTCATCCAATAAGTCTCAATGGAGGAGGTTTTATCGAGACCGCCCCACCACTGCTTGGCGCGTTGTTGTGTAATCGAGACGCGACGATTCGGATCCTTTACTTCATCAAGAAATTGTAGCTCTGTTGTAAACTCGTCGAAGCGCGATATTGCTTCTCGGCTCATCCAGGCCTGAGCCACCGTGCCGCCCCAATCGGCATCGATTAATCCGATAGGTACATCAAGATGCTGATGCAAATGACGGCCAAAGAAGTAACCAGTTGCACTGAAAACAGCAACTGTCTCGCGACTGCACTGGACCCACGAACCATTCGTATCGATCCGACGATGAGCCGACACGGTATTGGGCACAGTAAAGAGACGTATGTTCGGATAATCCGCGGCGGCAAGTTCCTGTTTTTCATTCACGACCCCCCCAAGTCCTGCACCACTACCAACTCTCATTTCCATGTTGGATTGCCCAGAGCAGGTCCACACTTCACCCACCAAAACATTCTCAAGAGTAATAGAGGTGGCACCGGAAATAGTAATCGAATACGGCCCGCCGGCGGATGGCGTTGCCAGATGAATAATCCAACTCCCCGTTTCATCGGCGATCGCTTCCTTTACTTCTTTCGACCACTCAGCTTTGATGGTGATGGTCTCACCCGGTGAAGCCCACCCCCACAGAGCAACCTCTGTATCCTGTTGCAACACCATGTTATCGCTTATTACCGCGGGCAGTTTCACATCGGCAATAACGCAATCCGACACGATAACTGAACCAAGAATCGTGATGAGAATGATGGCTTCGCGCACCAACGAAATGATATGTACGTATACCCGATTCATGACATCTCCACTCGAAACTGAGAAGTATAATCGTGCAGTATATCGCTAAATGTCACTACCTCACACCGATTTCGGTTCGGATAAGATTTTAAGCAATGTGGTATGACAGCACTAATTTATTTGGCAAGAAGAAGATACTGCTGGGTAAAGATCTTGACCAAGGTGAGAATGCCCAAACAGCCTCAAACTGCATTGGTCGATAAGCGGAGGGAACAGCACGAAGGTTACACAGTCGACAAAGCAAATAAACTGCTATCCTGAAACTATCGTCAATCATAAAATATTATGGAATTCAGTTGTTTGGCATAGACCGCTACATACGCCAGGGTTCTCTCATTTTACGTTTCAGCATACTGGTTGCTTCATCATCACCAACAATTTTCTCGCTCTCAGGATCCCACTTGATCGGTCGATTCAATCTTACGCAGATATCTGAAAGATGACTGATCGTATCAGACCGTATTGCCGCTTCGAGGGGGCTGATTGTAACTTTTCTATCTTTTACACAATCGAGAAAGTTACGGTCATGAGCAGGACTTTGATATACAGGTTTATCATTTGGTCCGAGCTTAACTTCAGCGAGACTGGAATTACTGTATTCGATCCCTCCCCGATCCACACTGATCCAACCTTCGGAACCAAAAAATGTTGTGCCGTGGTTCGACCAGCGTTGGCGATATTTCATAACTTCGTCTTTCGCCAACCGGTACGACATGAAGTGCATCTTCACACCGTTGGAGTACATGCAATGGATATCCCATTCTTCAACGGTATTGAGCAATCCTTTCGCAGGTAAAGTACCAGTGCCTTCATAGTAAACTGGACTGGTATGATCCATATCCATGCCCCACTGCGCAAAATCAAGAGGATGAGCACCCCAGCCTGCCAGAAAACCAATCGAATAATCGTAGATATGGAATGATCCCTCCCTCCTTACACGATCATCGTTGTAAGGTTTCATCGGAGCAGGACCAGTCCAGCGTTCGTAGTCAAGATCCCTGGGAATCGGCTGAGTCTCAGTCGATCCGTAGCGTTTAACAGAAAAGAATTCCCAATCGTCCGATGCGTCGGGACACCAGACATCGACTCGCTGGACATCACCGATATATCCGTTGCGAACAAGATCACACACCTTGCGGAAGGTTGGATTTGAACGTTGTTGTGTACCGTACTGAAACACCGCGCTCTTCTGTTCGACAAGTTCTCTCAATTTCCACGACCAGGCCATGCTCGGACAGAGTGGTTTTTCAACATAGACATCTTTGCCCGCACGTACTGCCGCCGCTGCCAAATGAACATGCCAGTGATCGCTGGAACAGATGAGCACCGCATCAATATCGTCGCGCGCCAGTACTTCTTCATGTCTTTCGTACGCAGCACAATCGGTGTTACCGTAGTATTCATCCACCGCCGCTTTCGTTCTTATTTGTCGTGATCTGAATGGATCACAGACCGCCACCGCGTGAACGTCATCATGCCGTCGCATAAAATCACTCAGTACTCCGTTCCCCCGGGATCCAACTCCCAAACTGGCGATGTTGATACGATTGGACGGTGCACCAGCACCGAATACCGTAGACGGTACGATTGTTGGAAAAGCGATTGCGCCACTTACCGCAGCAGTTGTTTTGAGAAAATCTCTCCTGCTGGTGTTCATATCATTCATCGTTTCCTCACTTTCGATTGCCAATATATCTTTCATATTCCGTACTTAACCGCTCCGCATCCCATCGATCAGGATGCACAATAACGCGGTATCGCAGTATTACACTTTCACCTGCAGCCATCTGATGCGGCCCGTAACAAAGTACTGCCGGGCTGAAGAAACTCATCACATCACTTTGAATCACATACCAGGGTGATGGCGCATTCAGGTTATCCGGATGGGCCACAATTGTAATTCCCACCGGCTTCCCCGAGATGAGGCCACTATATTCTACTGCCCGAGCGCGAGATCGATGTCGATCATTTTGAAAAGAAACCATTCCCTCACTGAGAATCACACGTCGTTCAACAAGTTGAGAGGCTAGCCGTGCTGAAAGACCAGCATAGCCGCCATAAACTTTTCCGCCAATCTCGTCCGGCAATGGTGTGCGGTCGAGAACAATATCACTTTGAGCAGTGAATTGCATCGACCAGTCGAGATAATAACTCCCGTCATCTGCTGGCGCAGAGACTTCAATTACTCGATATTCCGTAAGTAAAAGCTGGTCGTGCTCAACGCCATACGACACATCCATTTCGATCTGCGCTGTATGATCTGAATACTTCTTGATGCGCACATTGGACCACGTTGTACTTCCTTCACTGCGTCCGGTCTTACGGTCTTCTTCCCAAAAGTTAAGTTGGTTGATGTATTTCCAACTGAACCACAGACCATAGTGCCAGGGATGATCAGGAGGATTCTTCCAGGTCAGTGTAGGGCCTGCAGGAATTGACAGAGGATGGAAATACGGCTTGCCCGAATCGGGTCCGTGATTGAATTGCCAGATGACATCTACCCCGTCAGCCAGCGCAAATGTATCGTCTTCACTGAAAAACCGCAGTGACTCATCGGCCTCCGGCAACTCCGACAATTCAATACTCGGCCACTCGATCGGTAACGGAAGCGTCACCTCACCGGTGGCAGCCCATTCCGTTCCACGGACCAGCAGGGATTGAAGTGCAACGTTGCTCATCGACTTCGTGTCATGCCCCAAAATGAGCGTGAAACTCCGCCCCTCACCGTATTGTTTCACCATCGCGACTGGTTCATACCGGTCACTGCCTCGGGATTCCGTTGACGAGTATGCTGATGCCAGAACAGTGGCCTTACTGTCTACCGGTGCATTGTGCCACAGTTCATCAAACGTTTCGAAGGGCTCCATGCCTTCAGTGATCGGGTTGTCTACCTCGCTCAGCACAACGGGAAACGTGTGTCGAGTGCCATGATCTGTCTTGCCCACAATAAAGCTACTGATCACCAGATCCTGGTATTCCTTCCAATCGTAAAATGAAGATGATCCAGCATGCACGACAACATGACCGCCGCCACGTCGTACAAATTCGATGTATGCCCGCCTGGTCTCATCAGACCACCCTGGATCTCGCGGAGCCTTATTCCGCGAGGTGAATGTATTGAAATCACTCACAATGACATCATAATTATCCAGTAACTGCGCAGTTATCGAATGCGTCTCTTCCAGCACGTCGACAGCGAAGCGTCCCGTGTCTTCAAAAATCCGTTTTAGATAGGGAGTTGTTGATACCCAGTCATGGTTGCTGGCACCACTTATCAGAAGCACTCGGATGTGTGTATCAATTCCGTGCTCATTATCTGTACTAATCCGTGATGACGCAGGTGCATATTCGACCAGAGCGCCCATCAACACGAACACTAAAATACTGACCAGCCTCTTCCGACTTCGACTCATTGCGATCCTCCTGGATCATGTTGTGAGTTCCATGCGTCAAGATCATAGCAGGAATACTCCTCCAAGCCGTGAATTTTGAGCCTTTTCAAAATCGCAAGCTGTAATCGGGCACTCACTTTTATGCTCGTTCGCAGAAGTTGCATGGCCGTGAATATTTACTCAGCATCAGTAAGATTCTATTGAAGTGGGCTTTCTGTTCAACGCGAAGACTGGTATTCTACCGGAACGAATATTGACCCTTGAGGAAGTGAAGATTGGAGGATTGAATGCAGAAAAATCACCTGATAACGAGACGTGCCGCCATTCAATCGGTGACCGCGGTGGGAATCACACTGGCAACCGGTAACGCAATGGGTCAGTCTCTGGGTAAAGAGAGGAAAGGTAGCATGCAAAATAGCGATTTTTACGATAACGGTGTCTTCAACAAGCAGAAGGCATTTGACGCTTACTACGCAATGATGAAACGCTTCGGTTACCCGATTCCATCTATCTTGAAAACAGATGAGTTTTGGACCAGCGACTTCGCTCAGAATGATTTCATCAATGTTGGCATGGCTGGGATCTTCTGGATGAACAACAAAGAGCACCGCTATTTCGCGCATGAGATCTACCTCCTGCCGGGACAGATGATCGTCGAGCATCGTCACAACGTCAGTTCTGAAGGACCGGCGAAGATGGAATCGTGGCACGTTCGCTACGGCATGATCCATACCTTCGGTGAGGGCGAGCCAACCAAAGATCTCCCCTGCAAATTGCCCGAGAGTCAACTCAAGGCTAAAGCCATCACTGTCCGCTGTTGCAAAACACTCAAAGATGGTGAAATCGGTACGCTGAACCGTATTACCGCCCCCCACTTCATGATCGCTGGTCCTGAGGGCGCTATCGTCACCGAGTATGGCACACCGCACTATGCCGATGCATTAGAGTTTACGAATAAAACGGTAGTCTTTTGAACCGGTCTTCTCAACAGGATATAGACCATGCGTACTTTTCATCACTTTGGTATCCCTTCTGATCAATCCCACGAGAATGAAACGTATCTCGAAGAAGCCCGGTTGTTCATAACGGATCCTCAGGCCAGTCCAAACAAGATCGAGTGGCTTCGTTTTGAATCTGACTGCCCAATGCCCGATATGCTCAAGACGATCCCACACATTGCATACACGGTTGATAATCTTCAACTCGAAATGGAAGGAGCGAACATACTCCTTGAGCCGTTTTCCCCTCTTGAGGGTGTTACTGTCGCCTTCGTCATTGAAGAAGGGGCACCGATTGAGTTGATGCAAATGGCATAGGCATAACTATTGATTCAGGGAGTATGACCAATGACGATGAAGAAATTCATCAATGATCCTGACAATCTGACTACTGAACTTCTCGAGGGTTATTGCGCAGCATTCCCCGATCGCGTAAAGCTAGTCTCTGAAAAAATCGTTCTCAGAGCAGAGCCCAAGGACAATAGCAAGGTTGCCCTTGTCACATTGGGGGGAGCTGGACACGAACCGGCGTTGAGTGGATTCGTCGGCCCTGGCATGTTGGACGCATCAGTCGTCGGTGACATCTTCGCTGCTCCCGGTCCTCCCAAGGTGATCGAAGCACTGCGTCTCCACCATCGCGATGTTGGTGTTCTTTTTGTGGTACTGAATCATGCCGGTGACATTTTAAGCGCCAAAGCTGCCATGCAAATGGCGGAAAAGGAAGGACTCAACGTCCGGATGCTCATAACCCACGAGGACATCGCTCCCGGGGCGGATGCTCCAGCAGAAGACCGCCGAGGCTTGGTCGGTTGTTTACCTCTTTACAAAGTTGCCGGGGCAGCAGCCGAAGCGGGAAAAACCCTTGATGAGGTATACGATATTGCAAATAGGTTCAATGAGAATATGGCAACTCTTGCCGTAGCCCTGAAGCCTGCAACCCATCCTCAGTCCGGCCAGGAAATCTTCACCCTTGCCGACGACGAGATGGAAATTGGCATGGGACAGCACGGCGAAGCCGGTACCGGACATTCCAAGATGCTTTCGGCGGATGAGACGGCCGAAAAAATGTTCACTCAACTTCTTGCCGCTGTCAACGCAGGAAGCGATGATCAAATTCTCGTCATTCTCAACGGCGCTGGTGCAACGACACAAATGGAACTTTTCATTGTGTTTCGTAAACTCAAGCAACTCGCTGTGGAAAAGCGTATCAATATCGTACATGCCAAGGTCGGTGAATACCTGACCGTCCAGGAGATGGCTGGATTTCAGATGTTTGTTGCCAAGCTCGATGACGAGTTGTTACAAATGCTGAAAGCTCCTTCGAAAGCTCCATACTGGGTCGTTACCTAGACGAGGGAATTAGCCCGTGCCGGATCGAATTGATTACGACATCATGGTCAGAATGTTGTCTGCCGTGGTCAGGAGAATACGAGAAGCAAAGGACACACTCTCCACGCTTGATGCAGCAACTGGCGATGGCGATCACGGAACCGCTATGTGTAAAATTGCCTATGCAATAGCTCAGCATCTTGATGGCAACTCAAACGATGACCTTCAATCACTACTCTCAACGATTGGATGGTCGATTATGGGTACGGATTCAGGCTCAGCCGGGCCGCTCTACGGATCCTGGTTTCTCGGTCTCAGCGAATCTTGCGCGAACAGCGATGACTTCGATACTACAGGATTCGCGGTCATGATTGAGCATAGCTTGTCAAACCTGAGGAACTACACGAATGCACAACCTGGCGGAAAGACCATGATTGATGCTCTGTGCCCCGCGATTGATGCCGTGCGCAAGGCTGCTGACGAACAAAAATCATTAGAGGATACCCTTATTTCCGCAGCGAACGCCGCTGAAAACGGTGCTCAACAAACAAAAAACATGCAGGCGTCTTTTGGCCGAGCAAAAAATATCGGCGAGCGGTCAATCGGACATGTCGATCCCGGCGCTGCCTCCATGTCTATTATCTTTTCCGGGCTCAAGGAAGGATTTATTGATGGCTGAAGCAACTGGTAACATCGATGCCTCAAGCTTCGGTATCGACATCCCCGTAAGTAATCCCGTATATGAACTGAAAGGTTCAAACAATTATGACTGGGGTATGAAGGACAGGCTGTCCCGGGTCTTTAATCCGACATCCGGTCACACTGTTATGCTGGCGTTTGATCATGGCTACATCATGGGTCCAACCTCCGGCCTCGAGCGTATTGATCTCTCCATCCTCCCGCTCGTCAATCATGCCGATTGCCTCATGTGTACACGCGGCATTCTGCGCAGCTGCATACCGCCCGTTCACAATAAGCCCATTGCTTTGCGGTGCTCTGCCGGTTCGACGGTACTGACGGAACTCAATGATGAATGCATCGGCGTCGAAATTGAGGACGCCCTGAGACTCAACGCTTCAATGATGGCAGTCATGGTTGAGGTCGGGGGAAAATACGAAGCCTTAACAATCCGCAACCTCAGCCGCATGATTGAAACCGGCTATCGATATGGTGTACCCACCCTTGGTGTGACTGCGGTTGGTCGTGATATGGCGCGTGATGCACGCTACCTGGGTATGGCTTCTCGTGTTCTTGCGGAAAACGGTGCTCAGGTTGTTAAGACTTACTATTGTGAAGATGGATTTGAAACGGTCACCGCTGGCTGTCCGGTCCCGATTGTGGTTGCCGGAGGCAAGAAGATTCCCGAACGGGATGCGCTGAACCTGGCGTACCGAGCAATAGACCTTGGGGCTGCGGGTGTTGATATGGGGCGAAATATTTTTCAGGCAGAACATCCACAAGCAATGATCCAGGCTGTTCGAGCCATCGTCCATGACAGTCAGACTGTTGACGTTGCCTACGAGATGTACAACGATCTCAAGGACACCTGATCCATCAGGTTGCTGATGAATGCCCGGAGGAAGCAGCGAACCGATTTGTTAATAAGGAGCAGAGCGATGGGTATAAGAATTTTATTACCCTTCATCTTAACCGCGATATCTACCATCGCTGATCAGACTATCGCAAATCAGCCCACTCCTCAATCTGGTTCACCTTATTTTATCAAACGCGCAACCTGGGCCGATACCATGCTCGCATCACGGGCACAATTCCAGGAACTGCGCCGTGATGATGACGTTGAACTTGGCCCATGGTACGCTACCGCACCGCTGCCTACACCACATTTCACGGATGTACACTTTCCAATAGAGGCTGTCGATCTTTCGGCAGAGGATAAATCAGGCGCGGCGCTGTGGACCGAACGCAGTGAGTGGATTGACGGTGCAGTCCATAAACTTCCCTCAAAAGATCACGCTGCAACGTACCTCTTTCGGTCAATTTACACAACAGAATCCGTATCACTCACCGCGAGCCTTGGCAGCGATGATGGTATCGAAGTCCGGCTGAATGGAACAAATGTGTTCTCGCGCGATGTGCCACGCGGCGTCGCACCGGACCAGGATCGGGTAACGTTGAACCTCATGCCGGGTGAGAATCACCTACTGATGAAAATCTACAATATCACCGGCGGGCACGGATTCTATTTCCTCCTCAGAAAAGACCCACTCGTCGCATTGTGGGAACCGTTAATTGACCAATTTCCTATTGAATGTGATCACATGATGGATGATCTGCCCAATGGTCAGCATCTGAACTGGTTCCGTGGAGGTAAGTACGAAGGTACCAGTTTAAAACTTGTTCAATCGGTGATCATAGAAACAGGCATATCGCACGGGAAAATGTACGCTGCATTTGAGACATTGCGCGATGGTTCCGTAGCCGATGATGATCCGCGATGGCTTGAGTTATACGTTGAATTATGCATTGTTCGTAAAAACCTGGACCGCATCGACCAGCTCAGTCTTGTCTCTCTGCGCCGGTGTGTTGAAGATTTGACGAAGCAATATCCAACTCGCTACGGAACGGATCGTTTGGCAAACCTTATGGCATTGGAACAGCGCCTGCCAGAAGTTCGGGCCGATTTAGAGTCCGGTGATCACGATCGGACGATTCGAGCAAACGAGGAACTCGATAATATCGAAGCGTTCTGCAGAGAGGCATTACTCGCAAATCCCCTGCTTGATTTCGACCAGCTTCTTTATATCAGGCGTCGTACGGACAGCCCCAGCCTTGGTCTCCCCCAGAACTGGCAGGGCAACTGCTCATTACCTCGCCGGGGATATAACGATTCGCTGTGCACGCTCGGTCTGACAAATCCGGATTCCTCACAGAAAACGATCTTCACGCCCAACCTGCCGCGAATGATTGCTGATATCGATCTGCACTGGGATGGCAACCGCCTGTTATTCTCCATGATTGGCACGCACGATCGCTGGCAGATATTTGAATTTGATATCAACAAGTACGCCCTGCGTCAGGTCACACCGGGTGAATTTGATGACGTTGATAATTACGATGCATGTTACCTGCCTGATGGGAGAATTATCTTCGACTCCACCCGATGTTTTCAAGGTATCCCTTGTGTTGGTGGCGCTGACGCAGTTGCGAATCTCTATTTGATGGATGAGGAAACCGACTCTGTTCGCCAGTTATGTTTCGACCAGGACCATAATTGGTGCCCATCGGTTCTTAACAACGGCCGCGTGTTGTTCACACGCTGGGAGTATTCAGATACCCCCCACTACTTCACACGATTGCTCATACACATGAATCCCGATGGTACCGGGCAGATGGAATACTACGGCAGCAACTCGTATTGGCCAAATTCCATCTTCTACGCTCGACCGATTCCCAATCATCCTACCCAGACCATTGCGATAGTGTCAGGTCATCACGGTGTACCACGTATGGGTGAACTGATTCTCTTCGATCCTGCGCTGGGTCGATTTGAAGCGGATGGCGTTGTGCAGCGCATCCCCGGGTATGGCAAACCGGTAGAGCCGGTGATCGTGGATCAACTGGTTGATCAAAGCTGGCCACGATTCCTACATCCATATCCCCTGAGCGAAAAGTACTTCCTCGTCTCGTGCAAACCTACCCCAGAGGCGCTCTGGGGTATCTACCTGGTTGACATATTCGACAACATGGTGCTCATTGCCGAAGAACCTGATTGCGCTCTACTGGAGCCTGTTCCTCTGCGCGCGACGCCCAAGCCGCCCGTGATTCCAGACAAGGTACGACTGGCCGATAAGGAAGCCACTATATTCCTGGCTGATATCTACGCAGGTCCAGGATTGAAAGGTGTACCTCATGGAACAGTAAAACAGCTGCGCGTGTATTCATTCCATTACGGTTACAACAACATGGGTGGCCATGTGCATGTGGGTGTGGAAGGTCCATGGGATATACATCGCCTGCTTGGAACTGTACCGGTATATGAGGATGGTTCAGCGTGCTTTAAAGTCCCGGCGAATACACCCATTGCGATTCAGCCACTGGATGCGGAAGGGAAAGCGATTCAACTCATGCGGAGTTGGTTTACCGCAATGCCCGGCGAGGTGCTGTCCTGCATTGGTTGTCATGAGCCGCAGAACGTGGCCGCTCCCGTGGATATTACCCTTGCCGCACGACAAGCGCCGGCTGAAATTAAATCCTGGTACGGGCCGACTCGTGGTTTCAGTTTTGTTCGTGAAGTGCAACCCGTACTCGACAAATTCTGCGTAGGCTGTCACGCCGATACCGGTGATACTCAGGCTTTGCCTGATCTCTCTCGCAAAGAGGAGAATGGCTGGAGGAACTTCACCCCGTCCTATCTTGCGCTTCATCCCTATGTTCGTCGCCCCGGGCCGGAAAGTGACTATCACCTGCTCAGGCCAATGGAATTTCACGCAGATTCAAGTGAGTTGATTCAAATCCTCCGTAAAGGTCATCATGGTGTAGATCTTGATGACGAAGCATGGGACCGATTGGTGACATGGATAGACTTGAACGTGCCGGACCACGGAACATGGGGTGAGCACGCTAAGATACCGCACGAAGGTCACGTAAGGCGTTGCGAGATGCTGGCACGCTATGCCGGGATAACTGATGACCCGGAAGAAATTGTCGTAACGGATGATGAGCCGGTGCTGTTTATCGAACCAATGGAGTTGGAACCGGTCGAAGAATTCCCGTTTGAGGTAGCTGGGTGGCCATTCGATGCGAAAGAAGCAACGGCTCGTCGAGCATCGCTGAATATGCCCGAACAGCTTGAATTTGACCTTGGCGAAAGCGTAACGCTTGATCTCGTCCTCATCCCGACTGGTGAGTTCATCATGGGATCACCATGTGGATACCCAGATGAATCTCCACGCTCAGTTGTGCATATTGATAAGCCGTTCTACATGGGAACGGTTGAAGTAACGTGTGAACAGTACAGCCGCTTTGATCCTACGCACTTCAACGGTTACCACGATCAACGACATAAGGATCACACCAAACCCGGTTATCCGGCTCATGGTCCTCAACGTCCCGTGATCCGAATCACATGGGAGCAGGCAACCGCATTTTGCGAGTGGCTATCTCAGGAAACGGGATTACGTTGCGAGCTGCCGACAGAAGCCCAGTGGGAGTGGGCATGCCGTGCCGGGACCGATTCACCATTATTCTATGGTGACCTTGATACGGACTTTTCGATGTTTGCAAACCTGGCAGATGTAAGTACGAAACGACTGGCAGTCACCGGCGTTGATCCGCATCCGATCGAGAATCCCAACGAGTATCAGGATTATCTGCCCAAGGATGCTCGCTATGATGACGGTGAACGCCTCATGTGCGATGTCGGTCAGTATGCACCAAATCCATGGGGACTCCACGACATGCACGGGAACGTGTGTGAATGGACGAAATCCGATTACAAATCCTATCCGTATATGCCTGCAAGCGGGGATAGCGCATCAGCCGATTCGGAAATTAAGGTTGTGCGCGGGGGTTCATGGCGAGATCGTCCAAAAATAGCGCGCTCCTCGTGGCGGTGGGGATATCGTCAGTATCAACCGGTCTACAACGTAGGATTTCGCGTGGTGGTGTTTCCATGATCCGTTCATTGCTCAGCCTTCTTGTTAACATTTTCGTTTTTACTCACGCAGCATGTTCTGCAGGTGAGATGGTCTATCCCTCGCCAACAGCACTGATCGTTGATCGTGATGGGAAAACTGTCTACGTGGCACAGGACCAAACAGCACAGATTGTGGTGCTTGACACAAGCTCCGGCCAGGTTGTCCGTATGATCCCACTGCCCCAGCCGGCAAGTGATCTGATGTTGCAAAATGGCTTGCTTTTCGTGACCAGCCTTTCTGCTGCAGGCGAAGTTTATGTCATCGAAACTGCAAACGGAAAAGTGCTCCAGACAATGAACGCTGGGCACATGCCTCGTTCTCCGTTGTTGTCAGTTGACGGGAAATTTCTCTTTGTGTTGAACCGTTTTGAGAATCTCATACGGATCTTGGATTGCCTGTCCGGAGAGATCATGTGCAGTGTGAAGGTTGGACGTGAACCAATCGATGCGGTACTGACTCCTGATGGCAGCACATTAGTTGTGGCACAGCATCTTCCAAGTGGTCCTGCAAATGTACGCACAATCGCAGCGGAGATTACTTTCGTCGATACCATGCAACGGGCAGTGACAGCCACCGTTCAACTGCCCAACGGTTCGACATCGGTACGTGAGATCTGCCTTTCTCACGATGGAAAATACGCATTTTGCACTCACATTCTTGCACGATACAACAATCCCACAACTCAACTGATTCGGGGGTGGATGAACACCAATGCTCTGAGCATCATTGATGTGAAGAACCAGTGCCATTTTGCGACCGTGCTCCTGGACGACATCGACCTCGGTGCAGCAAATCCCTGGGGCGTGGCGTGCAGCAGGGATGGGAAGGTACTTGCGGTAACACATTCGGGGACTCACGAAGTGAGCCTTATCAACTTGCCTGTTCTCATGAACAAGCTCCATCAGCTGGATCATAAGGCACGAATGGACGTAAGTAACGATCTGTCTTTTCTTACCGAATTTCGAGAACGCATTGCGTTGCCGGGGAATGGTCCAAGGTCGATGGTGTTTGCCGGGGAAGATGTTGTCGTTACGGAGTATTTCTCGAACAGTATTTCCGTCGTGAATGCCCAGAATGTCGAATCGCCAAACCGATCTATACAAACCATAACCTTGGGTTCATCACTCCAGCCTGATCCTGTCAGACTGGGCGAAATCTACTTCCACGACGCGAGGCTCTGTTTTCAGAAGTGGCAAAGCTGTTCAAGCTGTCACCCGGATGTACGAGCCGATGCGCTGAACTGGGATCTCCTTAATGACGGATTCGGCAATCCAAAGAACACGAAAAGCCTGCTGCTGTCCCACGAAACTCCGCCCGCCATGATCACGGGAGTGCGCGCGAGCGCTGAGGTTGCGGTACGCGCGGGAGTCCGGCATATTCAATTTGCAACTCGGCCCGAAGTGGATCTGGAGGCGATCGATGAGTACCTGAGATCACTCAAACCGATTTCAAGTCCTTACCTCGTTGATGGGGAACTCAGTCCGGCAGCACAACGTGGCCGGGACATTTTTCACAAAGCACAGTGCTCCAAGTGTCACAATGGTCCATACTTCACTGATCTCAAACAGTATGACCTGGGTTTGGGAAAGGGGCAGGATAAAGCGCGTCCAATGGATACCCCCACACTGATTGAGGTGTGGCGGACAGCACCCTACCTCTATGATGGACGCGCACCGGATCTGCGTTCCTTATTAATCGAGCATAATTCTCAAATTTGGCACGGTGGCACCAGTACATTGAGCGAATCAGAATTGGAAGATCTCATCGAATACCTGCTTTCGCTCTAATTGAAAGTACAGATAGCTTTGGGAGTAAATTCAAATGCGTCATCGTTTCATAATTCTGATGACTCTGCTCATCCTGGTTCAAGCCAAATCTGTTATGGCGAACGAAGGATGCGATTCAAAAGGCAACGACAAAGACAATTCTATTGAGATGGTGCTTGCACGAGCAGGTTCTAACCGCGATCAGATCGAGGACGCTCTCAATCGTGTGCCCGAGGATCAACGTAAGGGCATGTGTTGGCTCATTACACATATGCCTGACCGTGATCTTCAATCGTTGAATTCTGAGTATTTGCTGGAGAATTGTGAACTGGCGTACAAAGCGTTCTTTGCCACGCCTTGGGGTAACCGTATACCGGAGGATATATTCCTGGATTCCGTATTACCGTATGCCAATGTAAGTGAGCGCCGTGACCGTTGGCGTGCTGAATTTCACCGAAAATTCACACCACTGGTAGCTGATGCAAAAACGCCCAGTGAGGCAGCCGTAATACTGAATCGTAAGATTTACTCATTAATCAACGTGAAATACTCTGCCCAGTGTGCAAGAGCAGATCAAAGCCCCTACGAGAGCATCGACTCGGGATTTGCTTCCTGTACCGGTTTGTCAATACTGCTGATCAATGCCTGTCGTTCAGTTGGTGTACCCGCAAGGTTTGTAGGAACACCTTTGTGGGTAGATGGCAGCGGCAACCATTCGTGGGTGGAAATCTGGGATGATGGTTGGCACTTCACTGGTGCAGCTGAACCCACTGGAGATGAACTTAACCAAGCCTGGTTTACCGACCGCGCAGCACGGGCATACCGAAGTGATCCTGAACATGCGATCTATGCAGTTACCTGGAGGAAAACACCAATAACTTTCCCCATGAGTTGGCAACCTGCTGATCGCTCCACCTACGCCGTCGATATTACTGATCGCTATACCACGAACATTGAGCAACTGCCTCTAAATATGGCCAGAGTGCGATTCCGTGTGATCAACGAAACAACCGGGAAGCGGTGCAATGCAGCTGTATCTGTGTTAGACGATACGGGGAGCACACTCTTTGAAGGGACTTCAAAGGATGAACGTTTCGATACCAATGATCACTTGACTGCAATATTGCCTTTGGGAGAAAGGCTACGGCTCAAGGCCAGCTACAACGAACAGAAGTCGTTTATGACATTCACGGTAAAAGGTGAAGCGCAATTGATCACTGTACGGATCCAATCATCTGAATGAAGCTGAACCATTGGTTCATGTCATTCGTCATGAATCCGTATCCATTACAAAAACCCGGGGCGAAAGGTCGAAACCGGCTTCACCCCGTGTGTGGTTTTATCTATCGATGAGTTAGAGAACCGTTGAATAATGAGATCGTATGGCCTCAAGACACCGGCGAAGCCGTGGACCCTACTTCGCGCGTCACCGTCACGATGTCGTCCTCGAGTTGGCGATCTACCGCAAAACCCAGAGCCTCAAAGATAGCAATCATGCGCGCGTTTTGTGGGGTCGTGATGGCGACGATACGGTTGAGCTGCCAGTCACGGGCGATCTCGACACAATATTCGGTGAGCAGACGCCCGACGCCCTGGTTCTGCCAGGGATCGCCGATGAGCACGGCATATTCAGCTGTATCGTGGTCGGCATCAGCAATGAGGCGTCCTACGCCGATGAGTTTGCGGTCATCATCCTCCCCAATTTCGGCGACGATACCCATCTCACGATCGTAGTCGTTGAAGCAGTAACGCGCCGCCATCGCGTGTGTGGTACCACTGAAGAGATGGCTGAATCGACCGCGGATGGACTCTGGCGAGCAGGACGCGAGCAGGTCGTGCCACATCGGCTCGTCTTCCGGCTTGATGGGTCGAAGAACGGCGGGACTGCCGTCGCGCAGCTTCGCCTTCCGCTTGTAGTGCTCGGGATACGGGGGAATCGCCAGGTGCGAGAACGGCTTGTGCTCGTGCTCGGCAATGTCACGGTTGATAATCACCCTCGCATCCAGGGCGCATACTTCGTCCGGCGTCACGAGCAGTGGATTGATGTCCAACTCCTCGATCTCGGGGTAATCCGCCACGAGGTAGGACAGGCGCATGAGGATTTCGATGAGCTTGTCGATGTTCATACCCGGCTTGCCCCGGAAGCCCTTGAGTAGCGGGCAGATCTGCAGGGACTCGAACATGCGCCGCGCGAGGCGTTCATTGAGGGGTGGCAATCCCAAGGCGCGATCTTCGTACAGCTCAGCAGTGACGCCGCCGGAACCAACCATGATGACCGAGCCGAACACAGGATCCTTTTTCGCGCCGAGGATGAGTTCCACACCGTCGTTCGTATTGAACATCTTCTGCACGGTGACACCTTCGATGGTGGCTTCGGGGCGGGCCTGGGTGGCCGCATTGAC
>JANQEQ010000063.1 GCA_028278245.1 Phycisphaerales bacterium | reverse complement strand
TGACCAGACGATCATATCTTCGGAGCCTGAAAGGCACTCGCCAACACCTCCTCCGGGAAGGCAATCCATATCATAAATCGCAAAATTATCATGGCCGGGCAGAGCAATTTCCGGAACGCCGTCTCCATCGAAGTCAGAGATCGCTGGAGAAAAGGAATAGGCGCAGCGTGGCTCTCTGTACCCTCCACCTCCGAGAATTTCTCGTGTGTGGATTAATGAGCCATCTTCGGCATTCAGGATATACAGTCGATCGGAGCCAACGACAATTTCCGGGGTCCCATCAAGGTCAAAATCAGCGATCGCAGGATGGCCATCACAGAGACTCTCATCGATCCAAATTAGATTGCAGCCCGAATCCATAGCCGCCCGACCACCCACAACTTCAAGTGTTCCGTCGCCATCAATATCGATTGGCACCGTCGCTGTGTCACTGATGCCGAGATCACGGGCCGTACATTTTACGGCACCGTCGGAAATGATGTGGTAACCCACGACGATTTCAACCTTTCCATCTCCCTCAAGATCAGTAATTGCCGGTGACGTCCGACTTGTCCATTCCAGGGAGTGACTCTGTTCGAGTGTCCCATCGTGACTAAAGACATATATCCCTTTTTGGTCATAAGGATGACAGGCAATTATTTCGGGCATTCCATCACTATCGACATCTCCAATTGCAGGAACGGTAAAGCCATCGACGATGTAATCATCGAGCCTGAGCATTTCAGCGCCAGTATCACCGCTGAGGACAATAATCGTTCCATCTGTGTAGTATCGGAAAAGACTACCATCCCAACCCCTCAAACTTTCGATGTCAAAAGCGTTTACAACAATATCAGGGATATCATTCTCATCGATCCAGCCATCACCGTTGTCATCGTTGAGATTCCCAACGACTGGCGTAACAATAACGTCGCCACCACGCCACTCCCAACTCAGCACCGGACGGTTAAATTCTCCCTCGATGACATCAGGAATGTATTCACAGTCATTGATTTCAGACCTTGGAAGACAAAGGCCAAGCTCCTGATCGCAGTATTCTTCCGGCTCGCATTGGCTCGAGGAGGAACAGGGACCACCAGGGTTCGTACAGACGCCGAAATAACAGATTTGATCTTCTCTGCAGCACAGATCGATTTCACCACACCGAACCAGGTCGCCGCAGTCCCGACGGCATTGTTCAAGTTCACAGAGAAAACCGGACTCGCAGCAGATTGAGCCACAGATCCGGCCATCATCACAACATTGACCGTCGTGACAGATCTCTCCCGGATCGCAGCACGCTCCGTTACAGAATATATTTTCGCAGGCCGTACATTCGCCTTCGTAGCAAAATTCCGGAGACTGACAGCATGCCTC
>JANQEQ010000159.1 GCA_028278245.1 Phycisphaerales bacterium | reverse complement strand
GAATACCAGACGGATTGCACCTTTTGATTCCCAGCACAAGAGAGTACGGGGTCATCCACAGCGGTGGTAGCATGCGTGATCTCTAAGGTATCCGTGAATGGTGTGCTCGCAATACTAATAGCATTATCAAAATCATCATTCTGCACCGAGGGACCCAGAGATTCAATAATCACATATTCAATCGTTCCTGCAGCACCTGGGAAATTGCTACCTCCCTCGCCACCAATCCATAACGTGTCAAAAACACCTGTGTAACTACTGGTCCCAGAGTCACTTCCTACGCCAGGGACATCGAGTGTCACCAAGCCGTTTTCAACAGTGAGTGTTGCTACATAAGGAGTCGATTGACTGATCCACAACCAGTTTCCAAAGAAGGAACAACCTGATTCTCCAGCGGAGAGGGAAACGCGCCTCGCACCAACGTAGTATCCTTGGGTAGCGCAACCGGTTCCGTAATATCCAATGCTTATCGAAGGTCCGCTGAGCACATCATCGCCGATGCCGATGTCAACGTGATGGTTACCCGCATGTGAATCGATCTGTCCCAAGACGGTGAGACGGAAATTGCCCTCGAATTCAGGAATGTCTCGAAAGATGAATTGGTTATTTGGCAGTGTTTGTGTCAAGTCCCACACTACTTTGCCGTTTTCGATATAGATCCGGGTGGGTTCTGTTGTAGTGAAAAGGGCGTCCGAATCGAATTCCTCAATGAGCGGATATGGACCGGTAGCAGTGAAGTCTATGGACAGATTTAGCGTGCGCGGATTGCCCGGTGCGTCCCAGGCCGCCACTTCGATGTAATAAGTCGTGCCATCCACGACCGGAACACTGAAGGGGGTCACATAATTACAAGCATGTTCGGTTAATGAACCACGCACACCTGACCAAACTCCAGTCACCGTTTCGTAATTGCTGCCATTCGTACTGATATTGATCTCCCCATTTGTCGATGGCGTGAACACATACCACACCGACTGCACCTTAGGATTGCCAGCACACGAAAGCGAAGGATCATCATCTGCAGTCGTCGCGTACGTGATGTCTAAAGAATCCGTGAATGGCAGTGGGTCAATTAGAGCAGCATTATCAAAATCATCATTGGAGGGTGCTTGCGTTGGCTGATCACCGAGAGCCCCAGGCGCGAGGTCGAGTCGAGCGTCTTGATCTCGGGCACCTCGTCGAGGCGCTGCTCGAGCTTCTCGGTCACGAGCG
>JANQEQ010000071.1 GCA_028278245.1 Phycisphaerales bacterium | reverse complement strand
TGGATTCCTCGACCAGTGAGCTGTTACGCACTCTTTAAATGGTGGCTGCTTCTAAGCCAACATCCTGGCTGTCACGGCAATCCAACTACCTTTGTAACTAAGGTTTGTTCAGGGGCCTTAACTGACGATCTGGGCTGTTTCCCTTTCGACCACGGAAATTATCTCCCGTAGACTGACTCCCGCGATAGAGTCCTCAGGTATTCGGAGTTTGGTTGGAGTGGGTAGGCTTGTGGCCCCCCAGCCCCATCCAGTCGCTCTACCCCCTGAGGGTATAACGCGAGGCTAGCCCTAAAGCTATTTCGAGGAGAACGAGATATCTCCGAGTATGATTAGACTTTTACTCCTCCCCACAGGTCATCGCCCAACTTTTCAACGTTGGTGCGTTCGGTCCTCCAGCGGGTGTTACCCCACCTTCAACCTGCCCATGGGTAGATCACTCGGTTTCGCGTCTACTCCCTACGACTCGGCGCCCGTTTAAGACTCGGTTTCCCTTCGGCTACGCTGGGATACAGCTTAACCTTGCCATAGAGAGTAACTCGTCGGCTCATTATGCAAAAGGCACGCGGTCACCCCGAAGGGCTTCCACAGCTTGTAAGCATACGGTTTCAGGTACTTTTCACTCCCCTTATCGGGGTGCTTTTCATCATTCAGTCGCCTTACTGGTTCACTATCGGTCGTTGAGGAGTATTTAGCCTTGGAGGGTGGACCCTCCGGGTTCACACAGAGTTCCACGAGCTCCGTGCTACTCTGGAACGCCTAGGTCGCACGATCGAACAACTACAGGACTGTCACCTTCTGTGGTAGAACTTTCCAGAACGATTCGTTGTCAGATTGATTGACCATATCGGCGCCCACAACCCCGGGCCGAAGCCCGGTTTGGGCTGTTCCGTTTTCGCTCGCCGCTACTTACGGAATCGCGTTTGCTTTCTGTTCCTCCGGTTACTGAGATGTTTCAGTTCGCCGGGTTCGCTCCTACACCCTATGCATTCAGGTGCAGGTGACCGTTAAAAAACGGCCGGGTTTCCCCATTCGGAAATCCTCGGATCAACGCTTGCTTCCAGCTTCCCGAGGCTTATCGCAGGTAACCACGTCCTTCATCGCCTCTCAACGCCAAGACATCCACCGTATGCCCTTATCGATTTGGTCACGCCGACCCGATCCCGATCACTGAAACAGCATCGGCCTCGCATCAACGTGCCTACATCAACTTACGATTACTACACAGATCAAGAATCCGTGCAATAACCTCAGTACGATCTCGATTCTCGGCATGCTGCACCTACAACTGGTTGGGGACCAGCCTGCGTGCAGCATTCGACTTCGATCTATGAACTTGCCAAAGAGCCCCGTCCCGACGGATCAGGACGGCGTACGGATAAAAATACCCGCTCCGTAGTGCGGCCCAGTAGAATACCTCTCCTATCGGCCCTGTCAACTCACCAGAGGGGTTTTTTTGGCCCGATTTCACCATTTTACCACCCCACACACTCCCCCACGCCTGAACATTCTCCTCTCTACACCCGCACGCACCCATCGTCATACCCGTGAAAACGGGTATCCAGTCGCAGTGTGAATGATGTACGAACATCTTATGGATTCCTGCCTCCGCAGGAATGACGGAGCAACCACCTGATTATCCCCCCACCTTTCACACAATCTTGTGGCTCGTTGAGTCGCAGCTACTGCCCCCAACACTACCCACCCATCATGTCCTGTTATCATTGCATGCTGATTGCTCAATGACAATCAATGGGCATTGTGAGTCATCACAGCGTAAAAGGACGCGGTAATGGTCGAAGAATTCAAAACGTTGGTAGCGATGCAGTTTGAAGCGGCGCTGGGCACGTTGAACCGGTGCATTGAAGATTGCCCGCAGGAGGTGTGGGATCAACCGATTGCGAATATTGCGTTCTGCCAGGCAGCGTTTCATACCCTCTTCTTTGCGGACTGTTATCTCGGGTTGAACACGGAAGAACTCAAGCAACAGGATTTTCACCACGAGAATCCTGACATCTTCCGCGACTATGAAGAGATGGAAGATCGCAAACAACAGAACATGTACGATCGTGAATCAATGCTCAAATATGCTGCGTTCTGTCATAAGAAGGCGTTGCAGGTTATCGCGGCAGAAACGGAAGAAACACTCAACACGCCTTGCGGTTTTTACTGGCTCAAGATCTCACGCGCGGAATTGTACCTCTACAATATTCGACACATTCAGCATCACGCAGCGCAACTCATCATGCGCCTGCGGCTGGATACCGAGGTGGATATTTCGTGGTTCAAGTCGGGGTGGGAGTAGAGAAGAACGCGACCAGTCGCGTCGCTTCGTGGGTGTCGCGGCGGTTCGTGTAAGATATCACCATGAAATCAAATTCCTGGCGGACGGTTCTATTTCTTGTGTGCCTGATTGTGCCTACGGCGGCGCATCGGGTGTATTTATCTTTCAATCCGTATACGAACTTCGATATCGGGCAGTACAACATTCCTCATCTGTTTACGGGAATTCTGCTATTTACCTTGGGAGCGATTCCGCTGGCGCTGATTAACAGTCGCAGACGCTGGTTGGACCTGGCGCGGGTGGTGATGTTCATCGGCCTTAGCCTGGTATTGGATGAATGGGTGTATCTAATAGCGACAGACGGTTCGGATGATATGTATTTGAGCGCGGTCTCGTGGTGGGGAAGCGGGATCATGATCTCACTGGCGTGCATTTACGTCATCGCAATCGTGATGGTGCAGAAGCGACGAGACTCAATCGCAAATGGCGCTGAGTAATGCGGGACCGTAGGTTTGCCAGAGGATTTCGTCTGTGATGTGTGAGGCTTGGCCGGGGAGTTCGAGCGTGATGACGGCGATTTGTTGATCGACGCCGGCCCAGGAGCCGAGCGAACCGGGACGGGCGCCAAGTTTTCTCACGGGTAATCCGCTCAGGTCGGAGATGTGCTGGGCGAGTTCACGAGCGGGGCCATCGTAATCCACACACGCGATGGGCTGGTGCAGGGTGACGATCACACTTGGTTGTTCCAGATTGATGAGATCAAAGAGAGCGCGGCTTTCCGGTTCACTCAGCGGCTGCTCACCGTGGCGGGTGTGCGAACGGTGGTTGCGCGCAGGGAAGTTGCGATTGATATCCACGCCACGCATGTTGGTGCGGCGGTTATGAGCGACGGCATCGGGATTGGTATTGGGGGCAATGACTACTCGTCGATCGTGAAGCAAAGAGGGATCGTCGAGAAGTTCCTGGTGAAGTCGATGAAGGAGAGGGACGCCGGCCGCTTCGTCACCGTGGATGCCGGCGAGGAAGAGAATGGTTGGGGAGCCGTGGCCGAGGGTATGACACTCGATGGGACGCCCTTGGACAGACGTTCCGATGATGTGTGACTGGGAAGTAATGACGGATGCGTGGGAAGAAGTGTCGATAAAAGGCAATTCGATTGATTGATCCGGTGTGGAACAACCCAGGGGGATCAGCAGCAGGAGGATCAGGAATTTGTTGTTTAGTGTCATCGTTGAACAGTGAATTCGAAAGGTGATTGAAATGACGAATGATGATGAATAACAGTCTGATCGTCCTGGAGGATCAAAATGTATGATTGAAAAGAGAAAATTGCATGTTTTGAGGATATTGCGTGTGAGAGATGTTCGGCAGATAAATTTGCATTGACGTATTACCCGCTCCCTCACGGTCGCGGCTCGTAGAAGAAAAGATCGTTCGTATAGCGAACCCTGCATGCGTCAATTGAATCACGGGCATGACTTCGTCCTACCCGTGCCACCCGGTACGCGAAAATGAAGAGTCCCCCTCACCCTACCCTCTCCCCCAAGGGAGAGGAATAAGAAGAAGATCACTTCGTCATAACGCGGCTCGTGAAAGATGAAGCAATGGTGGGTATCGCTGCGCTCGACCCACCCTACTAACAAACGTGCCATCCGGTTATTGCCTGCGGGTTTCCACCCGTAGCTATTGTCGATTGATTGATGATGAAAGACGCGGGCGAACATGGAATCTGATTTTTACTGTTCTGGGGGCTACTCAGCGATTACAATGACAGATTACTCCACTTTTCAGAGGATGAGCTATGCAGGATCTGATCTACCTTGACAACGCGGCAACGAGCTACCCCAAACCGGAACTGATGCATGACCGGGTTCGTGAGTTTTATGCCCGCTGTGGGGTCAATCCGGGGCGGACCGGGTGTGATCTGGGGCTTGAAGCTGAGGAGATGATCCACAGCACGCGGCAGCAACTCAGCCGACTCTTCAATAGGAAACTCCACGAGGAAGGAAAGGACAAAGATCCGAATCGGCTCATCTTTACACTCAATGCCACGATGAGTTTGAACCTCATCATCAATGGTATGCTGAGCCGAGGCGATCATGTGGTGACAACGAAGGTCGAGCACAATTCGGCGATTCGGCCGATCAATCATCGTGTGCGCGATGATGGAGTGGAGGCGACTTTTCTCACGCCGGATGAGGAGGGGTATATCGATCCTGCGGATGTCGATCAAGCAATCAAATCCAACACGAAGCTTGTGCTGGTGAATCACGCATCGAACGTGACCGGAGTGGTGCAGGATATCACTGCGATTGGAGCAGTCTGTAAGGGTCACGGTGTTCCTTTTGCAATCGATTCAGCCCAGACGGCAGGAATACTGCCAATTGATATGGTCGAGAGTAACATCAGTTTTCTTGCATTCACCGGTCATAAGTGTTTGTTCGGGCCGACCGGTACCGGGGGTATTTGCGTGGCGGATGATGCAGAGATTCGCATTACACTTTTTGGTGGGACGGGTGTTCGAAGTGCGTATCCCTATCACCTGGAGGAATATCCGTATCGACTCGAAGCGGGTACACAGAATCTTGCGGGGATTGCAGGATTATCGGCAGGCATTGACTGGATCGAAGAGCAGGGCATGGAGAAAATGTACCTGCATGAGTTGAATCTGCTGGGTATGCTGCAGGAAGGTGTAGCCGACACGCCGGGGATCAACATCCATGGGACACGTTGTCTAGAACCGGGGAAGCGAGTCGCGACACTTTCGATCACGGTCGATCGGTACGATCCATCTGATGTTGGGACGTTCCTCGATGTGGAGTATGACATTCAAACAAGAACCGGCTTGCAGTGCGCTCCGCTGATTCACGAACATCACGGCACAGCGCCGCGCGGGACAGTGCGACTTTCGCTTGGACCGATGACGACAGAAGAGCAGATCGCAACAGCTATCAAAGCGGTGAACGAAATCGCATCACATCGCAACACCCCCCCCACACACCACTCCCCCACACATTCCCACGAAACAACGCGTTCTGCTCCAGGTGTAAATAACGAGTAGCTATTGTAAATTCACAATCAACATTATGCCTGCGGGTTTCTACATGCGGCTATTGATTTCGACACAGCACATGCATGTTAATAGCGTCGACTCAATGAGTCGCAGAGAGAATGATAAGAAATGACGGCTTGTTAGCCCTGGAAATCAGCTAATTCCACAGCATCCTTGAGATCCTGCCGATCCGGATCGATAGCCTCTCTTCGGGGATCGTGTCGGGTGATGCTGCCGTCTACGAGGTTTTGCAGGAGAACGATGGCTTGTCGTCCTTTGTTCTGATCAGAGCCAGCTTGTGGATCATCAATAATGTCCAGGACAAACCAATCGGTACTGTAGTCGACTTCCTCAGGTCGTTGGTCATTTTCGCCACGACGGCGGATGGATCGAACCTGGCCGACACAATCACCCGGTTGAACGCTGAACGAATCGCGCCACCATCGTCCCTGATAGAATTTGAATACCTCGATACTACTTTGCCCCAGACCGAGTTGCCCTTCGGCTTTCTGGCTGCTGGCAGCAGCGGTGGTGACGAACACGCGCACGGGTGGTCGCGCCATGATGGGTTGAGACCACTCACTGGGAGGGGATTTGAGAGTGAGATCTTTTGCCAGTTCATTTTGTGAGTCAACCAGATGTATACGGCGGCCAAAGAATGGATTGGCAAGCTCGACGGTGAAGCGATAGCGATAGATGCTGCCGGGGGAAACTTCCAGATCGTGCCCCCAAACCTGAATGGTTGATTTCATAAAATCGTCTTGTTGAAGATCTTCCTGAGTATCTTCTGATTCTTCGGATTCACCCAGCAACTCTGCGAGTTGATTTTTGATTTTCTCGATCAGTTCATCAATGCGGTTAAGTTTACGTGTATAGCGGATTTGAGCTGCGTTTTTCTTTTCTTTATCCTCAGGACTCCCACCGCCGCCGGCAGTACCACCACCGGGACCACCGGGACCCAGACCTCCTCCGATACCACCTCCAGGTACTCCACGGCCACCGCTGCCGCTGCCACCGCTACCACCACTTCCGCCACTTGGGGGTTGCCTGGGAGAGTCTGGGGGATTTAGCGGTCCACCCAATTCTTCAAGTATGACGAAGGTGCGATTACGTTCATCGTTTCTTTTTGAAAGTTGACGTCGGAGGCTGTTAATCTTCACCTGCTCTTCAGTCATATCATCTTCATCGATGTTTTCATCCAGGTAAGCTTCGGGAGGCGACCAGCTCTGGTTGATTGTGGGATAAAATTCCGGTTGAACAATCTGGCGTTGCGCACCGGGTTGGTTCAGTTGCATAAGTATCGAATCACGATCTGATGTATTAACCTTATCAGTCATCCAATGACGGAAAGAAAACTGTTCCGGAAGTACATCCAACGTTTTCAAATTAGTCCATTCGTTATTGATGCGTTCCTGGCGTTCAATTGAGATATCAATGATTTTGACGCCGTTGTACCAAGTGGCTGGGATTGCAGTGAATTCTTTCTCCGGGTTATCCTTCCCCAGTTCTACAAGCATCGAGCTGGCATCGAATGATGCAGCTGCGGTAATCCACGTTACGTCATGAGGTGCCGAGGGAAACTGCTCCTGGAGATCCAGTATTTGCGCCACGATTGATTCATCAAGCGCATCAGAATATTGACGGGTGAGAACTGAGAAGGGAGTCGGGATCTGGGGAACATAATATTGTTGCACTGCTCCTTCAACACC
Source organism: Phycisphaerales bacterium (assembly GCA_028278245.1). Classification (GTDB taxonomy): domain Bacteria; phylum Planctomycetota; class Phycisphaerae; order Phycisphaerales; family SM1A02; genus JANQEQ01. The sequence continues at coordinate 4,689 of JANQEQ010000071.1, read as the reverse complement.
CACATCACGGAACGGAAGAGGCAGGTTCATTGGTTGCAGGTGATCGCTAGGGCTGATATTTGCAGCCAGCAGATCATCGATTTGTTCCGAGACCCGTTCCGGCTCAGGCAAATCGATCGGCGAGGGAGAATCCGGCTCCAGACGAGGCACGAGCGCATTTGCCTTGTCTAAGAGTTTTTCATCGACATTAGAAGGCGTATAAACCTCGCCTGTTTTTTCGACGGCATTGGGATTGCCTATGAACTGTCGTGCAGCGAAGAAGAGAAAAACAACTATTGCCACACCGAGTACGATGTATTCCAGATACTGTTCCCAAATTGTGATGCCTTTGGTTTTCATGATTCTTGCCGGGATAAATCAAACGTAGGAGATTGAAAAATACTCAAAGAAAACGTGAGGGGATGTTGTACCATCACGACTCCCCTTCCCCCACTGTTTGCGATTTAATACCTTTGGATTGCCGAAGAGCGTAGGGCATGGAAGGCGCAGTCCACTCACGGAACCACACTGTTTCCAATTCCAACTTCAACAATGCAAATGTGCCATTACCGTAGTAATAGCCATTGTAGAGGTGTTCATACGGATCGATTGTCTCCAATTCCAGATTCATAATACTGATGAAATTCTGTTTCGCCAATGCGTCGAGTACACGAGGTAACTTTGCTTCATCAACTATAAGGTGGAGCGTGACATATCGAACATCGTAGAGCGGGTTCGTATTTCGACCGGTAAGTGACAGAGAGTAATCGCGCGGTGTATTAACATTTGGATTGGGAGGAACGGGATCACCTTTGGGAGTATCAGCCACGGGAGTCGAAGAGGTTGAGCCACCTCCTCTCCCGCCGCCTCCGCCTGATGATCCGAATCCTGCTCCCGTCCCGGCACCGGGAGATCCTGCACTGGAACCGGCTGATGCAAGTGCTCCATCTTCACCAATGACCATCCATAAGACACGTTTCACAGGCGCTTTGAGAACAGAACCTGAGCCTTCGTTGGCAGCAGCCAATGCTTTCAGGAGATCGGACTGAATCCAGTATTGCCACTGCCAGTCGTACATCTCCACCAGCGACGGCAGGCGTGTTTGATCCCAAAACGGGATTGTCATGGTATCCAGTGAGGCGAAGAAACCCACGCTACCCGCAGCATCAATGCAGTATTGAAGACGTGCATTGGTTAACTCTTCGGTGAGTAACTTAAGTTGATCTTCAGTGAGTTCATTCACACTATCCTTAGCCAACTCATTGGTAAGGAATTGAGCGCGGTGGCGGGTAATGCTTTCACTCAGCGTTTCGTGGCTCGGGGAAGAACCTGCATTCACATCCGTCATCAGCGTGTCATAAGCTTCCATGAGTTTTTCATGGAACTGCTTGGGAAGAATTTCTTTCTGATACTCAGGCGGTTCAGGAAAAAGTTCAGGCAGAAGCACGGTATGCGTACCCTGGTTGTGACTGAGTGCACGCTGATAGACAAGTTGCGCATCATCACGCTGAATATCGGTGACTTCACGGAGGCGATCGATAAACTGCTGATTGACCAGGATATTTTCCTGACGGGATGGTTCGCCGTTAGAGGCAGGAACGGTGATTGATGTTCGGGAGAGGCTGTTCAATTCGGAGATTTTGCCGGCCCGCTCATCAACAACATCCCGAATTGCGGCATTCATCTTGCCGGACACAATGGGAAGACCTACCAGTGCAATCACCATCAGCAGGACGAATACAACCGTCAGGATATTTGCTTTGATCCAATCAAGTACGAGGTGCATCATGACGTTTCGCCCTCCTGCAGAACATCAACCCAGGCAGTGCTGACAGAGCGCGCTGCTGCTGACGGATCGATGAGTTCAATCTCAAAGGTAATCGGTACGCGATAATACCGTGAATCGGTGGGATAAAATTTCGGTTTACTTGGGAGAGGAGCAACCGCATTGACATCGACGATTTCAGGCTCGATGGGAGATCCTGGTGAGCCGGAACCTGGACGTTCAGGCTTTCCAAATCCTGATCCTGTACCCGTCGGTGAACTGGGCGAGGTAGGTTTCCCCGTGCCGCCACCACCACCACCGGGTCCCATTCCAGGGCTACCAGTTCCCCCTCCTAAACCACCTCCCAATCCTGATCCGGGTACTTGTCTGGGCGGACGCTTGGGACGTTGGGGCTTTGAACCTCCACCTCCCGGTCCAGCACCCATACCCGCTCCCGGTCCCGCGCCCATTCCTGAGCCAGAACCACCGCCACCGCCTCCACCACCAGTTGCCGGGCCGGGAGGACGACCTGAAGGTGGTTTGGGTCCTGATGGTGATCCACTTGGCGGTCTTACTGGAGAAGATGCACCAACAACATCTCCCTCGGCAGTGACATCGATAAACTGCACTTCGCTGGGATTGATCTTCACGTTGAGTATGCGATAGGGAACTGATCCACGTTCACCTTCCGGCTCAGCGTGGTCGCGCAACCAGCTGGCAACGGTGTCGTTGAGGAAGACATCCCATTGTTCGTGACTCAGTTGCACTTCCATGCGAACCTGGATTCTGCGTGTCTCCTGTGCTGTAGCGGGTGGCACGTATTGACCCGTCAGCTTATCCAACTGCACGAGGCGTCTATCCTTGGGATCTATTTTGAGAATTTTCTCTTCATTACCGGTGAAGAGTTCGGGTTGGGGTTGAGTTGAATGAAGCGCAGAAGAGACATCGCTGACGAGGTACGGCCATATAGTTCGATCATCGAATAAATTACGAACGTTATTTGTAGCATAACCGACTTCACTACTCCCCTGAATGGCATTGAATTGCTGCTTTAACCGTTTACCGTCGGCCAACACTTCATCGACAATCGGAGGACCGCTTCCCGCTTCCAGTGCACCACGATCGGTGAGTGGGCGATAAAGCGACATTGCTGCTCCAACAATCACAATTGCAGCTGCGGCGGCAAACCACTTGGTCTTGGAATGCCACATCTGATCGCGTAGTGCTTTCAACGGTACAAGGTTCGCACTGATGCGTGCCATCCCGACTCCCTGAAGCGCCAAACCGTAAGCCGTAGCCATATTCACTGTACTTTCGGAGAATGAGGCTGCTTCACGACCGGTCACATGAATACGTTTGAACTCATCAAGGCGAATGACGTTAATCTGGAGTTGCTGGCCGAGGAATTTCCGCAATCCAGGGATCTTGAATGTCGAGCCGATCCCGACCATCGAGGTCAGTTCGTTATCCCGGTGGAGGTTGTTGTAGTATCCGATAGATCGTTGCAGATCCTGGAGAAGATCGCTGAACACCGGTCTCATTGCCTGCATGATCTGTTTGGCGTACTTGCTGGTAGCAGCCTCTCTCTTGAGCTTGTCAGCTTTGGAATAACTCAGTTTGAATGCGCTGGCGATGGCCTCGGTGAAGTGTGTCCCTCCCAGTGGGAAGGTGCGAATCCAGCAACGGGTGGGTTCAACCACAATCACATCAGTCGCCTGCGTGCCAATATCGAGGAACACCAGCGGACCAGTCTCGGTTGATTCCAGGTTGTAGTCGTGAACGATGGCGTTGTAGACAGCCAGCGGACTGAGGGTGAGTGATTCGGGTGTCACGCCAATTTCGCCATAGAGTCCGAGACGTTGTTTGACGCGTTCGCGGGTGATGGCAAATATGCCGACTTCAACTTCCGGAGAATCGTCTGAAGCGAAGGTCTGGTAATCCCACTCCACCTCATCGATGGGAAACGGGATCTGCTGCACCGCTTCGAACTTCACGATGTCCGGGATCTTTTTCGGCTCGACCGGAGGCAGCTTGGCAAAGCGGGCAAAGGCTGCATGACCGGGCACGCTCATCACCAGATGTTCACCTTCCAGTGACTTCTGGCTGATGAACTGTCCCAGGCTCAAACGAACCAGTTCATCCTGATCGAGGTCAGGTGTGGTGAGAACTTTTTTGTGGGGGATCACAGCAAAATCGGATACAGCCACCTCACTGCCTTCACGTTCCAGGCGAATGGCTTTGATGGCATGGGCACCGATTTCAATCCCCCAAGCGGCTTTTGGATGGGCCATAGCGATGAAAACTCCTACATCTGCGACATCCGGATTGGGATCAAAGCTGCATCTGTATTGGCCTCAATGCCTTTCAGATGGACCAGTGCGTCCCAGTTATTGCTGATCATACACCAACCACGGCTGTTTCGGATCATTCTTGCCAATCCGCGTATTACATGGAGACATATCCCGCCATGCGTGCTGACGGGGAGAATCGAGCAGATTAGCATGGACTGACGCATGAGGGAATGCCAAGATAGTGAGACGAAGGCTGAACTTGCAGCTAAATGAGGATCGATTCCGTGGCAGGCACGACCTATCGAATCACAACCCTGGGTTGCCGAGTCAATCACGCCGAATTGCGTGACCTGGAATCCGTGCTTCAACAGCGCGGTTTCCAGCGGGCGAATCCCGGCCAACAGGCTGATCTGGAGGTCGTCCACACCTGTTGTATTACCACCCCCGCTGCTGCCAAGAGCCGTCATGCAATCCGACGAGCTCTGCGGAGACTCTACCCGCATCCGACTTCTCAGCCAGATACAACATTGCAGGTGAGTCCGTGTGGGGGGGCGGGGGGTGGGCATACTCGGCCTCCAACACCCTCTACGAAAGAGACCGGAAAACATTATGAAAAATCTCGTCTGATTATCACCGGTTGCCTGCCTGGGATGG
>JANQEQ010000070.1 GCA_028278245.1 Phycisphaerales bacterium | reverse complement strand
GGGCGATGCGAACCCACGCAGCATCACCACCGAACGCCCGATGAGCTGTGGCTTTGGACGCATTGCTGGGCTCGCGGCTCTATCCGGTCATCGAGTCGTACGTCATCGGGAAGCTCGGCACCGCATCATCAAAATCATCATCGATCGTCGTCACCATCATTGATACATCAGGGACGCCACGGCTCCCCGCATCGCCCCAAGATACGATTCATTCAGATTACAAAGCGAGTGTTGCAATAGCTCAGATATTGATCATGAGTGCAACTGTGATCCGGCCTGCTGCCCATTCTCCGGCCGATTCCATCCGCATTCAGGACAGCCACTTGCCACATTCATACCTACCTGATATCCGCATTTCTTACAACATCCCCTGCGCTCTCGACGACGTGATCTAATATATCTTACTAGAACCACAATTCCCAGAATGCATGTGCTGTAAAAGCTAGTGTTCATAACCAATCCAAACCATAACGGTCGGAGTGGAATAATGCGCAATCTCCCCATCTTCCGATCTGCCGTGATACCACCATGGATCAGTCGTGTTATATCTCCACCCGCATCTCTTACACTTACTACACTTTCTGCCATGCAAATAGCTGGCCACCCTCTCGCTGTGATGTGAGTTTCGCTAATTGAGTCAATAGGATAAGTTTTCAAATCAGACTTTAGTAGCGGGACTATCCACTTCCATCGCTCGCTCGGGTGGTCACGCATATACTCCATTGATTGTGCCCATCCGCTCGTATTGACCGTCGTTGCTCCGTCGTGCGACGTCACTCGTATGGCAACCTCTACTCCCCCATCAATCGTCTGACTTTCTATCAATCGCCACGTACTATTCTGCGCGTTGTCATCGCGTGGGGCTGATGCCTTTCGATAGAACGGAGCATTTATCAGTGCCGATGCCCAACTGGTGCCGATGGAAATCATCGCACCAAGCACTATAAAGAAAAGCATAGTCCCCAACCACCCTCTTGTCGTACGTAATGCACAACTCCGTCGCTTTGCTGCGCGTGCGTGCACAGATGTACGGGATGTGCCGTCATGAATCAACATACTTAAAGAAAGGGACTAAGAGGTGCTGGCGGAGGTGGTGGGTTGTAGGTTCCATCTTCGCAATGGATGTGATTAGCAATACACCAATCGTAGCAATCGTCCCAATCTTCGAATCTCGAATCGCCGCATGCAATAGAGCATGCGCCAGTGAAGTCGCCATCTTCACATTCATTTCTGCGATCAGGTTCATTGCATATAGCTTCGAGCTCTGCGCACAGAAGATCCTTTTGTGAAGCTCCCAAGTTGTAATGGAACCAGCCTTCTCTGCAACACTGGAGCACGTGGGTCAATTCGTGAATTATTGTAGGAAGAACATCCCTTGGCCACAATTCTCCGCCAAGGCCCTTTATACACAGAGTAATGGTACTGTGGGTCGGATAACAGTCTGCTCTGTTATCATTCCCAGATTTGACACAATCCTCACATTTGATTTTTGGCTTTCTACAGCCTAGTTCCCTAAGTTCGTCAAGAAGCGCTTGCACGAACGGATCATTGAATGCGTCACAGATTTTGGGAGCATTTGACTCACCACAGGTACCAGGAATGACAATAGTACCACTTCCAGAATCAAGTCGACACAGATATCGAGTCGGAATGTCGTTGGTTACTCCCGGAAAGATTTCGTATTCAGGCACCAGCCGGCGAGGATCAGGTTCTGGTGAAAACCAAGGATCTGCGCCACATCCTGCACACATTTTGTCGCCGAATGGATCTGTGTACAAAAGA
>JANQEQ010000045.1 GCA_028278245.1 Phycisphaerales bacterium | reverse complement strand
TTCGAGGGCTGTTCTGAACCGGATCCAACACGCGCTTCATTACGTGCATCTCTGAGCTGATCGAGAATTTCCAGACTGCTCATGCGCTCAAGATAATCTGTGTGCAACACATCGAGCACTTTGCTCATATCACCTTCGAGCTGCATTTGCTGTGTGAATCGCTTGATATCTCGACGATTGATCCGTTGGGGGAGGAACCGGTCGCCGCTGAATGGATATGATTGTATGACATCGTACATCGCATCTTCTTCAAGAGCGTTGTTACTTTCCACGGCAACTGGAGTTGTTGTCTTATTTCCCATCTCGGCAACTTCATGACGGATTTGAGCTACAGCCTCAGCTCCGAACTGTTGCTCAACCGCGAGTTCCATTTTTTCATTGATTTCATTCGCCCTCGTTTGAAGTTCGCTTATATCAGATGCCAATTGGTCGGCTGCTTCCTGATTAATCTCAAAGGGAGAGAAGTTAGCCCAGAAATTTTCCACACTTGTGATTCCCGTTGCGAGCAAGAGGTCGAGTTGATGCTGATAATCATCAGATGTGGTTCGTAACAAGTCGCGTTGTTCTGAAGTTAATGTGTCAAGCAGTAACGCTTTTGCCATCCAGTCACCTTCCGAGTGAGCCACAATTAATCCCAATCGTGGATAGGTGCCGCGATAAAAAGTGTTGCGGAAGTGCCGGGCTTCAATTGATGGAATCGTCGAGGCGACTTGGTGATAGGTCCGCATATTTAATTCACGCAAGTCATCGGAGTATTCAGCCACCTTGCCACGAAGATCGGCATAAATGCTGCTAATGTGTCCGAGAACTTCCTGTAACAGTTTGGGATCCTGGAGAAGCTCTTCCTGGGTAATGTCAATGTAACCCTGCTCAGCTAATCCATCCATCATGTCGAGTGTCATGCGGTTGATTGCTTTATTCTGCTTGCGCATGATCACGGTCATACGCTTTTCATAGGATGCGATGATTGCATCAGCAGCGAGAAAATCATCCTGAGCAAGATCGAGTTCATGAAACAATTCACTGAGATCAACCGTCCTGCGTCCAAACGATGCCATTGTTTGTTGTACTTCGTAACGGCGTCGTTCACGCGCAAGACGAAGACGGGGAACAATGGACTGCTGCTGTTCGGTGAGCATCGGCAGAAACTGATCGAATAACGTATTGTCCAATACTGCGATCTTCAGATTGATGCGTTCATACTCATCAAGTATCTTCTCGACGACTTCCCGTTTGGGAATACCGCCCTGCACTTTTCGTTGTTCTTCCAGAAATGCAGCTATCTCGCCCTCGCGCAGCAGGCGGAACTGGTGTCGATAGTCATCATGTGCCAGTTCCATTGACAAACGCTGCGAAGCACTCAGATGCAATCGCTCGGCAATCACCGCCAGCTGTTGGCTGTTGATGGGTCCGGGCAGTGTGCCGCTGGTCCCCTGTGCTTCAGAGTTTCTGCTTGGAATGAGTACCGTGGCACAGATCAGGATAAACAGAAATGTGCGGCAGATTCGTGTCGCGAGTTCCATGATGATCCTCCAGGCAAATATGTTTCCAACTGGGGGTAAAGACCAATACATTCTCGCACGCGTACATGAAACGTGCGAACCCTCACAATTCACCCCACATGCATGACGATTCAACCTGGATAACCGGTGCCTGACCTGTCCTTATTCAACAATTTTCGGAACTGTTAGCGGGCTCTTCACTGTGGTCTGCATTGAGATTCCACGCACAACCACATTCCGGGCAAACCGTTGCACGATCAATATCATCAACCGGAAGATTCTGTAGATCATAACCACAATGAGGGCAGCGTCGGTTGTCCAGCATGACTCGTTTCACGCGGTGATGTCGATTTCTTCGAGCATCTGAAAAGAAAATCTGCAGGCCCATCGCGACAGCGATAATCGTCGCGATCATCAGCGCGAAAGCGACTGGATCGAGACTGGTCTTCCGGACAATGGAACGAACGATAACCATTGTCATAAAAAGAATCGTCAACCCCTCAAGGATCCAGAATGATCTTGTAGCTGTTGTACTTCGACCCGGGCCGATTTCTTCTGCTATTTTCTGTAATGCATCCCGATCGATAAGATCATGCTGGCGAAGAAAATACATTGACACAGGATCCAGTTGCTTAATCTTCCGTCCGCGCGCATCGATAACATGGCTCTTCCATACTGTCGGTCGTGACATTTCCTCATCCATCACGGTGCCCTTCATTCCCCCTGACTGAAGTGATACTATGACATAACGCGGATATTGACTTTCCCACCCGTCATCTAGTGTGTTTTATGAATGACAGCATGATTCAATCAGATGAGGCGAGAAAGGGCGCACCGTACTATGCCGACCTGTGAATTCGCTTTGTAGCGCTTCTACTCGATTTTGCGCTCTTCTGTGCCGTCTTCTTCCCTGTAACCAGATTAGTCAAGGGGATTTGGTTAATGACTCCCGATGATCGCTACCAGAGATTGATTCCAATCGACGGATCGGTCATGGATACCACGAGTGATTCGATACCCGACTTCAGCACCAATCTCCGGCCAGTGGTTGACTCGGCAGGTCGGATTTATATTCACAACTGAGCAAGAGGAGTATCAAGCCAACTTTTCTGCTTCTCTTCTGCATTGGACCTATTGTGGGAAAAGAGTGGTGTAACATCGAACCTGGGGGGCCGGCCCTTGGTGGCAACAGTATGCTGGTCATGACTTCAACCGGGCAATACCTCATGACTGTGTGCAGAACGGCAATCCCTTGCCCTGCTGATCTGACTGGCGATGGTCAGGTGAATATTGATGAATTTTTCGCGGTGCTCGGTCTTTGGGGTGCAGGCCCCGATCCTTGCCCGCCCTACTGCACCGGTGATCTGACCAAGGCTTGCAGCATCAACATCGACGACATCTTTGCCATTCTCAGCCAGTGGAGACCGTGCGAATAAATTCTGTAGCAAGGAGGAAACTATGTTTTCATAATTATTTCCGACAATTGTGTGTAACAGGTTGTGCTAATCCCGACCTGAGCTTTATAGAAGCTCTACCACACCCATCTGACACAAGTCAGAAGGCTGATTTGGGGAACCTCCTCTCCAATACCCCATTGGTATCCCACTGATATCCCACTTTCCACTCGTTGTTCATCACGCGCACAGTCATAATCGGCACTTAACGGCGTTTTTCAGTACGCTGGGTTCTTCCCATATTTTAAACTTTAATGATCCGAATTATTCCTCGGCTGAAAACTGGAATAGTACGGAATGATCACAAGTTGAAGTCGCACATCTGATCCGCAACAATATGGGATGTTCTCTCGAGGCAATGATGTGATCAGCGAATCTACTGATGCAAGAATAGTCAATCCAAAAGGTAGAAACCTTGTGTTGATTTTATTATGATCACTGGTCCCCCGGTGCCCTGAGCAGCCTCATCCTCAGGGAGTTCAATGATGCATCCAGCCTTGCCGGGATGAATGCCTACTACTTACCATACACTTGGCACCGTACCGAGGACAAACGCACTTTTCAATCTGAACCACTGGAGTTTGAGCATGAGCGTTATGAAAGAATTTGTCATATTGTTGGGGATCTACTTCTGCTTTAGTCTGACCGCATGTGATTCCAATAAATCACCTTCCGAATCAACCACCAAGAGTGATGTTGATAAAGTGCTCCTCTTCTCCGCCATTCCTGATCAGAATACAACTGAACTCGAAGAAAAATTTTCCGCTCTGGCAGATTATCTCAGTGGGAAACTGGGTATTGCGGTGCAGTATATTCCAGCGACAGATTACAAAGCATCCGTTGAAATGTTCAAGAATGCTGACATTCAGCTTGCCTGGTTCGGCGGCTTGACCGGTGTACAGGCGCGACATGCCGTAACCGGGGCGCGCGCCATTGCCCAGGGGGAG
>JANQEQ010000015.1 GCA_028278245.1 Phycisphaerales bacterium | reverse complement strand
AATGACGCCACGGGGTGAAGATTCCGGTATATGGGTGTTGCCGAAGATCATCTGGCCATCTGCACCGGGAAGTGTCCAATCCTGGATAGTTTCAGTCATTGCATCGCCTGTCTGTGTTGGTGGTCCTGAAGTGTTGTATCCAGTCAGCATATCAGGTTGATAGCGTAGATGGAGGTTGAACTGGGGTTGACGTTGGTGATGGTTCCCTCGACTATTGACGATATGGGATTACGTAAACCCATCTCACTGGATGTCGTGATTTTCGGCGGTGGTATCACCGGGCTGTGGCTCCTGGATACACTCGTGAGGATGGGTGCCAGGGTGCTGTTGCTGGAGGCCGATTCATTTGGTGCGGGGCAGACGATAGCATCACAGGGGATCATCCACGGCGGAGTGAAGTATTCACTGCGGGGCATGTTGACGCCGGCAGGTCGCGCGGTTCGTGATATGCCGTTGCTCTGGCGACGTTGTCTTGCCGGCGAGCAGCAACCCGATCTCACTGGCACCCTGCATCGCGGTGAATTTTGTCACCTCTGGCAGACAAGCTCGATCGCATCACGGCTGGGGATGATTGGAGCGCAATCCGGTTTACGTGTCACGCCTCACAAAATCAGCAAGTATGAACGGCCGGACGTACTCAGATCATGCCCCGGTACTGTTTCACGTCTGGATGAGCAGGTGATCGATCCGGGCAGTGTGCTTGAGATCTTCTCCGATCGTCACCGAGCACATACTCTGCGTATCGATGCGGCAAGCGGGATTGAGTTCAGTACCGATGGTCCGGGGCAGATCAGGCTTATCCGCATGATCAATCCGAGTACAGGAGATACGCTCGATCTCCAGCCGAACCTGACTGTACTGACCGCAGGTGTGGGTAACGGCGGACTTCGTGACCAGATCGGGTTATCGACAAAGCTCATGCAGCGGCGTCCATTGCACATGACAATTGCTCGCGGGTCGCTGCCGATGCTCAATGGCCACTGTATCGATGGCATGAAAACGCGCGTGACTATTACTTCGACGAAGGATTATGCGGACCGCACCGTATGGCAGATAGGAGGCCAATTGGCAGAAGATGGTGTTTCGATGGAATCGACATTGTTGGTCGACCGTGCGAGATCCGAGATACAAGCCGTGCTTCCCGGGATCGACCTCCGGCAGGTCGATTGGGCAACTTACCGGGTTGATCGCGCAGAGCCATCGACCTTAGGCGGTCATCGCCCCGATACGGCATTTGCACGACGCGATGGGAATACACTGACCGTGTGGCCGATCAAGATGGTGCTGGTGCCGCAGCTTGTCGATCAGGTGGTGCAACAGGTCTCCATAAATGCTGGTGATCCGCTTCAGACAGATGAATTATCCGATTGGCCTCGACCTCAAGTAGCGATATATCCATGGGAGGATGAATTATCGTGGTTGACCGACCATTAGGAAGAACAGGATTGCAGGTAAGCCCGATCGGATTCGGCGCGTTCAAGATCGGCCGCAACCAGAATATCAAGTATCCCTCGCAATATGACCTCCCCAGCGATGAGGAGGCGGCTGAGCTTCTGCATGGCGTGCTCGATCTTGGTATCAATTTGATTGATACAGCACCTGCCTACGGAATCAGTGAACAACGCATCGGACAAACGCTGGCGGGACGGCACAAGGAATTCACGATCTGCACGAAAGTGGGGGAGACGTTCGATAATGGTGTGTCTCACTATGACTTTTCTTCAGAGGCGATATGCAATTCGGTGGAGACTAGTCTGCGTCACCTGAAACGAGAAGTGCTGGACATCGTGCTTATCCATTCCAACGGGGAAGATCTGAAAATTATGTACGACACCGATGCGGTCATTACATTGCAGCAGTTAAAACTGGATGGAAAAATCAGGGCAATCGGTTTCTCGGGCAAATCGGTAGAAGGCGCAGAGGGAGCACTTCCCTGGGCGGATGTCATCATGGTGACGTATAACCTGGAAGATCAATCTCATGAAGATGTGATTACATCAGCGGCGAAGGTGGAGGTTGGAGTGCTGGTCAAAAAAGGTTTTGGTTCGGGACATCTCAATCCGGTGGATTCGATACAGTTTGTGCTGGCCAATCCCGGCGTGTCCAGCCTCATTATCGGCTCCCTGAACCTGGATCATCTCAAGTCTAATATGCAGTTGGCATCTGTATGAGGATTGCACTCAGGTATTATTTTTGCGGGGTAGTTGTGTGTGTGGGGGGGTAGTGATGATGAATGCGCAGAATATCCCACATTGCACCAATCATGTGTCTGGTTTTGAGTTTTGAACCGGCCACATCACACCACTCCTGCAGTGGAACTTCGATAATTGCTTGTTCAGTTTCTTCGAGATTATGTTCTTTGCGATAACGCATCAATCGTGCAATCAACTCAACATCGAAAATCCACCGGCTGAGAAACGGCTCATTGAACATCTCACTCGCCGCTTCACCCACTCGGAACAATTTCGCGCCACATTGTGTGTCATAAACCGGCAGGCGGAGCATCATACTGACACAGGTGGCAAAGATGCGTCCCAGGTAGTGCCGAGTCATGCTTCTTTGAATGTTGCGGCCGAGCAGTTGAACACGTGCGCCCGTTGCCATAACGGCATTGTCGTTCTTTTCCAATACCTGCTGTAATCGGGAGATTTCATTCAACGGTGTGGCTAAATCCGCATCCCAGAAGCCCACGTATTTCGGATCAGATTCAAACGCTTTTTGAATTCCCTGTCGGACTGCCTCTGCTTTGCCCTGATTGCTGAGTAGATTCAGATTCATGCAGCAACCCGGGTTATCTGCACATAACTTCTCCAGTACCGCCTGTGTATCATCGCTGCTCCCGTCATTGACCAGTAAAAATCCGGTGTCTGAAGAGGCAGAATCGTAATTTGCAAATTGCTCCACAGGCAGACGATCCGCCTCGTTATAACAGGGTATAACAATGATGGTTTGACTTTTCAGCATACGTATGGGATCTCAGGAAGGGGATTCTGGAGTACTGTTTCGTTCCTCAACTCAAGCCTTCTGATGGATCTGGCCGAAGGCTAACTCAATCTGGATTCTCTCATTTAGTATGTCTCTGATTTGAATTATTCAGCGTATACTGGCCCGAGTTGAAGACAGGGTCAAGAGTGTGAACATGGACATGGTGCTGCTGGGAAAGTTTGTGATTGCATTTCTCTGTGGTGGATTGACCATTATTCTGCTATTGCACCCGGGTTTGCAGCGCATCTCATCGCATCAATTTACATCCTTCTCATTGGGATTGTTGTTGCTGAGTCGTCTGGTTGTCTATATCGGCATCTTTTTCATTCTCGGGCATGATGTGACCTCAGATGTGGCTTCGTTTTACTACCCCAACGGTCTTCGTCTACTTGAAGGGGAAGCAATCTACCGGGACATCAAGACCAGCTATGGTCCCTTGTTTTTGTACGTGATTGCAGGTGTTTTGTTGGTGTGGAATTCCGCAAAGGCAATACTCTTGTTTGCCATTGCAGTTGAGGCGATCTCTCTCCTGCTTTGGCTCCGCGTAGGAAGGGATAGTATCGGTGAGCAGGTGACACGTCGGGCGGCTCTACTCTACGTGGCCAGTCCTGTTCCCTTGCTCAATGTCGCGATTAACGGACAAAATCAAGTATGGGTATCAGCGTTGATGGCTCTGGCACTATGCTTTCTGGTTCGGCAAAGTTTGTTTTCTGGTATTGCCCACAGTCTATCCATGATACTGGTCAAGTTGCTCGGTCTCCTTTTTGCACCAGCGTTGTGGTTATATACACAAAATCGTTTCCGGTGGATGATTGGATTTATTGTTCCCCTGGCGATCGTGTACGGGATTTTCATTGCTCTCGATCTGGATGTGCTGGTACCTGTAAAATTGCAGGGTGATCTGGTGACCTCGGGAAATCTGTTCTATTTCCTGACACTGGCTGGATTGGATCTGGATATTCCGACGGTCCGTCATCTGGCGACAGGCCTGCTCCTGGCGGGGCTGGTGTTTGTGTTCCTTGCTTCGTGGGCCAGGGGAGATCGCCGCCAGATCCATCAGGTTTTCCACCTTCTGACGTTGATCCTGCTGACCACGCTTTTGCTCAGCAAGAAGTCTTATGCATCGTATCTCGTGATGGGGTTCTTCCCGTTGTGTTTCACACTCGCGGCCCGACCGGTTCGATTGTGGTCTCTATTTTGCTTTGCCGCCTTCGGAATTCTCGCTGCCCTGGAGCCGAGTTTATGGTTCCGTTGGATGGAGCATGGGGATTTCGGCCATTTTGAGCTGCTTTTTCAGAGTGAACTTCCCGAGGAATTACAGCGCAGCCGGATCGTGATTTTCATTGTCTGGGATGCATTGCTTCTGATTTGCTACGTATATTATTTTCTTCTTGCCTGGAGACGGTTACGTCAACCGGCTGAGGATCTGCCATCAGAGGCAGAAATGTTGTAGGATTATCCAGCTTGCTGATGACGAGTGATCATTTTCACGTAACAATGTTGGATCACACAGATTGCGGTGTATGTTTGCGGAGTTTGCCATGGTCGCTGATACCTCTTCACCCCGAACTCGTACGATCTACCTGAAAATCAAGCGACAGGATGGACCGAATAAACCCAAACGATGGGAGACTTTTGCGGTTCCCGTCGAGCCGGGAGCGAATGTGATCAGTTGCCTGCAATGGATCGCTGCGCATCCGGTGACGAGCGATGGCAAACAGACAACCCCCGTGGTCTGGGATGCGTGCTGCCTGGAGGAAGTATGCGGTGCCTGCAGCATGGTGATCAACGGTCGCGTCCGCCAGAGTTGCAGTTGCCTGCTGGATGAATATGCCCCGAATGATGGCGATACGATTACCCTGGAGCCAATGACCAAATACCCACTGGTTCGCGATCTCTTTGTCGACCGTCAACGACTATTCCACTCATTGATCAGGATCAAAGGGTGGGTACCGATTGACGGCACATACGACTTGGGCAAAGGACCGCCGGCCACGCCGGAAAATCAGGAAATCCGATACAAGCTCAGTGAATGCATGAGTTGTGGCTGCTGCATGGAAGCGTGCCCGCAATATCTGCTTGAGCCGGATGAATCAAAATGGCCGACGAGTTTTATTGGAGCTGCCCCCATCAGCCAGGCTCGCTTCTTCAATGAACATCCCACAGGTTCAACGTTACTGGCCGATCGTCTGGAGGAACTGATGTCACCGGGTGGTATCAGCGATTGCGGCAATGCCCAGAATTGTGCCAAAGCCTGCCCGAAGGAAATCCCACTGACCGAATCGATCGGTGCAGTAGGCAGGTCGGTCACAGGGTATTCGATCAAGAGGTTCTTTACTGGCAAGAAGTAATTTACCGCTCTTGGTCACATCGAAAGCTAAAGTAATTCACTCAATACAGTATCCGCAAGCATGAGACCGCGACGTGTGAGTTGAAGGTGATCGTTGCTCCAGGTGAGCAAACCATCGTCGGTGTATTGAGCGATTACATTCCGGCGTGATTCAACTTTCTGCCCTCTGGCAAGTAATGAATCGAGTCGATCTCGTTCGATTCCCTGAGTCATGCGCAGGCCGAGCATAAGCTCTTCACCGATTTGTCCGTCCTCTTCCAGTCGCTCAACATCGGTGACAGGGGGCAGGGCATCGGAATTCATGTAGTTATCGAAGTCAGTTGTGTTTTTCCAGCGCAAGCCTGACAGGTGACCGGAAGCGGATGGTCCAAGCGGCCAGAAATCGTGGTTGTGCCAATAACCCAGATTGTGGCGGCATTGTTTCCCAGGTCGAGCCCAATTACTGATTTCGTAGTGTTCGTAACCCGCATCTGTGAGGAAATCCAACGCAATCTCGTACATTGATGCTTCCAGATCTTCATCAACTCGCGCAATCTGACCGGCTTGAAGTTGAGTGGTGAGCGGCGTGCCCGGCTCATAGGAAAGTGCGTAGCAACTGAGATGGTCAGGTTGAAGTGAGACCGCAATTTCCAGATCGTGGAGCCAATCAGACTCGGATTGACCGGGGATAGCGAAGATGAGATCGAGATTGATATTGTCGGTACCCGCTTCCCGGAATAGCGCCATACTGCGCTCCACATTGTCCGGATGATGGATTCTCTGCAGAATTTTGAGAAAACGAGCAGAAAAAGTCTGTGCTCCAAGACTGATACGATTGATCCCTCCTGAGGTAAGGATTGCTGCTAAATCATGGGTCACTGTCTCGGGATTTGCTTCCACAGAGAACTCAAGATCCTGTGCTGGATTGACATATCGTCTGATTGCCTGAAGCAAGTCTGACCAGCAGTCATGCGGAAGCAATGTAGGGGTGCCTCCGCCAATAAACATCGTTTCCACAGGAACTTGCAGCTGTGGCGCAGCGGCAATGAGTTCGTTGATAAGTCGATGTGTGAAACGACGATGCCAATCTTCATTTTTGACCAGGCTCATGAAGTCACAGTAGTGACAACGGTGCTGACAAAATGGGATATGGATGTACAACCCGGAAGTCGAACAATTGTGGATTTTATTGTCCTTTATCAGCTTTAAGATGTTGGCATGGTCAATTTGCACTTGGCTCATTTCCACTTGACTGGTAATCTGGAGAAAACTTCAGTGCTTCGTCATGGCTGTTGCATTCCCCAACTAATCATAGCTACGGGAGCCTGCGATGATACGTGCATGGTTGGTCATGAAATCAAAAGATGCCGAGCCCAGGTCATTTCCTCTGGAGCAGGGCTGTACGCTCGTCGGTCGAGGACAGGGCGTGGATCTGAGAATCAGTCTCCCACAGGTGGAATCTCGTCACTGCAGGTTGATTCTATCGGACGAAGGTTTATTGCTGGATGACCTTGATACGCCGGATGGTACTCGCTGGAACGGTCAGATTGCCAGTGAAGCCACGTTATCTGATGGGGATCTTCTGAAAATCGGACCAGTGGAATTCAAGATCAAAATGGAGCAGGATTCAACCCGGCAGAACGTGGTGACAGAGACGAAGCCATACCAAAAGGAGAAGCTCGCTTCTTCTGTACGAAAGGCTCCTGAAGGAAGAGACTGTGTGATGAAGTGATAAGAGGGGGTTGGGCTATGCTGCGGGCTCTTGAGTTTGCTCGGAATCCGCTTGCTTCGCGTTGGGGATACGAATCGTAATTCCACAACTTTTACAACGAACCAGCTTGCCTCGGGTATGTTCCGGGACCGCCAGTACCTGCTGACAGTTCAGATTCGGGCACATGATTCGGATGACTTTTTCGTCCGCCACCTATTGATCTCCGAAAAACAGAACGGATGAATACCTTATCGGTTGGCATTTGGGAGAACTTGACAGCTTCCGATGAGTCCTGTTCTTGACGTTGGCTCTTCCCTGTTCTAATTTGACATTGTCGTAAATCCTCAGCCAAAAGGGAAAAAACCGTGGCCGATAACCAATGTGGTTCCGATCTTCGTCCGTCTCAGAATACGGCGGTCGTAGGATTACAGTGGGGGGATGAAGGTAAAGGGAAAGTCGTCGACTTCCTGACCTCCCGTCATGACGTTGTGGTGCGTTACAACGGTGGGGCAAATGCGGGGCATACCGTTGTCATAGGTGATCAGCGTTATGCCCTGCATCTCCTGCCTTCGGGAATCCTCTCTGAACATATCGTGAATGTCATCGGGAACGGTGTGGTTGTCGATCCGGAAGTGTTGGTTGACGAAATCGATGCGCTTGTCGATCGTGGAATCACAGTAAGCGACAATCTGCGCATATCAGATCGGGCACATGTCGTGATGCCCTATCATAAAGATCACGATGCTGCCTTCGAAGCGCTACTTGCCGGCGCGAAATCAGCCGGGGGTGATGACCGTTCAATCGGAACAACCAAACGCGGGATCGGCCCGACGTATGCAGATAAGGTATTGCGCTCGACCGCGCTTCGGGTGGGTGATTTGCTCAAGCCCGATTATCTGCGAAGCAAGATTCGGATGATCTGCGACGTTCGTGGGGCGGAGATGCAGGCGTTGAAACTGGATGTTCCCCCGCTGAATCCCGAAAAATTAACCGATCAGGCTTTGGTGCTGGGACAGAGAATACAACCCTATGTGACGGATACGGTTTATTGGCTTCACGATGCGCGGAATGCGGGCAAATCGATATTGTTCGAGGGGGCCAATGCCTGCCTGCTGGATATCGACCATGGTACGTACCCCTTTGTGACCAGTTCCAATTGCTCCACGCTGGGAATTCCAGCAGGAACCGGACTGCCCGGGAAATGTATTGACAAAGCGGTCGGCATCATGAAAGCGTATTGCACCCGTGTCGGAGGCGGACCATTCCCAACTGAACAGACCAACGCAACTGGGGATCGCATCCGGGAACGTGGGCAGGAATATGGGACGACCACCGGCCGCCCACGCCGCTGTGGTTGGCTGGATGTCGTCGCCATCAGATACACTTCAATGATCTGTGGAGTCACAAGTTTGGCGGTGATGTTGCTGGATGTGTTGTCGACTTTCTCCGAATTGAAAATCTGTACATATTATCGGTTGCCGGATGGGAGTACGACAGATCGTTTCATCCCCGATGCTGATCGGCTCTCTCAGGTTGAACCGGTGTATGAGACTCTACCCGGTTGGGATGAGGAAATCGATGAAGCCAGGATTCGCGATGATCTGCCTGAAAATGCCCAACAGTACGTCCATCGACTGGAAGAACTCATCGAGCTTCCAGTGGAGATTGTGAGCGTTGGTCCCAAGCGAAGCCAGACTCTGGTGAATCCTTCACTCGCTCCTTGTCAGGACTGAGTGTTTAGTCTTGATTGGGATCAGATGATGGCTGGAGCAAGTTCAGCCAGAAATAAGTAATATCAATGAACTCGCTCCCAACAAGTGGAGTAGGATTATCGTTATCAATGGAACATCTTCTCGATCAACAGGTAGCGGCGTGTGCGGAAATCGGCCTCGCCCCTGATGCCATCCCAAGGCATGTGGCCATCATTATGGATGGCAACGGCCGTTGGGCTTTGAAACGTAATCTTCCCCGCGTGGAAGGACACCGCGCCGGCGCAGATGCGGTCGATGATGTCGTCACGGTCTGCCGTCGTCTGGGGGTGGAGGTACTCACACTCTATTCATTCTCTCGGGAGAATTGGCAAAGACCGATTGAGGAAATCAATGCCCTGATGGAGTTGTATCTTGAGTATCTGACCAAGGAACAGCAACGACTGATCGACAAGAACATTCGTTTCGTGCAACTGGGAAGGCGCGATCGACTTCCCCAGCAGGTACTCAATCAGGTTGAGGAAACCAGTCAGGCAACGAATCACTGTACCGGATTGACGCTGGCGCTGGCGCTCAACTACAGCTCCCGAACTGAGATCACTGATGCAGTGAGAGCTATCGCCGAGAAAGTGAATGCAGGTGAAATTGAAGCGGACAAGATCGAGGAGTCAACGATAGCTGATCATCTTTACACGGCTGGTTTACCCGATCCGGACCTGCTCATTCGCACAGCCGGTGAAATGCGCATCAGTAATTACCTGCTCTGGCAAATCAGCTATGCGGAGTTGTACATAGCAGATGAGTTCTGGCCTGACTTCCGTGCCGAAGGGTTAAAAAGAGCTGTTTGCGAATATGCCCGACGCAACCGTCGCTACGGCGCGCTGGATGAATCAAATTCCTGAACCAATTTTCGAGACAATGCCTTCCTCAGGGGATCCAGATGGGCATCGTAATGTCGATGACGGCCGACGGCTGATTGATTGATCCGTTGACGGACGTGCTGTGTGCTTGCCGTCTGGACCATTCGCTGCTTGTGCTGAACATCCAGACACGCGTCGTCCCAGGGAAGCTGGCAGAAATCAAGTACACGTTGAATTTCAGATTCAGGTTCCGCAACGAGCTTTTCGTATTCGACATCAAGGATCGGAAGTGAGCTGACTTTCTGCCAATGTTGGAGAAGTCGCTCATATTGCAGATAGTAATAACCCAGGTCATCAAGGTCGTAGGCATGCGGGTGATAGGATGTGAAATTATGGAAGTAGTACGACAGGCAGGTATCCAGCGGATCCCGTCGACACATGATGATACGAGCCTGGGGGAATAGCATATCGACCAGACCCAGGAAGAGGAAATTTGTGAGTGATTTTTCGGTGACAATCGGGCACGAGCCGGCCCATTCCTGCAACTCATTGTTTGCATAGGCGGATAGTGCCTGGATATCGCCGGGCAGAAGCTGTGGGATATTGCGGGGATAGGTC
>JANQEQ010000178.1 GCA_028278245.1 Phycisphaerales bacterium | reverse complement strand
GGGGATAGGTCTCCAGGTGATGCGTAAGTGTGGTGAGGTGCTGGACGGTTCGTTCCATCAGGCTGATCTCACCGGCACCTGCCACCTGTGGATGACCGGAGAGAATTTGCTCCAGCAGTGTTGTCCCGGATCGTGGGACCGCGGCGAAGAAAATCGGTTGCAGATCCGTGGATTCAACGCGAGGCAATGATCGCATATTTTGCTTGTTGAAGATCCTCATGATATGGTTGTTTCGACGATCAAATGCATTGCGATCAAACTTTGCGCCCTTGAGTTGATTTGCCTGTTCGTACACTGACCACGCCTCTTCATACGAAGCGAGTTGGTCCAGTACGTGGCCGAGATGGAACAGCAGTCGACACCGATCTGTGGGACTTAGATCATCCTGAGAAAGACGTTTTCGCAAAATTGCCTGAGCTGTTTGATATTGGCGATCAGCGATGTGTACTGCAGCAGATATTGCAACGATTGAAACATCATCAGGGAATTGTTTAATTGCTTTGTCTGCGATCTGCCGGGCGCGATCAACATCCCCAGTTTGAATGTGTAGGTTCATTTGTCCCGCGTAAGCCTGAGAGAGCGTGGGATTGATGCGGATGGCTTTTTCAAAGTACTCCTCAGCTTGCTCACATCGATTCCGTCGCCGGCAAATATCGCCGAGTTCGATAATGATGGAAGGCGATTCAGGATCGATCTGCTGCGCAACCGTAAGGTGTATTTCAGCCCGTTCCAATTCACCGGCAAGCACCATTGCCCGTGCAGCCAGTCTGTGGGCAGTGGTCTGATGCGGTCTGATCCGAAGGGCAGAGAGGCAGGATGTGATCGTGCCCCGGAGATCGGATCGCTCGAGTTGTTCCTGGGCAAGATGAAACCAGCCGATCTCCAGCATCGGATCCATCTGCACGGATCGCTGCCAGGCATTGAAAGCCTTTTCTCTCAAATCCAGTGCGCGGTAGGAAATCCCCAGGTTGAACCACGCGCCGGCAACTTCAGGGTGTTCCTGAGTCACACTCTGAAACCGCTTGATAGCCTGCTCATACTGCCCGGTTCGATGAAGCAGGATACCCAGGTCGATCTGATCCTCGATGCGGTCAGGCTGATCGTTGATCACTGCGTTCCAGTGCTCAATTGCCTCTTCATATTCTTCCAATTCGGTTTTTAATTGTGCCAGGTGTCGATGCACATCTGTCAGCGTGGGATCAACGCTGAGCGCATTGACAAGAGAAGTTTCTGCCGCGTCAAGCTGTCCAAGCTGCCAGAGTGTGATACCAAGGTCAAGGTGCGCTGACGCATATTCCGGAGCAATGGCCAGTGCCTTTTGATATTCCTCTACTGCATCGTAGAGTTGATTGCGGTTGCGATACGCCGTGGCGAGATTCTGATGAGTCGGGGCGTGATCGGAGCGGATGCGTATCGCCCGATGGAAGTGATCCATTGCCTCCTCAAATCGATCCATCTGACTGCACAGAACGCCAAGTAGATTCAAAGCATCAGGATTTTCAGGATCTTCCTGGAGTACCTGCTGATAGAGCGACTCGGCCTCTGCGAGTTGCCCGCTCTGATGCTGTTGAACGGCTTGTTGGAGAGGCGATGTAGCAACCGGCATAATCAGCTCCAAATCTCGGCAGAAACACCATGGGGATTGCGTGGTTTGGTTGTTATCGGCTGATTTGGGTCCGTTCATCGGTGAATCAGAGATTCAATTCTGATTGATGGGTTCCCAGGCTTGTTCCAGCGTTTCCCTCAATGATTCACCGGATTTCGTTTCGATGATCGGTGGTTCATCGGGTGGCAATTCGCTGACTGCTGCCCTCTTTTCGGCATCAACGGAGATGCTGCCATCTTCACTCACCTCATCAAGACGCACGGCAACTCGCTTGGACACGCCTCGCTCCTGCATGGTGACTCCGTAGAGTTGATCACATGCAGTCATGGTGCGTTTACTATGAGTGATAATGATGAAATGGCTGTTGTCGAGGAATGGTTTCAGTATCTGACAGAAACGATCCACATTCGCATCATCCAATGCAGCATCGACTTCATCGAGTACGCAGAATGGCGAGGGTTTGGATTTGAAGATAGCCATGAGCAACGCCACCGCAGTCATGGTCTTTTCCCCGCCGGACAACTGGCTGATGACCCGTGGCTCTTTGCCCGGCGGTTTGGCACGAATCTCGATACCGGATTCCAGCCAATCGATGTCACCATTTTCATCGGGAAGCAGCATGATGTCAGCATTCCCTCCACCGAACAGGCGACGGAACATGCCATCCTTCCCTGCAAAATGTTCACGGATATTGTGAAACGCATCCTTGAACCGGATTCGACTCTGATCATCCAAGTCATCAATCAAAGTCCGCAATTGACTCACTGCCTGGTCGATATCGGAAACCTGTTTGATGAGATCCTCGTTCTTCTCTTCGAGCATCGTTTCTTCTTCGATGGCATCGAGATTGACGTTGCCCAGTTTTCGGATCGCTTCACGTAACTCGGCAACTTCAGGTTCGGCTGAATCGCGATCAATCGGGCTGGATTCAGTCTGCTCGCGCTCATTTCGATATGGCGGATAGGCGATTGTGAGATCCAGCTCCAGTTCGGTCAGCGTGCGCTCTTCGAGTGATTCACGTTTGACTTCCAACTCTCTGCGGGAAAGCTCTACTGCGTGGAAATCACGATCAAGTTGCGAGGCTTTCTGTTTACCAACGGCAAGTTTTTCAGCTGCTTCTTCGACTTGCTGATCAGCTTGTGACATTTGCTCCTGCAGGTGATCAACTTGTTCCCTCTGGCTGGCAATGCCGTCGTTCGCTTCCTGAATCTCAGCCTGGGCATCTGCAATCGACGCCTCATATTGTTCGATTTGTGACAGGCGTCGATGACGCTGCTGTGTGTGCAATTCCTGTTGCCGCAGC
>JANQEQ010000100.1 GCA_028278245.1 Phycisphaerales bacterium | reverse complement strand
ACGGTGAAGTTGACGACCCGGATCCGAATGGCCTCGCCGGTCCCATCGATAACTGGGGTACCCTCGGATGTTGGCACCGAACACAAAGTTCAGGCTTTGGGTACGGAACGGGTCATATGAGGCTGTACATCGGCGGGTACATTCTGCCGAAGTTTAGTGCCGGAGTGTATTTAAGGTATCAGTTCCTGGGTTTTCAGTCTGAATCTCACTATCGATGGGCTGTTGGTATCAGGGCGAGGTTCCATGCGATCCAACGGGAGAACATGGAGCTCAGCATTGGTCTGCTGGTTCAGATCTACGGTATGGAGCAGATCTACCTCAAGCTCCAGTCGGCTGATGGCGAGGATATTGGCAACGCCTACCACGTGGGTGGATATGAATCGGTTGGGTTCATGATCGGCTATGCCTACTATTTCATTCGTTATCTCGGGATTTTTGTTGAAGTCACAAGCGACTTTATGATCCCTGAGTTTATGTGGAATTTCGACTTTACCGCTGGAATCGCCTTCCGCATATAACGCGGTAAATGTTTGAAATGATGAACCATGAGAGCAGAGTTGTTGATTTCGAGATCGTGGGGCCGTCATTTCATTCTGATTCGGCGATTCGGCGCTTGACATTGGTGATTGTGATTTGGTAACACCTTGGCTGCTCTGGAGTGGGGGCATTCAGAAGGCACGTAGCTCAGTGGGAGAGCACTACCTTGACGCGGTAGGGGTCGACAGTTCAATCCTGTCCGTGCCTACCTTTCATACCGAATCTTATGGGGATTGTTCTACCAACAATCCCCTTTCCTTTTATTCATGTTAATATTGAGAGAACAACACGTGCCGGAGGCAAAAGGCACGATCATAATCAGAACCGTGGAGGTGTAACATCGCATTTCGGGGAAAACGTGGTCCACGACCAATTCGCGAGCCACGAATCAGAGTCAACCAGAGAATCAGGGCCCCTGAAGTCAGGGTTATTAATCCTGATGGGCAGATGCTGGGGATCTACCCAATCCATCAAGCTCTTGCGGTTGCCCGGCAACTGGAGCTTGACCTCGTTGAAGTTAATCCGAAATCCGATCCGCCGGTGTGCCGGATCATGGATTACGGTCGTTTCAAATATGAGCAGAAGAAGGAAGAGAACCGCCAGAAGAAGAAGCGGACCGAGATCGAGCTCAAAGAGGTTAAGTTACGTCCGAAGACCGATGCCCACGACCTGGACTTCAAGATGAAACACGTCCGTCGGTTTATCAATGACGGCAACAAAGCCAAGATCACCATCCGTTTCCGAGGCCGTGAGAATGCCCACCCGGAGGTTGCCAGAGAGAGGTTCGATCAGATCATCGAGATGATGGCCGAGATCGCCGTGGTCGAACAACCCTACCGAATGGAAGGCAAGAGCATGAGCACCATCCTTGCGCCAAAGACGATGACGAAAAAGATGCCAGCTCAACCTCAACCTGAGGTTTGCCTTTTCCCTGA
>JANQEQ010000082.1 GCA_028278245.1 Phycisphaerales bacterium | reverse complement strand
GGATCGGGATTACCACGACTCCGGTTGCGGTTTCAACGATCGGCAACAACTCCACCGCAATTAAGAATTACATCCAAGACGTGTACGACACGAGTGACTTAGCGTTCGTGCTGCTGGTGGGTGATGGTCCGCAGGTTGCGACATATATGGTGGGGGGAACACAATCCGATCCGACTTATTCCAAGCTGGCCGGTGGTGATGATTATCCAGAAATTATGGTGGGTCGTTTTTCTGCCGAGACTGCCGCGCATGTTGACACGCAGGTCGAGCGGACGATCGAGTACGAGAACTTGCCTGCGGTGGAGCAGGACTGGTTCTGGAAAGGCGTTGGCATCGCATCAATTGAGGGCTCTGGTATCGGCGATGAAGGCCAGTCAGATGACGAGCACATGGATGAGATCCGGCAGTGGCTTCTGGCACATGGTTATACCGAAGTAGATCAGATTTACGATCCGTCTGGTACGGCGGCACAAGTAACCGCCGCCCTCAATGAAGGCCGAGGCATTATTAACTATTGTGGTCACGGTTCATTGACTCAGTGGGTAACCACGGGTTTTAACAACGGCCATGTTAACGCCCTAGCCAACGACAATATGCTGCCGTTCATTATTAGCGTGGCGTGCAACAACGGCGAATTTGCCAATGCCACCTGCTTCGCCGAAGCCTGGCTTCGCGCGACCAACGGTAGTGAGCCGACGGGTGCAATCGGGATGTATGCCTCGAGTGTGGCTTGCTCCTGGGCGCCGCCGATGGAAACGCAGGATGAATTCAACCTGCTCTATACGGATCCGAATGAACCATACCACTCCTATGGCACGATGTGCTTTGCCGGTTCTTGTTCATCGATGGATGACTACGGTGCAGCCGGTGTAGCGATTTTCAACGAGTTCATTATTTTCGGTGATCCATCGCTCAAAATCATCGGAACGGTTGCTCCCCCTACAGGAATGAGAGTCGCTCCGGGGAGTGGCTTGAACGCAGAAGGCCAACAGGGCGGACCATTCACACCTGATTCAATTGAATACACTTTGACGAATCATGAGGCATATCCGCTTAACTTCACGGTGAGTAAGGACGTTGCCTGGGTATCTCTGAGCGATACCTCCGGTACGATTCCCGCCCTCGGTGAGTCATTCGTAACCGTTTCGCTCAATAGCCAGGCAAACTATCTGGGCAACGGTCAGTACAATGGACTGGTGACGTTTGTCAATACCACCAATCACGACGGTGATACAACCCGAGCGGTGAGCTTGACCGTAGGAGTTCCCACGCCGATTTATACGTTTGATCTCAGTTCCGATCCCGGTTGGGATACTGAAGGCATGTGGGCATTCGGACAACCGACCGGACAGGGTGGTTCGTCATATGGTAACTCTGATCCGTCCAGCGGCGCCACGGGTGCTAACGTGTATGGATATAACCTCAATGGTGATTATTCTACCACCGTTGGTGGCCCGTACAATCTGACAACTCCTGCGTTTGATTGCTCCGATCTTACCCAAGTAAGCCTGCACTTCGAACGATGGCTCAACTCGGATTATCAACCATATGTTGCGCAAACACTTGAAGTATCAAACAATGGTTCGACGTGGACAAGTCTCTGGAACAACGGCTCAAGCGAGATTGCAGAGAGCTCCTGGTCAATGCAGTCTTATGATCTTTCGGCAGTTGCTGACGGTCAGGCTACCGTGTACGTGCGCTGGGGTCATGAGGTATTGCAGGCAGGTGCCTGGGCGTATTCCGGCTGGAATATCGATGACATCGTCATCTGGGGTCTGCAGGCTGCCTCTGAATGTCCGGCAGATTTGACCGGCGATTTCCAGGTGAACATCGACGACATCTTCGCAGCTTTGGGTTTGTGGGGTGATTGCCCCGATCCATGTCCGCCGTATTGCGATGGTGATCTCACAGGTGACTGCACTGTTAATATCGATGACATTTTCGCGATCCTCGGCCTGTGGGGACCGTGCGAGTGATGAGATAAAACTCTCGGTAATCACCGAGGACTAAATCATAGTGTGAAGTAATTAGCCTCCAGTGAATACACTGGGGGCTTTTTCTTCTTCCATCAGCAAAGTAAGTTGCTAACTTCCCGAAGGATCGCCTGATCGAATACATCCTCACTGAAGCGCATGGCGTTTTGTCGGCAATCACGAGAATCGATCGAAACCTGATCCAAATGTTTCATTGCCTGGATAATGTCGGATACAGTCTGGTTCTGGAAAAAGATTCCTGTATCAGGTTGGATAGACTCCATTGCACCGCCGGCAGCGTAGGCTATCACAGGGCAGCCGGTGGCCTGGGCTTCAACCGCGATGATGCCGAAGTCTTCCACTTGAGGGAATATCAAAGCACGAGCACGTTGGTAGAGATCTTTCAATGCTTCGTCATCCACTCGACCGAGCAATTCAATTGACTCGTTACATTGCTGCGCAAGGTGCATTGCTTGTGATCCTCGGCCGACGATTTTGAGTGGCACTCCCAATTGCTTTGCGGCTTCGATAACAAGATCAGTACGCTTGTAAGGTTCCAATGCAGTTACTACCAGAAACCATTCTTCGCGCGGAATATTCTCATCGAGCCTGAAGAATTCAGTTCGTACTGGGGGATAAACAACAGTCGCATCACAATCATAACAACGCTTGATCCTCTGCGCGGTGTGCTGACTGTTGGCAAGGAATTTGGTAACACGCGAAGCCGTAGCACGATCCCAGCGCTGGAATGGACCACGGAGTATGCGCAATCCCCAACGACGAAGCAGAGCGCCGGAACCGACTGCATAATCCGCTGACTGTTCCCAAACATACCGTGCAGGTGAATGGCAATAACACAGATGTGGCACTCCGGTGGGCGGTCTGATCGACTTCATCACCGCAGAACTGGTGGAGATGAGAAGATCGCACGATTCAACGTGCAATTGATTGACCGCCAATGGCATCAGGGGCAGATAGAATCGCCGCAACCGTCCAGCCGCCCCCGGCAGGTGCTGCAAAGGTGATGTGATTGTGTGACAGGCGTCGATGGCGGGTGAGAGTCCACGACCATCATCGACCAGTACATAGAGATCTGTAGGTCCAAAGAGCCGGGCCAGCCGATCGAGTACCCATTCGCCGCCACGAAATCCGACGATCCAATCGTGAGCCAGAACTATGCGGCGGTTGGTTGAGTGGTCTATCATCACTACGTGACACAATCTAATAAGACAAACAGACAGAGTGTACATCCTGCGAATCGACTTGGGCTGAATTATGAAGCTCAGGCAGGCAAGTTTCCATATCCCGGCCCGATCATTGATGTTCATACTCATATCAACGGTTTGAAAGCCGTGGAAATATACCGTCGAGCAGCCGATGCGTACGGAATATCAATGACCTACAGCATGACGAAGCTGGAGGAAGCTGAAGCAATTCATCAGGCAATGCAGGGGCGCATCCGCTTCATTGCTGTACCTGACTATTGGAACCAGGATAATGTCAAGGAGGCAATGACAACCGGATTCATCAAGCGGATCGAAGCGTATCACGCCCTGGGATCCCGGATCGCAAAATTTTGGGCCGCCCCGCGTGCAATCGACTATGCCATTGAAATGGGTGATCCACAACTGATGAGACTGGATGCACCACACCGTCTGGATGCCATGGAGGCGGCTCAAGCACTGGGGATGATTATCATGGCCCATGTGGGCGATCCCGACACCTGGTTTGCCTCGAAATACAAAGATGCATCGGTGTACGGCACCAAACTTCAACAGTATGAGCCGTTGGAAACTTTGCTCGATCGATTCACCCAGCCGTGGCTGGTTGCGCATTTGGGAGGTTGGCCGGAAGATCTGGAATGGCTGTCCGGTTTGCTGGATCGGCACGACAATCTGCACCTGGATACGAGCGCGTGCAAGTGGATTGTGCGGGAGGTGTCAAAATACTCACGTGAGACGATCATCGCATTTCTTCAGCGCTATCAGGGGAGGATTCTTTTCGGATCAGATATTGTGACGGACGATGAACACCTGAATCCACCTGATCCGGAGCAGCGTGAGATTTATCATCGTGCCAATTCCGAAGCTGAAGCATTTGACCTGTATACCAGTCGTTATTGGTCACTGCGTACACTTTGGGAAACGGATTATGAGGGTGAATCGCCGATCGCCGATCCCGATCTTGCCATGGTCAATCCGCAGCAGTACACAGAAAATGATGCACCATTGTTATGTGGGAAATCGTTACCTCACGATATTCTGAAAAGTTTGTATCATGATGCTGCAGAAACGCTATTGGAATCTCTGCACGATCACGCATGAGTGGGATGAACTGTGATGATTGATGTAACCGTACAACTTCCCATACGCATGGCCGTGATTGAGATCGAAGATATCTCAGTGACGGAAGATGATGCTGGATATCAGGTGTTACAGGAATGCGCCGGTCACTATCAAAAACAGTGTTCTGAGCAGGAAATCACTGCACCCGGATCTGTTCCTGGTGTGCAGCAGGCGCGAGGATTGTTCCGGGCGTTGGGAATTGATCCCACAAAATATCGTCCATCATCGGAGAAATTGCTTAATCGTGTGCTCAAGGGAAAACCATTACCCAAAGTCAATACACTCGTTGATGTAGGTAATGCATGTTCGTTATCTGCTTTGCTGCCCATCGGTATTTATGATCGCGAGAAAATTGATGGAGCCGTAGTGTTACGGCAGGGCCGTGCTGAGGAATATTATGTTGCCATTGGAGGAAGTAACATAAACCTCGAAGGGAAATATACGCTGGTGGATGAAACCGGTCCGTTCGGATCACCCATTACCGACTCCATTCGGACGTCTGTGACGGAAGAGACGCGTCACACTTCCTGGTTTGTCTATGCACCTGGTGATGATGATGCTGAGCAGATTGAAAAACTGGCGCGGAAAATGGCGAATGACACAATTGCCGTTTGTGGAGGACACCTGGCTTCGCTAGTGGTGGTCAAATGCACAGATTAACGATTGCTGTCGTGAATCACCAGTTCCAGTTCAATTTCATCGCGAAGTGGTATACCATCCATTCCCACAAGAGGAATCTCCGGTTTTAACTGACGCGAGATTTCCAGTGCATTTCGATGAACATCCACAATCGTGAATCCACGTTTCTGATAAAAACGCAACGCTGCGAGATTATCATTTGTCGTAATGAGCCATACACGCCGACATAGCGACTTTGCAGCGACTTCGATGACAGTCTGAAGTAGTGCGGTCCCAATCCCCAGGTTTTCACACTCACTATTGAGAGAAATGATCTGGCATTCCTGATCTTCAATGTAGTATGTGATCAAACCTGCAGTTTGCTCATCACATAATCCAATGAATGCCGGGAGGGTGGAGGCAATATGCACCTGTCCTCTACTGACGATGCTGGTTGAACCCCAGTGTCTGGTAAGGAGATGATCCCGCCAGGAAGTATCTTGATCATCAGCAGGGCGAATCGTAATCATCATACAACCTCCCCCCACACGTATAGAAAGTTTATTCTAATTGTCTACTGTAGATTCATAAAATGTAAGTAATTGTCGAGCGTAGTCCCTGGTATTGCGATTCTGAGTGACCCATTGACGGGCGCGATCGCTCAATTGATCAGCAATTGTTTTATCATCATGCATCTGCATTAAATGAAATGCTACTGCATCGACGTTTCCAGTTGGGATCAAAAAACCTGTTTCACCATTTGTAAGAATCGAAACTGTTGCATCATTGGTCTCCGCCACGGTTGGAATTCCAGCCGCCATTGCCCACAAGATGGGCATCACGCTTGAAACCGGGCGTACTCGGCGTGTTCCGCCGGTGAATAACTGTTTGCGCGAAGGTACAACATAATGTTCAGGATTATTGAGTTGCCCGCCTGTAAATAACACCGCATCCATTCCGGGCAAAATACGCCAGGGTTCTGCCAGCATCGGTTCGTTGATCAGAACATCTCGTCCACTTAATCGTCTCAGTCGGCTTATCCAGCTAACCGTAAGTCGTCGTCGTGTAGCTGTTGGGTGTATCAGCAAACGACAAGATCGGCTGGCCAGGGTCATCCGTGATGCAATATGTGCTCCGTAGTACGAGTCAGCCCAATTGACCGGATCAGACAGCAAACCTATGACCATCGTCTGATCATCAACCTGCCACCGCTTTCTTAATGACTGCCGAGAATGATCTGAAGTCACATTTGCCGGAACAGCCGGCGGTAAGGAGTGAATACGCGGAGACTCAACTCCCCAGCAGGAAAGCTCGCGCTCTACTGAGGGACTTGCGGGAAGAAATGTTGATCGTGCATTTTGCCAATTCTTGCCCATGAAGAATGTTGAAAATTCTCCCAGAACCGGTCCCACCAGACATGAGACGATTGTGGGATGTGAAAGCAGAGCACGATGAGACAAGCTCGCTGCCCTCAATGACCAGCAATGTACGCAATCGTATTTCCCGTATTTCGTCTGATATGTCTGAAGGATCCGGCGCAGGCAATGTTGACGTACATACGGAAGAAAATGGGATGGTGCAATTGTTCCCAAGGGATCCAATCCACAGCGCTGTGCCAGATTCAAATGCCATTGTGAGCCGAGCAGAAACACATGATGCTGACATTGAGGAAGCTCGGCGACGGTATCGGCCAGCAGGCGCATCGTCATTGCCCCACCACCGGGATTCCCTGGATCAACCAAATGCAGAATCTTCACAAAGTGATTCCTGGAACGTGCCAATGAAGCATGTCAACAGCCTATCACACTATCACAGGATGCACCGTTGGGCATATGTGGAATGGATGGAAGTAATTGAAAAGTTGCGTGTGGTGTAGCTGATAATCGGAAATGCTCAGCGTGACTCAAGGCGTTCGCCCAGTTCAATACGTTCGTGATCATAAAACAGGAGGGCAACATTGCGACCCAGCTGCTCAGCAAGCTGCTCGTAAACCTCGATGGCTGTTGCTCGTTGACGGAACAGTTCAGGATCCTGGGGTAACAGCACAGCCTGAATTTCAGGCGGCTGAATATCACTATCAGGTGGAGGATAAATACGGGTCTGATCTTTAACATTCAACACGCGTACTCGGCAGGTTGCGTACGGACGCGGCATTGAATTAGTCTGATACCGGGCAAAAGCGAGCATTTCAATATAGATTACCGTGTCGGCTCCCACTGCTTCGCCTATATCACCCATCGAGAGCAACTCACCCTGCCGGTCGTGATGAGAAGCATATGCCATGGCGTCAGCCGGGCTGATCGTTGTGGCAACCACCCCTTTCACCATCAGATCTTCACTGATCCTCTCGGCAATCACCTGGCGCAGTGAGCGGGGGTTAACAAGTGATGCGCGGTCATCTACAAATACAAGAGTCGGCTGATCTGGTATGGCAATTTGCGCGTCGATCGTTCCAGTACCCCCAACAAGATAAGCGATGGGTGAAACGATGTTGCAACCGGTTATCCCAGCAGCAAGGAGTACGAGAAGGAGAACGAAGCGGAGATAATGATGAAATTGTGTCGTGTTCATCGTTTACTATTGGTCCAGTTCGGGGCGATATTTATCGGGATACTTTGGTTCGACATGATCGTGGAACTTCCACGCGGTTTTCTTGATAAAGTCGGCTAACAGGCCGGTCTCAATCTGTACGGCTGAGGCGTTTTCCCGGCTGACGCCTGTAATATCCGGGAACTCAACCGCCACGTTGAAGGTTTTCGCAAAACTGTCAGGATCGATGCCGTCACGTTCGATCACGCCGATCGTCGCCCCACATACCCCTTCCCACAACCAGTAATTTCCCGGTGGATTGAGGCGATATTCGTAGACATCCACGTACACGACACGATCAACCCCCAACTGATCAGCCAGTTCTCCAAACGGCATGGCATCCCATTGGGGGGTACGGTATTGCCAGGCAATGATCGCCTCGGGGATCATCACCTGAGTGCCGGGCACATCGCGCCCGATACGTGATGTCAGGCCGCTGGTGATCTTGGCGGTCAGGTCGGGGAAATCATAAAGTGTTGCCAGATCGGTTACGACGAGTACCGCAACGGAGTGATCCTCCAGACCGGTGTACTCGGCCAGCACTTCCTTCTTTTTCTGGTACTCGATGTTCTGAGAAATGCCACCAAAGAGTTCGCCGATACATCCGGTCAGGAAAAGGAGGGTGGCAGACAACATCAGTGATGAAAAAGCAAATCGAGAACGAATCATTTACAGCCAACCTCGATAAGTGATTACTTTGTAAACCCATGCCAGGAAAACGATGGCAGCGATGTACCACCCGGTTCGGGCTGTCCACAAATGCCGCAGCATCAGGACGGCACGCGATCCGGTTAATGCGGTATAACCGCTGATGAGAAAAACGATTGCAGTCGTCAGCGCAAGCAACGCCCCCAATGGTTGTGCTGCCAGCGACGCCAGAAGATGACCGTCCGCTGCATGGGCAAACGCGGTAGTCATTCCACAAGTCGGGCAGGGCGTATCAATCAGTGTGACCCATCCACAAGCGGGCAATCCGAGTTGTGAATGTGTTCCCAACCCGTTGGATGCAGGGTCGAGAATTGCAGCAAAAAGCAAGAGCCCGCCGGAAACGACAGTAAATGCCAAAGCCAACAGCCGACGAACGCGTCGTGCATGATTTTCGTCATGATTCCGGGCGGTCGGAGGTGAAATGGCTGCTGTTTCAGACATAGAAAGGACTACGGTACCGGGTGGCTCCCCGGTGGGCAATGTAAATCGACGGGATCGGCGTTTGAGGCTGTTTCCCGGTCATTCGGAGGGATCAGATGCCTCCGTCATATCATCAGATGAGATGGAGTAGAGAAACCATCGCCTTTTCGCTGATTTGCGGGAAGCTCCCCGAGCCGGTTGCCTTTGGACGTAAATGGTTGCAGTTTGACCGGTATCCAGGCGCACCCGAAAGGTTTGGCGGCGGAGGTAGCGTTCACCGTCAGCGGTGTGACCCTCATGAGCGGATTGCTTGATGTGGGAAAGACACTCTGTAATGCGATAGAGCCTGCCTTGCCAGGTAAATGCTTCGGGCAGGGAAGCTAATCCCTGGATCATCAGATCGGTACGGAATCCGCCCGGCTCCGGTGTGATCGGCTCTGAGATGAATTTTTCCGATTCTTTGGGCATATCCGCCATGATGCAGTGCATTGTCCCTGGCGAGTACAATCCACTCAAGAAATTTCGACCTCTCTCTGGAGTATCTCTGTGACCTGGATTGATGGACATCTCGATCTGGCGTACCTGGTGGTCAAAGGTCGGGATATCACCCAACCGGTTGATTCACCGGAGACCGGCTGTATTAGCTTGCCAGCTCTTCGTGATGGGGGGGTTGATCTGGCTTTTGGCACAATCTTTGCCGAGCCGGGCGTTCCCGATGCAAAACCGGGAATGGGGTACATCAACTCCGATGATATTGAAGGTGCATACGCAGCAGGCTGGCGACAGAGCGAGATTTACCACGAGTTGGAAAGTCAAGGGGAGTTGAGCATTGTGCGATCGGCTGCGGACCTGACACGGGATATCGCCCTGCCCAGGATTGTGATTTCAATGGAGGGAGCTGATCCGATCCGCACGCCGGAAGAGGTGCCGCGCTGGTATGAAGCGGGTGTGCGAATTGTGGGGATGTCCTGGGCTTGTGGATCACGTTATGCCGGTGGCAATGCCGCTCCCGGCCAGCTGACGGAAATAGGAGAAGAGTTTATTAATACGCTGGATGAAGTGGGGATCATCCATGATGTTTCGCATTTGAGCGATGAGGCCACGGATGCGGTATTGGAACTTGCGCAGGGCTCGATCATCGCCAGCCACTCCAATTGCAGATCGCTCATGGCGAATCAATCACAGCGCCATTTGCGTGATGATCAGATCAAAGCCATTGCCCAGCGCGGGGGAATTGTGGGATTGAATCTGTATAGTCCGTTTCTTGTTGATGACGGTCGAGCCACTGTGAGTGACGCGGTCAGACATGTAACCCACGCGGTGTCAGTCATCGGCAATCATCACCATGTCGCGCTCGGCTCGGATATGGATGGCGGATTTTCACCGGAGAAGTTACCCGTGGATCTGCCCCATCCCCGGTATCTGCCGAGATTGGCCGAGGCTTTGGTAGCATCAGGGTGGTCGGACACTGAAATCACCGATTTTCGCCGGGGGAACTGGCGGCGCTTCCTGCAATCGGCTTTGCCGAAATGAAGCACAGCGTGTAGGGTGGGACGAGCGCAGCGATTCGCACCAATGACGTAGATTCCTGTCTGCACAGGAATGACGGGAAGTCCTTTGGCCATGCAGGATCCGTATTTTTGGCCACCGTTCCGTCTCACATTTCGATACATTTGCTTTATCAATATCTATGGAATTGTGTATCATATGTTCTACGTACATGTTGTATGTCGGATCTGCGAACCCGACCTGCCTGCTGAATTCTAATTATCGAGGGGCTGCTGAATGCACCAGATGAATTCTGATACAACGCGGGGCAAAATATGAAAGAAACTGGTAGTGATAAGTATTGGGGAGTATTACTTGGTAAAAGGAGGGGGAAAAAGGGTTATGTTTTTGTTGTTGGGGTGCCCATCCCGGCCGATGAAGCCAGGATGCCTTATGAGATGGAATTTGAGAGTGCTGAGGGTCTGAAAGTCATTTTCTCTCCCGCCGGCAAGGATGATAGCTGGAGGAGAGTTAAGAGGGTTGTGAATTATCTTAAGATGTTGGATAAAGACGGTTATAAAAACTTGATGAAGCAAAAGTACGGAAGTATTGAAAAAGCTCCTCCCTATGATGGATTCAGGCTTGATAAATATGCTGGTGCAATGTTGGTAGTTAAGGTTGATGATATTCTTAGTTTTTCATTGAAAGAGGATGAAATACATGAGGTAGTTGATCCTCATGGCACTGGTGACTCAGTTGATTTGTCCAGCATTATGGATGAAGATCATTCTGGTGATATGGGTGGCGAGAGTCAAATAGGCAGAACTGGTATAAGCTAGAATGAAAAGCAAATAGGGTGGGATAGGTGCCCCCGGAGGGGGAGCGATTCCCACCAATGACTTCTGGTTTATTTCTCGTCATACCCGCGCAAGCGGGTATCCAGCGCAGCGCGGACAGCGTATGACCTTTCACTGGATTCCTACTCGCTATGAATTTGCATACATATATTAGGATAATTTAAGGTATTAATATATGTTTATAAGAAAGTTCAATCGCTTTTGCCAATTTCCCTCATCCTTCTTCAATTGGTGGACAAAATTATCATTAAAATTGATGAATTATGATAAGATTCAATCAATGAACAATGAAGAACGGAAAATGGAGGTAAAGCGAATACTAATACGAAGATCTATTAGCTTTATAATAATCATAATTTCGACACTAATTACTATTATAATTATTGGTTATATTGTAAGCGTGAACCGTGCTGCGCCGTAATGTAGCGCAGGATCAAGTAGGGTGGGACGAGCGCCCCCGGAAAGGGAAGCGATTCCTACTAATTTTCTGTGGGTTAATTCAGCGGAGTCGAGAACCACGCTTTCTGCCCGGTAACGGTTACTTCTGTCAGCAGATGCAAGTGCCAATCTGAATGGATCAGATCGGATACTGCTGCTGGTGTATCTGTGAAAAGATGACAAGTTACAACATCTGGTGCTGAAAAAGTTTTACCTTGGCAAACAAGCGCGATCAGATCGAAGTGATCACGAATCCACGTTTGTACTGCCGGGAATGATCGCAAGTCCTCCTCGCGTCCCAACAGATGCAAAATTCCCCGATCATCCACTGCCAGTTCCAGTTGTGGATGATAAGGACAGTGCACAGGTAGTAATGTGAGGTTGGTGATGTGACATGCGAGTTCGCCCACCGATTCTGATATGTCTGCGGGTGTTTGTGTGGGGGAGTGTGTGGGGGAATGTGTGGGGGAGTGTGTGTGGGGGGGGGTTGATTCCTCTGCAATATGGTCAGAAAAGCGCAGTGATGGCGCGAGCTTGATGGGTTCCGATGCTGTATCCAGCTCAACAGAATCCGGTTGTGATCGTGTGTGGGTGTGTGCGGGGAGTGGAAGCTGTTCAATTTCCTGTGAGACCGCTGGGGCAAATTGAGATGCAGCCGGTTTGTGCGATACAGCTTTCTCATCCGCGGCCTGAATCCACTGGACAAGAGTGTCAAGCGCAGGTGCAGATGTGCCGGCAAAGTTGATCAAGCCGGTCGATTGCAAACCGGCGTTGATACGCGTCAGGCAAATGACCAGTGATACATCAATTTCCAGGCATGACAGCGTAGTCTGGCGTAGACGTTCCAGAACGGATGAAGCGGCAGAAGGTTCAGCCCCCAGCACGGCAAGTCCAATGGGCGAAAGTGTCGATTCATCTTTCGCAGCATAATCAGCCATCTGCTTGATAAGCTGGTACGCAGCGACCACAGCCGCCTGGTCAGCACTGCTCAAAATGGTGATTTGATCAGCATTGCAGTTCATCAACTGCTCAGATGGATAATTCAAGGCTGGGCGTATGACCCAGTGGGCTATTGCTGGAGCCAGCTCCTCGATCGCATCAGGAAGTGACAGCGGAGGATCGTGCTTGAGGATCGGATCGAGATGAGCAGGATCACCACGCAGCAGGTGGATACTCGTTTCCTCGCCATCCAATCGAATTAGAGCAGTCGGCCCGAAGTTGCGCGCCTGCGCATCAGCATAAGGAGTCAACCATAAACCACCCCGGACCGGGAGATGACCCACCGCCAGAATTTCGATTGTTGCGGGAGCTTCAGCCACGGCCGTTGGTTGATGTGTTTCAGCGTGTGGTTCGCTCAGGAGCAGATCAGCCAAATCATCAAGTGGATCGTGTGGATCGTTCATGGCTTCGGTGGCATTGTCTTGACGACAACGATGCTGTTGGGTTCGTTATAGGAATTGAGAACCTGCGGCAGATCATTGTACCAATCTGCCTGCCATTGACCGTCCACGACGAGACGATATTGATATGTCCCCGGCGGAACTTTTACGTGGGCTTCAAGGACATTCATCCGTTGATTGTGATGCATGGGTGTTGCGGTGGGGGACCATTGGTTGAATTCACCCGCAATTGAAACTTTTTTCCCAAGATTGCCCGGCTGAACAAACAGAATTCCATCGTGCAGCACGCGAACCCCCAGCAGCGAAGACACCGCTCCCTGGAGCATGGCTGGGGTTTCGTTGTGCCTTTTCTGAGGAGGCTGAATCTGGGGCGGTGGCACGACGGGGAGTGATTCAGGCGTCGTTCCATCACCCAGCACGGAACCGACCCGGGCATTGAATTGCTGATCCTGCTGGGCGTTTTGATGAGCCATCGCCTGGACTCGACGCGCCAACTCCGCTGCTCGTCCCTGCTTTGAGGGCTGAGTTCCCTGAACTGGCGGGGCGGGAACGGATGGTTGTACGTTGGATGGTTGTGTGTGTTGGTGGTGTGAGAGTATGTGGTAGGGGGTAGGAGTTCCCCCTGGAGGCTGGCTTCCACTTAGATCCATAGCACCTTCAGCGGCCGAAATCGCTTCCGGAGCCATGGGCGGCGGGCAATTTGCTTCCAGCCAATCTGCCAGTGTTGTGAAATCGAGATGTGCCTCAGATTGTGGTGCATATTCCAGGACTGGTTGGCCGAAGCTGGTTGCCTCCCGGATCACCTCATGGATGTGGATTACCGTCGGTAGGAGGTGGCCGGCAAATTGACGATGCAGGGCAGCGAGAATATCACGCGCGATCGCTGAATCCGGATCATGCAGGGTAGGCAGCAGGTGGCAGATGATTGGCCGACCAATCCGTTTCATGAGATGTTGAATGGTCGACCATTGCTTCTCTGCACCTCTCAATGAGAAAATACTCGTCTCAACCGGAATTAGCGCTTCACGAGCTGCTCGCAAAGCGTTGTAGGTGAGCAGGCTGATCGAAGGCGGACAATCAAACAGACACGTGTCGTAGCGACCTGTCAGATGGTTCAGAAGACTCTGGAGTCGACGGTCTTTATCAGGAAGGCGGTGTAATCCGCCATCGGGAGTATCCAGCGCTGCCAGTCGCATGGAACTGGGGGCGAGATCGAGGTTACGCGTCACTTCCCACAGCAGGTTTGATGGATCGAAACGTTGATCGTGATTTGCCAGTAGCGCATCGGCGATGGT
This sequence comes from Phycisphaerales bacterium, assembly GCA_028278245.1. GTDB lineage: Bacteria > Planctomycetota > Phycisphaerae > Phycisphaerales > SM1A02 > JANQEQ01. The sequence goes on along the minus strand of JANQEQ010000082.1, from coordinate 60,425 downwards.
GTAATCCAGACCATGCTCAGGAATTCCCAAACCCACTGCACAGTGTGCCTGCGGATCCATGTCGATGAGTAGAGTGCGTTGTCCTCGCGCAGCAAAGATGGCGGCAAGATTGATGGCGGTGGTCGTTTTGCCGCATCCACCTTTCTGATTGACGATTGCGATGGTGCGCACGGTAACGATGGTTCCTGGCGCTGATTGATCAGTGTCTATTGGGCGAACAGCTTGTGTGAGACCCTCGCGGTCTACTCTGCTTATCGGAACCGGATACACCTTCGCTTGAATCGCGTTTCAGATCACTCCGTTTGCTGCACCGTGAGAGGCTCAACCCGGAATAGACGAACTACCTCCGGCCAGACCGCATCACGAGGAAGCCGATCCGACTCCGTCTGAAATGTCAGTTGGCCGGCTGAATTATCAATCGTCAGTAAAGTCTGGAAGCGGAAAGGCGTGCTCGGGGATTGGCCGGCTAGCAGCCAGAATGGTTCACCGGCCAGGAGTTGCTGATGCACCTGTTCCTTGCCATCAACAACACTGCAACCCACCATTGCCTGCAGATGGCTCGCTCCGACATCCCAGCAAACGATGGGTGCGGGTTTAGCGGCGATGATGTGATTTGCGGTTCGGGCAAATTCCATGATGGAATCACCAAAACCTTCTTTCGGCGCGATCTTTTCCTGCTCGTTGATGTAGGTCATCGCCCCCAAACTGATTATCGCGATCAACGGACCTGCCCAGGGTATGCGTACTCCGAGATACGGCTTGGCGCTGAGCATCCACCATGAGGCCAGTAACGCTGCTGGAGGAAGGGCTGGAGCAAGGTAGTCGGCTCGCTTCCCCGTGCTCAGGGAAAATAAAACGATGACGACGACCACATAAACGACCGCTGCCTGAATCCAAGGCAGCAAGTGCTCCCGATCGACTTCAGAAAATGAGTCACGGAATTTTCGTGAACATAGAGCAAACAATGCTGCCAACGCTCCGACCGACCATGGGGCAAATCGGATCATGAAATAGCCCGGCATGTGTCCCAGACTGGTGATCCATCCGACAAAACCACCGCCGCGTCCTTCCGGACCAGTGCCCATTACCCGGCCATAAAACTCATTGAACCACAGCTCTTCGCGGAGATGTTCGGGATTTACGAGCCAGACCGCAAAAATCCATGAACCAGCAATGATGAGACACAAAGGCAATCCCCATCGCCATGCCAGAGCTCCCCGCGCTAACCAGCGCCCCGTCAGTACCCGACTCATGGAAAATGCCGCAATCGGCAGGAGTATTGCAGCGGGACCTTTTGTCAGTGCCGCCAGCGCGACACAGATCCAAAAGGAAAATGCAAGCAGTCGGGAACCGGCTGTGGGGCGAAATGAATCATTCCTTGCACGCAGCAGAATCCTGACAGCAACAAGCCACCCGACGAAACAGATTAGTGTCAGAAGCATGTCTGGCCGCGCGAGATATCCAAGTTTGAAGACCGGGTAACAAGCGACCAATGCTATAGCAGCGAGTGGACCCAGCGCACCACGATGCCGATGATCGATTTTCCTTACCAACTGCATCAGCAGTGCCCAGCAGAGAAAGAGTGCAATCAGGCTGGGCATTTTATGGGCGATTTCACTAGAAAATCCCATGGCCTTCACAAATGGTGCTGCTACCCAGTTGTACAGCGGAGGTTTGGTGGCAGGATACAGACCGCGCTCAACCGGAAGTACCCAATGATGGTTGACGACTATATCGGTGGTGTAGCTGACGGTTTTCGGCTGGGTTTGATCCCACAGATCGCTCGGCCCGAACACGCGTGCTGCAATCAGCCAAACCAGTGCGATGAGCGCGATGAATTGCCACGAACGGCACCAGAATACAGACAGCTGGGGCGGCTCAGCCATGATCGTCTCCGCTGACCGCTGCCCACCCTGATTTGATCTCCTCCAGGGAAAGATCGTTCACGATGCGGGCTGCACCCAATCCGTCAGGCAGAATAATACGAAGTTGTCCATCGGATACTTTTTTGTCAAATCCCATGGCAAGAAGCAACTGACCATGATCGACCGGCTGGGGGAGTTTTGTCGGAAGTTCAAGCAGCTTGAGTGCGTTGTGGATTTCAATCGCTTCGTCCTGCGTCAGTGATCCAACATTGAGCGCACATGCAGCAGCGGCACAAAGCCCGATCGCAACTGCTTCCCCATGACGGAGATCGAGTTGCTTGATCGGCTCGATTGCATGGGCAAAGGTGTGGCCGAGATTAAGAAGCGCACGGATCCCCGCTTCCCGCTCATCCTGCTGCACGAGGTTGATTTTGATGGAAACGGAGCGCTCAATCAGCGTCGTCAGACACTCTGCATCACAGTCAAGAATTACACGAGAATTGTCCGTGAGAAATTTCAGCAGATCACGGTCAGCAATGATTGCATGCTTGACGCATTCCGCCAAACCGCAGCGAAAATCCCGAGGTGAAAGTGTTCGCAGAACTTCAGGATCCATGATGACTGCGCGTGGTTGCCAAAATGAACCTACGAGATTCTTCCCCAACTCACTGTAACCCGACTCATCCTGGGGCAGGGGAAAATTCACGCCGGTTTTCCCTCCTACCGATGCGTCGACCATTGCCAGCAGCGTCGTGGGTATCTGTATGAGGGGTAGACCGCGCAGGAATGTGGCTGCGGCAAAGCCGGCAACATCACCTACCAAACCTCCTCCCAGTGCGATGACCGGACAGTTGCGATCAAGCCGCGCTTCCAGCATTTGTCCATACAAATCCGAAACAGTGGACAGCGTTTTCAGCGCTTCGTCTGCGGTGAGTTGTGCTTGTGAGAGTGAGAACTGAGCATTGTTCAATGACTTGGAGACAACAGCCCCGTGGGATTCGGTGATGTTGTCATCGGTGATAAGGAAGGCACCTGGATGAGCAGTGAGATCCCGTACAATCTCACCAACACGGGGAAGAATTCCCGGTTTCAGGTGGATCGAATATTCGTGGTGGGGGAGATTAACAGGGAGAGTGGGCATCGGGTGATTTTATCCTATCAGCCTGCTGTTTCATCTGACATAGTGCCTGAGCAGGATCCTCCGGCAAGTTGTCCGTTTCGTCCACTCCTTCATCAATTCGTGAAAAATGCCTGTTTCCGTAACGTTTCCAGCTTGTGGATGCGCTAAAGGGAGGGCGCAGTCGTGATCTCATCCAGAACCAGATGATCAGCATGACGGCGATGACCGATACGAATACCACCAATTTCATCATGCGTAGCTTATCGTAAATTGAATTGCAGGGGGGATAAGGAGTATCTCCATCAATGTCAAAGACCCGATACAATGCACATTCCTTTGTGGGGGTGATAGCTATGGTGAGCATGTACCGTGACACACTGCTCACATTCAACATAAGCGTCCTGAGGAGATAGTAATGGTTCAGGACAAACGGAAAACCAAAGCACAATTGATCGATGAGCTGGATGATCTGCGCCAGCAGGTACGTCAGATGAAGGCGGACTGTCAGGTTAAAGAGCAACGGATCAATTGTGAGGATACACCGACTAGTGATTATCTGGAGCGACTCCTGCAAGCAGCATCAGCAGTACAGGAAGCAGAAACTGAAGTTGATGCCCTGCAGGTGATTGCTGATGCAATACAACAATCAGGATGGGACTCGGTGGCAGCTCATTCCTATATCGAATGGGAGAGAGTGCATTCTGCATTTGCGGGGTTGACGAAAGAGCAGATCGCATTTCTCAAAAATGATCATTTGCCGCCGGCCATACGTGAGGCGATGTTTTCTGAAGAACGTGCACAGTATCGTGTCAGCCGTTCTTATCTGGTCCCCGGGGAAGACGTCCCGGCATTAGTTGAAGGTAGAGAACTACTGGAAAGTAGTAGGCCGGTGCAGCCAGGTGACACGTGGGATCCTTGCGATCTTGCCTACGTTCCGCTCTATGCACGTGACAGTCGGGTCATCGGTTCGATCGCGCTTGATAACCCAATTGACGGTCAGAGGCCAACGGAAGAGCAATTCAGGTATCTGGAGTTCTTTGCCGACCTCGGTGCGCGCTCCATTGAGAATATCCGTACTCATAAAGAACATGAACAAACCGCTCTCGCGCTTCAGCAAAGCACACGCCGTTATGATCTTGCCACATCCGTAGCGCACGTCGGTGTCTGGGATTTGGATCTCCTCGATAACTCGTTTTATCTTGATCCGAATGTCAAGACACTTTTAGGTTATTCAGATAATGAGATTCCAAACGATCTCGAAGCGTGGTCACAATACGTTCACCCAGATGATCGCGAATTGGTCTCCAGTACGGTCCAGGATCATCTCCAGGGAAATACTCCTGAATTCAATCTGAAACACCGCATGATGCACAAGGATGGATCAGTGCGCTGGATTCACGCCAAAGGCGTTGCCATGCGCGACACTAACGGGGAACCGATTCGTCTGATCGGGACGGATATGGATGTCACCCGTCAGGTGAAGGCGGAGGAAGCCGTGCGCGATAGTGAGAGCCGATATCGAGAATTATTCGATTCCGTTATGGAAGGTATCGGACAGGTCGATGAAAACGAAAATATCCAGTTCTGTAACAGGGCCTGGGCGACAATCTTCGAGGAGGATTCGGCCGAACACCTTATCGGCAGAAGCCTTCTCGATTTTATGCCCGATGATCAAAGAGATATTATTTTCTCGGGCACAGAAGAGAGAAAAAAGGGAATTCCTTCTCAGTACGAAATGGATATCGTTACCAGGAGTGGGAAGCGCAAGACAATTCTTGTTTCGGTATCGCCACGATTTGATATTAACGCTCGATTTATCGGTTCTTTTGGCGCTTTTATTGACATTACACAACGTAAGCTGTTTGAAAAACAACTTCGAGAAAGTCGTGAGCGACTTCAAGGCATATTAACTCACAGCCCGTCTGTTATTTTTCTTAAAGATGTAGAAGGTCGTTACTTGCTGATAAATCGTAAGTATGAAGAGCTATTCCACATTTCCAACGACCAAATAATCGGAAAAACCGATTACGATGTATTTCCCAAAGATGCAGCAGAAACTTTTCTGAGAAATGACCAAAAGGTTATTTCGGCTGGTTCTCCCATGATGTTTGATGAGGAGGTTCCGCAGGATGATGGTGTCCATTCTTACTTATCTTTAAAATTCCCTATCCGAGATAAAGATGGTGAGATAGCCGGTATATGTGGTGTCGCTACGGATTTCACAGAACGCAAAAATATGGAAACCGAACTCCAAGCGAACGAAGAGCGTTTTCGTGAGATTGCTGACGTAGCATCCAGTTATGTGTACACCAGTCGCATCAATGAAGATCAAAGTAATGTTCGGGAGTGGACCTCAGAAAATTATAAAATACTATTTGGTTACACCAGGGAAGAAGTGGAAAAACTCGAAGGTGGATATCGCAGCATCATTCATCCTGATGATCTCTCCATTTACTCACGTCGTATCAATCGATTACTAAACGGCGAATCAGATATCACCGAATACCGAATCATTCACAAATCCGGTGAGGTACGGTGGATTCGTGCGTTTGGAAAACCAATTTGGGATGCTGTGGAAAATCGCGTCATACGTCTCCACGGTGGCGCGGAGGATATAACACAGCGAAAGAAAATGGAATTGGAACTACTGGCAAATGAGGAACGTTTTCATGCTATTTCCGACATGGCATCCAACTACGTTTACACTTGCCGGGTCAAGGATGATAGGAGCACGGTTCGCGAGTGGATATCCGGTGACTATAACAAGTTGTTCGGTTACACCACGGATGAAGTAAAGGCGCTGGAGCATGGTTTTCAAAGTATTGTTCATCCGGATGATCTTCATCTCCACCTGCAACGAAGAGAACGATTGTTGAGAGGGGAAGAAGATATTACGGAATACCGGATTATCCACAAATCTGGCAAAACCAGATGGATTCGAGCTTACGGGAAGCCAGTTAGAGATGAAACGACTGGTAAGGTCGTTCGTTTCCACGCAGGAGCAGAGGACATTACCCGGCGCAAGCAGGTGGAGGAAGAATTAAGAGAAAGCGAAGCTCAATTCCGCGCAATATTTGAAACAGCTACCGATTCTATTTACATCAAGGATCTCCAATCGCGCTACGTGCATGTCAATCCTGCAATGGCCAAGATATTCAATCGGTCACTTGACGAATTTGTTGGAATGTCACCTGATGAAATGTTTGATAGAGAGAATGCACAAAAAATCCGATCCATCGATCAACGTGTGTTTGCGGGTGAGATCGTTGAGGAGGAAGACCACAGGGAAGTCGATGGAGAAATTAGAATCTTTAACATTGTCAACGCTCCCATGCGTGATAGGGATGGAGAAATTATTGGCTCGTGTGGTATTGCACGAGATATGACAGGGAGAAAAAAAAGCCAGGAAGCATTACAGGAGAGCCGCACTCAACTCTTAGCAGCGCAGCGTGTCGCCAGTATAGGGAACTGGTCGCATGATCTCGTCACCGGTAATAAGGAATGGTCGGATGAGATTTACAGGATTCTTGGTGTGGAGAAACAGGAGCCATCGGTTGAGTTGATACTCTCGTGTCTTCATCCTGATGACCGTGATCTATTCCTAAAGACTTTGGAGCATGCACATAAGTACGAGGACACGTTTGACATTGATATACGCGTTATTCATCCAGATGGTTCGATACGCTATATCCACGATCGGGGACAAATCCAGCGAGATGGTTTCGGCACTCCGCTACGGATGATGGGGACGATTCAGGACATAACTTTACGAAAAGAAACAGAACTTCGTTTTCAGGCAAGTGAAGAAAAACTGCGGAATATCATCGAACACAGTTCCAACCTTTTTTATTCACACACCCCCGATCATGTGTTGACATATCTGAGCCCGCAGACTCGTGAGTTCTTTGATTGTGAGCCTGAGGAAGCGCAGATTCTATGGACCGAACTCGCAACGGATAATCCGGTCAATGAGCGCGGGTATGAATTAACCCAGAGAGCAATCGATACCGGGGAGCGCCAGGATCCGTACGAACTAGAGTTGATTGGGAATAAAGGCAGAAAGATATGGGTTCAGGTTCAAGAGACCCCGGTTGTGAAGAATGGGAAAACTGTTGCAATCGTGGGCGCTTTGACTGACATCACTGCACAGAAACAAGCTGAGGAAGAACAGCTTCGCCAGGCTGAAAAAGAACGCATGCTCTTGAGGGAATTGGATCACCGGGTGCGGAACAATCTCAGTTCGCTCGATTCCCTGATTGGCATGACCGCGAAAGAAGCAGATGATATCCCCGCGTTTGCTCAATCGGTCCGTGCGCGTGTACAGGCCATGGCCATGGTTCACGCCATCCTGACATCACGTCAATGGGGAACTGTTTCCTTATGTGCTCTTCTCCAGCACGTCACAACTGGAGATCACCGTGGACGACTTGAAGTCGATGGGCCGGACGTTGAGATACCTGCCGGGCAGGTGCAGGCTATGGTAATGGTGATGAATGAGCTGACCACGAATAGTCTGAAGTATGGTGCTCTTGGATGCGAACAAGGTGTTGTCCGGGTGAGTTGGCGATGGTATGAGACGAATACAGCACATTCGCGGTTAAGATTTCGCTGGTCAGAACAAAGTGTTAATCCGATTGCAGATACACCTTGTGAGGGGATGGGCCTGAAGTTGATTCGAGGGCTGGTGCAGGCGGATCTTCACGGAGATGTCACCTTTGAATTCCCCGCGGAGGGTGCAAAGTGTTTTATGAACATCCAACTGAGCGCAGGTGAAATCGAAGAGAATATTACCGAGAACGTGGGGGGAAGATGAATTCTGTCAGGCTACGTTCTCACCGTTATCCAACGAACTTTGAGATGTACTTCCTGCGTTGATAATTGGTTGATCTTCGTTGAGAACAGCCCCATTGCGAACGAGGCCGGCATAGAGCCAATGATCATGGTCAAGTTCAACCTTGCGGAGCAGTTCACAATCAAGATAGTTCATCGCCAACTCAACTACCGGCGCGCCACTGGGGGCAGGGAAAGTTGACAATGTGTCAAAGGGATCATCCCCACGCGTAGGTGGAACGGCAAACTTGTGATGCAGGATGCGATCGCCTTGACCTATCTGGCAAAGTACAAAGCCATGGCTGTCGCGAATGAGCGGTTCAACGGGAGTGCCTTTGGGTAAAGCGATCATCACCATTGGCGGCTTGCTCAGACATTGTTGAACCCACTGCGTGAGAACACCACTGCGTAGCCCTTCGTGCGCACTGGTTACCAGAAACAGGCCGCGAGGAATCCAGTCAATAGCCTGGTCAATTTCACATGGATCGGGTGTAGGCATGACTACCTCAGCAATGCACGACGTCACTGGGTTGATTCACCACCTCTATGACTATCTACGTAACCAAGATCGGCTGAGATTCGTTCCCGATTTAATGTGGTCTTTATTCTCTCCTAAAGACTATAAATTTGAAGACAGCACAGGAGTTTTTCTATAAGTTGCTGTCGGACAAAGAGTTGCAGTCCGATCCAAGCTGGTTGAAGGAGTCGGGAGTGTGGATTGTGGGGGTAAAATGTGGACGAACGGTGAATATGTGTTTGAATGTGTTGCAAAGTGGGGCAATGTGGGTTAAGTTCCCGTCGACCTTGGACGAGGTAGGAATGCGTGTTATTCACAGGCGAATACGAACATTCGATCGACTCAAAGCACAGATTGGCTGTGCCTGCGGAGATACGCTCTCGTCTGGAATCCCAGGGCGTTGCGGGAGTGTTTTATCTGGCGCCCGGATCAAATGGCGCCATCTGGCTCTGGCCGGAGAAAACATTCGAAGCAATGGCTGGAGCTTTGGAACAAACACTCCTGCCAGAAGAAGACCTGATGGCATACGAAGAGTTGTTGTTCTCTCAGGCATCACGTGTGGAGTTGGATTCAACCGGTCGGATAAGACTACCCGAGCGCATTCTGCAGGAACATCAGTTGGACAAGCAGGTTGTGATTCTCGGAATCAGAGATCATCTGGAAATTCGCAACCAAAAGGAATGGAAGAAACTCCGAAAACAGAAATTGGAACAGCAATCGGAGATCATCTTACGTGCCCGGCGAGCATTAGCCGAGCAGCATAGACAAGGGGAGAAGGAACGTTCGTAACCCGGACACGGGTTATGGACATTTACGGCACAGAGCACGATTGACTTGTTCAAAAGTCAATCAGGAACATCCGAGCAGGGAGGTTCGGTTTACCAACAGAATGAGCGGCGCATCAGGGAAGAAGCATCGCTCATTTATCGGATCGGTGTGAAATACAGCAGTCACAGGGACCTATCACGATGATCAACAGACAGGTAAAACGTTCCGCTACTGTGGCGACGGGTCAAGGATGACCTGGATGAGAGTGACGGGATTCCAGCACGGATCGGCTGAGTTTCTCGTCAGGTACAGGTAAGGGCATGCAAGCCCCCCCGAGCTTTGTCTCCGGTCAGTCACGTGGCCGGAGGCTTTCCTGCCCGCGACTCGTCTCAAGGGAGACAAGTCGCATGATCCCTTCCGCTTTGCTCGTAGCGCGACCCACCCGCACTACGAGCTTTTTCATGGCACAACAACCCGTCCTATCGTGAACGGTTGAGGAAGATACAGAAACAGAGAGGGTATCTTCGTGTCAGTCGTTTTTTGTCCCAGTGGGTCGAATCGACCCAACGATACTGGGTTTCGTTGCCACGATCTGATCCGCAATTTCCCGGCGATGCACATCGATTTCACGAGGGAAAGCGAAGGCAATACGAACCCGATCACCTTTGATTGTGGCGATGCGGACAACTCCAATGGGATTCTCCGGATCACCAATGACCACCTCTTCCCCTTCGCGTCTGGTGATGACAAGCATAGTCGGACCTCCTGCCCTGTTGCGCGCATGTATGCGCTGGCCCACCATCCACCAGAATACCTGATTTGAGCCGAGTGCTAAACCACAGAATTTGGATTTTGTGGAAAAGAAGACCGAGTGATCTATGGAGAAAAGCGATCTAATCGTTTGAATATCAACGGCTTATGTCACTGCGTAGACTACTGTGACCTCGGGAACACGCTCTTTGAGATTTCGTTCAATACCCATTTGAAGCGTCATACCCGCCGAGGGACAACCGATACAGGCACCCTGGAAGCGGACGGTAACCACGCCGTCATTGGTGACTTCGACGAGTTCCAGATCACCGCCGTCCGATTGAATTGCGGGTCGGATTAGATCCAGAACTTCCTGTACTTTCTCCTGCAGGGTGGGACTGGAAGGCTGTTGCTGCGCTGAATCGGTCATCAAAACACCTTTCTGAGTCTGAGCATATCGGTACTTGGGATTCTAGGAGGTAAGCCGGCAATAAGCCACTGGTCGCCAAGAGCGTTACACTACCACCTATGAACGGAAAAATGAATAATCGTATTCAGAGAATCGCCGGTGTTTTAAGATTTCGAAGTCTGTTTATGCTCTTGCTAACTGGATTTTGGGCAGGCTGCTCCTCAACCGTTCAGATTGATGATCCCATGGTTGAGCTGCAAACGAAGCCACACAGTCCCAGTCGGCATCTTGCCGCAATGGAAGAGCTGGACGCATCCACGGGCGAACAGGAGGAAGCGTATCTCAAGCAACTCCATCGCATGGTGTGGGCGCCTGAATACACAGTCGATGTTCGTGAAGCGGCAGTTCGTCGGCTCGCAGAACGCGATTTGACCCAGTTGAAGCGGACTCTTCGTCTGCGTTTGCCGAACATGTCTGCGTGGGAAGGGCGACGTCGGTTATGTGAACTTATCGCTGAGTATGGTTGGATTGACCTGACGCCGGCTTTGACCAGCGCGTGGGCAGTGCAGATTGTCGGATTCAACGATGAATGGGATCGGCCGGAAGCGATCACTCTTTCAAGACTGCATGGCCGACAGGCAATACCCGATGTGCTGTTTGATCTGTTTGTCGAGTCAAACAGGGTCTCCGAGCAGGGCTTGAGAACGCGCTGCTGGGATCTGCTCCACCGACTGGGCTATCGCGATCGCCTGGTCGATTTACTTCAGGAGCATGAACCGCCGGAAAATGATGCAATGCTGATAGATCTTCATGTGGGGGCAAGGGAGCTCGGTGTCGTCCCGCACAATCGTGAAGAAATCCTGTGGATGAGAACTCTGCGCAAACCTGAACACGCACAATTCTGGCAGGAACTGGTCGAAGCGATTCAGCAGGTACCCGAATCACGTAGAGCGCAACTGGATATGCGCGATTTGCCCATCGTCGTTTCCGCCGCCCGACATCAACCGCAACTACTCAGCGCATCAGAAAGCGAAATGTACCAGTTGATAAACAGATATGCGCAGCAGCAGCGTCATCACGACCGCGATACGAATTTTGACGGTGATGCGGGGGGAACCAAAGACCGACTGTATGCGTGGAAAAAGGAACTGACCTGGGGCGATCTGGCAGCGATGTTAATATTAGTCCAGGCGCTTGAAACACCGGAGGTTGTTGCGCATCTGTTTGATTATGCCCAGCGCGATCAATCGGATGAATCCACGGAATACGGAGGCGTTTTCAAGCTGGATCATCGTGGACGGTATGAGATCCTTGAATTTCCCCCGCGCATTCGCCGCCACGATCAGGAATTTAATGCATCTCAGGAGATGTTTGATGCGGGATACACTGCCTTGTTTCATTTCCATTATCACGTTCAGCGAGCGAACAATAGTGAATACGCTGGTCCGGGATTCGGGGATAAGAATTACGCTACCAACACGCGTGCCAACTGTGTTGTCTTTACTTCGGTACACAAGGAAGTGATGAACGTGGATTTTTACCGCTATGGTGGTGTAACGGTGGATCTTGGTGAGATTACACAATAGGGATGGTGATCGTCCGAACCGATTCGGGAAACGTACATTGATGTGTGAAGCAGGAGCCGCAGAGTAAACGATGCAGCTTTATTCCATCATCGTAGTGATCGTCATTCTGCTAGCAGATGCAGGGATGGCGTGGGGAGAAGACGAACAGGTATGGACGACATCGGAGGGCTGGACTGCGCTGGCCATCGTATCGCTCGGAATGTTGTCTCTTCTGGTATTGACAGGATGGCGCATGCGTTGGTGCCGAAAGCGCATCGATCAGGGCCGGGGAGTGAAATACATCATGCGCGCAGAACGAGCGACACGATGGGCTCGTGCCGGGCTGCTGATACTGCACATCGTGGCTGTGATGTTTTTCAATTGGCTGGAGACTGTTCGAGAAGTGGTGGGCGATCTGATACTCGTTGATGAGTGTATAGCAGTGTTTCCTGCAATATTCGGGTGGCTGGGAGTGAGTTGGTTATTCTATCCCATTGATCAGAGGCTCCACGAAGCGCTGCTGGTTCGAAGATTGGATGAAGGTCAACCAATACATGAATTCCCCTCACGCAATCGGTATGTTCTGGATCAGTCGCGCATCGGATTGCTGATTCTGCTGGTTCCTCTATTTGTGATTCTGTTGTTGGCGGAGAGTATCGATCTCGTGCTGGGATTGTTCGAGCCGTGGGATATCCAACCATGGGTAGGAGAAGTGACAACAATTGTGGCGGCACTGGTGGTGTTTGTGAGTTCCCCCTGGATTGCGAGGATCCTGCTTCATCTGGAACCGTTAGCAGAAGGAACTGTGCGAGAGAGTTTGTTGCAGATCTGCCGACTGCATCGTGTGAAGGTGCGGGACGTGTTGTTATGGAAGACTAGCGGGATGATGACCAATGCCGCAGTGATGGGTTTGTTTGGAAGGTTGCGTTACATCCTGCTCACCGATGTTTTGCTGGAAACGATGCCGTCACGAGAATTGCAGGCGGTGATGGCTCATGAAATCGGGCACGTTCGCAAACACCACATGCCCTGGATGTTGGCGGTACTCTTTGTCACGATTCTATTGGTGGAACTGATCGGAGAGGGCTTGTGGTGGCTCATGAATCTTAATTCCTGGTCATTCTCTTCAAACGCACCACAATGGAGCGATATGGCGTTCCTACTGGTGGGGTTAATCGTTGCCTGGCAAGTCTTTGGTTGGGTTTCACGTCGCTTTGAACGACAGGCAGATACGTTTGCTGTTGCTCATCTTAATAAAACACGCGCATACGTGAATCCGGAAAAAGATGATGAAGATGACAACGGTGATGAAGAGATTGGGGAGGTTAACAACAGGATTCACCCTGACTCGGTAGCGGCAATGTGCGACGCGCTGGGTCGGATCGCGCGACTCCACGGCTCCGATCTCGATCGGCGCAGTTGGCGACACGGTTCAATTGCTTGGCGCCAGGCTTACCTCCAACAGCTTGTGGGCCAGCATGAAGAAAATATTCCAAACGACAAAGTGGTTCGTTTGATTAAGTTATTTACTGTCATCGTTCTCGTGTTGGCTTCAATCATCGGAATGATCCTGTTTATCATCATACAGTATGTGGATAAGCTGGAATGACTGATACAGTTTCGGGAACAGCAGTACCTGGAGGTTTCGTGTGAATCAAGGGCGTGCGTTCACAAAAATGCATGGACTCGGTAATGATTATGTTCTGATCGATACTCGTACCGATCCGATTTCACATCCCGAACAGTTGGCACGGGCAATCTCCGATCGTCACTACGGCGTGGGAAGCGATGGTTTGATTTTGATTATGCCCACCACCGATTCACAAGCGGATGTGCGCATGTGCATATTCAACATCGATGGAAGCGAAGCGGAGATGTGCGGCAACGGTATCCGTTGTCTGGGAAAATACATCTACGAACACGATTCAACTTGCATATCGCCATTGCGTGTACAGACTAAGAGTGGAATTGTACATCTGGAATTTGAAAAAGATCATGATGGTTGCGTGTGTGGGGGAGTGGCTGTTGATATGGGGAAGCCGCTATTTGAAATCACATCACTCGACTCGTTTGTTATCCCTGAAAATCTGGACGATCATGATCCCAACACACACGAATGTCAGTTGATAGTGGGAGATAACAAATGGATTGGTACGGTTGTCGTTCTGGGTAATCCGCACATCATCTTGTTTCAAGAGAAAAATGCGCTGCTCCAATTAAAGCCGAATGTGGAATGGAATATTCCAGATTGGGGTAGAGGTATTGAGTGCCATCATGCATTCCCACAACGAATCAATGTGCATTTTGTACAGGTAAAAAAACCTGACGAGGTCGTTGTTCGTACCTGGGAAAGGGGGAGCGGCTTGACTCAGGCATGTGGTACTGGTGCGGGTGCCGTCTGCGCTGCTGGAATTTTGATGAAGATGACGAAACGGGATATAACGGTCCGTATGCCCGGTGGAGAACTTCAGGCTTCGTGGAACGAGGATACAGGGCATATCATGATCAGCGGCCCAGCGGTGGAAGTGTTCCGGGGGCAGTGGTTTGGGGCGATTTGAATAAGCATCGCACCTCATTAAAAACGCCGTGAGGGTGTAAATTCCTGGGCTGTGTTTGGTGTAAAGAAGTGAAATTTTTTTCACTTGGTGTTCGCAATGTGCCAGATTCGGCTCATACTACACCGTAGGAGTATGGAAATGAGATGAATTATCCGGGGAAGCGGGGAGGAAGATACACATGGGACGGTGCAACTATGTACCTGATGTGAAGCGGGACAACCGTCTGGTGTGTATAGGCTGAAGAACCAGGAATCGCCCCGCTTGTGTACCTCCAACACGGAGGGATGAGTATGCGGATTTTGCTCATTGAAGATGATCAGCGATTGGCTCAGGAAATCCATCGTGGATTGACCGATGTCGGCTACGAAGTTGACATGACGCAGTCACACGACGATGGCGAGAGAATGGCTGGTTCGCAGGAATATGACACAATCATTGTTGAGATGAAACCCTCATCACGTTTGGGACAGCGAACATGTCAGACTCTGCGTAAACGAGGTGTGAGATCACCGGTCATTTTGGTTGCACCGGAAACCAACACAGCCGACAAGGTCGCGGGCCTGGACTCCGGCGCGGATGATTACCTGACCATTCCATTCGCTTTGGATGAGATGCTGGCTCGAATTCGATCACTGCTTCGTCGCACACATCCACACAAGGAAAAGGAACTGGTCTGTGGTGATCTGACCATGAATATGGTTCAGCACCGAGTAACTCGGGCAGGGAAAGAATTATCCCTGACCCCTAAGGAGTTTGCATTGCTCGAATTTTTCCTCCAGAATCCCAATCGTGTGTTGAACCGGGAGCAGATCTCAACACACGTATGGGGATCGCCCCAGGCAGGAACCAGTAACACGATTGATGTGTATGTCAGTATGCTCCGGAAAAAGATTGATCGGGGATTCCAGACCCCTTTGATTCGCACCATCGTGGGGTATGGCTACATGTTCGGTGAAGAAATCTGATCGAGTTACGGTTCGTCTGAAAAATCCCACTGCATTATCCGAATGAACCTGTGTAAGCGGTACAATGTGCTCAACGCTGTCTCCCTGGAAACGTCATCCCCCAGGTAGTCTTACGCACCGAGATTGAAGGATAAAACCATGTTACACATTTTATTACGCAAGTGGAGTTGTAGGAGGAACATCCTCCTCTGGCTCATCATCGTCGGGTGCCTCACGGTTGTTTCCGGCTGTGGATTTGATTCGACGTTTCGAGCCTCAAAAGAGTTAACTTTACAGATGAAGCACATGCCGGGTTCGCCGCTGGAAGTTGAGAGCCGAAACGGATCCGTTGAAGTGATTGCCGATGCGATGGTGAAGGAAGTTTCGGTCAAGGCAGTTCTCACCTGTCGGGGAAGTTCCCAATCCGAGGCAGATCAGCGACTGGCAGATTCTCGTTTGATTGCAGAGAGGGGAGTCAGTGGGAAGCTCGTCATCAAACCGATCTTCAGCACGCAATCGCGCAGCGGAGATGGCGCAAAGATCACTGTTCGACTGCCGGATGCTGACGGTGTCAAAGTGAATACATCAAATGGAAGAGTTTCGATCAGCGGAACGAGTGGGGAGGTATATGTTGACACGAGCAATGGTCGGGTTAACGTACTTGATCATCAGGGTAAAGTTCACATTGATACATCTAACGGATCAGTCCAGGTTACCGGCGCCGTCGGGCCGTTGTTTGTCGATACATCCAACGGCTCAGTCGAAGCTCACGATGTGACCGGGAAAACAACAATTGATACGTCAAATGGCAGTATCACGTTCTCACTTAGCGATAGTATCAATACACCGATTCATCTGGATACTTCCAACGCCAGTATCACTGCAGAAATCGATTCTGCGTTTAGCGGCACGATTCGATTGGATACTTCAAACGGGCGCGTGCGCGTTGACAACCAGGCGGGGATCCCGATCCAACAAACACTGAAAAAAACAGAAGGAACCGTCGTGATCGGTGAGGGAAGCACAATCTCCATTATGGATACAAGCAATGGCAACATAACGCTCATCATACGGTGAAGACGGGGTGTCTCGTAGATGAACAATCGTGCAGCAAGGTACGACAGGATTACCAAACTACATATCGCAGCTCTTTTACTTTGGTTGAAGGGGATTGATGACAAATATATTGAAGATCTTTGTATAAACATTTCTTGATGCATTTTTACGGAGTCCTTCTTTAGGCACATCGATTTCAAGATCACACTACGAGTGTGATCTTGATCTTTTTATACGTTGTGTATTATCGAGTGCTCTGTGAACGATGAGCGGTGTATCGAACGGTTCATATTTGCTGCTGATCATCAATGAATGTATATTCCCCTGCATAACTCCAGGAACTGATTGTTATGCTTTTATACCGGACACTTCGCTCCTTCAATCAAGGCTACAAACTTACTGTTATGTGGATATTGGTCACCGCTATGGTGATTGCGATGTTCTTCATGTTCGTACATCCATTTGGTACGATTCTTTTGTTCTGGCTGGGGTTAATCGTGCTTGGTCTGGCTGTGTTGGCGGGCAAACCAATGGTGTTGATTCAGCTTGCAATTGCAAAAAGAACACTGGCCCAGGGTCAATGCCCCCGGTGCGGTGGTGGTATCAGCCAGGCCCAGGACGATGATATTAAATGGAGCTGCAGTCATTGCTCATCTCAATTCCGCTCCAGCGGAGAAGAGCGCCGAGTCATGGAGGAATCACAGTGATTGTGCGCTTCCGGATCTTGGGGTACATTTTCGATTCACACCGAACCGTGATGCGTGTTGAGCTTGCTGATGCGCATTTCGTCAGCAGAAAGAGGACCAGAATCGGATGAATCGGCAGCATTACGTGTTTCCCAAATGGAGCAATATGCTGCTTCCGACACTCATTGCGGTCAGCACGGTTGTGCCTCTCTATGTGGTATTGCTGGCTGCTTATGGATTCAGCCCGAAGGCAACCGATGTAGGGTATCAGCCGGAACAACCCATTCCCTTCAGTCATGCTGTGCATGCCGGTCAGCTTGGCATGGATTGCCGCTACTGCCATAACACGGTAGAGGTTGCTGCCAAGGCTGCGATTCCACCAACACAAACGTGCATGAATTGCCACGAGAAGATCAAGAAGGACAGCGATCAACTCCAACTCCTGCATGAAACATACCAGCGTGGTGAATCGATCCCCTGGGTGCGCGTTCACGACCTGCCGGATTACGTTTACTTTCATCATGCAGCCCATATTTCACGAGGTGTCGGCTGTGTTTCATGTCATGGTCGCGTTGATCAGATGGAGGTTGTGTATCAACATGAGCCTTTAAGCATGGCGTGGTGTTTGAATTGCCATCGCAATCCCGAGCCACATCTGCGTCCGTTGGGTGAGATCACAAATCTCGCTTATGACCCGATGGTTGAATTGACGGCTGATGAACGCCATCAACTTCGCAAACTGCATTCCATAGACCCTTCACAGGATTGTTCCACGTGTCATCGATAAGCCAACGACATGCCGGCCGGGAATACTGGCGAAGCCTTGATGACCTGACGGATAATCCGCAATTCCGTGAGTTTCTGCATCGTGAATTTCCCGCTGGTGCTGCGGAGATGTTGGAAGATGGTCAGGGACGCCGGCACTTCCTGAAAATCATGGGAGCTTCATTTGTTCTTGCCGGTTTGGGATTGACCGGTTGTCGACGTTGGCCGGAGGAAAAAATAGTCCCCTATGCCAACCGTCCGGAAGGTTACATTCCTGGATCAACCACACAATACGCCACATGCTTGGAGCTGGGCGGTGTCGCAACCGGTTTGTTAGCAACGAGTTACGACGGGCGACCGATCAAGGTGGAAGGTAATCCCGATCACCCTGATTCACGAGGTGCAGCCAGCGCTCTCATCCAGGCAAGTATCCTGGATCTTTACGATCCTGATCGCAGCCGCACTGTCACACGAAGCGGGGAAGTATCGGACTGGGGCGCGTTTGATACGTGGGCAACAACACATTTCAATGATCTGAAATCGAAGAATGGCGAAGGACTTTGTGTACTCAGTGAAGCAACAGCCTCGCCAAGCACGATACGAATGAAACAACGTCTGGCTCAACTCTACCCGAAATCACAGTGGCATGAGTATGAGTCGATCAGTGATGATAACGAGCGTGTGGGTTCTGACGCAGCCTTCGGCACGCCTTATCGTTCGCACTACAAGTTTGATCAGGCAAATATCATCGTCTCGTTGGATTGTGATTTCCTTTCCGCTCATCCTTCCGCACTACGGTACACGCGTGATTTTGCATCCACACGTCTTGCGGATAAGCCGAATGGCTCAATGAGTCGGCTCTACATGTTTGAAAGTGCGTTGAGCCTCACGGGCGCGAATGCTGATCATCGTGTTGCTCTGAAACGCAAAGATGTTGTAGTCATTGCAGCTCGATTGGCCAGGCAGCTACTGAAAAATCAGCCAGAGGGAATTGAGCAGCTTACCGAAGAGTCGATCTCAACGAATCTACCTGAGAACGAGTTGCAGACTCTGCTGGATCAGATCGTTTCCGATGTAAATTCGCAGGAGCATGGTGCGGTATTTGTTGCCGGATCGGCGCAGCCGGCTGAAGTGCATATGCTTGCACACGTATTAAATCAGGCAACAGGCGCCGTCGGTCATACCGTCGATTACACAGAACTTTCTCAACAGGAGACTCATACCGATTCGCTTCAATCACTTGTTGATGCGATGAGTGGTTCACAGGTGGAGACACTGCTGATCATCGGCGGCAATCCCGTGTATGACGCTCCCGCTGATTTTGGATTTACAGCAGCACTTTCGAAAGTAAGTAACACAATACGTCTCGGTACTTACGAGGATGAAACCTCGGTATTGTGTAACTGGCACCTACCCCGTTCTCATTATCTTGAAGCATGGTCTGACGGTAGAGGGTATGACGGCACGATCAGCATTGCCCAACCGTTAATCGAACCGCTCTTCGATACACGCAGCGCAATTGAAATCCTGGCGGTGTTGTGTGGCGAGGAGGTGCGGACCGGTCAGGAAATTGTTCGCAGTACATTCAATAAGTCGCTTGGTGTTGCTGCATCAGAATCAAAATGGCGTCAGACATTACATGATGGTTTGCTAGCCGGCAGCGAGTGGCCTATTCAGCGACCCGAGATGAACCGGAGTGAGATTGCACAGCGCTTACAGGGAATGATTGATCACCGGTCATCGACCCCGCAAGGCTCGATGGAGATCACCTTTGTTCCCTCAAGTGCGGTTTACGATGGACGTTTTGCCAACAATGGGTGGCTACAGGAATTACCCGATCCTTTGACGAAGCTCACCTGGGATAATGCTCTGCAAATCAGTGTCGCCAAAGCCGGAGACTTGGCGCTGGATAACGGTGATGTTGTACGCATCACGATCGGCTCATCCTCCATCGAAGCACCCGTGATCATTGTTCCCGGGCAATATGATGAATCGGCGACAATATCACTGGGCTATGGTCGAAAGTTCGACGGTCGTATATGCACTGGAGCCGGTACGGATATATCACCATTGCGAACGGTTGACGCCATGTGGTTTGCCGGTGGAATGACGTTACAGAAAACGGGTTCAAATTATCCGCTCGGGACGACGCAGGATCATCATGCCATAGATGTGGAGCACGTAGCGGGGAAAGATATTCAGAAGCGCCTACCCAGATTATTCCGGGAAGCAAATCTTGATGAATATCAACATCATCCTGACTTTGCCAAGCACGGCACCCATACTCCCCATCTTCTGTCCTTGTGGGAGGAAAACAATCTCAATAACTCCAAGCATCGTTGGGCGATGTCGATCGACCTGTCCGCCTGCACTGGCTGCGGCGCGTGTGTGACGGCATGCCAGGCGGAAAACAATTTCCCGATCGTCGGTAAGGATCAGGTTATCCAGGGCCGGGAGATGCACTGGATGCGTATCGATCGTTACTTCAAATTCGATCAGACCGATGATCACTACGATGCGAACAAACTGAAAAGCGTAGCCCTCCAGCCGGTGACCTGTCATCATTGCGAGAATGCTCCTTGTGAGCAGGTCTGTCCGGTTGCCGCAACGATTCATGACGAGGATGGATTGAACGTCATGGTCTACAACCGTTGCGTCGGCACACGATATTGCTCCAACAACTGTCCGTATAAGGTTCGCCGATTCAACTTCTTTGATTTCCATCGGCGGGAACCACATCGCGAACAACCCGGTTCCCTGATGCATGTGGATACTGACTACTACACGAAACCACAGGCCGAGGCACATGAACTCCACCAGATGCAGTTCAATCCGGAAGTCACTGTGAGAATGCGGGGTGTGATGGAAAAATGCACGCTCTGCACCCAGCGTATTACCGAAACGAAGATCAGAGTCAAGAACGAATGGGTGCAAAGTGATCCTGATCAACGCAGCGATGTTCCGGTGATACACGATGGCGAAATAAAAACCGCTTGTCAGCAGACGTGCCCGGCGCAAGCCATCGTCTTTGGCGATTTGAACGATCCGGAAAGCCGCATATCTCAATTGCACAGGCACCAGCGTTCCTACGCAATGTTGGAAGAACTGAACGTCAAACCGCGCCTGTTATATATGGCAAATTTACGAAACCAGGCACCGAATGCACAAGCTCCCACCGAGCATCAATCCACCGAGCATCCCTCTACCAATGGAGGGAGCGATCACTGATGAGCAGCGTAACGATTGACAACACGGTTGAAGATCCCAAACAACGGGCACCTCTGGTGTTGAATCACGATGATTTCGCCTCGGTGACGGAAGAGATCTGCAGGGTTAACGAAGCTCCGAAACCACCCAAAGCCTGGTATGTGTCATTTATTATTGCCAACATGCTGGCAGGCTTACTGGTGCTATTGCTGGCTTACCTGTTTATCACAGGTGTGGGTATCTGGGGCAATCAAAATCCGGTGATGTGGGGATTTCCAATTGTTAACTTTGTGTTCTGGGTTGGTATCGGCCACGCCGGAACACTGATCAGCGCGATCCTCTTCCTGTTCCGCCAGAGGTGGCGAACGGCAATCAACCGTTTCGCCGAAGCGATGACAATCTTTGCGGTTATCTGCGCCGGACTATTCCCGGGCATTCATGTCGGTCGCATCTGGCTTGCTTACTGGCTCTTCCCGATACCGAACCAGATGGGAATGTGGCCCCAGTTCCGCAGCCCGTTGTTGTGGGATGTTTTTGCTGTCAGCACATATTTCACCGTATCGTTGCTGTTCTGGTATGTTGGCATGGTGCCCGATCTGGCAACGCTGCGCGATCGAGCCACCAGTCGATTCAAGGCGATCATCTACGGATTGTTCTCACTCGGTTGGCGGGGGAGCATGAGGCACTGGCACCGTTATGAACGCGCCTACCTGCTGTTGGCGGCGCTGGCAACACCGCTGGTGCTGTCGGTGCATTCGGTCGTGTCGTTTGACTTTGCCGTCTCTCAACTACCCGGCTGGCATACGACGATCTTCCCGCCTTATTTTGTTGCCGGTGCCATCTTCAGTGGCTTTGCCATGGTGAATACCCTGGCGATTCCGTCACGCCAGATCTGGGGATTGAAAAACTTTATCACCATGCGTCACCTGGAGAACATCAACAAGATCATCCTCGTGACGGGTTCAATGGTGGGATTTGCCTACATGATGGAATTTTTCATCGCGTGGTATTCCGGCGCGCATTACGAAGCATTTGCGTTTATCAATCGCGCCTTCGGCCAACATGCCTGGGCATACTGGATCATGGTGAGTTGCAATGTTATCAGTCCGCAACTCTTCTGGTTCAAGAAGATCCGCAGAAGTATTCCATTGATGTTCATCGTGTGCCTGGCGGTCAATGTCGGGATGTGGTTTGAACGGTTTGTCATCGTGCTCTCGCTCGAACAGGATTTTCTGCCCAGCAGTTGGGGATACTTCACCCCCACGTGGATTGATATCTGGATGCTCATCGGGAGCTTCGGACTGTTTATGACGCTGTTCCTGTTGTTTATTCGATTCCTGCCGGTGATTGCAATTTCCGAGGTCAAAGCCGTGATGCCGCAGGCGGACCCTCACCATGATCAAAAACATGGGGAGGCTAAGGCATGAGTCAACTGGTAACACAACAATCTGATCATCCTCGCCCTTGGGGAATCATGGCTGAATTCGATACGCCGGCAAAAATCATGCAGGCAGCGAAACACGTTCATGCAGCCGGATATCGCCATTGGGATTGTCACACACCGTTCCCTGTACACGGTCTGGATAAGGTGATGGGGATCAAGCCCACAATACTGCCGGTGATGGTATTCTTTGCCGGGCTGACCGGGTGCACACTCGGTTTAATTCTGCAATGGTTTACGAATGCCTCCACCTTTGACATGTGGTTGATCGTTTTTGTGCGCGGCTACGATTTCCTGATCAGTGGTAAACCCATGATGAGCGGGCCGGCATGGATTCCGGTCATTTTCGAATCGACCATCCTGTTTGCTGCCGTATCCACCGTGGCATTGATGTTACTCATGAATGGTTTGCCTCGGCTCTATCACCCCACGTTGAAGAATCGGAAGTTTCTTCGGGCCAGCGAGGATCGCTTTTTCGTTGTGATTGAGGTTCGTGATCCGCAGTTTTCTCAGGATCAGACTGAGGCGATGTTGAAAGAACTCGATCCAATATCCATTGAGATGCTGGAGGATTAGTGTGATACCCAGGATTTTCATTTACATCACGCTGATTCTCATTGCCGCAGCGCTCCTTCCGCCGGCAATTACAGCTTACATGCGCACATCCAAAAAACCGCAACCGCGCATCCATTTCATTCAGGATATGGATAACCAGGGCAAGTTCCGTACTCAACATGAAAATCCATTGTTCGATGACAATCGAGCCATGCGACCTCCAGTAGATGGAGCTGTGATGCGTGGCGAAATTGTGGATAGTGAGCATCTAACAAGCGGCACCTTGAACGGTACCTGGGCAACCAGCTTCCCCTCACAGATTACGGTCAACAGAGAATTCCTCCAGCGTGGCCGAGAACGCTTCGACATCTACTGCCAATCATGTCACGGGCTGGCTGGTTATGGCGATGGAATCGTCGACCAGGTTGCTCGTGATTTACTCGTAAACTCCCGGCTGGGGAAGGGAACATCATGGGTGCCTCCGCGGAATCTGCATGAGTTAACAATTCACCAGCAGGTGGTAGGGGAGATCTTCAACACAATATCCGTCGGCAAAAACAACATGCCGGCTTTGGAGTCCCAAATCACGGTGGAAGATCGCTGGGCGATCGTTGCCTGGGTTCGAGCACTGCAACGAAGTCAGAATGCCGAGTTGACCGACATCCCGGAATCAGATCGAGATAATCTTGAGACCGTCAACCTCATTCCCAGCAATAACGAAGAAGAGGAGGCAGACGAAGAGTGAACTTGAACCAGGCAAATAACGATCAACTTCGGTTGGGTGGTCTTGCGACAAAGATCGCTGTGCCTGCTTTGATTATCGGTTTGCTGGGACTCGCAGTCAGTGTCATATTTCCACTGGTTCGAGGTGGCGAGAACGGATGGGAGCAGCTTTTCCGTTCGTACCTGACATCGTTCATTTTCGTACTGACTTTGTCACTTGGCGCGTTGTTCTTTGTGCTTATTCAGCACCTGACACGCGCGGGGTGGAGCGTCGTGATCAGGCGTCTGGCAGAAGCCGTGGCGGCAAACCTGACCTGGTTGTGGATTCTCTTTGTGCCGGTTGTTTACATCATGATGACCGGTAACGGTGCGATTCTGTATGACTGGGCTGATCCCACGCATCTGCGTCATGATCCGGTACTGAAGGCAAAATCACCGTTCCTCAATCCAGAATTCTGGTCGATTCGCGCGGTCGTTTATTTCCTTATCTGGGGATTGGCTGGTTATTACTTCTACAGGAATTCAGTGAAGCAGGATGAAACGGGTGATGTTCAATTCACGCATCGTCTGCAGCGCTGGGCGCCGATTGCCGTGATCCTGTATGCACTGACGCAGACCTTCGCTTCGATCGACTGGATCATGTCACTTGAGGCCCACTGGTTCAGCACGATGTTCGGTGTGTATTTCTTTGCCGGAAGCTGTTGTGGTTTCTTCGCATTGCTCTGTGTGATGATGTATTTCACGCAGCGTTTCGGTAAACTCACAAACGAGATTTCATTCGAACATTATCAGGATGCGGGCAAACTCTTATTTGCTTTCGGTGTTGTTTTCTGGGCGTATATCGCTTTCAGTCAGTACATGCTGATCTGGTACGCCAACATACCCGAAGAGACCGGCTGGTACATTGCTCGACAACTCGGGGCGTGGAAGACAGTCAGCATTGTGCTCTTGGCAGGGCATTTCGTCCTTCCATTCCTGCTGCTGATCACCAAACACACCAA
Source organism: Phycisphaerales bacterium (assembly GCA_028278245.1). Classification (GTDB taxonomy): domain Bacteria; phylum Planctomycetota; class Phycisphaerae; order Phycisphaerales; family SM1A02; genus JANQEQ01. Next base: position 35,665 of record JANQEQ010000082.1, on the reverse strand, counting down.
GCGTGCGAAACTCATCTTGACACTGATTGCACTCTGGATGCTGCTCATGCATTTTGTGGACGTGTATTGGCTTGTCATGCCGCACGTACCTGCAGATGCTCTGGCAAATGCGCAGACGTACCAGGAACTGGAACAGTTGACGGCAGATAGCGGGAGCCTCGGATTCGCACCACACTTGTTGGATCTGACCTGTTTGGTGGGAATGCTGGGAGTATTCATAGCCATCACCGCGCTTCGTCTGCGCAAGTGTGCCCTGATGCCGATGCAGGATCCACGTCTATCTGAATCACTTTCGTTTGAGAATATTTAGTGTCTCCAAGAGCATAATCCTATCAGTACACAACTATGACAGAAGAGCTGAAACCAATCCCGAAGAAACCTCCCAGAGCACATAAAGGTGTTGGTTTAACGTTGATTATTATCAGCGCGATTGTGATTGCATCAGCAGCCATGTTCGCAACGGCAATCTTCCGTCAGGAGCGCGAGGAGATTCATCAATCTCGTCAGGAAACGATGTATTCACCTGCGTTGCAGACGCTGAGAACAGGACAAACCTTACGACTGGAAGCTCCACCGCATTGGGAGGTCCGTGTTGAAGGTGAGCGTTCACTGGCTATTCCAGTTGATCTGGCTATCGAAGCGGTTATCCGTGAAGCCAGGGAAGGGGCAGGGGAACGATGATTCTTTCAAACACGATCCAATCTGTTTTTCTCTCCGCAACACCGATGAATTCCAGTGCACCGGCAATGCAGATTGTTGATGATTCATTCCGCCTTACATTGATCATTTCCATTCTTATACTTTTAGTCATTGTCGGAATACTCGTTGCGCTGGTGATTAGGAGCGACAGGCGGGCGGGAGTAACACCGATCAAGTCGGCAAAGAGCAGTTGGCTTCTGCAAACCATCGTAACCGGTGTACTGGTTATCCTGATGGTCATACTGTGTGCAACAGGATTGAAGGGATATGCCAAGCTGGTCACTTCACCACAACACGCATACGACGTTTATGTCACGGCGCAAGATTCATCGTGGATTTTCGAACATCGCAACGGGAAAATCCAGGATGACGGCCAGCTATATATTCCTGCCAATCAGCCGGTACGTTTGACGCTGACCTCGCGCGACATGACGTATTCACTTTCACTACCGGCTTTCCGCATCAAACAGGATGTCCTGCCAGCTCGCGAGACATCATTGTGGTTTGAGGCTTCTCCGGGTCAGTACCAACTAAACAATGTTGAATACAGTGGAGAAAACTGCATTGGCATGAATGCGATTGTCACTGCGTATGAAGGTGAGGCATTCGTCGAGGCACTCGACAGCGTCGCATACTGGCTGGATGCTTATACGAATGACGAATTGTACAAGGCGGGATTACGCCTGTTCACCGGCAACTGTCTGGAATGCCACTCGCTAGATGGATCGTCAAAGATTGGTCCATCATTCCGCGAAACGTTTTCACTATGGGGGAAAGCACGCCCATTGGAAGGTGGCGGTGAAATCATTGTGGATGAGGAATACATTCGTCGTTCACTTCTTTCACCCCAGGTGGAAGTGGTGAAAGGTTACAAAGACCAGGAAATGACGAACTTCACCGGGCAGCTACGTGATCGTGAAATTGTTGCATTGATTGATTTCATCCGTCGCCTTGATGAGGTGGTAGATGAAGAGGGGAATCCGCTTGAGGAAATCGCCCAAACGCAAGAGTAAGTACCACCCATGACGACAGAGAACGGCGAAAATTATCTCTCCCGGGAAAAAGGAATTATGTCCTGGCTCCTTACGCGCGATCATAAGCGCATCGGCGTGATGTATTTCATCGGCATTGTCGTGACTCTGATCGCAGGCGGGTTAATTGCACTGGCAATGCAATTGGAGCTTTCCTCACCGGGCGAGGGATCATTGGGGATCGAAAAATATGGAAGTGCATTCACATTGCACGGGATCATTTCGGTTTTCCTCGTCATCATCCCCTCGATTCCAGCAGCGCTGGGGAGCTTCTTTCTCCCAATCATGCTGGGGGCGCAACGCCTCGCTTATCCGGCACTGAATCGCTTGAGTTTTCATCTATGGCTGCTGGGGGTGGTGATGATGACCATCTCAGTTAATGCCGGTGCTATCGATACGGGATGGACCTTCTCCATCCCCTATGCTCTGTCGGCGGGACACCTCGGCGCAAATGCAATGATTTACGGTGTCCTGGCAATCACTGCGGGGACTTTTCTTAATACATTCAATTTCCTGGTGACGATACACCGGATTCGCTTGCCGGACATGCAGTGGTCACGCATGCCTCTTTTTGTCTGGTCAATTTATGGCACCGCATGGATCCATTTCATCACTGCTCCAGTGCTTGCTGTGGCATTTGTTCTTCTGCTCAAAGAACGAGCAGCTGTGGCAGCGGGAACCGAATCAGTTTCAGCAGTCACAGGTGATCCTTTATTGTTCAGCCACCTGCTGAAATTTGCGCTGTATGCGATGCTCTATGTCCTGATTGTACCGGCCATGGGCGTCGTGAGTGAGATTATTTCCGTCCACGGCCGCAAGCACATCTTCGGCTATCGCGCCATCGTCATCAGCATGATGATAACGGCTGTCTGCAGTCTTCTGGCGTGGGGTAGCAGCATGTTTACTGCGGGCCAGACTCCGGAAATCAATGCGGCCCTGTCTGCCCTCGCTTTTACGATGTACATCCCGATCATCGTGATTATTTTTAACTGGCTGGCCACACTGAATAAAAGCTCGATCACGTTCAACACCCCGATGTTGTGTGCATTGGCGTTCATTATTCATATCACGATCGGTTGTTTAGCAGGTTTATTCCTGGCAACCCCGGCAACCGGCGTTTATCTCCACAACACACATTTTGCGGTTGCGCAATTTCATTATATTTTTGTAGGAGGGGTATTAGTTGCTCTGATAGGGGGTATGTATCACTGGTGGCCGAAGATCACCGGCTGGATGTACAACGATTCAGTTGGGCGACTGGGCCTACTCGCAACTATTGTTGGTTTTAACCTGGCCTTTTTCCCGCGATTTATCCTTGGTTGTCTGGGTATGCCGGCTCGATTCTGGGATTATGAGGTATTGGCGGGGGCGGAACTTGCACTCTATAAAAACCTTCACCTTTTATCATGTGGCGGCTCATTTATCCTGATACTTGGAATTATCGCCGCTATTGGCAACTTACTTCTCGCTCACAAGCAAGGACGAGTAGCTACCAGTAATGTCTGGGATGGCAAGAGCCTGGAGTGGCAATGTGAATCGCCTCCCCCAGCAGATAATTTCGAGGAATCTCCTGCTGTAACAGATTTTTATGACTTCCAGGGTGCTGCAGAGATAAGCGCAGGTATAGACGCTGAAACTGCCGGTACACCCCATTTGCCACAGGATTCCGAAATTCCGCATATTCAAGAGGATCAGAGTGAACATTCCTTAGCAGCCAAGGAACATACACAGATGACAGAGACAACAGACACATCAGCAAATGTCGGCTCGGGCAATCTGGAGACCTTTGTTTACGATGACAAGATCTCGCGCAAGTTTCTCCTCGCTACGGTCGTCTGGGGATTGGTTGGCCTTTTGGTGGGTGTGATCGCTGCACTTCTTCTGGTCGTACCGAACCTCGATTTGGATCTTCCCTTCCTGACCTTTGGGCGACTGAGACACCTGCACACGAACGCTGCGATCTTTGCTTTTGCCGGCAATGCTATCTTTGCTGCGGTTTACTATTCATCACAACGGTTACTGAAGGCTCGAATGTTCAGCGACCTGCTCAGCAACATCCATTTCTGGGGCTGGCAGTTGATCATCGTCGCAGCTGCCATTACGTATCCGCTGGGATACACGCAGGCTAAGGAGTACGCTGAGCTTGAGTGGCCGATTGATGTCGCAGTGGTGCTTGTCTGGGTCGTCTTTGCGATCAACTTCTTCGGCACGATTGCCAAACGCCGCGAAAGACACCTGTACGTTGCATTGTGGTTCTATATTGCGACCATCATCGCCATTGCCGTTCTCTACATCTTCAACAATCTCTCAATTCCTGTTACCTGGCTGAAGAGCTATCCGATTTACGCGGGTGCACAGGATGCTTTCATGCAATGGTGGTATGGGCATAACGCCGTCGCCTTTTTCCTCACCACCCCGTTCCTGGGCTTGATGTATTACTTCCTTCCCAAGGCGGCGAATCGACCGGTGTTCAGTTACCGACTCTCAATTTTGCACTTCTGGTCTCTGGTATTTATCTACATCTGGGCGGGCCCGCACCACCTTCACTTTACGGCAATTCCAGCCTGGCTTTCAACGTTGGGTATGCTTTTCTCGTTGATGCTCTGGATGCCCTCCTGGGGCGGTATGCTCAATGGCTTGCTGACCCTGCGTGGTGCTTGGAACAAAGTTGCGGAAGATCCAATTCTTAAATTCTACGTGTTGGGTATCACCTTCTACGGGATGAGTACGTTCGAAGGACCGATGCTCTCAATCAAATCCGTTAACGCCCTGTCCCACTACACTGACTGGACGATTGCACACGTCCATGCCGGGACGTTGGGTTGGGTCGGATTTATGAGCTTCGGCATGGCTTACTGGTTGATGCCCAGACTGTTCCAGACCAACCTCTTCAGCAAGAAGATGATGGCGGCGCATTTCTGGATCGGAACGATTGGTATGCTTCTGTACATCATCCCAATCTATGCTGCCGGCTTGACACAAGGCCTGATGTGGCGTGCGTTCGATCATATGGGCATGCTGTTATACGGTGACTTCGTGGAGACGCTTACTCGATTGGAATGGTTTTACTGGATCCGCGTCGGTGGTGGAGTACTCTACTTCCTTGGTGGATTGCTCTGCTTCTTCAATCTCGTCATGACATGGGTGGGCAGGCCGAAGACCTACGATTTGCAGGAACAGCAGGCACCCGCACTGGTCAAGACTTACACCCCACCGGCACCGGCAGAACCTCGCAATCCCCATGCTGGGGCAATGGCTCAGAAATTCGATGTTCTGGCCCAGCTGCGTTGGCACCGGGGCTGGGAAGGCCTGCCTCTGAAGTTCACGATCTGGGTCACAATCGCAATCGTCGTGGCATCTCTGTTTGAGATCATCCCCACCTTCCTGATCAAAACCAATGTGCCGACGATTGCTGCCGTCAAGCCGTACACACCGCTCGAACTTGCTGGCCGCGACATCTACCTTGCTGAGGGATGTTTCAACTGCCACTCACAAATGATTCGACCGATGCGTCACGAAACAGAGCGGTACGGCGAATATTCCAAGCCGGGTGAGTTCGTCTACGACCGCCCATTCCAGTGGGGCTCACGCCGGATTGGCCCGGATCTTCACCGCATCGGCAGAACCAATACTTCCGTGGCATGGCATGTGCGTCACATGAACCGACCGTTGGACACAAGTCCCGGTTCGATCATGCCGAATTATCCGTGGATGCTCGAAAACGAACTGGACTTCAGCGCCATACCGGGCAAAGTCAAAGCAATGGCAACGTTGGGTGTGCCCTACACCGATGCTGAGATTGAACAGGCTGAGGAACTGGCACGTCAGCAGGCAGCGGAATTATTCCAGAGGCTTGTGGGTGAAGATGCAACGTACGCCGATAGCGACCTTGAGGATAAGGAAGTGATCGCTATGGTTGCCTATCTTCTGCGGCTTGGCACTGATATCGGAAATGAAGTTCCTGAAGAAGAGGCGACTGAAACCGTTGCTGCAACTGACTGATCAACTGGAATAAAGATGATATTCACCGGCTATCACATTCTGGCAGACATCACGCTCACTTTCAAAGTGATCGGATTGGCCATTTTTCTGACGATCTGGTTGCTGGTGGTTCTTCGTTTATTGCTCACCCGATCCTCCAGCTATCAAAAGGCTGCGAGGATTCCCCTCGATGATCAACAGGTCGTGGAGCCACGTCCGCGACCTGCTGTATCCAGTCCTGTACACGATGAGGATTACATTGATGGCTAAGCAAGAAATCGAAACAGATAAAGTCCTAGATCACGTATACGATGGGATCGAGGAATACGATAATCCCGTACCCGGTTGGTGGAACTGGCTTTTTATTCTCACCATCCTCTTTTGCATCCCGTATGTAATTCGATATCACTACGCAGAAGGTCGAACTATCTGGGATCAGTATGATGCTGAAGTGGTGGCGTTCAATGAACTGCTGCCGGAACTGTTCGGAGAGTTGCATGCCGATGAAGCAACGATTAACGAACTGATGTCCAATGAAGCGGCGATGAAGGCAATGCAAAGCCTGTTCAAGGGGAAATGCGCTCAATGTCACCGCGCCGATGCGTCCGGCGATATTGGGCCAAATCTGACAGACAATTACTGGATCAATGTCAAATCGCTCACGGATATTGCCCAGATCATTACCGATGGTCTTGTCGATAAAGGAATGCCCAGTTGGAACAAAGAGTTAAATGAGACTCAGATCGTTCTCATCTCAGCCTATGTCGGGCAATTAAAAAACAATCCTGTCCCCGGGAAGGAACCTCAGGGTGAGGAGGTCAGCGATTGGCCTGATCCGAATCCGCCTGCTGATGAAGGTTAGCAGTATCACCCCTGTACGATTTTGTAACACCTTGACACATTCATCTCCAGAGACCTAGTGTTTGGATACTGCCCACACTATTCAGGTTTCTTTTATGTCATCTGTATACGATATTCCTGAAGTTGAAGAACGAGTTTTATCCACGTTGAACAAAGACGGTTCACGGCGCTGGTTGCGCCCCCGTCTCTCCCCGGGCAAATTCCTCATCTGGCGCAGAATTATTGGCTACCTGCTCATAATCGTATTTGTGGCCTTGCCTTATCTGAAGATCAACGGTAAGCCGCCGATCCTTCTGGACATTCCAAACCGTGAGTTTACGTTTTTCGGTGCAACCTTTCTTCCGACAGATACGCTCCTTCTTGCTCTGCTGATACTGTCGATCTTCATCAGCATATTTCTGATCACCGCTCTGCTGGGTCGGGTCTGGTGTGGTTGGGGTTGTCCTCAAACTGTATACATGGAATTGGTATACCGGCCGATTGAACGCTTGTTTGCTGGACGCAGCTATCACAGTGCCAAGACCTCGATACCACCCCTGCGACAAGCGGCAAAATATCTGGTGTTCTTCATCATCTCCGTGTTTCTTGCGCACACATTCCTTGCGTACTTTGTCGGAGCGGAGACACTCCTCGGCTGGATGCAACGTTCACCGATCGAATATCCCACTGCTTTCATCGTTGTGGCAATCACTACGATTTTGATGATGCTTGATTTCTGCCTCTTCCGCGAACAGGTCTGCACACTGATGTGTCCGTATGGGCGTTTCCAGTCAGTGCTGCTGGATCGACAATCGTTAATTATCAGTTATGACAGTAAACGCGGTGAACCTCGTGGGAAGAAACGAAAAGAGGAAAACCTTGGTGATTGCGTTGATTGTTCGCTTTGTGTTTTGACTTGTCCTACCGGGATTGACATTCGTAATGGTCTGCAGATGGAATGCGTTGGTTGCGCCCAGTGCATTGATGCCTGCAATTCAATTATGAGAAAACTCAGCAAGCCGCTGGGATTGATCCGCTACAGTTCTCAGGAAGCGATGGAGTCCGGCAAGCGCCGTTTCCTGCGGCCAAGAGTCGTCATTTATCCGGTGATACTCTGTGTTGTGCTGGTACTGTTCGGTGTCGTATTGGTAAATACCGGTACTGCTGATGTGTCGTTCCTGCGTAACCGGGCCAATCCCTATACCCTGTCTGATGACGGTAATGTGACGAACCTTGTTTTAATTTCTGTTCGCAACCGCACAACCGAATCCCGTTCCTATGACATCTCCGTGGTAGAGGATGCAAAGGTCAGCAGTGTCGATTTGCCGTTGATATTGGAAAGCAATCAATCCGGCAGTGCCACACTCCATGTCACAATACCTCGTCATCGGTTTTCCAGCGGACGTGCGGAGATCAACGTTCGTATTACCGATGATGATACGTTCGATAAAACATACACTCACCGCATGATCGGGCCGTTGTTTGGCGGAGCCGACTCACCATCATCAGAGGAATCGCCGGGAGGTTCGGGATCATGAGTCCCAAAGTGTTCTGGATTGGAATGGTTGTGGGTTTGCTCAGCATGTCCGTCATCATCCACGGGATTGCGATCATCATTGCCGTGAGCGATCCATCGTTTGCCTTGGAACCTGACTACGAACAGAAAGCTCGCGATTGGGATAGCATTCAGCTGCAACAGCAAACCAGCAAACAACTGGGCTGGACTGTGGATCTTGATACGTCACCCGTTGGTGAATTTGGCGATGTGCTGGTGCAACTCTCGGTGTTTGACAAATGGGGTAAACCTATCCTCGATGGCGAGGTAAACATCGATATGTTTCACAATGCACGAGCAAAGAACATTTTCCGTGCGGAACTGGAACATATCAGCGATGGTCTCTACACCGCAGTGCTCCCGCTTAGACGCAGCGGAGTGTGGGAGTTTAGACTGACCATCAAGCGCGATGATGATCTTTACGTGGATACCTTGCGAAAAACGGTCACCATCCCGAGAAAAAGGGGTCCATGATGTTCGATCCAGTGTTCCTGTCATTGATCTGGGCGGTTTTCGGACTGAGCATTGTCGGATCACTGCACTGCGCGGGGATGTGTGGTCCGTTTGTTATTTTTTGTGTGGGGACTGAAGACCGTGGTGTTGCCCAACATATCGGCGTGCAATGTGCCTATCACGGCGGAAGACTGATCAGTTACACAATCCTCGGAGTCATCGGTGGATTTTTAGGTGCTGCGACCAACTGGGGCGGGACTGTTTTCGGTTTTCAGCGTATTGCAATGATTATCGCCGGCGTGTTCATGGTGGCGTTTGGGCTGGTTATGTTGCTGCGCATTCTTGGTGTGCGGATCAGACATCTGGGGGTACCCAAACCACTGGAAACTCTTTTTGCCAAAGGACACGCTTCGGCTCAACGTCGACATCCGGTGACGCGAGCGTTGATCATCGGTCTGCTGGCGATTTTTCTGCCATGCGGCTGGTTGTATTTGTTTGTCATCTGGGCAGCCGGTACTGGATCGCCATTGGTCGGCGCTGCGGTGATGATTTCATTTTGGGCCGGTACGACTCCGATACTTGCTGCCGTCGGGGTTGGGGTGAAATCATTTCTCAGCCCGGTTCGGAAACATTTGCCTGCGCTCATGGCTGGTCTGCTGATCTTCGTCGGGATTGCCGTTATTGTCCGCGGATACGATGTCAATGCCCATGCACAGCTTCCGCAGGTGGGGGAGGGCGATACGTCCACCCAAGCAGTCCTGCAGCAAATCCGTCAGGAAGAAACTTCTGACACAAAATATATCCCTCCCTGTTGCCAGGAAGAGGATGATTCTTCCGCAAGTGAAAATCAGCCTGCTCATGATGAGAGTTCCGAACCAGTGGAGAAACCTGATGAGTAACTCTCATCATGATCGTACAATTCCCGTTGATTTTGTCTTGTTCAATTCACCTTCTATGCTGACAGAGTCGTATGACTGATGTCGCCTGTATCCATTGTGGTTTACCTGTTCCCCCAGGTCTCATCGACGAGGAGGCTGAACATCAGTTCTGCTGCAACGGTTGCAAAATGGTCTACGAGACCATCCACGGTTGCGGCCTCCAGCGCTATTACGATCTGAAAGATGAACAGGATCCCACTGAACCGGGACGCGCCACCGGTAAAGGTTACGAATCATTCGATGATTCAACATTCCACGATCAGCACGTTACATTGCAGGAGGGCGGTCTCACGAGTATCGATTTATACCTGGAAGGTGTACATTGCTCTGCCTGTGTGTGGTTGATCGAAAAGTTGCCGAATGTGCTCAAAGGTGTGGTGGAGGCTCGACTTGATATTCGAAGGCAGGTCGCTCACATCGTTTGGAATGATGAATCGATTTCACTGTCACGCATCGCTCGGACACTTGATTCGCTGGGCTATCCCTCACATCCGTTTCGGGGGACGAGGATGCACGATATCTGGCGACGCGAGCAGCATCGCCACCTCATCAGGATTGGAGTGGCTGGCGCATGTGCGGGGAACGTGATGTTGATCGCATTTGCCCTCTACGGGGGTATGATCACAGGTATAGAGGATCAGTACAGAACGCTCTTCAATTGGGCGGCTCTTGGCATCACCCTCATCGCGCTGGCTTTCCCCGGCCGTACGTTCTTCGTCGGAGCTTTGTCCTCACTACGTACCGGCGCATTGCACATGGATGTCCCGGTAGCGTTGGGACTTGCAGCAGGAACTCTATGGGGCGCGTATGTTACTGTTACCGGTGGGCATGGTGATGTTTATTTTGAATCACTGACCGCGGTTATCTTTCTGCTCCTCGTTGGGCGATGGGTGCAACACCGTCAGCAACGAGCCGCTCATGCCGCAATTGAACTCCTTTACTGCCTGACTCCGACCACCGCACGATTGATAGAACAGGAAGATTCAGTTCGGGAAGTACCTGTTGAAGCACTTAACATTGGTGACAGAGTGGAAATCCGTGCCGGTGATGTGATTCCTGCTGATGGGAACATCGCTGATGGATCATCAAGATTTGACCTTTCACTGCTGACTGGAGAATCGAAACCAATTGCGATGGGTGAGGGGGAACAGGTTCATGCCGGCGCAGTTAACATAAGTTCGCGCATTGTGATGGAAGTACAGGCAACCGGTGCGCAGACTCGAATTGGTCGTCTCATGGCCATGGTGGAAAAGTTTGCCCAGGAGAGACCTCCGATTGTGAAGCTGGCTGATCAGGTGGCGCATTACTTTGTGATTGTTGTGGTATCACTGGCGGTGTTGACTGCCGCGTTCTGGTTGTGGTATGAACCCACGCAGGCGCTGAGAAATTCAATCGCACTGCTCGTCGTCTCCTGCCCCTGCGCACTGGGACTGGCAACACCTCTTGCAGTCGTAGCGTCCATCGGGCGCGCTGCACACTGCGGAATCCTGATCAAAGGCGGTGAGGTTGTCGAACTTTTGAACAAACCGGGTTTGATTATTCTCGATAAGACCGGGACGCTGACGCAGGGAAAAATGAAGCTGACCTCGTATGTCGGTGATGAAAAATTAAAACCACTGATTGCTGCAGTCGAATCTCAAGTCGTTCATCCGATTGCAGATGCTTTTGTCGCAGCATGTGGTGAAGAAGGCGTAAATATCCAGCCGGCGTCAATCACAAGTGTTGCAGGCAAAGGTGTCATCGGAGAAGTCGAATCACAGAGAATTGTGATCGGCTCACCGTCATTTGTCGGGGAAGAAGTCGGCGATCCTCCTGCGTGGGTTCTTGATGCAGAACGTCAATGTCTGGCACAAATCCAGACCGTGGTTTTCGTTGCTGTGGATGGCAAAATCGCAGCAGTTGCTGGACTAGGCGATCCCGTATTGGACGACGCTCCTGATGCAATCGCATCCCTGCATCGAAGCGGATGGGAAGCGATGGTGTTATCCGGCGATCATCCAGAAATAGTCAACGCCGTGGCGAAGCAGATCGGTATTGATCCTGAGTTGTGTGAAGGTCAGGCATCGCCGGAACGGAAAGTGGAGGTAGTAACCAGGGCTCTCGAAAAGCATCATCCTGTGGTCATGGTCGGAGATGGCATCAACGATGCAGCCGCTCTCACCGCGGCCGGCGTGGGTGTTGCAGTGCATGGCGGAGCTGAAATCAGCCTCACCGCCGCAGATGCATTCCTGCGTAATCCGGGATTACAACCGGTAGTCGATCTCATTCATGGCTCGCGCAGAACGGTTCGTGTGATCAAGAGGAACCTCTTCGTGTCGCTGCTCTATAATGTCCTGACTGCATCGCTGGCTGTGACCGGGATAATCAATCCGATGATTGCCGCGATCCTGATGCCGATCAGCTCGCTCACCGTGGTGATGTTGTCTTATCGCTCCCGTACATTTGGAACCCAGGAATGTCAGTGATTTACATCATCTTCCCCCTTGCCCTTCTGATCGCGATCATTGCGGTGATCACGTTCATCTGGGCGGTACGCAGTGGGCAGTTCGATGATCTTGACACTCCCGCAGCACGAATACTCCACGACGATGAACCGGTCGACATACCAGAAGTTCGTGACAAGTTGAGTAACTCCGAAAAGGTTTCCGGAGAGTCGCAGGCGAGTAATTGATTCGATGAGATAGCCGTACCACAGTGATGGTAAGACAAACACGCTTAACCCGCGAAAATCATATTATCCTTTCGCTCCATTCGAGCGATTTGCTCTGGCTCGACATTACGGTAAATCGCGGCGGGGAGTCACCTGGTGACGAATAAGGTTAGCATGCAGTAGCCTTGATCTGGTCGAATACTGCCTGTGCATTCTGTTTGATGTAAGGATTCACAGATTGTAGTGCCTGTTTCAATTCTTCCTCAGCTGGTTGCCCGATGGCTGTCAGTGCGCGGACAGCATTCTGCTGTACAACTTGTGATTTGGCGTCGCCGAGAGCTTCAACCAAAGTAGGAATAGACACCGGGCTCAGAAGGATCATCGCGTTTGTACTGTTCTGTTGTTTGTAGGGATCCGGATCGCCCATTAAACTCCTGAGCAGTGGTAAAGCATGTTCTCCACAGCCCGAAGCTGCTTGAATTGCACCAGCAGAGACTGCTTGATTAGCAGCACCGAGTGCTTCAACAAGATCGTTTTCATAGTTGATGAGCTCGTTCGCATCGAGTTCAATGAGAAGCAACTTGGCCTGCAATGAACCAAATTCACCTCCCGTGGCCTCTTTTAGGACAGGAATAATGTCGGGCCCGAGTCGCCGGAGTACTGCACCGGCGTTTGCACAAACCTGAGGATTGTTATCGGTGAGCGCTTCAACCAGTGGATTGACTGCATCAAGTCCAATCGAAGTTAGCGCATTCATTGAATTTCCCTGAACGATTTGTGACGAAGACGACAACGCATAAATGAGTTGTGGTACAGCATCGGATCCTATCCCGCTAAGCACAGTGACGATTGCTCCCTGGATGACTTGATCTTCTGTATCCAGCGCATCGAGTAATGGACCAACAGCAGGTTTGCCAATCCTCACCAGTTGAGTGATGTTCTGATGTTGATTGAAAACAACCCGCAGGCCGGCAATAAGCGTTGGAATATCCTGTGTCATTTTTTTATTCCTGATCGTGATGTGAAATACAATTACAGGCGTGAGATCTCTCATGGATCTACTACATCAGATTCTAGCATAACTTGACTCAGGTTGTGCAAGCCCGATCCACGGATGAGAAGACCGCTGGCCTTCGTTGCTGAGAGACCGGAATCGTCCTTTTCATTAACCGCTTCCCGCGAATTACCTCTGCTGCTACCTCTTCTGCCCGGTGTTATTGGTGGTGGATCAGGGCGTGTCGAGTAAAGGCGGGAGTACACGGTGTTTTTCAGGGTGCGGATTCTATCATATTTCAAACCTCAATAATCCGTAGTAGTCCTCAGTGGAAAATTGGAATTGCACGGGGTTGTTCCTTGGTGTGATTTGATTGAGTGAACTGCAATTTGATATTGAACGAATCCCTAAATAAAACATCACCCTCAGATTGGTAAAGCTGAGGGTGAAGAATTCCAGTGTCAACTTTGTGTTGATCCAATTCAGTATTTCAATATCAAATCATCATTACTCACACGGGCCCCACATACCGAGGATGGCGAAGATATCGTCTATATTTACTGTACAATCTTCCGTAATATCACCCTCGCAATAGGGCGGACAGGGATCTGTGCAATCACCCCATAAACCGAGCACCGCAAAGATGTCATCGATGTTAACTTGACCATCTCCGGTCAGATCGGCGGGACATGGTGTTGCTTCCGGTGCCGGGCCGCGCAGCATCATATCGTCGTAATAGACTTCATAGGACGAACTGTTTGCCCACAGATCAACGGCAGCGACATTCAGTGCTCCGTTGCCGGTGTAACCATCGGTCCAACTTATGGTCGCCAGATGATCGCGACCGTACCAGATCGACTGAAAATCAGCCTCAAGGTTAATTGCGACCCAGATCTCGACCCATTCACCCTTGATGAGTGGTAGGGTCGTACCGCCGCCATCGCTGATGACAAGACCAGCATCCGGATCGAACCAAATCAGGGTGGACCAGTTGGTATCGGGACCACCCCCATCGTAGGAGTTCAGGAGTACGAGGGCGGTCTGTTCGCAACATGCGGTTTCCGGGATGTATTGCCACGTAGAAAAGTGATATACGTCGGGCTGGTCGCAGTCGATGAACTGTTGAACCGCATCGTCGGCATCGTCGATCGCCAGAGAATGCGGTTCGGTCAGTGACTGATCGGATGTGACCATGAAGTCGGCGGCATTGGGCTCGCCACCCCAGGGCTCCCATCCTCCCTGACCTGCGAGCGGACCTTCCGGATAATCATCAAAATTGTCGCTCCACTCCTCAGGCCAGGGGAGAGTGACCTGCACAGTTGCAGTACCGGCACCGGTATCTTCGTCGATTGTTCCTTCGGCAAGCAACGCGAAGGGACCGATATCCAGGGAGGTCTGTTGCCAGTTCCAATCCCAAATCGAGGTGCCATTGCCCGGCCGGGCTTCACCATCGTCATCATCCTTCTTTTTCCTGCCTATCTCCTCATCGTCAAGGGTGAAGATAGTCCAGATGACGGAAAACGCTTGTCTGGGAAAACCAGATCCGGGGGCAATCCACTCCTTTTTGCTGTGCGAATCGAGTCGTTGGAGGAAATCCCATGCCCACTCAACGATTTTAATAATCCATCCGATGCGTCCTCCTCCCGATTCGGTTTCCACGTACCCGGAGCCGCTGATTGGTTCGCTACCGTATAGTCCGGTGAGTGTCAGATCCCACCGTTCCGTGGGAGGATTATAGGTGCCGGTACCTTCGAGTGTCAGGGATTGCCCCATGTAGGTCGATCCCGGCAGAAGCGAATAGGTGAAGCTATTTCCCGGAGTGTCAGTCGTAGTGACGAAAGACAACGGCGAGTTTTCATCAACACCAGCGACTCGGGCTATCAATGATGCAGTTGATCCAATGGAATCCATCATCACTTCCATATTCTCCTCGAACGGTGTGAGTATCTCGCTGAGTACGTTCAGCGTTGCTACGTACTCGTTGGGATCAGTGCATCCGAAAGGTGAGCCGTTGAAGTCCGGAGCGACGAAGAACCAATGCGTACCGGGAGGCATCATCGGAACAAAAATCGTTTCCTCCTCGCCTGCCGCAACTAAGGCTTTATAGTTAAGGTACAACACGTCCTCGCAATCACCGGAGCCGGGAGTACCCATCATCACGAATCCAATTGTCGCATCGAAATCTGATTCGACTGTCCAGGTGAAAGCGCTCGTTTCGGAAGTGACTATCTCATACCAGTCCGTGTCACGGACTGAACCGTCCCACCATGCAGTGCCGCAAATTGTCTCACCGTCCTGAATGGATTCGAAGGCCGGCAGAGTCATGTTGCACCCACCGTTAGTATCATCCCCACATGGCTCACTCTCAATCGTAGCTTCGGGTGGGCAATCGACACGCTGGCCTGGTTCTAAGCTGTTGCCGTTGACAACGAATGAACCACCAAACCGGTTCTCATTTACGTCGTATGTATTCAGAAATCCGGCCAGCTCATTCAGCGCAAAGGCAGACGGTTGTGGAAGAAAGAGTACGGCGAAGAAAGCAGTTGTTATGTACAGAGAGCCTCTCATTTTCTTTTCTCCTAATGTTTGTTCTTCCCCGGTTTCGATAATAAGTTTCTTGGACCGGATTTTTCCATATGACCTCCTTTTCCTGATAAAAACTCTGTACTAGTTGATACATCAGAATCTGTGCGCAGATCCGTTTTACCTCTTGATTGAGTAAACTACAAGTTTTTCAGCCTTACGTGGGTGCGGAATGCCCATTCTGCAAGTATTTTGGACTGTCATTCTATCTATGATACTACGTTGGTTATCTCTTACCGCCGCGAAACTAGCTCTCCGCCACCGAAAGACGGTGCTCGCCGTGTTGGATCATTGTTTATCTGTCGTATCAGGCAGCCTCAAGAAAGTATGAGTTAATCCACTAGGATTCTCATAGCGTTGAACGGATCCATCGTGGATTTCTGATACTTCTTAGATCAGTTGATTGTTCAGTCACGCGCTCGCCAGAGGAGGTTTGTGTTTTTCACATGGCTCATTCATTTCGCTGCTTTGGTCCTGTTCGTCGCCTCACTTGCTCCCCTGATTTGATGAGTAATGGATCCACTGATTATCCATTTGATGGATTTTAAATAGAACGGGTTCATTTGTCAGAAATAACTCACTATGCGACGGATTCAAAGAGGTTACAATCGCGATTATGAACGCTAAGGAAGTCCTCAAACAGCTGGAAGCGCTCGGCGATGAGAAGCGGCGCAAACACAACACCAAGTGGGGTGCTCACGACAATCAGTTTGGTGTCAAACTCGGCGACATTCGAAAGCTGGCGAAGAAGATCAAGACCAACCACGAGTTGGCCCTGGCATTGTGGGAGACCGGGAACATCGATGCCCGACTCCTGGCAATCCTGCTAATCGAATCCGAGTCGCTGTCGGCTGACGAGATGGACCAGCTGGTACGCTCAGTCACTTTCACGCACGTAGCAGATTGGCTCTATTCCTATGTCGTCAAGCACCATCCAGATAAGGAAACGTTACGGCAAAAGTGGATGAAAGATGCCGACATCATGGCGGCCCGTGCCGGATGGAGCGCAACCGCCGGAAGAGTCGTGAAAGATCCCGATGGGTTGGATCTTGCTGCTCTGCTGGACCGGATTGAATCAGAGATGGCAGACGCTGCCCCCGAGGCACAGTGGACGATGAATATGTGTCTGGTGGAGATCGGAATCAACCATGCCAAGCATCGAAAACGGGCGCTTGCCATCGGCGAGAAGTTGGGCATCTATCGTGACTACCCTGTTACCAAGGGCTGCACTTCCCCCTTTGCTCCGATCTGGATCAACGAAATGGTGAGTCGACAGGGCTGAACAGAAGCGGTAGCGAACACAAAAAATCCCGCGGTATGGTACTAAAACACTCTGACTCCCTGTTTCACAGGACGATTGTGGTTTACAGGTTTCACGAGATTTGACTTGCATCACTGCTATGACACTGACATACTGTGATCCAAGCAATTCTTGGTTTTGGAGGGCGATCGTTGATCGCATATTGGTGTACATGACGAGAGCAAGCAGGCTCCCTGGTTCAGGGACAACCATCCTTCAGGGAATCACAGGCTGGAGGTACATCCACCTCCAGCGACTCTCGCTGCGCCTGCTACCGATAACCGCATCGTCGCTGACCCAGAACGTCGTTGCCCGTTTCCACGCCATCATGGATTTAATTGCTCCCGTATGCGGGGAAGGTGTTATTGTCGCGCAAGCTGGGGATCATGAATCCGTATCTGTTGATCCGGAATTGTTATCAATCTCCATGAACAGGAGTCTATTGAGATGGCCAAACCGAAAGACATTTTTGCATCTCGTATCGGTATCATCATTGTCGGGTTGGCAATCGGCTGTATCGCAGCATCACTCCAGAAGTTTGGCAATCCGTCAAACATGGGAGTGTGTGTGGCTTGCTTCACGCGTGATATAGCCGGTGCTCTGGGATTTCATCGAGCTGGGATCGTTCAGTACCTGCGGCCGGAAATACCTGCATTCTGTCTTGGTGCATTCCTCGCAGCGTTGATGTTTAAGGAGTTCCGACCACGGACGGGATCGGCGCCGATGCTACGTTTTATCCTCGGTATGTTTGCCATGATCGGTGCGCTGATTTTCCTCGGGTGTCCCTGGCGGGCGATGCTGCGCTTGGCTGGAGGTGACTGGAATGCCATCCTGGGAATAGCCGGGTTAGTCACCGGTATTGCTATCGGTGTGATATTCCTGCGTGTTGGTTTCAGCCTGGGACGTTCGTACACGTCTCGTTTCCCCGTGGGTTTGGCGATGCCGATTGTGATGCTGGTGCTGTTATTGCTCGCGATCTTCTATCCAAAATTCAGCGAGACCTCTGCGTTGTTCCAGAGTACAAAAGGGCCTGGCGCAATGGCTGCCCCGATTATTCTCTCGATCGTCGCGGGCTTGATCATCGGCTTTCTCGCTCAGCGTACCCGCTTCTGTACTGTCGGAGCATTCCGCGATCTTATTCTCATGCGAGATTTTCATCTTCTCAGTGGTGTGATCGCGTTCGTTGTTGCAGCGTTCGTAATGAACCTCATTTATATTCAATTCAATCCAGGCTTCACACTTACCGCGGACGATGGATCTGTGAGCATGCAGCCGGCTGCGCATACGACTCATTGGCTCAACTTCTGCGGAATGGTATTGGCGGGGCTTTCCTTCTGCCTGGCTGGCGGTTGTCCCGGGCGGCAGGTGTTTTTATCAGGTGAGGGTGATGGTGATGCTGCGATGTTTGTACTGGGCATGCTTGTCGGCGCTGCGGTTTCCCACAACTTCCTCATGGTTGGCAGCCAAGTGATGGCACCATGTGCGGTAGTGATTGGATTGATTGTCGTGTTTACGATAGGGATTACCGGCCGGAGTATCCCGGTCTTGTCGAGGTGATATTAATGACTGATATGGAAAAAATTGATGCTCGTGGTTTGTCCTGTCCTCAACCTGCCCTGCTGACAAAGCAGGCACTGAAGCGCGCTGGGGAAGGCGAAATCGAAATGCTGGTCGATACGATGACTCAGGTTCAGAACTGCAGTCGAACTGCCGAACAATTAGGATGGAAAGTCAGTTATGAGGAGAGTGAAGGCATATTCGAGATAAGGCTACGTAAATGAATTCATAATACCGGGCGTGGTGGAAGCGGCCGGTTTCTCTTCCCTGGCAACCTGAGTGTCGTTTGATGATTTACCTGGACCATGCTGCGACATCCTGGCCGAAACCTGCGTGTGTGCATGAGGCAATGGAACGATTCATGCGCGATGTTGGTGCCAGTGCCGGTCGCAGCGCCCACCGCTTATCCCTTGAAGCCGAGAGAATTCGCTTTGATGCCAGGGAAGTAATCGGTTGTTTACTGGGATTGAATGATCCGATGCGGGTGATCTTCACGCCCAATGCGACAACTGCCCTGAACATGGTCATACATGGTTTGCTGACACGAGAAAATAGTCATGTAGTAACTACCGGCATGGAGCACAACGCCGTTATGAGGCCGTTGCGCGCCTTGGAGCAATCCGGTGTGACAGTATCCATCGTGCCGTGCCAAAGCGATGGCATGATGCACGCGACCTCGATCGAAGAGCGCATCAAACCCAATACGCGTTTGATCGTGGTAAATCACGCATCAAATGTATGCGGCACGGTGTTACCAGTGCGCCAGATTGGAGAGATCGCCCGACGACACGGAATCCCGCTTCTTGTGGATGCTGCCCAGACAGCCGGGGCGTGGCCGATCGACATGCACGCCGATCATATCGACCTGCTGGTTTTTACCGGTCACAAGGGATTGCTCGGCCCCAGCGGTACCGGTGGACTGGCGATTCATGATGACTTTAACCTTGACCTGCTTCCACCGTTCATTCACGGCGGCACGGGAAGTCAGTCGGAGGAGGAAACACAACCAAACCTGATGCCAGACAAATACGAAGCAGGCACGCCTAACAGTGTTGGTTTAGCAGGTCTGGCGGCATCAGTACATTACCTGATGGATTATGGTTTGGAACAGATCGTGGCGCAAGAGCAGAAACTGACAAGTCGCCTGATTGATGGATTAGATGAAATTGACGGGGTACATGTCATTGGCCCCATGGAGTTAAATCAGCGAACAGCCGTCGTGTCATTCAATATTGAATCTATACCCTGCTCTGAGGTTGCTCATCACTTGGATCAGCAGTTCGACATTATGTGTCGTCCGGGTCTGCATTGTGCTCCACGTACTCACCGTACTCTTGGTACATATCCTGATGGCACCGTGCGCTTCGCACCCGGTCCCTTCGTGCCGATAGAGGAAGTCGATCGAGCGATCGAAGCCGTAACAACGCTGGCGGAACAGAGATTGAATGTCTGAATTTGCGGTAATCCTTGTTCACACCACATCTGAAGCGATCTTCACCGAGCGCATTCTGAAAGCTGCCGGATTTGATATTAAGTTGATTCCCACACCTCGACATCTCAGTAGTGATTGCGGCTCCGCGGTTCGCATTTTGATGTCCGACAAGGAAGACTGCCTGGAGGCGCTGAATGAGGCAGGATTAGTGCTCGATCGTATCGAGCCGTTGGAGATCTAACCGAGCAGGACTCGAACCTGCGACCTGCGGCTTACAAGACCGCTGGCCTACACTGTTGATACTCTGGAATCGATGTTCTTATTAACGACTTCTCACGAAAAGCTCGCTGCTGCCTTCTTTTACCCGTTGCTGAGGGCGCGCATCAGGGCGCGCCGAACCAAAATCACCACTTCACGGCGCTTTTCAGGGCGCTGGTTTGACACCCGTTTTTGGCGGGGGTGCAAGGTTTTCAGGGGTGCAAAAACAGTGTCCTCCTGGCAGGAACATTGGATATCGATCATTCTGCTCATATGCCACGCTACTACCCCCATCTTCTGAAGACGCTTTTGAATACGGATGAGCATCATCTTCGCGCCAAGGTGCAGTTTCTGAAAGCTGAGAATGAGATACTGCGGAGTCGATTGCCTAAGCAGATTCGCACCACACCAGCTGAACGAGCACGACTTATTCGATTGAGTAAACCACTCGGATCTACCATTATAGAGCTTATCACGGTTGTTTCTCCACGAACGTTCACGCGTTGGATGAGCAGTGGGGGAGCTAAAGGTAAACGCATCGCTCGCAAGAAAACTGGCCGACGTCAAGTCCCTGAACCTATTCAACGCCTGGTCCTCCGTATTGCTGAGGAGACCGGTGCAGGTTACACCAAGATCCGAGGTGAGCTCAAGAAGCTGGGAATCCGGATTTCACGGAAAACGATCAAGAACATCCTTAAACGAAATGGCATGACGCCTGATCCTCATCGTGGAGAAGGGAAGTGGGATCAGTTCCTGAAGATGCATATACAGACACTCTGGGCGTGTGACTTCATTTGTGCCAATGTATGGGCATTGAAGGGTTTACGGCAGTATTGGATGGTGTTGTTTATTCATCTGGGATCAAGACGCATTTTTTGTCACTCCCTGCAGCGAGCATCCTGACCATGATTGGATGAGTCAACAGGCGGATCAGTTCATAGAACAGATTGAAAAAAACACGACACCGGCAACGCATCTCATTCATGATCGAGACAGTAAATTTGAAGGCAATTTTGGTGCAAAGATCAAAGGCAAAGGGATCAAAGTGATCCGATTGCTCAGGCGTTCACCGGATATGAATGCTTATGCGGAACGAGCGATTCGGTCCATGAAACACGGGTGCCTGAATCATTTTGTGATCCTGGGAGAGAAGCATTTGAACTATCTGATCCAGGAGTATGTCAAATACTACAACAATGAACGACCTCATTCTTCGCGTGAGTTTTTACCTCCATGTCGTGATGGTCCGTCCCCTCCACTGAATTCAAAGACAGATGGTATTCTCTGTGATGAACGGCTTGGTGGTCTGTTCAAGCATTATTTTATTACAGAGATGCAGCCTGATGAGGTCAGGCTGGATGGGGTGAATCATTTGATCGGCGTTTTTCGTGTGCGCCGAATACATAGACAAGCAGAATTCACCCTTCGAGACATCGTTTTATCGAGACAAAGTTTTTCCATCACACCTCGTTCAACCTTTTCTCCCGCATCAATTAAGAAAGTCAAATTTTGTTATCCTCTTCGAGTCATGCATATAAATGCATGGCTTCTCACGGTTTACCACCGCGTGGATGTTATGTTCAAGCATTGTAATGGGGGAATTCGCATCAAACGACGTTCATAATTATGGATAGCATGATCTGCTATTCTTGTTCGATCTTCCTTGATGAAGTAGGATGAGATTGCTCGCAGCGCGGGAGATAGGGGCGACGATGCCCGAGATGAATATGGGGAAAGGAAAACAGTGCTGAATGAACTGAAATGGCGTGGTGTCCATTCACGGACTTCTGTGATCTGTGTGTGTCTGTGGAGCCGTGACATATTCTGTTGGCGCTTGATCATGGAGTTGGGACATTACCGATTATCCAACCACGCACGCCAGCCACACTCCATACCAACAACCACGATGAGATACGAGTTGGCTGGTAATGCCTGCTCTTGCGATATGTCAGTAGGTGGGTCGATGATCCCCTTGGAAAGTTTTGTAATAATTTGTACGGCGGTATAGGGTCTGCATACAACACTCAATACAGGAGGAAAACATCATGGAAATTTTATGTAAAAACAGTTACAGATCCCTTGGAGCTTCGGCACCAATACTAGTCCGCACAGTATCATTGATGCTGGCGGTCTGTTGCATGTGGTTTGTCCCTGCAGCGCAGGCACAGGCATTCCCAGCGGCAGGCGATGACTCGTTTACATCCAAGGGTGTATTCAAGATAACGCTCACTCCTGCCCTTGGCGGGGCAACGTTTGTAATCAAGGTTGCGGGCCCTACCTGCGTCGTCCGTAGCGATCCTCACGCTCAGGGATTACCGGCCAGCACACTCTCTAGTCCCCTGGGCGACGGAAGCCTCTGTGGTCCTCCGACTGCCGCAACATCGGACATCATGATTGGGATGCCTTTTCCGGCCGGGTACAACTCAGGCGGCGGTGCTGATGAAGTGCATACCGAGATCGTAGATATGCTGTTGACCAATGTGGCCGGGTGGTCGATTGCGATCGGCCCTTCAACGACCGGTCCGTGCCCACTTGTCAGGAGTCTAGGCGAGGTCGAAGCACGCGGTGGATCAGGATTTCCGGCCGATAGCTTCTTTTATCTCTCGGTCGAGGTATTCGTTCCTCCAGCCTTCGGCGGGCCAATGTACCTTTACAATCAGGTACCACTAACTGTCGAAGCGATGGGAATCACGTCTTTCCCTCCGGTCAGCGCCGATTATATGCACAGTTTTTCCATCTCGGGCAACGTTCGGCTGTACGACTGCACGACCGGCTGTCTAATTGGCACGCTGTCTCAGGGAACTCACAAGGTTGGAGGTGGCACTCCCGCTCCTCCTACCCTGCCACCGCCCCTGCGGCGTCTGATGGTCGTTCCGCCGGTTAGCTTTTCCGTAGATGTCGGTGCAGAAGGGCTTCGCGTGCCAGATCCGTGTGTCCCGCCGGGCCATCCAGAACCGAATGATGTATTTGCTCTGGGCATGGCGGGTCTGGCGCTTACCCCTCCGAGTTGGGGGTATGCTACTGAGGGTGAGTTGTTCCAGTCTTCGGGAGCGTTCTTGGGTATGCCTTCGGACCTGACCAACGTCGATCGGATATCGTCCGCGTTGGGCATCGGACCAGCCCCTGCAGGTCCTCCCTACATGGGACCTTTCAATCCAAACACGGCTGCTCCCATCCCGATGCCGGCGCCACCGGGTGGCATCGGTACTTTTGGACTGGCTCCGGGTGACAATATGAACTCACTCTCATTCGGCCAAGATTGTGGCGATACCCTTCTGTTCAGTGTCGAGCCGACAGCAGTAGGTCTAGTCGGCACAGCTGTGAACTTCCAGAGTACTCTGTCTCCGACGGCTCCTCCGCTTACCTCTGGTCTCAGGGTTCCGAGCAACGGCGGCGGAGACCCCGGGGCAGAGGCCGCAGGTGACATCTTTGTGTCATCGTCGTTCAGTTTCTTTGGTGGAGGGGCATTCGGATTTGGTGTGATGCCGGCACTTTCTGGAGGGAACATACTTTTGATCGATGAGGTGTATCTCGGTCTGCAGGCTCCCGCGGTGAGGCATTCCATAGGTTCTGCGGGAGGTGGACCTGGCAGCCCGCCCGAGGATGACCTGGATGCGCTGGAGGCTGCCGATGCGATTGTGGTCGATGCCGTTGACAACACAACCTCAGCACCTCCTTCGGATGGCATCATTGATGCGGGGAACTTCGTGTTCTTCACGCTCACTGCGGCCTCGCCGTCTCTTGCCCCTCCTCTCACGCCCAACGACGTCCTGGTCTCCACGGCTCCAACACCGGGATTCGCGTTCGCTGTCTACGCTAACGGTGTTGCCAATATCGGCCTGGCGCCCACCGATGTGATCGACGCGCTGGCTGTATCCGACGCTCCGTTCGGTTTACCCGATGGAATTTTAACTCCCATTAATGATAGGGCGCTATTCTCATTGGCGGCAGGCTCACCTTCCTTGGCTGGATCTCCCGCCTTCCCGAACATGCCGGTCGGACCACTCTCGCCAGGTGATGTGTTCCACACAGATTTCACCGGTCCCGTAGCTGGGGGAGGAACCGGCGTGACTTTGTATGCCTCGGCCGCGAGTTTGGGCCTCTTGGCCAGCGACGATCTGGATGCTCTCGACATCGATTGGGGTTTTCCATGTGAGGGTGGCGATGATCCTGATCAGGATGGGGTAGGCTTCCCATGTGATATTTGCCCCGACGTATATAACCCCGTGAACGCATACGGAGAGCAGGACAATGCAGACGGTGATTCTGATGGCGATGCGTGCGACCCTTGCCCTTACGCTTACAATACCTACGACTGCCCCACGGGCGCGTGCTACAACGAATTCGGCTGCACACCGATGACCGAATTTGATTGTTATTTGGAAGAGGGTACTTATTGGGTAGAAGAACCCTGTGAGTCCGACTGCCCTGGCGATCTCAATGGTGATGATGTAGTTGATATTAATGACATCTTCGAGATTCTCGGTCTCTGGGGACCCTGCCCCGATCCCTGCCCACCCTACTGCATTGGCGATCCGACTGAAGACTGCACGGTCAACATCGACGACCTCTTCACGATCCTCGGCATGTGGGGACCGTGTGAGTAAGCACTCTGCATTAACCACTAGCTCATGGATTGAACAACCTACAGAGCCGCCCACTCAGGGTGGCTCTTTTTCAATTTTCAATGTGTTGATCCACCCCGTCCTGTTTCATTATATATCATTCTCTATTACGATCATAATCATCAGAGTTCTTGCACCTTGCAGGTAGTGCCAGATGAACAGCCAGAACGATCAAGACAGGCTTTCGGTCAGGGACGTCTACACCGAAGTCGGAATGAACTACCGATATTTTTTGACTTGGCGGCATCGGCTTTTTGCTGGCTACTTTGCTCTGCTGGCTGCGCTGGGGATTGCTCTCTCCTGGCTTGCTAAGGAAGCTCCCGGATGGTCGTGGACTCCGTTCGCTATCGCCTTGGTAGTATCGCTCCTGTTCTGGGCACTTGAAATACGAAATAGAAGTATTTACCGCAACATCTACGACAGCGGCGCTGCCTGTGAGAAAGAACTTCCAGCAGGCACGGGTGTCTACACAGGTATTCGTACTGGACGACGCGGCTGGATATCTCATAGCCGTGCTATGGATGCATTCTATGTAGTGATGATTCTGGCAATGATAATCGGGTTGATCTCTGCTGTCTGTACCAAAGCATTCGAATTAGAGCCGACTATCAAGGTGATGCAAGCTGATCAATCTTTGACCGATCGCTGATGCCCATCTTGCGGCACACCTCCTTCACCAGCGTCGTGACTCTATGTCGTCGTGGTCGTGGTGTTCCATTATTCAGCCTAGGCGAGGTCAGCTGCGAAGATCAAAACGTGCGATTCGCATTATTCATGGTATTGATATTTGGTCGATCCGTGGAATTCAACCTCAGCGAAATCACATTTTCGAGACTGAGTATTTCTATCTTCCATTGCTCAACCTTCTTCATCCTCTTCATTTACATGAGTCGGAGTTTTTTTATAAAGTACGGGCCGCCCAAGGACAATCACGTCAGCTGAGCCAAACTTCGCTCCGCATGTCTCAGGTAGCACGGGAGCTGTTTTCAAACTTACATAAATCCTGGTATTATACACGGCGGGCGGTCAATTCTTCCGCCGTCATTGCCAGAATCGATCAGGGGAGCTACTCATGGCCGAAACCAAAAGGGATGCACGTCTGGCGGGATTGTTGTACTTGCCCGCCGTGCTCTTGGGACCATTCGTTCTTCTATACGTACCAGGCAAGATCTTCGTACCGGGTGATACATCTGCGACGGTCGCCAATATTCTGGCCAACGAGTCGCTTTTCCGGGCGAATATTGTGATCGGTATGGTGTGCCAACTGTTCTTTGTGTTGGCGGTACTGGCGCTTTATCAACTGCTGAAGGACGTTGGGCGCCGCCTTGCCAGCCTCATGGTAATTTTGATCCTGCTTGTGGCACCCCTGACGATTGCTGGTGCCGCGATCCAGGTTGCTACGCTGAAGCTGCTGATCGATCCGCAATTCCTGACTGGATTCGACGGGGTGCAGCGCGATTCCTTGATCATGTTGCTACTCGAATTTGATCGAAATGGCACACTTGCATCTGAACTCTACTGGGGTCTGTGGCTACTGCCGCTTGGAGTGCTTGTTTATCGCTCGTGCTTCCTGCCTCGTTTTCTTGGGATCTGGCTGGTTGCCAACGGCGCTGCATACGTGGCTTTGAGCTTTGTGGGAATACTCTGGCCACACTCTTACGGACTGCTGTTCAAAATCACCGCGCCACTGATATTCG
Organism: Phycisphaerales bacterium; assembly: GCA_028278245.1. Classification (GTDB taxonomy): domain Bacteria; phylum Planctomycetota; class Phycisphaerae; order Phycisphaerales; family SM1A02; genus JANQEQ01. Next base: position 9,072 of record JANQEQ010000082.1, on the reverse strand, counting down.
GGGAGGTCGTCTTGATGCTCTGGCTGGTTGTTGTCGGCGCCAGGTTCCGCCCTGCGCTGCCTGAGGCAAACTAGGCTCTTTTAGGTGGCGAGACAGCCTGGAAGTTTTTCCGAGATAGCGCAGGTCAGACGACACTACAATGCCTGTGTACTGATCTCCCTCATGATGTTCCTTTATTCGGCTGGCTTATGAGTTCTCATAGCCAGTAAAATAGCTGAATGTTGAGCATTCAGATACAGATGTTTCTCGTACTGATTGCTGGTTGGATCAACCAACACCAACTCGCTGTAATCGACTACCTGAAGGAAGAGAATCGAGTCCTTCGAGAACTACATGGAAAACGAAGACTGCGATTCACAAACGATCAGCGATGTAGACTTGCTGCCAAAGGCAAAGCTCTTGGAAGGCGTGTACTCAAAGAAGTAGCGACAATTGTCACACATGATACGATTCTCCGTTGGCATCGCGAATTAATTGCTCGGAAGTACGATGGCAGTGCGAAGCGTGGTCCCGGTCGACCAAGAGTGATTGCGATTATTCGTGAACTGGTTGTTCAAATGGCAATCGAGAATGAGTGGTGGGGCTATATGAGGACAACGGGAGCTTTGGACAATCTCGGACATAGAGTATCAAGATCAACGGTCTGACGGATCCTCAAAGATCACGGTATTGCCCCTGCACCAAGGCGTTCCAAGTGTATGCCTTGGAAGAAGTTTCTCAGGTCGCACTGGGAATCAATCGCCGCGGCAGACCTTTTCACTGTTGAAATCTGGACTCGAGTCGGTCTGGTTCGTCATATAGTGTTCTTCGTTATTGATCTTTCGACGAGGAAAGTGGAGATAGTCGGCATCGTTCCAATCCCGGATGGACTGTGGATGAGGCAGATGGCAAGGAACCTGATTGACGGTTTTGATGGTTTTCTGCGATACAAGAAATTTCTGATCCACGTCTGTGATCCGTTATACACGAAAGAGTTCCGAGAGCTGCTAGAGAGGGCAGGTATTCGATCAGTTCGATTACCGCCACGGAGTCCAAATCTGAATGCCTACGCGGAGCGATTTGTATTGTCAAATAAATCTGAGTGTTTGAATCGGATGATCATTTTCGGTGAGTGTCATCTTCGTCATGTGATTGATGAGTATGTCAAACACTATCACACCGAGCGTAACCACCAAGGTCTAGGGAATTGTTTGATAATGTCAGAGGAATCAGAAAAACCATTCAGGTCTAACTCGATGCAGCGCCGGGCTCGTCTTGGTGGCCTGCTGAATTACTATCACACAGCTGCTTGAGTACACCTCATATCTTTCATGTAGTCAACGTTTTGGTGAAACAACGGCGCGATTGCTACGTTTATTGGCATCTGAAGCACTGTGATTGCTATTTATGCAATTCCCCGATTTGTTTCATTGATACCAATTAAACCCATGATACTCATCAAAATAGCGTTCGGATGAATATTGGAATAGGACGGCTTCTGAATCCGAATTCTGTATATATAGTATCAATTAAGCTCCAGTCTCGATCGAGTTGATATCACCGAGTAGCTCTCTCACCATCTTGACCCGATAATCCTCATCCCCGAATCTTTGGAGCAGTACCCCATGCGCCGCTTCAAGATGACTCACCGCCTCCTCGACTCGTCCGAGCTGCGCGAGGCTTTCCGCGTACCGGGCGCGGACCAGTGCTGTACGCCAGTGTCCCGGTTTCTGTTTCACCTGCACAGTTAGCGTTTCACGCATCATGGATTCCGAGCGTTCCGGATCGGTATTCATGATTATCTCTCCGCGCACTAACCTAAGTTGCATCATGAGACTAAGATGCGGCGCGGGTTTCAAACTCAATGATGCCTTGTCGGCGATATCTAGTTCCTTAAGCGCCCGGTCGTTCTCCTCATTTGCGTGCAGCGCCTTCGCAAGACTGGCTCGAGAAAGCACTTGTGACGGTTCGCCGAAGCTGCGTCGATGGTGGAAGTCTACGACTAATTGCATAAGATTAACCGCCTCCTGCGATTCTCCCCCTTGATCAAGGATTAATCTTGCAAGATCCCAACGGATCTCAGCTCCGTTGTGATGTTCGTCGATAGACCAGGGTGTCAGCGCTAAAACCACTTGCAGCGCATCCAGTGTTTCGCGGTAGATATGCTCAGATTCATCCAGGCGTCCGAGATCGTGCAGAATTACTGCGAGCTTATAGCGAAGTCGAAGTGTCCGCAGGGCTGACATGTAACTCGATTTGTGTTGTGTTACATCACGAACAACTCCATCTCCGTAGCCTGCAATGACCAGAGCCTCGTTTGTTAACTCCTTAGCTTCTTCAAGTTTGTCCGAGGAGCGCAGTGCATCAGTGAGCATGTCGTATGCTCGCAGTGTTTTTTCATCAGTGGGCCCTTCAATCTCATACATGAGCTCCAGGTATCTGCGGAGCTCGCATGTTGCACGGTCAGCTTCGCCGAGATCGAGATAAGCCATCCCAAATGAATCCCGTAACCGCGCCTCGTACTCCGGCTCGTTCCGTAATATCGCCCCGGCGCTATCAGATAGTCCATGCAGGAGTTCAGCTTTTGTTGAATCTCCGAGCCACGTTGTGGGGATACGAGACTCAGAATCAAGGAACATCCGCAAGAGTCGGATGCTCGTTTCGGCTTCTTCTCTGGTTTTCGCAGCCTGCCACGATACGCCCACGATCCCCAGTGTTAGTGAGAAGATAACACAGGCAACGCCAGCGACCAGCACCTTGTTTCGTCGCGTAAATTTCCGGATCTGATACATCGTGCTTGGTGGTCGCGCGAGGATAGTTTGATCGTTGAGATAGCGACGGATGTCGTTACCAAACATCGCAACTGACTGATATCTGCGCTCGCGGTCTTTCTCCAGCGCCTTGAGCACGATCGTCTCAACGTCACCCCGAAGTGACCGGTCGATCGACGACAGATGCGATGGATCCACCTCACAGACTATGCGGAGCATTTCAGCTTGTGAATTCTCGTCGAAGGTGTATGGCATGCGGCCAGCGAGAAGCTGGTATGTAATTACACCGAGTGCGTAAATATCCGATCTCGTATCAACATCGTGTGAATTCCCTCTTGCCTGTTCAGGGCTCATATAGGGAATTGTGCCAATGAGACGGCCAACATCCGTTGCCAGTGTCGTGATCTCGATATCCAAGTCGGTGGCACGAGCAACACCGAAATCGAGGATCTTTGGCTGACCCTCCATATCAACGAGAATGTTTGCGGGCTTTATGTCACGGTGGATAAGTCCCTTCTGGTGTGCATGCTCGACTGCATCGCATACTTCGGCAATAAGTTCGAGACGCTGACGTATTCCGAGTTCCATATCGCGCGCATAACGCGTAATTGATCGTGCATCAGCGATGAACTCCATCGCCAGATAGGGACGGCGTCCCTCTGGTGTCTCGGTTACACCCGCTTCGTAGATCCGTGCGATACCGGGATGCTGGAGACGGCCGAGGAACTCTGCTTCGAAAGTAAACCGACGAATCTTCTCTTTGGTCAGGGAATCTGAAGCCAGAACCTTCAGCGCAACGATGCGCTTTGGCAAATGCTGCTCGGCGCGATAGACGAGACCCATCCCACCCCGGCCAAGAAATCCGAGGATTCGATAGCCTGCGATCTCCTCAGGGATAGGCGGCGCGCGGTCGAGTGCTTCACTTGCCTCGTGGACAGCCTGCCTGATCAGGCGCCGCGCATCCTCCGGCTTCGAGGATCCGAATGTAGCCGACGTTTCGTCCATTCGCATTCCTGTCATCCTAGGGTACTAATTCAGGCGACACGGTGTGGCAATGTTTACGCATTATCCGCTGAAGAATTGCGATTCCGTGCCGAGGAGCTGATGCATGCGATTCAGTGCACGCTGATGAAGTAAATATACGGCCCCATACGTGCGCCCCATGGCGCTGGCAGAGTCCTCGATGCTTTTGCCCTGGAAGTAGACAAGTTGTATCACTTCCTCATACGCGGAGGGAAGTTGTGTGATCTGCGTTTCTAATGTTGTACGGATCTCATCCCGTGCGGCATGTCCGGAGGGTGAAGCCGAACTGCCTGTGAGGAAGTTCCATAACCAGAGGATCGAATCCTTACCCGGTGGAGCTCCGATCCGTCGGTCAGGGTGTGGCCTTTTCTGACGCTCCAGAGTTTTGATAGCGTCGTGCAGATTGTTCTTCGCGATGGAGCCCAGCCACGAGCCGAAACCGGCCACATCACCTTGGTACTTGGCAAGGTCGAGCACCGCTTCCAAGTATGTCACCTGTAGTACATCATCCGTCTCGATAATTGATCGCCACTTTTTGTTGATATCGATCATTGCGCGGAGAGCGACATCATGCTGAGCGAGGAGCTCCTCGATAGCCGATTCGTCACCGGTTCTGGCTCGCTCAAGTAACAGCGAAGGGTTGATTTTTCGGTCTTGGTTCATCCACATCCCCTTACACAGTGGGGTCACACAGTTCAAAGTCTCCCCTTATTTTACAAAGGGGGTGTGAGAATTGCCAGAGGGCGTCGCCTGATCAAGAAGGCTAATACAGATCCCCTTTCGAAGCCCGGTGACGTAGCCGGGCGAAGGTTAGATGAAAAATCAATTTAAATTATAGGAAATACATGATGAAACATGCGTCAATTATGAGAGCAGTAGTGGTGCTAGTGGTTGTATCACTTTCAACATCGGTTGTCGCGGGCTATGATGATTTCGGCCGGTCTGATTATGGAGTGCATGTTAGCGACGAGAATGCACCAACCCAAGTCCCGAGGCCACACAACGATAATCCCAATGATGGTTACAATTGGAATTTCCCGGGATCGCCTTGGTCAATACGGTGGCCAGCAACAGTGAACGGGCTAACAATCACAGGGACTATTCCAGGACCGATCACAATCGGTCAATGGGGTGTTCGTGAATTCGGGATGGACAACACGTGGCTTGGTGTGGATTATGTCAAGACGTTTACACTCGAGTTTAATTATGCCGGCGGCAGACCGGTAGCAGTTGACCCTAATGGTATTGGTACTCGGGAGGGGATTCACCCCGCAAGAAACCAACCGACACCAACATCTGATCTGGTGAGTGAGACCGACTTTGGAACAAGCTACACTTTGGTGATTGAGTTCACCCCTCAGCCTGATTGGGAATTCGTCACAATCAGTAATATGGGACAAGGCCCTATGGTGATGAGAAATATAAAACTCACGTCGGTGTGTCATCTTGTCCCGGCACCAGGGACGCTCGCTTTGCTCGGGCTAGGCGGTTTGGTGACCAGACGCCGACGGTGGTAACAGGTTCGTCATGAAGGTTAGCCTCAATTGTCCACAAAATGTGGATTTGCAGCTACCGCTGCGGATCCACGTTAAAAGATAACGAGTGACAGCATCAGTCTCACAGTTGAGAACATCGAGGTTCGCGGAGACTGAAGAGAGAGTGCGTACCCCCCACACTTTGGCACAATGTAGAAGCAAGGCGGGGCATGCCCGGGCCACAAGTATCGACGCTTTCCAACGGTGGCGCGGCAGTGTGTACGTAGGTTCACCCCAGTAACACAGAATGTTAACAATGATTTCATTGAGACACCGAACTCAACGACAGATAACAACTCATTCTGGCTGTCATACCCCAACGGACACAGTGTTAACTCAGCATTCGAAATCTTCAAATATTGAAATCGAGTGTAAGAACTGTCGGAGGCTGTCGCCTGATCAAATGGACCAATTCCGGCTCCCTCGAAATCCGGCGGCGTAGCCGGGTGAAGGACAGATGTGAGAATTTAACGAGATAGGACAAGCTATGAGTTTATCAAAGACATCATCCTTTTTTCATCTATCAGTTCCTGTAACTCGAATCACACGAACATTTATGGTGATGTGCTTTGCCTGGATATACCTTCCGGGCGCGGGGGATATCGAGTTTCACCGCTATGTGATCTCTGACAACGAGATGAATGCACGAGGCGCCATCGCCGCTGATTTGAACGGGGACGGTCATCCGGATGTAATTGCTGCATCACACGGCGACAATATCGTTCGATGGTTCCGAAACGATGGAGGTTCGCCACCTGGATTCCACGCACACATGCTGCCAGATGCCGGTGTATACTCGGAGCAGGATGTCTGTGCTGCTTACATTGACGGCGATGAGCATCTGGATCTCGTCGTGTCTCCTGCTGGCGGTCTTTGGGACGACCTGATGTGGTATCAGAACGATGGGGCATACCCGGTTCCAACCTTTACAGCCTTTCCCATCAATGTCGTGGGCAACCTACACGATGTTCACTTTATTGAATGTGCTGATTTGGATGGCGATACTGATGTCGATATCGCCATTGCAAGTTCGGGGGACATGTACGGTGACGATAGTTACGTGATGTGGCTTGAGAATGATGGTGATGCCGAGGCGCCGTCATTTACTACACATATGATTTTGGAGAATCCTGGAGCTTGGTCTTTGGGGCTTGCCTGCCTGATCATTGATGACATGGAACCCGATGGAGATAACGATATCCTCGTAACATCCAACAGAGGGGGTAAGGTGTGGCTATTCGAAAACAACGGCGCTCAGCCGTTACCGAGTTTCCTGCCCCACGACTTGTACGAACATGGTGGTGTGGGTGGACGGACTATTAATTCATCAGATATCGATCAGGACGGTCACACAGACCTCGTCACTGCTGGGTCAAACAGCGGTGGGACGGTTCATAAGCTCTGCTGGTACGAGAATATCTCCACAACCGAGTACCTGTTTGTAGAACACGTGATTGATGATGTAACGCCATATCTCTGTTTTCCCTCTGCAGCTGATCTTGATGCTGATGGCGATATCGATATTGTAGCTATCGGATGGGCAAGTGATTTGCTTGTCTGGTACGAGAACATCGGTGAAAGCTTCCCAACATTTATCAGGCACATGATCGACGATACTGAGATCGACTACGGACACGGGGTATGTATCGCTGATCTCGATGAGGACAATGATCAGGATATTCTCATCGCGTCATACAATGACAGCACGATCGCGTGGTATAGAAATTCGCTCGGCCCTCGTTGTGTCTATGTTGATGATGACGCTCCGCCTGGTGGAGATGGACTCAGTTGGAATACGGCCTACCGCTTTTTGCAGGATGCAATAAGCCACGCTGAGGCCGGTTTCGTCAACGAAATTTTCATCGCTGAAGGTGTGTATTATCCTGATCGCGATGAAGCGAATCCAACTGGCACGGGTGACCGAGAGGAGACGTTTCCCCTACTGGATGGTGTGTCGTTTCTTGGTGGTTTTCGTGGTCTTAGCGGCGGCGGTGATCCTGACGACCGGAATCCGGACGTATTCGAAACGGTGCTTTCCGGTGACCTGAATGGAGACGACGTTGATTTCACGAACAACTCCGAAAACAGTTTCACCGTCGTCACTGGCAGTAGCACCAATGTGAGTGCCATTCTTGATGGATTCATGATTGTAGGAGGAAACGCAGATGGGAGTGATCCCATGTCTAACGGTCGAGGCGCTGGCGTATACATTGACGCAGGCAGCCCAACACTGCGCAGTTGCAGAATCGTCGGCAACTTCACCTCGAATGCCGGAGCCGGTATGTACATCCTCAACAGCAGCAGCCCAACCCTGACCGATTGTGAGTTCGTCGGCAATTTGGCACTAGCTGACGGCGATGGGAACGTGTACGGCGGTGGAATGGTCAACGCTTTGGCAAGCAGTGTAATACTGATCAATTGCAGTTTTACGGAAAACAGCGTTGTCACGGCCGGGTCGAACTTGATCTACGGCGGGGGCATCCTTAGCGGCAGCGACTGTGATCTGACCCTCATCGGGTGCGAATTTGAAGGAAACCTATGCGATGGCCCGGGCATTCGCGGCAGTGGCGGCGGTGTATACAACGTCGGCGATCTGGTCGTCGTCGACTGCACGTTTGTTGAGAATACCGCGCATGTCGCGGGTGGCGCCATCTCGCATGTTTATGGCACTGCTGACGTATGGAATACGCGCTTCATCGGCAATATGGTTGATCCCCTCCACGTTGGTGGATGCGGCGTATACAACTACTATGCCGAAGCTCGATTTGTGAATTGCGAATTCTCCGGAAATCGGTCCACGTCCGCCAGCGGCGGAGGGTTGTTCAACGACCATTGCGTCATCGACCTTTTCAACGTGACACTCGCGAGCAATGCTTCAGGCGCGATCGAGAACAGATCGACCGACCTGACGCTCAAGAACTGCATTCTGTGGGCTAATACAGGCGAAGAGATTACGCACAGTGGCGGTGGAGTGCTTTCGATATCAAACAGCATAATCGAGGGTGTCGTGGGCAATGATCCACTCTTCGTCAACATACTCGGCGATGATGGAAATGCGGGAACAGAAGATGATAACCTGCGCCTGTCTCCAGGATCGCCTGCCATTGATGCCGGTGATAATGCAACTCTCCCTTCTGACGTCCATGACTTGGACGGTGATCTCAATACAGTTGAGGGGATCCCATTCGATCTGGATGGTAACCCACGCTTAGTGGATGATCCCGACACAGTCGATACCGGAAATGGGACGCCTCCAATCGTAGATATTGGCCCATATGAGTTTCAGATTGATGAATGCCCGGCTGATCTCACCGGTGATGATCAAGTTAACATTGATGACATCTTTGCCATGTTAGGTACGTGGGGTGCATGCGATGATCCCTGCCCGCCATACTGCAGCGGTGATCTTACTGAGGACTGCATAATCAACATTGATGACATCTTCGCCATCCTGGGCCAATGGGGACCTTGTGAGTAGACACACCTTTGAGGAAAGGGAAACCAGCATGGCCAAATTCAACAACTGTTGTCGTGGTGTTCCAATATTCAGCCTAACCGGAAACCGAGTTGATACATAGAGTTGTGTTGTATTCAATTGACAATTTTCGGACGACTTGCAAGCTCTCATAGCCCGTGATGTCTCATCATTCATCCGTCGCATCAGACGGCTGTTCGATAGTAGGAACTCAATAAACCACAGAGTCGCACACAGTGTTGGGCTGGTCCAGCGCGGATTTCTGGAACACTATTGATGAGTTGATTGT
>JANQEQ010000029.1 GCA_028278245.1 Phycisphaerales bacterium | reverse complement strand
CCGTGGGGATGTTTTTGCCGCCACTCCCAGGCAGTGCGGATAACATCATCAAGGTTGGTGTAGCGAGCTGTCCAGCCCAGTTCCTGCTGTATTTTGCTGGGATTGTTGAAGAGCATGGGGGGATCGCCCGGACGCCTCGCCCCATCACTCACCGCAAAATCCACCCCAGTCACGCGATGGCAGGCGTCAATGACTTCGCGAACGGAATATCCGTGTCCTATACCAACGTTGTAGGTTCGCATGTCGCCCGATTGCAGGGCATCCATCACCAGGATGTGGGCGGCAATGAGGTCATCCACCTGCACATAATCTCGAATGCAGGTGCCATCGTCGGTGGGATAGTCTCGGCCGAAGATCGTCACTTCCGGCCGTTGCCCCAACGCTGCTTCCAGACAAATCGGAATAAGATGGGTTTCGGGTTTGTGATCCTCACCGAGGCGGCACTTATCATCGTTCCCCGCCACGTTGAAATAACGGAGTGCGGCAAAGGCAAAATCCTTCCCCGCCTTTTGCATCATGTGCGCATAGTCAAAGAGCATGTGCTCGACGTGGAGCTTGCTGCGGCCGTAGGGATTGATTGGCTCCTGGGGGCACGTTTCACTGATTGGGATATTTTCTGACAAAGGCTCGCCATAGGTTGCGCACGTGCTGGAAAAGACCATACGGGTAACACCGACCTCATCCATCATCTCCAGCAGGGTGAGCGCTGATGCAGCATTGTTGCGGTAGTAGTGCAGCGGCATCTCGACGGACTCTCCGACATATGCCTTGGCGGCAAAATGCATCACCAGATCAATTTCCCGGTCACAGAGTAATGATTTCACCAGGGGTGCATCGCCGATATCACCCTGAGCAAAGTGAAAATCACCTTCTGCAGAGAGAATATTGACCACTGCATCATTTCCTCGCGAGAGATCGTCAATCACCGTGACCGCATGACCCGCTTCCAGGAGGCGCAAAGCCGCATGAGATCCAATGTAACCCGCACCACCGGTCACCAGCACATTCATGGAATTCACCTCAAACCAGAAGGAAACAATTTCGTAATGGTATCGCATTGTCACCGGGGGGGAGATGGTGCATAGTGAGGAAAACGAAGATGCACCAAGAACCTGCCCAATGCTGAAATCACCAGATACATCTCAAGGAGCTGGAGAAACAACCGGTCGCCCACCCCTGTTGAGGGGGATTTTCGGCGGCGTGCTCATGGGTCTGGCGAACCTCGTTCCGGGAATCTCCGGCGGAACGATGCTTCTGGCGGCAGGAGTGTATCCCCAGTTCATCGACGGTGTAGCAGAGGTCACCACCTTTCGCTGGCGCTGGCGGACCATCTCCCTGCTGTTGTGTGTGGCCACTGCCGCCATCCTGGCTATTTTGATCCTGGCCGGTCCGATTAAGGAACTGGTCGTGCATCACCGCTGGATCATGTACAGCCTGTTCATCGGCCTGACTCTGGGCGGTGTCCCGATCATCTGGCGTCTCGTGAGAAAACACACCACGGGTATGTGGATCGGTGCTGTAGCGGGATTGCTGGGTATGGTCGGATTGGCAGTGGTACAGATGGGGAGTAATGCGTCAGCAGATCGAACCGGATTTGTATTTATGTTTATTGCAGGTGTGGCCGGTGCCAGCGCGATGATTCTGCCCGGTGTGAGTGGTGGCTATCTGTTGCTCGTGCTGGGAGTGTATGTTCCCATCCTCGCCGCCATCTCAGATTTAAAATCTGCATTGCCCGGTGTCGGTACTTTTCAGGGTGATGTGATCTGGAACATTGGCTGGACAGTTATTCTTCCAGTCGGGCTTGGCGTCATCATTGGGATTGCTGCGGTGAGCAATCTGCTGCGCTGGTTGCTCCATCGCTATGAAAAACCGACGCTTGGTGTGCTTCTTGGTCTTCTGATCGGGGCGGTCGTCGGGATTTGGCCGTTTCAGGAAGGTATTCCTCCCGCGGTCGGTGATATTCTCAAGGGTCAGCAGGTAAAACTGAACGAGTTTGATGCGCTGGTCTATGCTGAGACTGGCAGAGCAGTGGAACCGGAGGATTGGAGAGTGGAGTATTTCACACCGGTTTGGGGACAGGTAGGGGGTGCAATTGTACTGATCGCAGCAGGAATGGCCGTTTCAACTGTCGTGGCGCGCATTGGGGATCATCGTAAGTAATCAGCGACTGGCTGCGGGGGATTCTTTTTGACGATAAGAATAAATGACCGCTGATCGTGTGTCAGCGGTAGGTAGTTGCCGTATGCCCTCCACCGCGATCATCATTGGCCTGCCCACCACCTGCCGACGTCTGGAGCAGCAGCTTGATCTTGTTCCTCAACGTCCGATGACCCTGGGATGGGTGGTACCTGAAGAACATATTCCAAAGGATGACGAGAAGGGATCACCCTGGGGCAATATGCCCTTGCTGGGTGAGTTGAAAGATTTGGAGGTCATTGTTGCGCGTCGACAACCGGGGATGGCTCTGATCAGCCTGCCCGCCATGATGGAACCGCTGATCCGCTCGATTCGGACACGACTTCGTCGCATGGGAGTTCCTGATCGCTTTATGCCGACGATGGAGGATCAACTGGCGGGCGTTGGGCCGCGCACTCATCTGGATATTGACCTGGCTCAACTGCTGAATCGAACACCACACCCAATTGATGAGGAAGCGGTAAGCCGACTCATCGAAAGAAGGCGTGTATTGATCACAGGAGCGGGTGGTTCGATCGGCAGCGAACTGTCGCGCATCGTTGCCCGGTATCAACCGCAGCAATTGATCCTGATGGAACGAGCGGAGCCGGCGTTGTTTGAAATCGATCGGCAAATTGCGCGCATGGCACCTGACCTGCCACGTCGAGCCTTGCTGCACGATGTGGTTGATGCAGCCGGGACATTGAAGCATTGTCAGGCGCTTGAACCGCAGGTCATTTTCCATTCCGCAGCGCATAAGCACGTTCCGATGATGGAGAATCACCCTTCTGCGGCAGTGGATAACAATCTGTTCGGGACGGTTGCCATTGCTGATGCCGCTCGCGCAGTGAAGACAGAACGATTCGTCATGATCTCCACTGATAAAGCGGTGAAACCATCATCCATCATGGGCGCAACAAAACGACTGGCCGAGCAATATGTTCAGTTCATGAATCAGGAGAGCCAGACGGCATATTCTCTGGTGCGATTCGGCAATGTCATTGGTTCATCCGGCAGTGTGCTGGAAACGTGGTCGCAGGATATCGCTCGGGGCGGCCCGATCACGGTGACAGATCCGCGGATGACCCGGTACTTCATGACGATTCCGGAAGCAGCAGCGCTGGTGATTGAATCAGCCTGCCTGGTTGATCCGGGAACTGTCTCCGGAGAAGTGTTCGTTCTGGATATGGGGGAGCCGATCCGGATCGTCGATTTAGCTCGACGATTCATCAGGCAGCATGGCTATGCACCGGTGCTGCCCGGTGAGACTGTCACCACCGACGATGTTGTCATCCATGTGGTGTATACCGGAGCCCGTCCCGGCGAGAAGCTTTTTGAGGAATTGTCCTTCGATGCGGAAGTGATGCAAAGAACCCGCTATCGCGGTATCAATATCTGGGTGCTCCCCCCCCCCCATGATGAAAAAATCGAGCAGATTCTTACCCAATTGGCCCCTCAGCAGCGTCCCAGTGAGCCGGAAACGCTGATTGACCTGATCCGTCAACTGGTGCCTGAAATGGTGAAACCAGTTGCCGCATAATGCTTTAGGACACACATCAAGTTCGAGGTGTACGAATATCAATGATGGAGGGGTGCTTGCCAAGGAGCATTGAGCACGTCAAGATAACGCTTTCGAATTTCCTCTCACCAGGCCTTACGGGTGGATAATGGCAATACCGGCTTCAAATCATCACATTTCACAGAATTCCGGAGTTGGGGAGGCAACGCCACTTCGCGAACTTCAGCAAAATGCCCAGCGCCTGCTTACGCGGCTGGAGCAGGAGCGGGCTGCATCTGAGGAGATCAATGCTGAGCAGGGAAAGCTCGATCCAATGAAAGAGATTCGAGGAATCAGCGCGATGGATGAGGCCATCCGGGAAGCTCGAAATCTGGTTGCTCAACTTGATCAGCTGTCGCTCCCGTCACAGGCAGAAGCAATCCCTGAAATCCTGGTTGTTCCTCAGGGGAAACATGCTAATCAGGAAATCCCACATCCCACTCTTTCAGCCTCGGTGAACTCATGAGCCGATCCAGCCGAAAACAGCGCTCCCGGCGCAAGAAGCGAACGGTTAAACAAACCATACCAGTGCAGACCATACGGGATCGAACGATTTACATTGGTCTTCTTGCCATCGGTGGCTTCATCATTCTGCTGGCGGGCTTACTCACCGAGGGACGGTATTGGAAAGAGTTTGCCCTGGCTTACGCGCTGGTGATGGTCTGGTTGATCAACTACTACACGCTGCGGGTCTACTTCGGAAAACACATGGCCAACTGGAAACTTGCCTTGGCGCGCATACCACTTCATTTTGTTGGTTATGGGACGAAAGAGGGCAAACCTGTGGATGCAGCGCACGGTCGTCCAGATGCTCGGCGCATGGTGATAATCAGCATCGTTGTGAGTCTGGTGATTGTTGCCGGCCTTTGGTGGTGGGTTCGCCCTGAGCAACACTTATTTGGATGACCTGTTGCAATCACGCGGCAGCAGAGAAAGATCATGTCTCAACACACATTGCGCATTCAACGCTTGTCATCACTGGCGGATGTGCCGGAGTATCAATCGGATGGCGCAGCCGGACTTGATCTTCATGCAGCATTACCTGAATCTCTCACGCTTGAACCGGGCGAGATTCAGCTCATCCCCTGTGGCTTTGCCGTTGCGGTACCGAAGGGTTTTGAAGCGCAGGTTCGACCGCGCAGTGGACTGGCAGTGAAGTATGGAATCTCAATGCCCAATGCACCCGGCACAATCGATGCAGACTATCGTGGTGAGGTGAGTGTACCCCTGATCAATCTGGGATCGGAACCGTTCATCGTGGAACCGAATATGCGTATCGCCCAGATGTTGATCTGTCCGGTCACGAGGTGTGAAACGATCATTGTGGATAGGCTGGATGAAACTCCACGTGGTAAAGGGGGATTCGGAAGCACCGGCTGCTGATAATCACGTTAAACCAGGGTGTTCCCACTCTATTTTGGATAAGTGGGGTAATTTGGGTGGTTTATGGATATTTTAATCACTGGGAAAATCTTGAAGATACCTTGACGGACCCCCAGATTGGCTTCACAATAATTGCGAAGAAGTAGGTCTTCAGTCGCCGCATGACTGAAGCAATAATTAAGTTCCGATTAGAGAGAGAGTCTGGTGCTTCCGCACCAAGCTCTCTTTTTCGTTGGAGGAGAAACGATATGAAGGTTTTGGGAACAACTGCTTTGGCGCTGATGATCAGTGGTACTGCTCTTGCGGTTCCGGATATTGGCGGTACACCGATCTACACAGAGGAAGATTATTTCTCCGATGGATTGAATTGGGGCATGGATGTGTATTCCTATGTGTATGACCACAACTCAGACTTACCGTCAGGATATGTGCTCGATCCTGGCGAGATGCTCTTTGCCTACCTGCTGGACGGCGATGACGCGATGGGGGTCTCCGTCGACAATTTCTCAGTAGGCAATCCTTTCCTCGCGAATATCACGAGCGTTGGATACGAGTCGATTATTGTTCCACCGGGCTATGTTGCCGGTCTTCGTGAGGATCCATACCTTTACGGTTACAGTGGTCCTGCGCAAGCCACGGTATTCACCTATGCTGGCGATCTTTTTGATCCCTTCTCCACGCTTGATCCTGATGAGTGGTCATTGGTGTGGTATGTCGCAGAAGCAACCAGCTATACATTTGGTCCTGGTACCGGAACCGGTGCCGGAATCGGTGATACGCAATACGTTCCCATTCCCGTCGTTCCCACACCCGGCGTGCTCGCACTGCTGAGTCTGGCTGGTTTTGCTGGAACTCGACGCCGACGGTAAATATCGTTGACCTTCCTATCACGACAGTGAATTATGAAAAGCCCAGTTGAATAACTGGGCTTTTCTGTTGGTATTTACTTTTTTCCTGATGACCATCTTGTTCAAGGACCAAGATCATCAGGGCAATCTCCCCAAAAACTGTTGATCAGGAATAGATCATCAATATTGACAGTACCATCGAGGTTGAAATCCGGTGGACCGTGCGGATTCTCTCC
The DNA here is from genome assembly GCA_028278245.1 of Phycisphaerales bacterium. GTDB lineage: Bacteria > Planctomycetota > Phycisphaerae > Phycisphaerales > SM1A02 > JANQEQ01. The sequence goes on along the minus strand of JANQEQ010000029.1, from coordinate 63,094 downwards.
CCAGTAGGAGAGCAGCTCGAATGTATCATCGATATTGACCAGATCATCACGGTTGAGATCCATGATGCAGTTTTCATCGAATGAAACGAACATGGAAAAGTGAGCGTCGGCAGTGCCCTCGGCAGGGAGAAAACCGAAAATAATGATGGATCGGGCGACAACCTGCAATGTGTACTGCCCCGGCTCCAGAGGCAATACTTCAATGATGAGGCGTTCTTCTCCGGGATACACCATCTCATCCAGAAGATAGGTTTGACTCGAATCGGTGACGCGCACTGCTGCCGCGGGGAAGTTCAGCACACCGGTTGCAGACAGGCTAGCCATGATCGTGACATGGATATCACCTTCGGCGATAAAGTCATAATCGATTCGGGATTGTCCTTCGCCAATAACAATATCACCAATCTCAGTGATGGCGTACACCTCGCTATTACCGTTTGCCTTCAGAATCAGATCTTCAAATTCCGATTCCTGCTCTCCCTCAACTTCCACATAGGTTGTCCACTGCTCTTCATCGAGATGGATGTATTCATCAAACGGCCCATAATCCGGTGCATCAACCCGCAGGAAATCATTGGTCGTGTTTGCCAGGACGTAGCGCGACTGAGCCACCGGTGTGATGAGTGGAGGTGGCTCTGTACCAATAGACACCCACATGATGAGAGGTATCAGTTCAGAAATCATGGGGCATACTCTTCAAATCAATTTGGCAGGTGGTTTTCAAAAATGGGTTGCGTCGTGATTTCGAGATGTCTTCAGGCCAACAAAGACGAGTTGAGATTGTACAGTTGGTTTGCTTTTCGGTTGAGCAAAAAGACAGGATTCTGCACTATTCATATTCACGTAACGATAAATAAATGAAAGATGAACAAGCTGGGCAAGCTTACGGACCTCTGGTCAATTGACGACATCAAGAACGGGTTTAATTATTGGTGGCGTTCTATCTCCTGGATCTCCAAGAAATCCCTGCCAGTAACCGACATCGCGCCATTGATCAAACTTCCAGCCGATCTTTTCAAAGACCGCAACGCGCTTCATGCCAAACGCTTCGTGTAGAGCGATGGATGCGGGATTTGGTAATGTGATTCCGCCCAGCACCGTACAGTAACCCTGCGCTTTGAGTGTGGTCAGAAGTTTTTCATAAAGCGACCGGCCGATACCTCGTTGCCGATAATCCGGATCAATGTAGATCGTGGCCTCCGCGGAATGAAGGTATGCACATCGCCCACTCCACGGAGAGGCCTTGGCAAAGCCGATCACCTTGCCGGATGACTCATTGACCGCAACAAGCCATGGATACATCTCGTGTGTTTCGTTGAAATCCTGTTGCCACGATTCAAGTGTCTCCGGTTCGATCGCAAAATTGGCCGGCGTCGTCTGCGCGTAGTGATTGCTGATGGCCAGGATGGCAGGGAGATCATTCGATTGAGCCAGACGAATGGTAATAGCTGGATAGTTACGGGTGTTCATTAATACGAAGTATTTTTCTAATAGATTCCCATTCTGGAAGTCCATACGAACTGTAGCCATGAACTCGTGCATCTCGCACAATTTTTGTTAAAGCGATCGCATCGCAATTACAAATATCTTCTTGAGTAATACACCGTGCTTCCTGATCCTGCCAATCTAGGATCATAACTGATGGTGATTGCGAGAATACATCGAAAAATAGAGAGGGCGACTTTGGAATTTCCTTGATTGTGAACCTGTGATTATCTCCTGAACTCCTCATTTGGCATTGAAAATATGGGCCAAGTAGAATTCCTGTGGGATGATTAATTTCTTCATTTGTAGATTTCATAACCAGATCAGCGATTCCTAAGGCATATGATGCTTTCTGATGTGTTGGGATGACATACTCATGCTCCATGCTATTTCTCGATTCGATCACAAGCTCCCAAACGATATCAGGAATGCATATTCCTATGTCATTGAGTATCTCGATTCGCTTTATGTATGAACGTGGCGAATTCGAAAGCAGATGATTGCGGGCAAGGAGCAGATCGATTCTTTGGCATACAGCCCTTTTCGCATTACCCAATGCATTGCTGTAACCTCGATCATTTTGTTGCTCCATATCTTGATTCGCCCAATCAAGATAAATTTTTGAATTGACAGTATTCTAGGGCCAATCTTGTGTTCCCCACCACATTCGCACATCAATGGTTTTCACACTGTCGATAAGATCTGCAGATTCAATTTTCTGCAGTTTTAGTGTTATCCCATCTTCGATATTGTCGGTGACCACTGTTCGATTTCTTTCAGCTTTGAAGATCTAGGTTATCAAATAAGACATTCAAGAGATGTGAGTCCAATCGGTTCCTTTGTAAAGAACGGTTCGGCGGCTTGGGTGCCGATTCGGCTGCCGAAATAACGATTCGCAGCGCTGATCCATTCCACAACCTGACGATTTTTTTCGGGAATGACAAACTGCGTTTCGTACGCCACGATCGAATCTCGCTTGCGATCCTCGTAGCCGGTGATGTCAACCAGAAAATTCGGATCAGCGACCCAGCGCAGATGTGTGCAGTAATAATAAAACAGCCACTTCGGGTAGATCGGCTTACCGGGCAGATCTATCTTGGTGAGCTTGGCATCAAAGCGCGCATCTTCCGCAATGCGTGTGGTGGCGACGTGATCGGGATGTGCATCCTGAAAATATGGCACAAAGACAATCTCAGCCTGGTGTTCACGGATCACGGCTGCCACTTTGTGACGCGCTTCAATCGTGTGCTGCACTTCGCGATTGGGAAGATTGATACAGCGCCGTTCCACTTTGAGGATTTCGGCAGCCTTTGCTGCTTCCTTGGCGCGGGTTGTCGGATCGCCGTGAGGTGTCGGCTCACCGTTGGTCATGTCCAGCAGCAGGACATGGTGCCCCTGGTCGGCAAGCTTGGCGATCGTGCCGCCCATGCCCAGTTCCTGGTCATCCGGATGCGGGCCGATGATGAGTATGTTGCTCATGCGTTACCTCGTGGTGATTGAACCAGCGGTTATGAGTCTCGTGAAACGTAAACTGATTCCAGTTGCTCGACCATGGTTCCTGCTGCGAACATTTCCTTGCATCGTTCCCGGCCGCGCTGTCCCATCTCAGCCCGTTCTTCCGGGTGATCCATCATCCACAGGATGGCTTCACGCAGCATGGCAGTGTCACCGGGTGTAACCAGCTTACCGGTTATGCCGTCCAGACAGACCTCGCGTGATCCGTCCACGTCGTAAGCGGTGACTGGAATACCGCTGAGCAGACCCTGCGTCACTGTGCGCGGCAGACCCTCACGGTAACTGGGGTGTACCAGGACATCCATTGCCTGCAGATACTTGGGAATTTCCTCCGGCGGTACGAGCCCGGTCGTGATGAGCCGATCGGTCAATCCCATTGACTTGACCCGATCCAGCAGACGATCGCGCCACCAGCCGTCACCCACCCAGATTATTTTGAGCTGGGGACGATCGATCATGTAATCACCCAGAGCGTCGAGCAGATCATCATGGCCTTTGAGTTCTGCCAGGCGCGCGATGGTGCCGATAAGAAAATCATTTTCTCCGATGCCCAATTCCTCGCGGACTTCTGCGCGCGTCCATGCCGGCTGGAGAAATCGCTCAACTTCCATCCCGGAATAGACAACCTTGTATTGCTCCTCTGTACCAATCCGTGCTTTCAGAGCCTGATCCTGCATCGCCTTGGCGACACACACGATTACATGACAGCGCTTGGCAGCCATGCGCTCAGCCAGGATGTACACCGCATTCCGCCAGAACGATTGATACGGATGGAACGGTAATCCGTGTATTGTGTGAACCACACGCGGGACGTTTTCTTTCCAGGCTGCGAATCGGCCGAGGATTCCCGCCTTGGATGAATGTGTATGCACAACGTCGGGTTTCCACTTGCGGATCAGTTTGCGTAAATCGCAATAGCATCGCCAATCCTTGATTGGGCTGAGTTGCCGCACGAGATGGGGCGTTTCGATGCACTCGATTCCGCCGTGGGATTGGGCGCGTTGAAGGTGCGAACCTTCAGGCCCGTAGATTGGCCCGAATACAAGCGACACATCGTGACCACGATCCGCCTGTCCTTCACAGGAAAGAACGGTATTTTCCTGCGATCCGCCGAGGATCAACCGGGTTGAAATGTGCATGATGCGCATGATTCACCCCATAGTGTACCGCGGAGAAGCCGGAGAAAGCGAGCAATGATGATTTGGAGAAAACAGGTGGAATGCCTGTTCCATTGGGAGGATGGCGAATTTTATGGATACTGAATCCACATCAGGCATAAACCTTCAGCGGGAAGTGTCGGCCCGGTGGCGCCGCGATCCTTTGCTTCAAATATCCGCGGCAGATCAGTTGGACTTATGTGTCCGCGACCAACCTCCATCAATGTCCCGGCGATAATGCGTACCATGTTATAGAGAAAACCGTTGCCGGAAACATCAATCCGCAGCAGGCGGGATGTGGTTGCGGTCACCGTGCAATCGTGAACGGTGCGGATCGTGCTTTCCCGGCCGTGATTCCTGCGGGTGAAACTGGCAAAGTCATGCTCACCGATGATGCACTGCGCTGCTTCCTGCATGGGAGCAACATCTAGAAGATGAGGCGTGCGCGCAGTGATTCGACGATCAAACAATGGCGGCAGATTTTCCAGCTTGCGACCGTGAGCCAACCGGTAGCGATATCCCTTGGCGATCGCATTGCTGATGGGATTGAAATCATCATGCACAATGCTCGCCTTGACGACCTGCAAGTCATCAGGCAAATGGGTATTAAGAGCGGCAGTTAATCGCGCTAAGTCGAGTTCCTTTTCGGCAGTGAATGCAGCAACCTGACCGCGCGCGTGAACACCAGAATCGGTCCGCGAAGCGCCGACCAGTCGCACCGGTTCACGAAAGACATGACGTATTGTTTCCTCCAGTACACCTTGCGCTGTGCGCATCGGCTCTTCCTGGGTGGGGGGGTGCTGCTTCTGCCAACCGTAGAAGTCAGTCCCCTCATACGCAATGGTCAGTTTATATCGTGGCACGTTGGATATACCCCGCTCCGATATGCGGGTGCCACGGGTAGGACAGAGTCATACCCGTGAGGTACAGCATGATCCGCTCCCTCACGGTCGCGGCTCGTTGAAGAGTGATCGTGAAACACTTGAAATTGCTTTGATGAAAATGAGAAAGGTGCATTTGAATTTACGTTGCGCTAATTTCCAAACAGATCGCGTTCGGGAAACATGCCGTTTTCTTCAAAGTAGCGCAGTGCATCATCGACGCTGGAGAAGATCTTCGTAGCGGTTTCGGTGATGAACGGGCTGGGATTTTTCTGCGGTTTCCATACCACGTACACTTCCTTGGTGTGTTCCCAGGCGTGTTGAAGTTCCCGTTCCACACCACTGGATAATCCGGGTATTCCACTGGGCAGTTCAGGAATGAACGAGCAGATCATGTCGGACTGATCGATGAGCTTGAAGTCGCGCATGTAAATCTGGCCGTCAATATCGCCAGCAATATCGAGGATCTGCCGTATGGGAACGCGAATAGGCTCTTTGCTGTCGGCTCGTCCGCCAAATGCATGAGGTGCAACCTCCAGGAAGTCCCGGCCCTCGCGGGTTGCCTGAATGGCGCGATCAAGCAGCAGCTTTTCATCGACATCGCCCGGATCGAAGGTGATGAAATGCCGGGCCAGCTCGTTGCGGAAGTGATCGATTTCCTCCAGCACGTCGGGCATATCCACGACATGCGTCATGGGGAAGCTGGGATAAGCCTTTCGCATATCCTGGCGGGTGATCAGGTTCAGCGCACTTTCCACCGTGTCCTGCTGCCGGCCGCGCGCCATAATGTAAAAATCGTTGGGGCAGCCGACTGCCTGCGCCATGAGTTCCGTGGCAAGAATTTCTTCTTCGCGCCAGACCATGCAATCTTTGAGCGTGGCGTCGATCTCATGTTCCGCATGGAGTCGATGGTGAACCACTTCGATGTTATCAACCAGGCAGATAAACATATCGGGCTTAAAATCGCGTATCTGATCGAAATCGAATGCGGGGAATAAGCCATGTTTCCAACGGAACGTCGCGTGAGTGTTGAGGATGACGTTGGTTTCGTCAGTCGATTGATTGATGATGTCTTTGAAGACCGAGCGGCGCAGAGCATGGAGTCGGCTGAGGGGAAGATCAAGGATACGCCCGGGCCGAATGTCTGATCCTTCTGCATACATCATGTCGCCGACATGGAAGAGGTGGACGGACTGGCCGCGCTCACCACCGAGTTGCGCGATCGCTTCGAGATATTGCTTCTTATTCATACCGACCTGGCCGGTGACAATGGCACGCATGTTCAGCCTCCGCATTCAGAGCCGATTCTGATTATTCAGACGACGACATAGTATAGGGAAATATATCCCCAAGCCGTATCTGACGATCAAGCGTAGAGAGTGAGGAAAATGCGGATGGTGTCGGGGAGATGTTGTGAGGGGATCCGGATCTTCCTCGTAGACTCGTCAGATCCGGCTTACGGTAAGGAATAGAAGTCAAACACGACTCGGTTTTTCCACACTCGTGGTTGTGCCTTTGTTGAGGCGGCGCTTCCTGTGGGGGACATGGAATCGCTTGAGCCAGGACATTTTCGCCCGCGGTGGTCGACACTTGGATGCCCGACGCAAGGTCCACCACCGGAAAAGCAACGTCACCGCAACAATCACCATGACCAAACCTACCGTCTTGAGCAGTAGATCGGCCATGTTCTCAGTGGCAAACGCAAACTCTATACCAATGAGATACCCCAAGCCTAATTGCACCGGTACGGTGATGAGTACACAGGAAGCAGTGGCAGCGGCGAATTGCCAGAAGGGCATCTGAAACATGCCGGCCACGGTTATCGCCGTGGTGCGACTGCTGGGAATAAAGCGCGCAATCACAATGAACCATACTCCCCGGGAATCGAATTGATGCTTAGCTTCCAACAAGCGGCGCGGATGGATGAGGCGTTTACTCCATTTCATGTGAAGCAATCGTGTTCCCAGGTGATGACATATCCCAAACCAGAGAAAATCCGCTAACACGATTCCGACGTAAGCACAAACAGCTGTGACAAGAAAATTCATCTGCCCGGTAGCGATGAGAACCCCAGCGGGAATCGTGACCATCTCCTCGCCCAGTGCAATCCCCACGCCGGAGAGCATCAGCAGCAGAAATACCGCCAACGGGCCATACGTGCTGAGATTGGCATCGACGAATTGTTCCATAACTGGGCTGAGTGGGGATTGGGATATGAAAAGAAATCACATGAGGCTGGGGAGACAATCAGAGTGTATCCTGATCTACAGGGAAGAGTAGAACAAAGTTCTGGAGTATCCTTTGGAATCTATCGCCGAGTATGTCTTGAGGATTCAGCTAAAATGAGAATTCTGTGTGCTCCGGACAGTTTCAAGGAGACGCTCACCGCACAGGAAGCGGCTTGTGCGCTGGCAGAAGGTGCTCAGCGTGCAGGAGTGGATGTGACGGTGGATATTTGCCCGATTGCTGACGGCGGGGAGGGTACGCTTGAATCACTCGTATCTGCGACCGGAGGCACTCTTCATGAGCAGCAGGTGGCAGGACCGCTGGGGAGTGATCATCCAGTGATGGCACGCTATGGAATCGACGGTGCCGGTACGCTGGGCATTGTCGAGTTAGCCCAGGCATCGGGACTGGCGCTGCTGGCGATGGATGCTCGTGATCCGATGCACACAACAACATACGGCACGGGTGAACTCGTTCGTGCAGCAATGGATCGTGGATGTCAATCGATCATCATCGGACTGGGAGGCAGCGCAACTGTCGACGGTGGAGCGGGACTGGCTCAGGCGCTCGGGATTCGTTTTTACGATCAGCACGATCAGTTGATCACGCAGCCGATAACGGGAGGAATGTTGCAGGTTATCAGTCGTGTGGAGCCATCTCATTTATTACCTCATCCAGAGATACAAGTTGCCTGTGATGTTACCAATCCCCTGTGCGGCAAGCAGGGAGCGGCTGCGGTGTACGGCCCGCAAAAGGGAGCAACCCCCGAGCAGGTCCAACAACTTGATCATGGACTGTGTCATTTGGCCAAACTTGTCAGCGCGAATCCTGATACCCCGGGATACGGGGCAGCAGGGGGATCGGCATTCGGGCTGGTGCATTTCTGTGATGCGGAGTTATCCCGCGGCGTGGAACTGGTACTTGATGCTGTGCGGTTTGATCAGCGCTGTCGCAATGCAGATCTGGTACTGACCGGTGAGGGTTGTCTTGATGCACAGACATTACAGGGGAAAGCGTGTTTTGGTGTTGCACAATGTGCTCAGAAACATCGTGTGCCAACGATCGCGCTGGCTGGATCGGTAAGTGACGACCTGAAAGAGAATGATAAGAACGCGCTGAAACAACACTTTTCCCAATGGCATAGTTTGTCGGATCGTTTCGGCCGGGAACGCGCCTGGAATGACACGGCGGCCGCGCTGGCAGAATTGACGCAGGAAATAGTGGACCAACGAAAACCCTGATCAGATAGCCAATTCCTCACCGACTTTGATTGCAGAAGGAAGATCATCAAGTGCATCGAGATCTTCTGCATGTAGTGCTGTCAGCGGACTTATCTCCAACAGGGCATCAACGTGACCATCGCTATCACGCGGGATAGAAATCCCCACCGATTCCAACCATGTGCCGGCTCGATCTGATTGAAGTTGGTGCGATGTGGCAGGCGAATCAGTTCCCTGAGCGTTCTTGATCGGGGCAAACTCAGATTCTCGGCTGGTTTCCATCACGATCGATGATTCAGCCAGTGGGATAGCATCGAACACAAATGCTTCCAGTTTCACACCGTTGGGTTCCTTTGGCTCAATCCGATCACCGGTCTGGGGATCGACATGCGGTACTTTTTTGTCCGCCCGATGATAAGGCAGGGCAAAATGTTTGCTGTCAGCGGTAAGTTTTTCAACGAAGCTGACGCTGATCAGATGGATCGCAATTGAACCGGCCAGGAAAAGGAGTTTTTCCTGTTCATCGCGCTGGTGCATGTATTGATCAGGGAGATCGGAGTATTCGATCACCATCGTCTTACCGGCGCTCTGGCAGAAAACACCAACCTTTTCCTCAGGATCGGTCTTGGGCACCATCTTGCTGGACATCTCCGCTGAACTGTCCGGTGCGGCCAGGTGCAGACCGAGGAACAGCGGATCGATCACATTCACCAATGGATTGTCGATTTGGAAGTAACTGATGTGTTCGATCCCGCGCGCGATCATATCCTCCACGGCGCCACTTTCACGCAGCGCCTGGATTGATCCGCCGTGGCCGTTGGGATTAACCGCCAGCGTATCGGCTTCCGCCAGTAGCAGTCTGCCGGTGGCAGCATCGAACGAGGGCAGAATCCCCTGGGGGAACATGAACACATCGTTGCGGGAGAGGCCGAAGTAGTTGTTATCGATGAAGAATGCCTGCGTAGTCGCATCATTGAGCGGGCTGGTCATGATGTACCAGGGAATGTGGACATCATATTTTTCCTGCGCCGCCAGGATCTGTTCCGCAAAGCACTGGAAGAGCGGCTTGCCGGTGACAACAGTGGCAGGATAGGTTCCCTTGGGCCCATTCCATCCCAGGCGCGTGCCCTGACCCCCGGCCACGGTGAAAGCCGCCAGCTTCCCCTGCCGGACCGCATCACTACCGAGTCGGTGGTAATAGTCAGGCTGCTCTGCGGAGTCAGGCCAGTCATCGGATCGCGTGGTGAGTGGGTAATACGGAGCGGGTGCAAGATCCGTGGGGATATCCGTCATGGGGCGCTGACGCACATATTGACTAATCAAATCGTCGAGAGACTCGAAATCAAGTTGCGCAAGCTCTCCGAGCAGTTTCTCCTGTTGCTGCGGCTCCAGATTGGCATACCCAGCCAGGATATGCTCCTGCTGATGCTTCTTCAGGACGGCGAGAATCGACTCATATTGCTGGGACATCGTGTGACTCATCGATCAAATCAAAAACGCTGAGATGGTTACTCGTCGGGAGAAAAACGATAGCTCGATCATCGGCAGGCAGTCAAAAATTTAAGACGGTATTCGGTCTGAAAATGATCGGAGCGTCATTGTTTTGGATCTGTGGGTTTGGTCCAGCCACTGGCAAGATGACGAACAATCTTGCCTGATTCCAGATAGATCACCTGCTCGCACACGTTGGTGCAGTGATCAGCGATGCGTTCCAGTTGGGCGGTGACGGTTCGGATTCGGAAGGCAAAGTTGACGCTGATCTCACCGGACGCGACTTTTTTCTCAGTGATGATGCCGATTTCCTTTTTGAATTGATCGACCGTGTCATCAAATCCCAAAACCTGCTCTGCCAGATCCACATTGAGTTCCATCAGGGCGCGATTGGTGTCGCGTAACATGCCCACCACGCTGTTGGCCATCACCTTGAATGTCGCCGGAACTTCTTCCACCATTTGTTCGGAGTAAGTGCAGACTACCTGGGCAATATTCACTGCGCCATCTGCGATTCGTTCCAGCTCATTGTTCACCTTGACGATGGTGAGGACAAATCGTATCTGATGTTCATCCGTTTCACCCATCGTCAGAAGTGGGATGGATGCCCGTTCGATTTCAACATCAACCCGATCGATGTGGTCATCTGCACTGACGACCTCATGAGCTTTTTCCACATCGCGGTCAAAGTAGCAGTCAACCGCCCGAAGCAGGAGATCCAGTACACGATCTCCCTGGAGAGCGAGATCATTGTGGAGTTGTTTCAGTTTTTGCGCAAACGATGTCATGATCCCATTCTCCAACGATATTGACTCCCCGGGGAACCAGTATAGTCGCCGAATAAAAACCTCACCATGGCCGGTGGAATCAAGTGTTATTCTTTATTCACACCCATCTGCAAGCCGGTTTCGTCAGGTGGGGACTGGTGAATATCATCAGGCGCGCCTAGGCTTGTGTATGATCGAGCTGGGCGTCAACATTGATCATATCGCCACGGTCCGCCAGGCACGGATGACCTACGAACCTGACCCGGTGTGGGGAGCGGTGGAAGCACATCTGGGCGGGGCCGATGGCATTACACTCCACGTGCGGGAAGATCGTCGGCATGTCAATGATGATGATCTTCGCCGCCTGATGGATCTGGCGCAGATCAAGGTGAATCTTGAGATGGCCGCGACGGCGGAAATGGTCGACATCGCCTGCCGGATAAAACCTCATCTTGTCATGCTGGTTCCCGAAGGACGACAGGAAGTCACGACGGAAGGCGGTCTTGATGTTGCAGGCCAGTTGTCTCATCTGAAGGAAGTGGTGGGCGAACTGCGATCAGCCGGGCTGACAGTCAGCGCGTTCATCGATGCGGAAGCTCACCAGATCGAAGCAGCGCGCGAATGCGGCTTTTCCGTCTGCGAAGTGCATACCGGCCCCTATGCACATGCGTTCTACGAAAATGGGCGCGATTCGGAAAGTCCGGAAGTACTTGGGGAACTGGAGAAGGTGCGAGAAGCCGGCGCGTTGATTCGCCAGGAAGGAATGCGCTTCAACGCGGGGCACGCACTGAATTATTACAATGTGCAACCGATAGCTGCTTTACCGGGTGTGCGCGAACTGCACATCGGACATTCAATCGTGGCTCGATCAATCTTCGTGGGCATCCGCGAGGCAGTCCGGGAAATGAAGCGTCTCATGCGGGAAGCCGCCACCCCCCCACACATTTAATCAACTGCTTCGGATACGAAAGCGTTTGATTGGATACATATGAAAGGATGACAGTGATGGAGTTACAGGGGGTATATACAGCACTGGTCACGCCCTTTACGGAAGATGACTCGGCCGTGGATTTGTCTCGTCTGCAGCAGCAGATCGTCCATCAGGCTGAGGGCGGGGTGGCCGGCGTCGTTCCCAGTGGTACAACCGGCGAATCGCCCACGTTGAGCCAGTCCGAGTGGCAACAGGTCATCGAAACTACAGTCCGCACAGCTCATCAGAACGGTCTGACGGTCATCGCCGGCACAGGCAGCAACAACACATCCCATGCGGTCAGTCAGCATTTGTTTGCTCATCAAGCCGGGGCGGATGCTTCGCTGCAGGTGATTCCCTATTACAACAAACCGTCTCAGGAAGGGATGTATCGCCACTTCATGACGCTGGCTGATTCATGTGAACTGCCGATCGTGCTGTACAACATACCCGGCCGAGCTGGAGCATCATTGAGCCAAGAGACAATTCGCCGCCTCGCTCACCACCCGCAGATTCAGGCAATCAAAGACGCCACCGGCGGACTTGAGTTTCTTCACGATACGGTCCTCTACACAGACCTGACAGTTCTCAGCGGAGATGATCCGTTGACGTTTCCGATGTTGACGGTGGGGGCGCGGGGCGTGGTATCTGTCGTATCCAATATTCTGCCTGATCAGGTAACAGCGATGTGCCGTGCGTGCTCTGATGGTGATTGGGAAACAGCACGGGCAATCCATTATCATCTTTATCCGCTGGCCAGGGATTTGCTGACGCTGGATTCAAATCCCGTACCGGTGAAGTCAGCCTTGCATTTGCTCGGCCGGGATAGCGGAGCGGTCCGTCCCCCGCTGTGCAAGCCGAGTGATGAAGTGATAGAACGATTGAAAAAACGACTCGATACGATCCTGAATGATTCTGCCTCTGAGATTTCATCTGCCTGACGAACGGAACTTGTATGACCACACGACCTGCCAATGCTGATGATATGCCTTACCGGATTGCGGTGCTTTGCTACCTGTACGATCACGAGGGGAAGTTGCTGTTGTTGCATCGCAACAAGCCGCCCAATGCAGATATGTATTCTCCGGTCGGGGGGAAGATGGAACTGGATACCGGCGAGGGTCCGCATGAATGTGCGGTACGGGAGATCGTGGAAGAGACCGGCCTGGAACTTGCCATTGAGGATGTGCGTCTCACCGGAATCGTTTCCGAACGCGCCTACGAAAAGGAAACGCACTGGCTGATTTATCTCTTTGAGGTGATGCGCCCGATTGCCCACAACGAAGTGCAGTGGACACAATTTGATGAAGGGAAACTGGAGTGGCACGAACTGGATCAGGTGATGAATCTACCGATCCCGGAAACGGATCGCACGATTATGTTCCCACTGATTCAGGAACATCGCGGCGGATTCTTCATGGTACACATTGATTGTTCAGTGGACCCAATGCGCTGGACGGTGCACGAATCAGTGAAAGCGAACGTGCCGGCATAACATAATCACAGTTGTGTATCTTCCAACGAGCCGTGACCGTGAGGGAGCGGTTATCAGTTTATTGATGAGAGCTGTATGTTACTTTGAACGTCGGATTTCGTTAACACGGATCCATCCTACTCTTACAACTGTGCGACACCGGCGATTTTCGCGATAAGCGCTTCTGTTTCATCAGTGGTGGGTGCTTCGGCAATTAACCGCATGATCGGCTCGGTATTGCTGGCGCGCAGGTGAACCCAGCCGTCGGCAAAGTCGATACGCACACCGTCGGTTGTGTCGATGCGCTCACTGGCATATTCCCGGGTGACATCTTCGAGGATCTCAGGTACGCCTCGATTGTCAGGAAGCGAAGATAAATCAAATTTGCGCTTGATCATGGCATAGCGAGGCAGGTTATTAACAATCTCACTGAGCGGTTTCTGCTGATCGGCAATTAATCCCAGCACCAGGGCCATGGCACTGAGTGAATCGCGCACCCAGCAGATTGGCGGGAAGATCACACCGCCGTTGCCTTCTCCACCGACCAGTGCGATTTCATTCTGCATTGCCCCGGCAACATTCGCTTCACCCACCGCGGTACGGATGACGCGGCTGCCCGGATATTGCGCAGCCAGATCATCAATCATGCGGCTGGTGGAGAGATTCGCAGCCAGCACGCCGCTGCCATGCAGATCGAGCAACCGTTTGGTTGCCAGCACGAGCGTGTATTCCTCGCCTATGAACCGACCGGTCTCATCGACAATTGCCAGGCGGTCCGCATCAGGATCCTGGGCAAAACCACACACCGCTCCCTCGGTAGCAGTTAATTGAGCCAGGTCGGTCAGATTATCTTCAATGGGTTCCGGTGGATGGGCAAAGTTGCCGTGCGGTTCACCGTTGAGATGGACAACCTCACAGCCCAGTTGCTCCAGCAGCATCCTGCCCGCAAGGCATCCAGCTCCGTTGACTGAATCCAGTACCACTTTGAATCCGGCGCTGTTGATGGATTCAGTATCAATGTGAAACAGAACCTTCTCCACATGAATATCATGCGTGGACTTGTCTTCGGTAGTCGTTTGCAGAGATTCGACATCGATAAAGTCATACTGCCTCTCCCGGTAACGCGTGATGATGCGCTGCGCAATATCCGGCGAGGGGGCCAGGCCATCAGCATTGAGACATTTTAATCCGTTCCAGATGATGGGATTGTGCGATGCAGTGACGACCATGCCCGCATCGGCTTCGTGGCGGTCGATCATCACGGCCACTGAGGGGGTTGTGACCACTCCCAGGCGAATGATCCGACAGCCCACAGCAGTTAATCCGGCGGTTGCGGCAGCGGCGATCATCGAGCCCGAGGGTCGGCTGTCCTGCCCCAGGCACAATACGGGATGTTCCTTCCCCGTGGATTCCCTGGCATGTGTGCCGAACGCAGCAGCAAATTCAGCGGCAACAGAAGGCGTCATTGACTTGCCCACGATTCCACGGGCACCGGACACCGACAACATCAAAGGGGCATCAATACTGGATACAACACTTGGTTGGCTCATCATGCAGGCAGGATATCTCATTCCCGCCCCGATGTGGACTCAAGAAATGTGCAAGGCTTGGTATAGTGCAAAGTATGTATGAAATCAGCGTCCATCGGGAGTTCACCGCCAGCCACGCCGTTACCCTGCAGGGGGTGCGGGAGGAACCGCATACGCATAACTGGCAGGTGGATGTGGTCGTTGGGGCAAAAGAGCTGGATGCCGATGGCGTAGTCTGTGATTTTCTCCACCTCGATGAGATTCTGGGAAAGATTCTCTCTCAATTCGAGCAGTGTGATCTGAACAAAACGCCACCATTCGATCAGATCAACCCCACCGCAGAGCACGTCGCGCACCACATCGCTGAACGTTTCATGGAACTACTGGATGTACCAACAAAGGTACAGGTACGCAAAGTCATCGTCATCGAAGCCCCGGGATGCAAAGCTACGTATTTCCCATCAGAAGATACGTAATGCAGTGGAGGGTCGAGAATTTTGTAGTCAACCGATTGAGCGCAATAAGCCTAGTGCTTTCCTTTTCAGATACTGTACGGTATTAGCTCAGCCATACTGGATTGCCAAATCTATCGTAAGATCTCACCAAAATATCACGGCAGTTGCTAATTCAATCGTGAAGATTGGCACATCATAAGGGTGTAGTTATGGATAAAATCCAATTTTGGAAGAACTTCAAACTGCGTGAGGAGTTGGATATAGCAGGCAGGTTCATTTACAACGGACTTAGATACTTCCACGAAATGGAGAACCTCTACAATGAAGTTGAGATATTTGAGGTGCTATATAACCTTTCTGTGGGACTGGAGAGACTCCTCAAAGTTGCAGTCGTCTTGATCGAACACGACGACATAGTTGATCAGGGCGATTTTGAAAAGTCGCTCATAACACATAACCACTTGGTCTTACTGAAACGAGTCCAAGACAGACGCAAGCTGGCCCTTGCGGGACAACACAATGAATTCCTACATAAAGTGTTAGTTGAATTTTACAAAACACACCGGTATGGCAGGTATGACATTGAGGCAATGAAAGCAACAGGGAAAGAAAAGACATCATTTCATTCGTATATTGAGAATCATCTAGAAATCGAGATATTCGATGAACCACCGCTTCACGTCACAGCAAACAGCCCAAGAATCCGAAAATTCTTGGGCAAGATAGTCGGGAAAATAACCAACGAGATCTATGGAGTCATCAAACAAGAAGCTGCGCGACTCAACATTTATACTTACGAAGTGAAGTATGACTCAAAGGCGGGAAAGATATTCCTGGACGAAGAGTATGAATTTAGCAAAGAAGATGTTCTATTACGAGAGTTGCTGGTGTTTTTAATCAACTCAAAAGATACTTCTGGCCTCTTGGGATTCCTCAAAAAATTAGACCCACTCGAATTTGATCCAGCTTTGGTTTCCGACTACATCGAGTGCTTGGGATCTGATGAGAAGAAGCTTCGCAACATGGATGAACTTGATGCGCTATACGAAGAGATTGATACTCGGGGTGAAAGACTCGAGATGATTAATCTGATTGGAGACTCCACTGTTGATTTTGATTCGTGCAACGAAGCATGTGAAGGAGAATGATAGATCGGCTAACTAGGTGTGCATTGCTACCATGACGATAATCGAGAACCAAGATCACCAAGTGCCTAAAACAGCCATCTGATCAGGATCCCAAATCAAACGATCCTGCATAAGGAAGCGGCCGGAACAACTGGCAAAATGGTGGCACAGCCGTTTCGACTGTGTGATGTGAATGACAGGCGTGACGCCTGTCCCACTGAAGGCATTATCCCAGTTAGTAGTTAGAAGTTAACTCGCGCCAGATGATGAACATCCAGTTTGCGGCAAACAAGAGAGCGATGATTGTCCAAACGACAATACGGTATCTGCGCGCGATGTTGAAAACCAAGGTCTTGCGAAAACCAACGCGCAGCACGATCCACAGCAGCATGAGTACCAGCACGACCGACATGAACGGGCTGAACAGGAACGCATCGATGAAATGGCCGCGCGATGCTGCCAGAACACATCGTGTTGTGCCGCAGGTGGGGCAGGGGATGCCGGTTAGAGTGCGAAATAAACACAATGTGTGTGTATGTTCATCACTTGATGCAAAGAGATGAAACAAACCGACGCCCAGCAGCCAGATCAGGACAATGAAGATTGCCCAGAGTGGCGCAAAGCGTCGAGTCGGAGATGTTTGAAGCGAGAGGATTGTCACCGTTGGCGATTTTACGCCCCGGCTGCTCCCGCGGCTGCGAGTCCAAAGCCAAGAATCATCATGAGTATCCAGAGGACAATACCGAGGAGTGCGAGAACCACACTGATGATGCCGCAGATTTTCCCTGCCAGAGTAAGTCCCTGGCCGGTGGGATCCATGCGCCCGGCTTGCATTTCTCTGAGGTCACCACTGCCCATCACCCAGGCGACGATGCCGAAGATGACGCAGATGACAATGCCGAGTATGCCGAAAACGAGAATCATAACTCCGCGATGGGGTCTCATGCTTGCATCCTGCATAGGTGCTGGTGGAACTTGGCTCATGACGGATTCCTTTCAACTGGAGTAGCTGAGGAGTGAATTTTGCGACTAAGTTTGCTCCGACTGACGTTCATCTGATCAGGCAGTTGGAGCCGGCGGGGGTACAGATTGATCGGTTACCGCAAGCTGTCCTTTGTATCCCCAGATTTTGACGAGGAAAATGATGAAAAGCACCAGCGCTGCCGGGGCTGCAATGTATTGAACGCAGGGAATGAGGCTCGCCACCCCGCAGATGGCATACCACATACCTACGCTTCGACCGCAGTCGCCCATATCGGAACGCCCCTGTGCATTGAAGTAACTCTGGAATGATTCGGGGATGCGCTGGAAGACAATAAAGTTCCAGATGATGTTGAACAGGGGGATCAGCAACAGGAATACCATACCGGGAGTCATCCGCTGGTGTTCAACCGGGACTTCCTTGTACGGCAGGTAGATCAGCAAGCAGATGAGGACGCTGATAGCAATCATGACAACAACAGTGATCAGCAATATGCTGATCAAAGCGGCAACCGCTCCTGCAGCAGCAGCAGCATCCTGAGATGAAGTCGCGAGAGTGAAAATATCCATTGGTGAACTCCCTAAATTGATTGAGCTTGTCTCAGACTGCCCTCCAATGTTCCTTATCGGCAGCAACTTACCGAATTCATCTCTCTGGGGCAAGGATCATCCAGTGCGATCCCCAATGTGCCACAATTGCTCTGTATAATCCAACGATCTGAAATTTGATCGATTATCATCGGGATTGTTGGTTCATAGTGCATCCTTCCGTGGAGTCTCAGATGTCCTCGTCAGCGAAAACCAGTCATCAACCAGCCATCCTGGGGGGATCTCCATCGATCACACGGCCCCAGAAGGAAGCGCTGCGCTGGCCGATCATTACTGAAGAAGATGAGCAGGCGGTGTTGCGGGTGTTACGCAGCGGGGAATTGTCGATCCACGATGAAGTCTTTGCGCTGGAAGAGGACTATCGGCAGTGGCTGGATATGCCCTTTGCGGTGGCGCATAACAACGGTACGGGCGCGATTCACGCAGCGCTGCATGCCCTGGGAATCACAACCGGTGATGAAGTGATCGTGCCGTCGGCTACGTGGTGGTCCAGTGTGATGCCCATTCTCCATCTGGGTGGGGTGCCTGTCTTTGCCGAGACCGAAGATGAGTGCATCGGTCTTGATCCGGCAAGTGTCAAAGAGCGCATCACCGAGCGCACCAAGGCGATCATGGTCGTACATCTGTTCGGCATGCCTTCCAAAATGGATGAGCTGCAAGCAATTGCCGATGCGCATCAACTGGCAATTATCGAAGATGCATCACACGCGCACGGAGCAACCTATCACGGCAGGAAGATCGGCACGCTGGGGGATGTAGCCATATTCAGTATGCAGGGTAACAAGCTGCTGCCTTCAGCCG
Organism: Phycisphaerales bacterium; assembly: GCA_028278245.1. Lineage (GTDB taxonomy): Bacteria > Planctomycetota > Phycisphaerae > Phycisphaerales > SM1A02 > JANQEQ01. Next base: position 44,406 of record JANQEQ010000029.1, on the reverse strand, counting down.
AGGGTGGCATGTTCCTGACCCGCGATCAATCGCTATACGAAAAGGTGATTCGTTACGGTCACTATGAGCGGCTGCTTCCGATGAAGGATTCGCCGAATCGCCGCTTTGCCGCAACGGGATTTGGTCACAAGTTCCGTATGTCGCCGTTGAGTGCCGCGGTAGCGCGAGTGCAGTTGAAGCATCTTGATGAGCGAAATTCACGCCGCAACGAAAATTGTATCTACCTTTCCGAACAATTAGAGAAGCTTGGTTGTTTTCGCTGCGCACTGGCACCGGAAGGTTTTCAACGCGTGTATTTTGAATTTCTCATCCGATACGACGAATCGAAAACTGGTCTGCCAATCGGCGATCTGGCGCGTGCATTGCAAGCAGAAGGAGCACTGGTCGGAGCGCCACGGTATCCACTCTTGCATCAGCAGCCGATGTTCACTGATGGAACATGGATCAAAGTTGCTCGTTTGAAAGGGACGCCGTTTGCCGAGCGAACCTATGATCCCCGAGATCTTCCGCGCACGACGATGGGTAATGCGACGTTGTTGAAACTTCCCAGTTTTCCCCAAGCGGAGCGTGCTTTGCTCGATCAATATGTGCAGGCATTTGAAACGGTTATCGCACATGCCGATGATATTCCTCGGGAGGATGCATGAGTTACACCGGCAGAGCACAGGCACCGACGGTCGACGAGATCGAAAAACGATTTCGCAGCATTCCGGTGCGCGTGGCTCGACCGATTATTCACGGTGGAATTGCCGTGGTCGGTGCGGTTCGTGGTTTTTCCTGGACGAGTATCGGCGCTGAGAATTTGGCCGGGCATGATCCGCCGCTCATCTTTGTCTCCAATCATTGCAGCCACGCAGATACCGCTGCGATCCACGGCACGCTTCCCAAACCGATCCGAAAAAATACAACGGTGGCGGCAGCTCTGGATGTATTCGGACCGGCCGGCTTCGTGCATCGCCACACACTCAAAGCATTCAAGCGCGAATGCCTTCAACTCACCGTGGCTGCATGGTTTCATGCGTTTGCCTTTGATCGTCACGGCCCGCCGCTGCGATCTCTGCGCACTGCACAACAGCTCATTGAGCACGGCTGGAGTCTGTTGATGTATCCAGAAGGGACACGCAGTCGTTCCGGTGAAATGGCTCCGTTCAGGTCGGGAATCGGGATCCTGGCCAAGCGAACCGGACGACCGGTCGTGCCGATCCATGTATCCGGCGGCGCGCAGGTGCTTCCCTGTGGTGCGTTCCTGCCAAAGTCAGGCGAAATCAGTGTGCAATACGGTCCGGCATTGATGTTTGATCAGGAAACCCCTGCGGAATTTACCTCCCGGCTTGAAAATTCCGTGCGCCAACTTGCCACGAACGTCGGCTATGCGCATTCGCAGAGTAATCAACACCTTGCCGATCAACCCACATGAAGATAGCTTGGGGCGGGTTAATATAATTACCCACTCAACAAAGCAACGACATGTTGATATTCCGCTTCCTGATCGTTCGGTTTAGCAGCAGTTTCTGCGATAACTTCCTTTAACATGATCCGCATTCGTTTGCGAACAACTTTCATTGCCGATGCCGCGTGGGTTGAGGAGGGAAAACCGAATTGAGTCGCCAGCTCTGAAAGAGGTGGGGGAGTGATGACATGAATGGCCGGCTGAACAATAAACGCATCAAACACCGCCCAGTGATTGGGCAGGTTTGTTTCCTGGAAATACCGGGAGCAGCGAGCGACAGCTTCCTCCAGCACCGCAACAGCCCATCGACGATCGAACAGATCATCAACATCCAGCGCTGATTCCCGGGTGAGGAATTTCTCTTCGCGTGACAGGTCATCAATCGACACGGCCTGGTTACCCGGTCGGGTAGTGTTGCGCCGGTGTTGATCGATCACATAATGTTTGACCGCGGTGAGCAGAAGTGTGCGCAACTTTCCCCGATTAGCGTTGGCTTGGGTAAATAGTTCACGGCCCAGAACGACATCAGCAAAAAAAGCCTGCGTGAGTTCCGCAGCTTCCTCGCGTTGACGTCCCATGCGTCTCAGGCTTGCATAGACCGGCGGCCAGTACCGCTTGATGAGCAACTCCAGTGCAGCACCTTTCCCGGGATGTTCACCACGGTGTAGCGCATCAATCAACGTCCAGTTCGTGGTCGCAAAGCGTGCGTAAGTCTGTTCGAGATTTTGTTGGGGTGGCACTTCTCCCATCTCCACCTTTCCGCTTAATTGGTTCATCAAAAATCCAAGTATGATGATAAATTATGAAGTTGGAAAATGTTAGAGGAAATTCCCGATGAACCGGCCATGAATGGTCCTTTTGACCGTATTGTTTCGTGTCAGGTGCAGGATCTGAGCGCAACTTGGGATTGATGATGAATGTTAAGAGCGGACAATCCGAGGCAGTGGAAAGTTCGGACATGCCGAGCTTTTCTTCGGCTCAGCGTGTGTTCCAGGCGATAGCCGAGGATGATGAATCAGCGCAATTACCTGCTTCGGAAGAGTTTCCAAGTATTGAAGGCTATATCATCGAAGCCCGCATTGGTAGCGGTGGTGGGGGGCAGGTGTTTCGTGCTTTCCACGAGGGATCACAAAAACGAGTTGCGATCAAGCTTCTCCACCGAAAGCTAGGGCAGGGAAGTGATTATGCCGGCGACCAAAGAATCTGGCGTGAATTGAACATGCTCAGTCAGCTTCGTTTGGCCCAGGTTCCGCAGATGCAGAATTTCGGCGAGCACGATGGGCACCTGTACATTGTGACTGATTTTGTCGACGGGTTGCCTCTGGATCAATATTGCCGGGAGAAGAAACTCAATCGGCGAGAGTGCGTGGAACTGCTGGTGGAGGTTGCCCAGGCAGTGCAATCGCTGCACCAGAAGGGGGTGATCCACAGGGATATCAAGCCGGCCAATATTCTCATCAATGTGCATGACCAGGTGATGATTGTCGACCTGGGGATCGCCACGCTCACCGGCGGTGACATGATGGAGACGATCACCGCAGAGGGCATTCCAATCGGATCACCTGCGTTCATGGCCCCGGAGCAGGCTCGCGGTGATCGAGACAAGATCTCCACACGTAGTGACGTGTACAGCCTCGGCGCGACAGCGTATTACATCCTGACCGGTCAGACTCCGTTTGACACTGCAACGACCATCGGCGAAGCGTTTCGACGAATCACGATGGATGAACCGCGTGAACCCCGTGAACTGGATAAAACAATATCCAAGCCGTTGGCCGCGATATTGTCTCGTGCCGTAGCGCGTGATCCTGATGACCGCTATGGCTCGGCTGAAGCTCTGGCAAAGGATCTCCAGCGCTGGTTAAATCATGAGCCGATCGAAGCCGCGGGCTTGTCACTGGCCCAACAGTTCGGACGTTTTGTTGGGAAGCATCCGGTTTACACAACGGCGATTTCATGTATCACGGTCGGGCTTCTGGTTCTCGCGCTGACGTATCTGTCAGTTTTGTGGATTCACACAAGACCTGCGGTGGTGGAGGTTGATTCAATTAACAATGCGTGGATCAGGGTACGTGCATTCAATGGCAATATTCTGTGGGAACACAATACAGTTGAATTTGATACTATTCGTTTTGCCAAGATTATTAATCATGAAGATTCCAACAGTGACCAGGACGTCATTCTTGTTGCTTATGATAAATTGGCGCAGGATGGATATCCGGGAGAGTTATGTGTATTTTCTCTCGATGATTATCCGAATCTGGTATGGAGCAGTGGTACTACGGAGCCGAAAATAGTTCATCCCGAATTACCAAATCAACAATCATATAGCGTTTATTGGGTTGGTATATATGATATTTTTCAGGACAAGCAATATCCGGGGGATGAAATTGTTGCGATCCATCGTCACGTAGAGTCATCAGCTACCGTAATACGAGTTTACAGTGTAGCTGGCGGCAGGATTCTTTATGAAGCATGGCATGATGGCCATCTTGACAGTGCATACTGGATGGAAAATAAAAACCTTCTCATCCTGACGGGAGTAAACAGCGAATTCAGGTGGTGTGATCTAGGGCGAGATAATGTTCAGGCGAGCATATATCCCAAGGTTATATTTGCTGTCCGGCCAATACCTGAGCAAAGTTCTTGGTGTCTTATCTCATCGAGAGATGATCATAATCATGCTTCTGCAGTATGGTATAAGTGCGTACTCCCCGAAACATCTTATAGTGCAATTTACGGAGGCGATCCTTTTAAACTTCTGTGTGAGGTTCCTCATCATCCTAAAGATCCGAAGCACTATGTAAGAGTAACACTTCGAACTCCAAACCATAATCGCGTTGGATCTTTACGTCTTTTAGTAGACGATGATGGTAATTTGATCAATGTAGAGCCAACCGAACACTACCTACAATTAGGATATGATTGGGATCCTGATACGCTTTACCTTGGCGACCTTCCAACAACTGATAATGTTGATCCTTGAAAGCTGGTCTATTTGCAGAGACCTGCATTCATATTGCCATTGTGGGTCAATAAATTACAAAATTAAATAATACAGACGGCCATTGTCTCAATGAGCATGCGTATCAGGTGTAATGGCCTGGTTATACAGACTTGAATGTGCTGTTTGTAAGCTGTTAATTTTCATACCTGATGAATAAGGAGACTGACAATGAAGTATACTTCAATTATCCACGCATTTCGATCTATAAGTATTTCTTGTATATTCACTTTGACTTTGCCAACTTATGGAGTCGTAGAATTTGATGTACCCTATACTTATGATGGAGGAAATAGCCCTCACGATATTGTTGCGGTTGATTTGAACGGAGATGGCTACCTTGATTTGGCATTTCCGAATGCACATGATCATAATTTGCAGGTGATTCTCCGTTATGATGGAACCCACTCAAGTACAACTTACGCAACCGGAGGCTCGAATTCAACGCATATTGCTTCAGGAGATATCGATCATGACGGCGATATCGATCTGGTTGTAGCGAACACTGATAGCAACGACATTTCGGTATTTCACAATACAGGCACCGGTGTCATGGGAACGCCATCATTACTTGCGGTAGGTAGCGGCCCCATATCTGTGGGGTTGGCTGATTTTAATAGTGATGGTTGGCTTGATATTGTCATCACAAACTACTACACAAATGATGTGACAATCTGGCTGAATGATAATAATGGAGCATTTTCGGTTTCTTACAATACCGCTGTTGGAAGCTCACCGACTGATTCTGTTCACGCAGATCTCAATCGCGATGGGATATTAGATCTTGCCGTATCTCTGTTTGGCAGTGATGAAGTTGCCGTGTTACACGGAGTGGGTGATGGTACCTTTGTGTGGTGCAACGTATTTAGTGTTGACGCTAATCCTCATGGGATTGGTGCTGCGGATCTAAATCAGGATGGTTTGATTGATATCGCTGTTGCTAGCGAAAATCCGAGTAATTCAGTTACTGTACTTATCAACGATGGAGGCTGTGATTTCACGGCAAATGATCCGATTTCGGTTGGAAACCACCCACAGGATGTAGAGGCTATCGATGTTGATTTTGATGGTGATATCGATCTTGTCACTCCAAATAGAAACTCAGGTAATGTCAGCGTACTAGCAAACTTCTTTGGTAGCGGGGACTTTGGAGATTCGCAAGAATTTGTTGCTGGTTTCGGAGAACGTGAATTAACATTTGGAGACCTAGATCGTGATGGAAAACCTGACATTATTTCTGCAAGTGGCGGAACGGATGGAGTAATTTCTGTTCTCACCAACTTGTCCTCAAATTGTCCGGGCGATATCACAGGAGATGGTATCGTCGACATCAACGATATCTTTGCGATCCTTGGCTTGTGGGGCGTGTGTCCGTAAATTCCTCACGGGAAGACCACTGGTAACCCGACGGCTATATACCCCACCACAGATCCCCCACATCATGTAACACAAAGAATCGAATTTCACGAACCACAAAGCCGCGAATGATATTCGCGGTTTTTCAATACCCCCCACCCCCACACGTACGGGAAGGCCGTCGGTAAACCGGTGGTTTTATGCCCCATACGGCAAGGACGCTACAATCTTCACATGAAGATGAAAGATCCATTCGAGCTTTTAGGTTTACCACGAAGCTATGTGATTGATCGGTCGGCGTTGCAGAAGGCGTATCTGCAGCGGGCAGCATCACTTCATCCCGATCGTTTCACCGATCCCATCGAGCAGGTGGATGCGGCGGCGAAGGCGGCGCAGCTCAACCGAGCGCGGGATATGCTGACTGATGATGAGCAACGAGCGAGTGTGTTGCTGGAGTTGATGGGCGGGCCGAGCAAGGCGCAGGATCAATCTCTGCCAGATGGTTTCCTCATGGATATGATGGAAGTGCGTCAGCAGGCGGAAGATGCGATCGCATCTGGTGATCCCCAACAACGGCAGGAGTTTGAACAGTGGGCGACATCTGAGCGCCAGCAGTACATCGCAAAAATCGAGGTTCTATTTGAACAGGCAGCATCAGAGGATAATCCGGACACATTGCGGGCTATTCGCCTGCAATTGAATGCCTGGCGATACATCGAGCGATTGTTGGAGCAACTCGATCCTGCCGATGAAGTAAAGCTGTGATCATTGCTGCATTTCAAGCTGTGGATGAGGTTACCAGTGGTAGTGGCGGCTGGTTCGGCTGGCAGACCATTCATGTGCCGTTGCTCTTGATACTACCGGTGTTGTTATTACTCAGTGGATTTTTCTCAAGCTCAGAAACCGCAATGTTCAGCCTGAGCGAAATGGAGCGAATCGATCTGCGGCGTAAGGGAGGCTTGGCGGGGCGAGCGGTTCATTCGTTGCTAATGAATCCACGTATGCTGTTGATCACGATATTGCTGGGCAATATGACGGTGAACGTGCTGTATTTTGTCACCAGTTCCGTGCTGCTGATGGAAGCGGAGACGAGTGTCATCGGGAGTGTAGTACTGGCGGTCAGTTCGCTGATATTGATTCTGCTGGTAGGTGAAGTTGGACCCAAGCTGCTGGCCAGTTCACATCGACTCGGATTTGCGCTGCTGATTGCGACACCCCTGCTAGCGTTTCACCGCATCATCGGACCGTTGCGGATCGTGCTTTGCCGGCTGGTTATTGAGCCGTTGCACCGATTGACCGCGCCGCTGGACGCTCCACCTCAACTGTCGGAAGAGGAGTTGAACTCGTTATTGCAGATCTCCGGGGAGCACGGTGTTATCGATTTTGAAGAGCAGCGCATACTTCAGGATGTGCTCAAGCTTCAGCGTTTGAAAGTGCGCGAGGTCATGACGCCACGCGTTCAGGTGCTGGCGTTGGATGTGACATCGAAAAGGGATGATGTCCTGAAGCTGGTGGAGCAGACGCCACGCAAGAAGATTCCTATTTTCGAGGGCGATCTGGATCACATCGTGGGTTTGTTGCACGTCAAGCCATACCTGTTGGCCGGACCGGATCCCACACTCGATCAACACATCTCGTCGACGCATTATGTCCCGGAAATGGCGACACTGGAGCAGCTGCTCGATCATTTTCGTAGTACGCATTCTGCCTGGGCCGTCGTGGTTGATGAGTTTGGCGGGACAGCGGGTGTTGTGGCGATGGAAGATGTCGTTGAGGAAGTGGTCGGCGATATCGTCAGTCCGGGAGAAATGCCGCAGGAAGTTCCGCGCCTGATCGGCCTGGGGAAATGGCGGGCCAGTGGTCATGTGAATGTGCGCGACTGGGCGGACGCATTCGGCCATCGCCTCGTCTCACCACGCACCACAACGCTGGGGGGTTTGATTATCGAGCAGCTCGGCAGAATGCCGGTGGAGGGAGACACAGTTGTGCTGGGAAATGTGCGCCTGGAGGTCGAATCGTTGAAGGATCATCGGGCGGAATTCGTCATTATCACCTGGACCGAATCAGGAAAAGAAGACGCTGGTCAATCCATGTCGATGGAGGATTCGACATGAGTGATTGGCACTTCTGGTTGTTCGTGTGTCTGATGTTGATCGGTTTCATCCTGAGCGCGATCTATTCAGGTCTGGAAACCGGCATGTACACGCTGAACCGGATTCGGCTCAATGTCCGGGCAGAATCGGGAATACGATCCGCCATACGCCTTCGTCAGGAACTACAGTACCCTGCCCGCGCACTGATCGTGCTGCTCATCGGAACGAATGCTGCCAATTATCTGGGAAGTTTCGGACTGGCAGAACTGCTGCACCGGTTTCACTTATCACAGTGGTCGTTGATCGGTCTGGAGGCGTTGATTTTCACACCATTGCTGTTCGTCTTTGCTGAGACATTACCCAAAGATCTTTTTCGACGTCACACCGATCAATGGAGCTATGGATTGAGCCGTGTGATCGTGATCAGTCGCTGGCTGTTCTTTGCCACCGGCATCCTGATCATCATTCAGTGTATTACTCTGATGTTGAACCGGATATTTCAAAATAAAGAAGATCAGACGGTAACCGCAAGGCAGCGCATCAGCCAACTGGTCAGAGAAGGGATTGGTAGTGGTGTGATCAGCGAAGTGCAGACAACCTGGTTTGAACGCGCATTGGCTTTGCGCGATCAAACTGTAAGACAGGAAATGGTGCTATGGTCAAAAGCTGTGATCGTTCCGCTTTCCGCTGATCGTCAGCAGCGCGAGGCAATCATGCACCGGGGTCATTACTCCCGCTTTCCTGTGATTGATGAAAAGGGGCATGTTGTCGGCCTCGTCCGGTTCCTCTCCGTGGTGCTGAATCCGGATACAGCCACGTCTGATCTGGTTGAGGAGTGCGGGACTTTTCCGCCTGATGTTTCCGTATTGGAAGCATTGCGCGAGTTGCGCCATCAGCGATGCAATCTGGCGGTCGTGATCGATCCACAGACGCAACGACCTCTGGGTTTGGTTACGCTGAAGGATCTGGTCGAACCACTGACCGGTGAACTGGCTGCCTGGTGATTTGTTTTTACGCTTCACATAAACGAACGTCCCGCAACTCCGCCTCGACGGTTGTTCGCCCATTCCATTCATTGATCTTGGGATGCAGGGCGGCATCGAGTGTCATTCCAGGGGCGAGTTCTTCTGCCAGATGACCTGCACGCCACCACACGGCACGCATAGAAGTGGGATTTGATCCTGATGCAGCGCGAAAGCGAAGAGCCAGATGCTTGCCGTGAGCGCCGATCTGACGCGGGCGCTCTGCCACAGTGAGATTGCGGATGCGAATCATCGGTCTGGGATTATCACGCCCGAACGGTGATAGCGTATTGATGCGTTGAACCGCCGGAACATTGAATTCCTCCAGCTGAGCATCACAGTCAATGGAAATGGATGGCAACAGATCCTGCGATTGAATGTGTTCGCCGGCATGTTCAGTCAGTGCAGTAGTGAAATGATCAAGCTGGCTCATGGTCAGGCTCAAGCCGGCAGCCATGTCATGTCCACCATAGGTTGTGAGGTATTGGTCGACGGACTGCAGCGCCTGGTGAATGGAATATCCCTCGATGCTCCGGGCGGAACCTTTGCACAGATCATCCTGCTTTTGCATGAGGATGGTGGGGCGGCTGAACTGATCCACGAGGCGCGAGCACACAATACCGACCACACCCGGATGCCACGATTCATGCGCAAGAATGATGATTCGGCAATCGTCGCGCGTCATCCCTGCATCTTCCGCCATCTGTGCGGCCTGTTGGTGTATTTCGCGTTCGATCTTCTGTCGTTGTCGATTCAGTTGCGTCAAACGACGGGCAATATCTTTTGCTTCCTGTTCTCCGGCCGTAGTGAGCAGGCGCTGGGCTTCTGCCGCATGCCCCATACGCCCACAGGCATTGAGGCGGGGAGCCAGTATGAACCCCACTTTTTCAGAATCAATTTTCTCTTCAAGTAAGTTCGAAGCTTCTATCAACGCGTGCAGACCGACGAGGGGTGTAATCTTGATCAGGTGCAGACCATGGCGCGCGATGACACGATTCTCGCCGACCAGCGGAACGACATCGGCAATCGTGCCCAGTGCCGCCAGCGGAAGGAGGTTGAGTAACATTTGCTGGAAGATCTCACTGACGCGTTCCGATCCGCACCATTGTGTCGCAAATCGCCAGGCAATTTTGAATGCAACACCTGCTCCACATAGTTCTGCAAAAGGATATTCTCTGCCGGGCAGATGTGGATGCACGATGATCGCGTCGGGTAAGCCCTTGATTTCTGGTGGAACATGATGATGGTCGGTGATGATCAGATCAAGTTCGATTTCACGGGCTACCTGCGCAGGCTCATGAGCTGTGATGCCGCAGTCGACTGAGATCACGAGATCCGCGCCCTGTGCTTTGATCTGACGGAGCGCATCACTGTTGATACCGTAACCCTCTTCCAGTCGGTGGGGTACATACGTATCAAGATGCGCATCCGGATCCGCGGTCCTGATGATGTGGTAGAGAATTGCCGCGGCGGTGATGCCATCCACATCGTAATCGCTGTATATCACGATGCGCTCGTGTTGACGCACGGCATGAATCAAACGTGACACAGCTTCGTCGATGTTGGGAAGCAGCCCCGGATCGTGCATATCCAGCAGGCGAGGATCGCAGAAACGCTGCATGGCATCTGCTTCGCGAAAACCCCGCGCCAGCAGAATTCGCTGCACCAGCGGATCAAGAGTCGGGCTGACCGGAGCCGGTTGCTCCGCAGCACCCGGGCGCAGTTTCCATCGACGTGTCAAACCTCGCATAAGGACACGATAAGTCCGCATTGCACTCAACGCCAGCGGAGAGGATCAGATGTCCGCATACCCAGCTGCAAACGTCAATAGCACGTTCCTTTCATCTGTGTTACATTCGCATTTTCGACCGCTGGAGTCTGGCTCATTTCTGATATCCGATGTGGAGTCGTGAACATGGCTGATCGTTACACCTGCATTCTGCTGTTTGGAGCGCCCGGGACCGGCAAAGGAACACAGGGGAAACTCCTGGGTGAGATAGACGGTTTCATTCATCTGGCCACGGGTGATATCTTCCGTTCACTGGATAAGGAATCTGAGCTTGGCCGGAAATTCCTGCATTACTCATCCCGGGGAGAACTGGTGCCGGATGATCTGACGATTGAGCTCTGGCATGATCATGTGGCGGGAATGGTGAAAAGCGGAATCTACAGTCCCAGCCATGACATTTTGCTGCTCGACGGCATGCCGCGCTCCGTACCCCAGGCGAAGATGCTCCAGGATCTCATTCAGCCGTTGGCGATCGTACACTTGGTGGCACCGGACCTGAACGATATGGTGCAGCGCATGAAACTGCGCGCCGAAAAGGAAGGTCGCCACGACGACGCGGACGAAAATGTGATCCGCAATCGCTTTGATGTTTATGAGCGCGAAACCGCACCGGTACTACAGCAGTATGACACGAAGCTCATCCTGGATATCGATGCGATAGGAACAATTGAGGAAGTGTTCGACCGGGTGTGCAATATCGTAAAGCCGTTGCAGGATCGGTAACGCTGCTGAGAATTAGTAATCTCATTCCGGGATGATAAATATGTCCACGGTTCTGAAAATTGACAATGCGCATAAGCGCTTTGATCAGACCCAAGCGCTGGCGGGAGCTGAATTATCATTGCAACAGGGGGAGTGGCAGGCACTGTTGGGCCCCAATGGAGCGGGCAAGACAACACTGGTGCGCACCATAGCCGGGCGCGTGCGCCTGGATCAGGGTGCCGTGACCTTGTTGGGGGAAAATCTCAATGGATCAACCGGGTCGCGCGGGGCTCGATCGAAGTTGGGCATCGTGCCCCAGGAAATCGCCCTGTATCCCCTCATGACCGCAGTGGAGAATATGCGGGCCTTCGGAACACTCCACGGCCTGTCAGGTAAGGATCTACAGCAAAGGGTAGAATGGGCGCTCTCCTGGACCGGTCTGGATCAGCGCGCCAAGGAACCGATCAAGCGATTTTCCGGTGGCATGAAACGCAGGCTCAATATTGCCTGTGGTGTGCTGCATCAACCGGAGGTCATTCTGCTCGATGAACCGACGGTGGGGGTCGATCCGCAGAGTCGACAACGCATCTGGGACATGCTGGGTGAGCTTCACCGAAAAGGTGCATCTCTGCTCCTGACGACACATCAACTCGATGAAGCCCAGCAGGTCAGCCAGCGCATTACCATCATCGACCACGGCAAGATGATTGCGACCGGCACTTTCGATGAACTGTTGCAGCAAACGATCGGCACACAACGGCAAGTCATCTGCCAGTTGAAAGGCGAATCGCTGAACACGCTCGAGCAGCAGGGATGGAAGAAAGGAGAAAATGGCACGTTCAGTCGTCAGGTCGAGAACGTCTCCGATGAATTGCCCGGATTGCTCACCAGCATCAAAGAGTGCGGGGCTGAAGTTATGAATCTGCACATTGAAGCGCCGACGTTACAGGCGGTATTTCTGCATCTCACCGGCCGGGAGTTGAGAGAATGATCAAGACCCTCCTGCACATGAACTGGCTGAACCTCAAGCGCGACCGAGTCGCTTTGATATTGACTTTTCTGCTGCCCATAATTTTCTTCACGATCTTTGCATTTATCTTCGGAGGCATGAGCGGTGGCGGGAGCGGTAAGTTGAGGGTGATCGTCGTCGATGAGGATCAATCCGAAACGAGTGCACGATTTATTGAGGCCGTGGGCGAACTGGATGCGCTGCGGGTGATTCGTCAACCGTCAGCCACGGAAGAGAATCCCGATCCTCAACCGTTCGATCGGGATGCTGCCCGGCGAAATGTGCAGGCGGGGAATGTCCCTGCGGCTATCATCATTCCTCAGGGATTCGGTGAATCATTCGGCAGCTTTACCGGTGAAGGTGAACCGATTGATCTGATCTACGATGCGGCAAATCCATTTGCGCAGCACTCAATCGCCGGATTGATGCAGGCAGCTGCAATGCAAGCTGCACCCGATATGCTCATGGATCACGGGCTGGAACAACTGTCGATCTTCGGCGGCGGATTGACCCCGCAACAACAACAGGCGGTGGATACGATTCGGCCTTACCTCAGCGGGGAGCGTTCGTGGGATGAACTTGATGATGAGTCAGACTCAGCACCGGCTGACGATGAAACCACCGATGATGATGCCGGTTTCCAGGGATTGGTACAGGTGCGCAGTATCGCCGCGCGTGAAGATGAAGAGCCCGACATGGTTTCTTATTACGCGGCGGGGATCAGCGTCATGTTCCTGCTCTTTTCCATGGCCGGTGCCGGGGGGGCGATCCTGGAAGAGGAAGAGACCGGCACGTTGGAACGCTTGCTCAGCACCAATGTAGGGATGGGCACATTGCTCATGAGCAAGTGGGCGTTCTTCTGGGTGATGGGGATGGCCCAAATCGCAGTGATGTTCCTCTGGGGCGCTTTCATCTTCGGCCTCGATCTGTGGACGCCGAACCATCTGTTCGGCTGCATCGTGATGATGGTCTCCACCGGAGCCGCCGCAGCATCGTTCGGCATTGTGCTGGCGACCCTTTGTCGCAGTCACGCACAACTCTCCAGCCTGTCAACCATCATCATTCTGATCATGTCCGCATTGGGGGGGAGCATGGTGCCGCGGTTCATCATGCCCGCGTTCATGGATACGGTGGCGCTGTTCACCTTCAACGGCTGGGCGCTGGATGGCTTTCTCAAAGTGTTCTGGTATGAAAATCCTGATCATACGCTCGCGCAGTCACTGCTGGCGCTCTGGCCCCAGGTTGCTGTGCTGGTGGGGATGACGCTCGTGTTCCTGATCATTGCCCGCAATGTCGCCCGCCGGTGGGAAGTGGTGTAGATCTCTGCTCAGTGTCGATAGCCCCGTTTCTCTGCATTACTGCGCGAACCATAGATCCAGCATGCGACACAAATTAAAATGGGAATTCCTATTCCCAATCCCCATCCAGATTTTACAAATTGAACGATTACTAGAATCGCAATTAGAATAGAAATTGTTTTGAGGATCCAACTCCGTCCCAAGACAATTGTCCTGGTATGGTAATCAACGAGCTTTTCACGCTTCATGGGTGATAGGCCCGTATCCTCCGAAGGATCCGGGGCTTCATACTCGAATGGCGACCATTCTAGCGTATCACCCCAATCGGCATCGGCAAAAGCGTAGCGTTGTAGTGCTTCAGTAACTAGTTCAAGACTACAGTTTTCATCAATTGCACGAAAAGTATTATCTCCCTCGCAGTATTCAATGAGAAATTTTTCTTTTTCACTGCCTGCACACTGAACAAAGAACTGACTTGAAGCCTCAAGCACGACGAAAGAATCTCGTCCACCGGGTAGATCCCGAAGTGTTTCTGCAATCTGATCACTTGTTGGATTGTGAATGACTGTCCCATTGCCAACGATGAATTTCATAGCCACCACCATTAACCATATTGTACGGGTTATCCCCGTTTGGGAACGTAGATCATGCAAAACACACTGGAATGATCTACTTCAGTGATTTGCGCTTTGACCTCGCATCGATTTGCCAGCGCCTGGAATTGATCCGCGGTAAAGGTCGTTGCTCGGAAGCCATCCTCGCACACAATCACGCCGTCACCGGTGGCGTTTTCATCAATCTCACCGAGCAGGCCATGTTTTGCCTGCAGACGGAACCACTCTAGGCGATCGTTCCAGAACGCTTTCGCATATGAAGAAAAAAAGATGGTCCCACCGGGGCGTGTGACTCGAATTGCTTCCTTCATCAATGCCAGCGGATCGACATGAAACGCGGAGATCCCATTCTGCAGACATAACACAATATCAAATGACCGATCAGGAAAGCTCAGGTTAATCGCATCCATCTCATGAAATTGACAATTCGAAAGATGATGCAGTTGCTCGCGCGCCAGTTTGATACTGTCAACTGAGGTATCGATGCCCACGGCTGAGGCAACATGCGGAGCCAACTGCTCCAGTATTCTCCCGTAACCGCACCCGAGTTCCAGGAGTTGATCGGTCGGCTTGAGAAATTGGCGTACGTAATCAATCTCCGCCTGGAGATATTGTTGCGCGCGCGGTGGCGCAATGTCATAACAAAACTTCAAGCGCTCTGCATAAAGTTTTTCCTCGTAATAATCAACCATCATCCCACTCCATCGGGACTGATCTTCTCTGCCTCAATGGATACTACTCAACCGGCACTTCCACCGCATTCCATTGCTCATCAACCCATAGCAAAATCACTTCAGCTTCAGGGAATCGGCCAACAATCACCTTGCGCGCTGCCTGGAGTTGCTGCAATTGCTTTTCCCTGGGAACAGGATTGCCCGCACAATCATGGTGGCCGACGATCGCGATCGCGCGCGATTCATGCACGCCCACGGAGATCTCCAATCGCTTCATGATCGAATTCAATAATTCCGGCGGCGCTTGATCAGCCAGAATTTTGACCGGACCGGCCTCGGTGACGGTATCAACATATTTCATGCCGAACCGTTTCTTCATGAACTTGGCTACCGGGGACTGGACTCTTCCATCCATACAATTGATTGCCGTGCAGAACATGTTTCTTTCTTCCAATTTGATGTGCGAAGTGAGAGATTCCACCGGAGAAACTGTTGATGACACTATTGTAAATTCAAATCCTCATATGAAAAACAGTAACGCATATCAATACTGCAACACGATTTCGATCCAGGCGTGGCGGTGGAGCGGGCCGTCTCCGTGTCGATGTTCCGGCCCCAATCCCTCCCAGTGATGGATCAGCTTCTTGTAATTGAACAGGGTGGGAAGTTCACCCGGTTCGATGTAGGTCCGCACGCCGCCTTTTCCATCGGGCAAGGAGTTTTTCCCCAGTGCTGTGCCTTGTTGAGAGTATTTCGTGAGTGATTCATCTTCCGTGGAGAACGCGGTGATGAACGCCAGACTCCCCGGCTGAGTCCACTGATCAAGCTGTCGGGAAAGAACGTCGATCTGCTCCCAGGTCAAAATCGGGATGAGACCAAAGACCAGCACCGCGCCGTAGGATGCACGTTCACTTTCAAATGTTGTAAAGTCTGCCTGCATCGAGTTGATGGGAAGATGATTTTCAACGGCGAGATCCGCGAGGGTTTGCACCGCCTCCTCCGAGGGATCGATGGCATCGACCTCAATTCCTCGCTGTGCCAGGTATAGCGCGTGGCGCCCCTGCCCCGATCCGATGTCCAGCACCGGCAGATTAGCATCAATCTGGTCGACGAATTGCACCAGCAACTGATCCGGTTCCTGCCCAAAGTAGTCTGTGGCTTGGCGGTATGCGTCATCGTACTCTGCCGTCATGTTTCACCCCTGGTTCAATTTCACGGGGGACGAGAATGAAATTTTGAACGTACAACCGGAAGAATTGTACGGGAAAGGGTGGTGAACCGCTTTAGATTCGAAATTTCTCGACCGAAGTTGTTTTGGCAGGTACACTAGAGAAGTGGTGCTACAAACATCATCTGCTCTTTGACAATTGGGGCCGAATTGGATTCGACCGGACAGGGAAGGCTTGCTGTTGCGCGTCGTGGAGCATCCTTGCCACGTAAAAAGGATGCACATTAATAACTGCCACACCGCAGTATGCACTTGCTGCTTAAATAAAGTAGCACGGTCGTCGCCCGACGCCCGATGAGGCGGCGACTGAAGCTATCGGGCTGGTTCCAAAGCTCTGACAAGCGGCGGAGGAATAAGACAACAGTTTGTCATGGCAAGATGAAACGCCGTCGCCCGCGGTTCATCGCGCCGAGATTAATTCGGCGACTATGCGTGTAGACGCAGTTTGCTGACTGCTTCGGCACGGGGGTTCGATTCCCCCCGGCTCCATTCATTAAATATCTTATTTAATGGATTGTGGGAGGTACGTATCAGTTTATCAGTCTGTAATAGACCCCCCAAAAAAGTCATGGGGGATGTGGATCGATACAGGATTGTCAGGCAGATCGACATCGCGCAGGTCGTGGCCGTGCTCCAATACGGAACGTAAATTGAGCAGGTAGTAGATCCAGCAGGAGCGGCAGTTGAGGTGGCTGGAGCTTTTGCCGTTCTCATCGGTGGGGATTCCTGTTTGAATCAACTGCAAGTGTGTACCGCGTTCGTGTGGATGAAGATGAACATCGATTTGCATTTGGCCAAAGGTGAAAGCGAAGTGGTGGGGCGGAACAGATACCAGCACTTTTCCTTCAAGTTCCGAGGGATGATGAAATGCAAGCCAATAGGAGTCTCCCCCCACGGCTATTTCAGTGGGAGACCGCTCACTGCTGTTGGTGTTCTTGTAATTGAAACGCCGGGCAAAGAAGCTTTCCATGCCCCCTGACGTGGACCAGGCATCGAAGACTGCTGCTTGATCAGCGCTATACAGCATATTGACTTCAAACTGCGACCAGTCGTAGGTTTCATCG
This sequence comes from Phycisphaerales bacterium, assembly GCA_028278245.1. GTDB lineage: Bacteria > Planctomycetota > Phycisphaerae > Phycisphaerales > SM1A02 > JANQEQ01. The sequence continues at coordinate 27,103 of JANQEQ010000029.1, read as the reverse complement.
TGGGGCATCGGGGGGATTCCATCTCGTTCATAAAACCCTGAAGCCGATAGCTTCGTGTGTCATCAATTGAATAACATTAAACACAATCAAGCTCGGCTATGGCGAACGACCGTACCCTCGACGAGGAAAATGACATCCTCGGCAATATTACTGGCTTGATCGGCAATGCGTTCAAGTGATCGGGAAATGGACAGAATGTCAATAACCGATTCGGTGTGGTTAACATCTCGTGGTATTTCTTCATGCACCCAGGCAAATACTTCTTTTTGCAGATCATCGATGCGATCATCGTCCTGTCGAATGCGACGGCAGGCCTTGGCATCATCATCTGCCAGTGCATTCAAGACTTCAGCGGTCATACGACCACTACGCTCACTCATTTCAAGGAGAGGTGCAGGGATCTGTATGGCTGCATTTTCACACATATCGAGAATACGCTTGGAAATACCCTTGGCGAGATCACCGATCCGTTCCAGGTCGTTGTTGATTCTCAGAACCGCCAGGATGAAACGAAGATCACCAGCCACGGGTTGAGACAGGGCCAGAATGTGCAGACATTTCATCTCGATATCGAGTTCCATCTCATCGATGGCGCGGTCACCATGACGAACCGTTTGTGCGAGTTCCACATCTTGTGTACGTAGTGCGGTGAGAACATTGTTAAGTCTCTTCTCCACCGCAGCACCCATGGTGAGGATATCGCGTCGAAGTCCGGTGAGTTCTGCTGGTAAATCAATGGCCATGGCGGCCTTCTCCAATAAATTTCACACGTTCAATAATATTACTCTTATCGATGAATTAACCAAAGCGCCCAGAAATGTAATCTTCCGTGTGGCTGTTTGTCGGCTGCGTGAAGATCATATCTGTTGCCCCACTCTCAATGAGCTTACCTTCAAAGAAATAGGCCGTGAGATCAGAAACACGTGCGGCCTGCTGCATGTTGTGCGTCACGATGATAATAGTGTATTGATCACGCAAGTCCGCAATAAGTTCTTCAATGCGAGCCGTTGATTTTGGATCCAGCGCCGAGCACGGTTCATCCATCAGCAATATTTCCGGCCCCACCGAAATCGCGCGGGCAATACATAATCTCTGTTGCTGTCCACCGGATAGTCCCAGAGCGGAATCTTTCAATCTATCTTTCACTTCGTCCCATAGTGCTGCCCGACGGAGGCTCTGTTCCACCAGTTCATCCAGATCCTGTCGTTTCATTCTGAAGTGTAACTTCGGGCCGAAGGCAACGTTGTCATAGATTGATTTGGGAAACGGGTTGGGTTTCTGAAACACCATGCCGACGCGCTGACGCAGATCAACGACATCAATAGCGCGCGAAAGAAGATCATCATCGTGCAGGCGCAAGGTCCCGGAAGCACGGGCGCCGGGGATGAGATCATTCATACGATTAATCCAGCGTAGGAACGTACTCTTACCACAACCGCTGGGTCCGATGAAAGCGGTCACGCGACGGCCGGGGATATCAATGTCAAGATCATGCAGCGCCTGAAAACTGCCGTACCACGAACAAAAGTCGCGAACAGTAATTGTCGTCTCCGCCGACGCCAACACATCATCCACCACCGGAGTTGGTTTATGCTCCACCTGTTTATCAGATACTGATGAATCAACGTCCATCGTTGCATCTGTATCAGGTTGAGTTGGTTCAGTGCTTGATTTCATCTCTAATGTCATAACATTCATTGGAGTGGTTTCTGGAATTTCTGGCGTACAAATACGGCCGTAGCATTGAACGTAAGTAGGACCGCCAGGAGAACGAGGATACCAGTTGCCGCCACCCGGTGGAATTCTTCCTGCGGGCGACCGGCCCAGTCATAGATCTGCAGCGGCATGGCGGTGAATTCATCCATCAGGTGCGCCGGGGTAAAGCGGATAAACACAATTCCTGCAATGACGAGGATGGGGGCGGCTTCGCCGATGGCTCGGCTGATGGCAAGAATGGAGCCGGTCATGATCCCGGGAATAGCGGCGGGTAACGTCATCGTCCAGATCATCTGCCATTTAGTCGCACCACACGCCAGAGCACCCTCACGCAGTGAATTGGGAACAGCCCGCAGTGCTTCCTGTGAAGATACGATCACAATCGGCAAGATCACGAGCATCAAAGTTAAACCCCCGGCGAATACACCTCGACCGAAGGGCAGCTGGAAGTAATACCAGTCTTCTCGGGTTCCGAAAGAGAATCCGGGTTCATTCAGATTGCCGATGAAGCCGAACATCTGCACAAAGGCGGTCAGTCCAATGATGCCGTAGACGATCGAAGGAACTCCGGCGAGGTTTGATATATTGAGCTGTAGAAGATTGTGCAGCCATTTCACCACGCGATTCTTCGGTTTGTATTCCTCGAGGAATATAGCTGTGGCTACTCCCAGGGGTAAGGCGGTCAAGGCACAGACGGCACAGATCCATACCGAGCCCCACATCGCCGGACCCAAACCGGCTTTCACCGGTTTTCGTGAGGGGGGACTCTTGAAAAAGTCTAAATCGAAATGATGTACGCCCTGCTTGATGAGGGAACCGAGCAGCACGCAAAGAACGATCACTGACGCCGATGCGCAACATACGCAGAACCATTTGAAGGCCTGGTTTTTCAGTACCCGCTGAACTTTGCCTTTTGGTTGGAGCGCTGCGTGCTCGATCATTCGTATTCCTCCCTGAACTTCACCCGAATCCGGTGTCCGGTGTAGGTGAGGATAAAAGTCATGACAAACAGCATCGCCGCCACGGCATAGGCAGAGTAATACTCAGGTCCAAGTTGGCTGGCATCACCGAGGAAGATCTGAACCATATATGCGGTCATCGTTTGCCCCTGCTCCGCTGGATTCCAAACCATGCGGGCGAGGTTGCCGGCGGCGAGCGCCACGATCATGGTCTCCCCGACGGCGCGGGCAATGGCCAGCAATGAAGCGGCGATAATCCCGGATAATGCCGCAGGTGTAACGATCTTCACTGATACATCGAATTTAGTGGCGCCAAGACCGTAGGCACCTTCACGCAAACTGCCGGGTACGGCCTGCAACGCGTCTTCAGAAATCGAACACACAATCGGCAAACACATGATCCCGACTGCCAATCCGGCGCTGAAGACGTTATAGATTTCAAAACCGTCGTACATGGTACGCAGGAATGGTGTAATGACCGCTAGAGCAAAGAAGCCGTACACCACCGTCGGCACACCGGCCAGTACTTCAAGCACCGGTTTGAGCACAGCGCGAAGTGGGCGAGGGGCATATTCGCTGAGATAGATCGCAGTAATCAATCCGAACGGAATGGCGACTACCATCGCCACCAAAGTAACCAATAGTGTTCCGCAGACCAACGGCCAGATACCGAAGTGTTTCTCTGCCCCCAGTAGAGGATTCCATTCAAATCCGGTGAAGAACTCCACCACACTGACTTCTTCCAGGCCAAAGAAATGATAGGTTTCCTTGGCCAGCACCACGATAATCGCGATCGTAGTTAGAATCGTGAAAAACGAAGCTGCGATCAGGTACAGCCGAATCATCGTTTCCATTGCATAGCGCACGGCCGTCGATTTTCGACGACCGTGCGTGGCGAGTACGGAAGTTTTCGAGGCACTCAGTGATGTCATCCGAGTCGCTCAAATCAGGAGAGTTTTAAGGGAGCAATCCCGGAAGGATTGCCCCTGAGATATATGATCTTGAACAAGGGCTTAGTTGTAGACCTTAGTCAACGGACCGTGGATCTTTTCACCGGCTTCAGTCAGATAATGGGTGCCGGTCTTCCCCTGGACAAAATTGTTAAGGGCTCGAGCATAGATTTCCTTGGGCAATCTCACATAACCAACTTCTTCCGCCAGTTCCGGGCCTTGCTCGAAGTAGAAACGTACGAATGCTTCCACTTCAGGTCGCTCGGCTGACTTCTTGCTCACGTAGATGAACAGGGGTCGGCTGAAGGGAGCATAAGTTCCATTCTCGATGGTTACAGCAGTAGGTGTGATGGCTTTCTCCAGTTCCGGATTAACGATCGGAACGACTTTCAGCTTGTCTTTGTTCTCAAAGTAGTATGCACAACCGAAGAAACCGATGCCGCCTTCGTCACCGGCTACACCGCGAACCAGAACATTGTCATCTTCAGAGACGGACATGTCGCTGCGGATCGAACCGGTCTTACCCGCGACCACTTCCTTGAAGTAGTCGAATGTACCGGAATCCGTTCCCGGTGAGTAAATGGCAATCGGGACTGCCGGCCAACTGCTGCGGACGTCCTTCCAGGTCTTGACAGGCGAACCGTCCAGAAAGATTTTTTTCAGATCATCGACGGTCAGTTGATCAACCCAGTGGTTACTCTTGTTGACGACGATGGAAAGACCATCGTAAGCAACGGGGATCTCAATGAAGTCAACACCGTTCTCGACAGCTTTGTCGTACTCTTTGCTCTTGATCGGGCGTGATGCGTCGGAGATGTCTGTTTCACCTACCGAGAAACGCTTGAATCCGCCACCTGTGCCGGAGATGCCGACGGTCACGCGAACGCGCGGGCAGACCTCGGCGAACTCCTCCGCCACCGCTTCGGTGATGGGATAAACAGTGGACGATCCGTCGATTTTGATCGAACCGCGAAGACTGCTGTCGTAGTCACCGGCAAGGGCGGAAAGTGAGATTGTGGTTGCAGCGACGCTGCTGATAAAAATTCCATGCTTTGACATTTTCAGAATCCCTCAGTTATGGGTTGTTGGATGTGATGTTGAGAATGTTGGCTCAACAAAATTGGATGTGTATTCTCAGATGCGTATGTTCAGATTGCGCTAAGACAAGGCTAATAATTCGCTTGCATTGGTACGGATGCCAGTCGTTTCATCTTCAGATGAATTGTGTCAAGTGCAGTAAAACTGAAGATTTACGTCTTCATTCACACAACCTTCACAAAACCGGTCTTCAAATTCATCTTGATCACGGACAGTTCAAAACTAAATCTGGAATTGACTGAGAACGACCAACTGATGCCCAGGTCACAATTTCCCAGCTGAAATAGAGAGGAACGCTTATGAACATCGTGCGAAACCCACCGGCCTCATCACGCACAGTCACGATGGCACACTATCGGATTCGTTTGTCAGGAAATGGTGATCGTCGCGTTGTCGTATGTAAGCAATCGTGTTTGGAAAGCGTTAATCACCCGGGAGAATGATGCGGAACACACTGCCTCTCCCCACATCACTTTCCACTTCAGCGTGCCCCCCGTGCAACAGAGCAACATGCTTGACAATTGCCAGCCCCAGGCCTGTGCCGCCCAACTCCCGGCTGCGTCCTTTATCCACACGATAAAAACGTTCAAACAGACGTGGCAAATGCTCCGGGGCAATGCCCGGCCCCTCATCTTCCACACTGATGACCAAGTTCTCATCCACCAGTTGGCCGCGAATGGTTACCGTGGTTTTCTCCGTGGTGTAACGCACCGCGTTAGACAGAAGGTTTGACACCGCTTGTTCGATCATCTGCCGATGCAGGAGAATTTTCAGCCCCGGTTCTGCAATCACAACAAGTAAAATGGCACGATATCCTGCAGCTTCATCAAATTGCGCTGCAACACTTTCAAGAAAATCCTTGATTGATACTGGAGCACGCTCCAGCGTCTCAACCGTCTGTGGTTGTTCAAACTTAGCCAGGGACATCACATCTTCGACAATGGCCGACAACCGATCGCTGTTAGCCCGAATGATGTTGAGGAAACGATCCGCCTGTTCCTGGTTACCCCAGCCGACTTCCAGCAACGTTTCTACATATCCCTTGATATTCGTAATCGGGGTGCGCAGTTCGTGAGATACGTTGGCGGCAAAGTCACTTCTAAGTGACTCCAGGCGACGCAGTTGTGTTACTTCATTGAGGATGATCAGCAAGCCTTGTTGTTGATCGTCAGCACCAACCAGTGGTTCGCCCGTGACCTGCACTGCCATAGAACGCTCTTCGCCGAATCGCAGTTCGCTGGAATCCGCCCCCTCCCCAGAAAGTGCTTTTGAGACAAACGCATGCAATTCCGGTTCGCGGATGACTTCTTCAAGCAACCGTCCATGCAAGGTCTCGGCAGATCTCCCGAGTAAGTGTTCCGCAACGCGATTGACGCTGATGATGCGGTGTTCATGATCCAGCGCGATGACGCCGTTACTCATCGATTGGAGAATTGCGCGCAGTTCGTTCTGCCTTGCCTGGAGTTGCTTGATCCGGTCATCGAGTTGGCCGGCCATGTCATTGAGTGATTCAGCCAGGGCTGACAATTCTGCTGCTGCCGGTGGTTCCACACGATGATCAAGTTCGCCATGGGCATACCGAATCGCTCCGTCGGCCAACCTCGATACCTGACCGCTGAACCGCACCGAAACGAGGAACATCACGATGAATGTGATCAGCAGCGAACACCCGCCCACCGTCACGCCAACACGCGTTACCCGACGGAGGCCTTCATCAATGCGCGTCAAAGGCAAAGCTGTACGAACAAGCACCGGTCGATCAAACTCCGTCTCGACGAGCTGCGCGAAATACATCATTGTCTGATCAAGCGTGGTGCTGAATCGGATTGCGGATCCTTCCCCCTCCGTCAGGGCGGCCTCTATCTCGGGCCGTCCATAACGATGATTTTCCATTGTCGCCGGATCGGTTTCAGAATCACCGATGACCAATCCATCGGGCAGAATCACTGTGATCCTGATGCCGGTTAAATCCCCGTTGTTTTTGACGGCTTCGTCAATTCCCCCGCCCATATCTGTATCTGCAACATCACTCAGCCGGGCAATAATGATGGGCATGACACGCTGCAGTTCGGTCAATGTCTGCGTGTAATGAAATTGTCGCACTTGAATATAAGAATACCAGCCCACAATGATCGCGATGATGAGTTGCGCACCCATCAACGTGATGCCGATTCTCCATAAAAGTGATTTGGGGTACAGGGATTTCATTCCGCGTCGTTTTGGATCGTTTCCTCAACGCGATACCCTACACCACGTACAGTCCGAATCAAACCCCCAAACTCACCCAATTTACGTCGAATTGCGGTGATATGTACATCCACCGTTCGTGATGTCAGAACGGCACTTTCGCCATGAACGGATGCAATGATCTGATCGCGTGTCCGCACAAAGCCGGGCTTGGAAACGAGGCAATGCAGGATATCAAATTCACTGCGGGTAAACTCCACCGGCTTACCACCCACCGTTATGTGGTGGCGATCCAGATCAATAACAAATGACCCATCAGCAATGGAGATCTTGTTGTGATCTGGAGCAATGGGTGTTACCGCTCCACTTGTCCTGCGCAGCAGATTCCGCATGCGAGCCATCAATACCTTCGGACTGAACGGCTTGGTCACATAATCGTCTGCACCAAGTTCCAGACCAACGACAATATCTGCTTCCTCACCCTTGGCCGAAACGATCATCACCGGGATATCGCGCGTGTGATCGTGTCGCTTCATGCGGCGACAGATCTCCAGTCCATCAAGATCAGGTAACATCAGGTCGAGAATCACCAGGCGTGGCGGATCCTGGTTGATCTTTTCCCATGCACTCAGTCCGGACTGGACAACCTGCGCTGGGTGACCCTCCTGATCCACATGAAAGCGAATCAGCTCTCCAATATCCGGCTCATCTTCGACAATCAGGATTGTTTCCATGGCAACATTATGTCTCCGTCAGCAGATCTTAGCGCCAATATCGCTGATTTCATACAGGGCATTGTTAGCTAAGCGCTAAGATGTACAGGTTGCTATGATAAGTCCATTTCTGGATGCGTGCATGTTCATGAAGCGTCGCGGCATTGCCGCGCTCACTGGATACATCACACACTGCTCAAGCGAGCCGTTGCCGCGCGAATATCAACGGTGATTCGCATATGGGGTGGGAGATTACGAACACGGCCCCCATTGGCCGAGGATGGCGAAAATATCGTCGATGTTGACAGTGCAATCTTCCGTGAGATCGCCGGTGCAATACGGCGGACAGGGATCAGGACAGTCGCCCCATAAGCCAAGCACGGCGAAGATGTCGTCGATGTTCACAATGTAATCATTGTTGAGATCGGCAGGACATGGACCGGGAATCCACGCTGCTCCACCTGTGGAGTGATAATCTGGATATGCATTGGTGAAACCCACCCATGTACCGCCTGCCCCCTGAGCAAGATCATAAGCGAAGAACGGAATGTCATCGTCACCACGTGTGGCAGTCAGGTAAACCGTGTTACCGCCCACCGCCATGCCTCGTCCCTGGCCGTTGCTTGCAGGAATCGTATCGGCAAGCTTCAGCATTACACCGGTATCGATGTTAATAGAGTACAGACCCGAATCGCCGTATTCCGTATAGCCGTAAAACAGATCGTCAATCGGATTGTAACCAAGCGCAAAGAATCGGTAACCGGTACCGGTGTAAACATCAAGGACGAGTGTACATTGGCCGGTGGCGGGATTGATCTCATAAATACCCTTGGGCGTGGCATAGTTTGAATAGCCGTATAGCTTGCCTCGGCCGTACGCCAAACCGGAAGCATCCTCGGAAAGTGTTGACAGGTATTGCGGATTTGAAAAATTGATGGACATGTAGAGATCGGTGGTAAACGCACCATTGCAGAGATAGAGCGTTCCATCCGGAGCTGCCGCCGCACCGCTCACTTCAAACGTGAAGTGGTCATCGTACGACACATCGGGGAAACCGGTGAGGTCCGTTGTTCGCGTAGGAACACCCGAGGATTCCAATCCCACAAACAGTTGCTGCGCTTGTACGCCACAGGACAAAGTAAACGCAGACACGACAACAAGCAGCTTCAACATGATGATTTCTCCCAATCCAATATTTCCAGTGTGTCCTTCGCCCGGCTCCGCAGACCGAGCTGTTCTGGTACCAGTGTAACGATACCTCCCGCGAAGTCCAGGAAATTTTCTCGCGTTGCAGAATTGTCGTAGAGGTATCTAGAGGTACCCTCGCATCCCTCCCCGCCATAATCTCATGTCAGATATTGAAGCGTATATGTGTAGGGTCCGCTGTGCGGACCATAACTACTTGCTAAAACAAAGTAATCCCTTGGAATGATCGTAATCTGATAAAATCTAGTAATGTACATGATCAGATTTTCCCCAGAATGAAATACCTAAGGGTGCCTCAATGAGTCAGATATGGACAAATTCGGATTCCTATAAGCGAAGAGACTATGCGAGTGAAGCTGATCTTGAGGATGCAATTGAACAAGTGAAGTGCGATCTCTTTGGATCAAACCGTATCTACATGCCGGTCAAGAAGAAAATTGGAGCAAAGGGGGGGAAACGTAACATCCCTGACGGATATCTTCTCGATTTGAATAGTTCACAACCACGATTGTACGTAGTTGAAAATGAACTCGCATCGCATGATCCGCTTCGTCATGTAGCAGTTCAGATCCTTGAGTTTTCGTTGTCATTTGAATCTGAACCTATCACAGTCAAGAATATTTTGCTAGATGCGCTCAAGGATCGACCCGAAGAAGAGAATCAATGTCAAATATATGCAGAGGAGCATAGTTTCCGTAATCTTGATCATATGCTGGAGTGGCTTGTCTTTGAGAGTCCATTTGCTGCACTTGTCATTATTGATGATCTTGTAACGGATTTGGAAACAGTGTTGTCAAACAAGTTCCAGTTCGGGGTGGAGGTTCTACAACTCGCACGTTATGAAAATCATACTGGAGAACAGTTCTACTTGTTTGAGCCCTTTTTAGTAGATATAACAACTGACTCCGGAACACTTGGATCCACGGAGATTGATACTGTTGTAGTACCGGCTCGTCCAGATGGGCATAAAGAGGTCTTCTTAGGGGAGAACCGCTGGTTTGCTATCCGGATCCACGGCGCCATGCGGCCACAGATCAAGTATATCGCCAGTTACCAAGTTGCGCCGATTTCAGCGATCACTCACATAGCACCAGTACATTCCATTGAACCGTGGAAAGACACTGGTAAAGTTGTAGTAAACTTCTCAGAACCAGCAAAAGCGATCGAGCCTCTTAAACTTGTAAAGAATGGGAAAGTGAAGGCACTTCAGAATCTCAGATACACGAGTCGCATGAGAATCGATGGTGCTTCAACGCTGGACGAGGTCTGGTGATTATGTCCATAGGAATCCCTGTTGTACTATCCGCAAAAGTAATTTGCGAATGTACAACAAGTGTATGAATAATGTAGGTTTCGCTATGCGAACCATTATTCTCTTTACAATTTCCCATATGGAAGCAGTTCGTTGTTGCAAAATGCTCCGATACCCTTGATGGTATTGTCGATTGTTATGAGGATATGATTAATAAAGATATCTGTAAGATAGAAGATCCAAGGATTATCTCCATGCTCAGCTTTTGAAAACCATTCTTGAGGCCATTTAGCATCATTGATACGCTGTTGGAAGCGTTGTCGTACATCAAGTGGCCACTCGAAACCATTGTGAAACATTTTGTTTCTGTATTCAAATAGAGCCTGAAGGGTTAGCTTGAGATCACTCGGCAGATACGAAGATAGCTCGACAGCTTCTGCTAATTGCAAAATCCCCTTAACTAGATCACGGGTTTGTTTTCCCTTGCTCCAGAAATAATGGCAATCCCATTGATCCTCTGTGGCTTGTTTCCATCGAATATGCATATTAATCGGCGTGATTTCTTTCTGTTCGTGTATTATTTGTCGAATACCATGAAATGCTTGGTAGAACATTGATTCAATCAATGGAGCTAACATACCTACTGCGGCCATACTGTGGGCAGCATCTTGGAATATGGAAGCATGCACATGATTCATCCATTCATTTACTGCATGTTCATTGCGGAGACCTGTGGTGCGTTGAGCAATTTGCTCAATTCGCTTAATCTCATCTCGAAGTGTTTTATCATCTTTTTTGTGTTGTCGTAAAAGGTATTGGATTGCCGCTAATTGCGAATCGTAATCGAGATCAGGTAGGACTAAACAGGCTGAGTCTCGGTCGCTAAGTTGAGGTATGCTCTGCATCTTGATGTTTCTCAGCCAGCCGGGTGGATCGGGTTGTCGATAGTAATCGGACAAAACAATGTAACCTTAGAAGATTTGAGATTTAAATGGAAGTATGTAGTTTTGATGAGTTCGCTATGCGAGCCACATTGTGTAGGGAACGTCCTCAAAGGAGATGGTCCGCACAGCGGACCCTACCTCGGCGCATTGCAGAATTAGCACAACGGACACCACTGGCTCATGAGTGTGCGAAGCTGGATTGAGATTGCCGCCAGGTCGGATTGAATCTTGCGCAGTGTTGCGCGACAAGTTGTGCCGATCAGCTTGACCGCAATTGCAGCAGCGATATTGTACAGGATTCTAGTGTAAACTGCACGTTGTATTTCACTATATGCTTGTGATTCAACAGCAGCAGAAGCTCAGGATTCCGCAATTAGGGGAGTAACGTGCCCCATGTCTCATAATCCAGGACGTGTGAAAGTACAATGTAGTAGTATAATCAAGAGTGGATTACTCCTGCGTGCATCGAGTCCAGTTACGCAAACACAAAACGCAAGGATGTTCATTTTTTACGCAAGATATTTCGGAGAGGCATCATGCTGCCAGTCATAATCATCATCGTCATTGTTGCGGTCGTTGCTATCGGATTGATCGGTTACGTTATTGCGGTCTACAACAGGCTCGTAACCCTGAAGAACCGATACAAGAACGCATTTTCACAGATCGAAGTTCAACTGAAACGCCGATACGATCTCATCCCGAACCTGGTGGAAACTGCCAAAGGCTACATGAAGCATGAACGGGAGACACTTGATGCGGTGATCTCAGCCCGAAATCAGGCAGCTTCAGGTTTGAAGGCGGCTGCGGCAAATCCCGGAGATGCCGGTGCCATTGCAAAACTGGCAGGGGCTGAAGGCGCGCTGACCGGCGCGATGGGACGACTCTTTGCTGTGATGGAGGCGTACCCTGATCTGAAAGCGAATCAGAACATGATGCAACTCAGTGAGGAGCTCACCTCCACCGAGAACAAAGTGGCATTCTCGCGACAGGCATTCAACGATTCAGTCACCGCGTACAACACCTACCGACAGACCTTCCCGCCGGTTGCCATTGCTTCGATCGTTGGTCATTCGACTGATGCTTCGTTGCTCGAATTTGAAGACAGTGCCGCAATTGCCGAAGCACCGAAGGTGTCATTCTGATCCGTTGTTGTTTTCAGATCAATAATCAGGACTCAGGGCAGCGATGAACTTCTTCGAGAATCAAGACCGTGCTCGAAAAAAAACCGGTTGGTTGGTGATACTGTTCATCATGGCGGTTATCGCGATCACGGTGACGATCAGTGTGATTGCGCTAATCGCATTGTCGTTCACCAGTTCAGGGGGACAAGGCAGCGTTTTTCCATCGGACTCATCCGTACCTAAATTCATCATGGTCGGAGTGATCAGTATCTTCACCCTCGTCGTGATTGGCGGTGGAAGCATACACAAGATAATGCAATTGCGTGGTGGAGGGCACGTGGTGGCGGAAAGTCTGGGCGGTCGTCTGCTCATGCAGAATACAACTGATCCCTCGGAACGGAAGATTCTTAACATTGTCGAGGAAATGGCCATAGCGTCCGGAACACCCTGTCCCCCGGTTTACTTTCTCAGCGAGGAAAAGGGGATCAATGCGTTTGCGGCCGGCTATTCACCGGACGATGCTGTGATCGGCATCACGCGCGGTTGTGTTGAGAGCTTGACCCGCGATGAACTGCAGGGAGTCGTCGCCCACGAGTTCAGCCACATCCTCAACGGGGATATGCGACTTAACATCAAGCTGATCGGAGTTCTGCACGGTATTCTGATGATCGGCATTATCGGTTATTTCATCCTCCGCGCCGGTGCCTATTCACGACGCGGGAACAAGGGAGTGCCTGCCTTATTACTTATCGGCGCCGGATTAGCCGCCGTTGGCTATCTTGGTACATTCTTCGGTACGTGGATCAAGTCAGCCCTCAGTCGTCAGCGCGAGTACCTGGCCGATGCATCGGCCGTACAGTTCACTCGTAATCCATCCGGAATCGGAGGGGCGCTCAAACGCATCGGCGGTAGTGTCTCAGGGGCATTGATCGACAATCCCAATGCGCCTCAGGCGAGTCACATGTTTTTCGGCCAGGGGATCAGATCACATCTGCAGTTCATATTCGCAACACATCCACCCCTGACGCAGCGCATCCATCGCATTGAACCGGATTGGGACGGGAAGTATCTCAAACCCCTGAAACGTAAAAAAGGGAAGGAATCAAAAACGCCGCCCCAAAAACGCAGAATCGGGCAAAGAGAAATGCTGGAAATCCTCGCCACCGGCGCGATCGCTTCAAGCATTGATTCAATAGGGCAGCCGACCCAACACCACCTTGATTATGCGCGTCAGGTGAAGGAGATGTTGCCGGATGAACTGGTAAGCATCGTGGAAGATATGTATGGAGCACGGGCGGTGATCTACACATTGCTCCTGTCGCACGATGAAAATGTTCGCAGCCGACAACTGCAACTGATAAATCAACAGGCCGACCGTGGTATCCCGGAACTGGTCACCAAATTGATCCCTGTGATGGATCAGGTTCCCATAGAGGCGCGCTTACCACTCATCGAAAAGACTATCAGCTCCCTGCGCCACATGTCACCAGCGCAATATCACGTATTCCGGCAACTCGTCGATGCGCTGATCAGTGCGGATCAGCAGATAGATCTCTTTGAGTGGATGCTCCAACGCATTCTGATGCGGCATTTGAATCCACATTTTGAAAAATTCAGAGCCACCGCAGTGCATTATTACTCGCTTTCCCGCCTGGGCCGAGAGTGTTCGTTACTGCTTTCCATGCTGGCGTATGTCGGGCACAAGACGCAAGAGGAAGCACGGTCGGCATTCAACTCCGCCACAGAACAGCTTCGCGGAATGAACATTCAGTTACAACCACCCGAAAAATGCGGTCTGGATCATGTCGACTCTGCGCTGGACAAGTTGGCATCTGTAGCTCCTCAACTCAAACGTCAGATCGTGGCTGCCTGTATTCAATGCATCAGCTTTGATCGTGAAGCGCAAGTTAAGGAAGTGGAAACTCTGAGAGCGATATGCGATGCGCTCGGTTGTCCCATGCCGCCACTTTTGCCGGGTCAGAAGTTGATTTGATATTTGGTGCGGAACCAGTTATACATCATCGATATTCATGGACTACAGCGAGACCTGTTTATCCGTTGAATCCCTGGCTCATCAGAATTCCTGGAGGAACCTACACTTTTTATGACGCGGAGGAATTCTCTTATTGGGGATGATTTCTTATTACGAGAATACTCTCCATGGCTCTGAGAATCCTGAATATGACTCAAGGTGATTCATATTGCACACAAGCCCGAACGCCATTTCTTCATTGGATATGGCAGTGTTTCGTCGCGTTTATATTTTCCATTACAATGACACTATTTGGCACGCTGATCATTGCCGGCGTTATGCCGGGAATTATTTCCGGAAACCAGAATGCTGTGAATGGTGGTGTGTGTATTATTGTTGCGCTGGTAATAGTAATTCTCTCTCTGAGGTACGCGATAACAAAAGATCTACGGTATATTGCCGTGACAGATTCCCGTGTGCGTCTTGGTTGGCTGTTGTTCGGCTATAACTACCGTCCCGTTGATATTCTTAGTGTTGATAAAACCGATTATGCTTCACTCGGGAATTTACACCTCTACGAAATATTCGTAGCTTCTGGTCGGAGTCATCATCTATGGCTTCACCGGGAGGATTACCGCAATATCGTCGCTGCATTACAACAAATTTGCGGGGATGGAATTATTAATCCATTGTCGGATGATGATAAAGAGCTGGCAAACTGGATGGTAACAAAATCACGACGCCGGCGTGCCGTATCACTCCTGGTGGGATTCGTGTTTGCCATTCCAACCATGATTGGATTGTGGCAGCTTGGTCAGAGCGGTTTCGCTCCAGTGCAGTTTGTCAGCATTCTCATGTCTTCAATAATTTGGCTGGGTTCGTGGTGTGTATCTTGGTACGCATCAAGGCAAATTGTTCACCCCCACCAGCAGATATCGCAAATGGAGCAGTGAGAGTTCTCCCGAGCACGTATTCAATGAGGAAGAGATGCAAAAGTAAAATGCAAATATTGCAACCTCACCCCAGTGTTAATCAGTACTCTCAATGGATTGTTCAAAGAAACGATGAAGCTGAGTTGAGATAGCTGCCAGGTCGGATTGAATCTTGCGCAGAGTTGCGCGGCGCGTTGCGCCGACCAGCTTGATGGTAATTGCGGCCGCGATCAATAGCATCGCCGCCCAGCAAATGCTCGTTGTAGTCAGGAATTGGTAAAACGTACCCAAATTATGTCGCAACTCCTGTACGTTCATTTCAGTGAGAGCGTCAGGCTCCGTCCAGATCTGGAGCAGCCTGGGTTGGAGTAACACCAGAACAGTCCACTGAGTCACAGCAAAGAGAGCTGCCACGAGTAACCACGAGATGACAGCAAGTGTTGTCCAGAAGCGTACCTGCCATCGGTCGCGCTTCAGGATCTCAGTGGTGATTGTGTAATCTGCTCCATGAATTGCGTCGACATGTGTTTGTTTACTTGTTTGGTTACCTGTCATGATCTGATCCTTCCAGTGCTGTGCGCAAGGCTCCCCGAGCATAGTGAAGACGTGATCGTACGGTGCCGACTGCGCAGCCGATGACCGTGGCAATGTTCTCGTAACTCATGTCTTCCAGAATACGAAGCAGCAAAACATCACGATGCTGTGGTTTCAACTGATCCAAAGCATCATGTATTTGCGTCATGTCATAATCGTGAACTGGGTCACATGATTCATCGCTGCCGATCATTTCATCATCAATCGTCGTTAGTGTGATCTGACCTGCCCGGCGAAGTTCCTTGTAACTGAGATTGCGGGCGATCCGGTAGAGCCAGGTGGTGAATGAAGCGGGATGTCGTAAGCGAGGCAGTTGCTTCATGACGACTATCCAGGTCTCCTGCAGGATGTCTTCTGTTCCTGCCTGATCTCCGGTCAGCTTCCGGATGTAGCGGCGCAATCGCTGGTTGTACCGATGCACGAGTTCGACCAGAGCCTGATCGTCTCCGGCTCGATAGCGAAGAACCAGAAGCTGTTCATAGAGTGATTCAGCCGAGTTGGTCATACATCAACCTCAATCGGACAGGTTGACTCTGGTAGTTAAAGTTCCACCGGTGAATCAAAAGTTCAATCGAATTTCACACTTTCCCTTCTATGCGTGCCTGCAGCCACTCAATAACCAGCCACCCAGGCTGTTGGGTGGCGGTGGTCATTCAATATTTGGGATGTGGAATCGGGAGTGAATCAAATTACGGGCATTCCCCCCAGTAGCCGAGCATGATGAAGATATCATCGATGTTAACATCGCCGTCGTCATTGAAATCTTCATCACAGTAGGAGCAAGGCCCCCATACGCCGAGCAAAGCAAAGACGTCATCAATGTTTACCTGATCATCGTAGGTGAGATCCCAGACACAGCAATGTGACTCTGAGCACGACACATTATCGCCCTGGTAGGTGCCGTTCAGCTCGAACATACATTCGCTTTCCTCGATAAAATCCCAGCATTCACCCCAGGGAAGGCAACAGGCACCATAACCATACGTCGGGCAGTTTACCTGAGAGCATTCCGAACCTTCTCCCTGCCAGGTTCCGGTGCCGTAGATGGAATCAATTTCGCAATCGTGATATGTCGTGTTGTCGATACACTCGCTGGTTTCCGAGATGCAGCATGCGCCGAGGGGTTCGCATTCGGTTGTCGCGCAGAACGTGCCGGTGTCCTGGAATATCCCACCTAAATCGTAGCAACCATTGTTGGTTGTTGCGTCGATGCATGTCTGATCAATCAGGCAGCACGCGCCGATTTCCCAGCAACCGACACCGGCTCCTGCCCATGTGCCGCCGGCAGTGAGACATTCTGTTTCGTTGAGATCCTCGATACAATAGTCGTCGATCACACATGCTCCAGCACCGCAGGTGATTTCTGAGCAGAGCGTACCGTCCCCCATGAATTCACCACCCAGAGCGATGCAGATCTGTTCAGGAAAGCCGTCGATGCAACTTTCGTCCGGCATACAACATGCGCCAACCTGCGCCTGCGCACCTGATACACAACACAAAAATAAAACAAAAACCGGAATGAGTTCAATGCGTTTCATGTTAATTCCTCCTCAGAATTCAGTTTCCTCAGTCGGAAGCAGAATCGCATTTGTGATGGCGATACCCTCCGATTGAGTGCACCACAGGATTGGCAAGAATCACGAGAACATTAAACACTTCGCAAACCCAAGCGGTCAGGGATCAAAATACTTCTCGAATTGAGGTTGCAGCACAAGATTTTGCAGCGGCTGTCAACGATAATCCTTTATCACATAACAGCTTACAATCACGTTGTATAATTGAAAATAGTGAGTAAGGCATCGGTTTCTGGGCCGGTCCGGCCAATTCCCCAAGTGTGCATTTTCAATTATGCTAGGGGTTTACGTGAAGAGCGTTGTCGAAATCGGCGTTGGCCCGTAGCTCGATGTCTCCAAAATTTCACCTCTCAAACGCTCTTTTTCTGCGAGGCACGAGTTCTTCGTCCCCTGCTCCCTGAGCGGAAGGTATACCACAATCATGGCAGACTCATCATCCGATCCAAACATTGATTCAGCGAGTGAAGAATCTCACGAGAACTTCATCATCAAATACTTCAAGGATTTCAAAATCCTCAAGGAAACCAAAAAGGAGTACTGGGGTCTGCAGCTTATCAATATGCTGGACTGCCTGGCGTACTTTGCGATGTTCAACATCATCGTCGTTACGCTCTCAAGAGACTTCGGCTTCACCGATGTCGGTGCTGGATTCGTCTTTGCTGTTTTCTCAAGCGTTACCACCATCTTCCTCTTCATATCCGGTGTTATCACAGATTGGCTTGGCATCAAGCGCGCACTTTACCTTGCCATCCTTGGACTGTTGGCTACTCGTATTGGCATGGTTGTTGTTCAGTACATGGACGAACCGGTTCGAATGAACAATGAGACGCTTGTTTCAGTCCTGGACAATGGCAACGGAATCAACTTTACTGAGGGGCAACCGGACATCAGTATCACTGCGCGTAACGGGACCGCATTTGACGTCGATTTTTCCGGCTCCCAGACAATTGGTGACCTGCTGACATGTATCAATGAAGCGTCCGGCAATAATGGATTGATTGAAGCAAGCATTGCTCGCGGTTGGACGAGCCTTCGACTCGATGACAAGTCCGGAGGAGAAGGCAAGATCATCGTTCAGTCGACCGAAGCCAGTCCGCACGTTGCCGGGAAACTCAAACTTGATTCCGAAGGTGAGGAATCTGATGTCCTCTCTGGAAAGCGCATTATCAGTGATGTAAACGGTGTCAAGTTATCAGAAATCAATAATGGTCTTGGTCTTGAAGGCGGCTCGACACTATCAATCACAGATCGTGTCGGCAATTCAATGACGGTGAGCGGAATAGACCAACTCACCTGGGTGACGGAGTTGGTTGATCTACTCAGGATTGAAGCTGAGGCTCATAACGTCAACATCGGCATCGACCTCAATTCACCCGGTAACGGCCTTCGGATCTCCGATAAAAATACAAATGATGATGGCACGGCCCTGAAGGAAGGAGATCTTATTATTACCGGCAATGCCGCCGAGCCGCTCCGTATCCTTGCCGATGAAAGCGACAAAGCGGGGGGGAATGTGTCGGGTAACAGCCTGGTTGAGAATTGGCTCAGGAATCAACTCGTGTGGGTTCTCATGATTGCGATGGCACCGTTCATGGCAATGCTCATTACGGTCTTCCAGGCAGCCAACCGACGCTTTACCACGAAGCGTTCACGCGGCGCTGGCTTTAACCTCTGGTACCTCTTCATGAATGTCGGTGCAGCGGGCGGTGGTTTCCTCATCGACATCATCTACCTTCGCCTTGGTCTCCCGCACTTCCACGTCTTTACCTTCGGCGTCGTTACCGGTGTTTTATGTGTTATAGCAATCTTACTCTTCATCAGGAATACCGATCAGCTTCGCACACCTGAAGAAATAGCAGAGGAAGAAGCCAAAGCAGAAGCGGAAGAGGGAGAAGAAAGCGACGGGATTACGGAGCTTGATCCTGAAACCGGTCAACCCGTAAATGAAAAGGAAGGAAAGAAGGAAAAAGGGATGGGACCGGTGGCGATTACTATGGCAGTTCTCTCCGAACCCATCTTCTGGAGATTTACAGTACTGATATCATTGCTGCTGGGCGTACGTGCCGTCTTCCTCTACCTCAGCCTGCTCTTCCCCAAGTTCTGGTTACGCGTCATAGGTGAAGATGCGAAGGTCGGAACGATGCAGGCTTTCAATCCCGTGCTGGTCATCATTGGATTGATATTGGTTATACCAATCCTGCAGAAGTTCAATGTCTACAAAATGCTGGTATTTGGCGCATTGATCACATCGATATCCATGTTCATACCGGCAATACCTCAGATGGGTGGGATTGATATCGTGACCTGGACCTATATCACAACTGGGGTCTTCCTCCTCATCCTGACCGTAGGTGAACTGATCTGGTCTCCCCGCCTCAGTGAATACACTGCAGCCATTGCTCCGGAAGGACAGGAGGGAACCTATCTCGGCTTATCCATGGTTCCGTACTTCCTGGCTAAGCTCGTCGTGAGTGCATTCTCAGGTTACATGCTCATGCGATGGTGCCCTGAGTATCCGCCCGGTGAAAAGAATCTAGGCCAGCGCATCGAGGAAGGTCTCGTTCCGTTCTGGGATTCACCCTATGTGATGTGGATTATTCTTGGCACAGTGGCGATCGTGGGGACCATCATCGCCATCCTCGGCAAAGGCTGGTTCACGAAGGGCGCTCACTTTGACGCAGCGGAGAAGAAGGAATAAACGTAGATCCTGGGGTGTCAGCCTCATCAACGGCTATGTGCTGAGCGAGTACAAACCCACGAAAACGTGGCACATCATTCATAAGTTATTTTCATGAGCAAATTGAGATTACAATGAGTAACACAACGAATGGCGGATCGGACAAAAAGTCCGGCAACTTCGTCGTCGAATACTTCAGAAGTTTCGGCGCGCTGAAAGAAACAAGGGCCGAATATTGGGGAATGCAGGTGATCAACTTTATTGATCACACCATTCTCTTTGCTGTGTACACCATCGCGGTTCTCTTCTTTTCCGCCGGCACGGATCAGTACGGCTTTGGAATGGATGATGAAAAGGCAGGTTACATTTACACGATTTTTGGTTCGCTCACCACGATATGCTTGTTCTTTTCCGGCTTGGTTTCTGACTGGTTGGGGATTCGCCGCTCAATGTATGTAAACCAAGGGGTTTTACTTATATTGAGAGCCGCAATCGTTGTAGTAACGTTTAGCCAGGAGATGTTAGGAGGCGCTGCTCCGTGGGTGATGGCGGTCCTGTTCATCGGACAGGCACCATTCCTCGCCATTGGTCAGACGGCATTCCAGGCAGCGAACAAACGATTTACCACCAGCAAGTCGCGCTCAGCAGGTTTCAACCTCTGGTACCTGTTCATGAATGTGGGCGCATTTTTCGCCGGCTTGCTCATTGATCTGGTGTTCATTGGATTGGATCTTCCCCGGGTTCACATATTCACCGTAGGTATTGCCACCGCAGTAGTGTGCCTTGGTTGTATCGCATTCTTTATCCGACGCGAAGAGCAGTTGTACAGCCCGGGTGAAGGACCGGCAAACAACGAATCAAACAATGCTGATGAAATCAAGGAGCTGGAAGCGTCAACCGGCGGTGATGTCGACCCGCAGGAGCCTGAACTCAGCAAGCCCAAGCGGCTCAATCCCTGGGAAAACCTCAAGACTATCGCTCGTGAGCCTGTGTTCTGGCGATTTACCTGCCTGATCACCTTGCTCATCCCTGTGCGTGCCGTGTTCCTGTATATGCACCTGCTCATGCCGAAGTTCTGGGAGCGGGTGATTGGCCCCGACGCATTCATTGGGTTGCTTACCTCACTCAATCCCTTCCTGGTTATCATTGGTCTGATCCTGCTGATACCAATCTTGAACAAGTTCAGTGTTTACAAGATGCTCGTCTACGGTGCGATTGTTTCCGGCCTGTCGCTGTTCATACTGGCGATACCACCCGTGATGAATTCTGACTGGGCCTCGGGGTGGCCATGGTTGCATGAAAACCTTGCAACCATTGCTGGTTTCACTTACATCATGTCAATCGTCTGCTTGGTAGTACTGACAATCGGTGAAGTAATCTGGTCTCCTCGCCTTACGGAATACACCGCGGCCATTGCTCCTGAAGGGCAGGAGGGCACATACCTTGGATTCTCAATGGTGCCATATTTCCTTGCCAAGACTTTTGTCTCAGCAATATCCGGTCATATGCTCGCAAAGTGGTGTGCAAAGCCGCCGGATGATAATCTGCTTCTGGTTCGTGAAAATATTGAAGCATCAATAGCAAACAATGAGTTCTCCTATTGGGATTCTCCCTGGGCGATGTGGTTTGTGCTGGCTGTCCCCGCAGTATGTGGTCCGGTCCTCGCGCTCTTATTGAGGAAATGGTTCACCAAAGGCGCACACTTTAAACACGGTGACCATACGGAGTAGAACTCTCTGAAAGTGTGCAATGCAATTGATTGACGCGCAACACCCCGTTGTTGTTTGACAACGGGATTTTTACAATCGTTTGTGTTCCTCATGTGATCGGTCTGCTATCTGGAGGATAACCATGACCCGTGATGATCAGATTGCTCGGCGTCCGATCAAAGTCCGCAGCGCGTCCTGGGTATCTGCTGTTACTCGTACCCTGGTCAAATTTGGTGCTCGTCCGAATCATATTTCAGTTCTCAGTGTTGTCTTCGCTGCACTGGCCGCTAGCGCCATGTTCTATGCGAATCAACAGGGGGATGCGTTACAAGCTCCATTGTATGTCCTTGCTGCGATATGCATTCCCCTTCGTTTGCTCTGCAATCTGTTTGATGGTTTGCTGGCGGTGGAGGGTGGGTTGGGAACTTCCACAGGTGATATATACAATGAATTTCCGGATCGAATATCCGATGTCATTATTCTGGTTGCTGCGGGGTATTCTGCCGGTGACATCCAGTGGAGTTCAGAACTGGGTTGGCTTGCCGCGATCATGGCACTATTGATTGCCGATATAAGATTTTTGGGTGCTTCGATAGGAACACAACATTATTTCTGCGGGCCGATGGCAAAACCGCATCGTATGTCGTTGCTCACTGTTGCACTACTGCTGACAGCATGTGAAACCTTGTGGGATGGAAATGGCCAGATCATCTTTGCTGCACTTGCGATCATCATCCTCGGAGGATTCATAACGATAATCCGCCGATTGCTGCAGATTTCTGTTGAGTTGAGGAAAGTATGATGAATCTTCTCAGCCAATCAATTTCAGTAATCAACAGTACATGGCTTGATTCGTTTCGAGAATTTATCGACCAGATGAATCCTGTATTTGTTATGTCTGGTGTGGTTATCGGATTGCTCTTCATCGCATCAGGAATAGTCTTTTTACTGCGGAAGAAGCACGATTCGCTGAAGCATGAGCTTCAATCACGAGTTAAATCATGGTGGGTGATGGTTATCCTATTCCTGTTGGCGATCACGATTGACTATCGACTGAGCATTGTCTTTATTGCAGTGCTAAGCATGCTATCCATCAAGGAATTTTTTTCGATATCGCAACTTCGTCTTGCGGACCGTATTGCCATGATACTTGCTTACTTGGCAATTCCCATCCAATACTGGTGGGTATATTCTCAATGGTATGGCATGTTCATCGTGTTCATTCCGATTTACATGTTTCTGGTGATCCCTCTCTGTCTCGTGTTGATTGGTGAACCGAAGAATTTCACAGCTTCAATGGGGAAACTTCACTGGGCGTTGATGGCGTTCGTATTCGGTATCAGTCATCTTGCATTCTTTCTCGTGCTGGAGATGGATCCCAATCTCCCAAAGACAACAAATGCACAGGGATTATTGTTCTATGTTGTGTTCCTCGCTGAATTTAATGACATCCTTCAGTACCTCTTTGGAAAAGCGCTGGGGAAACATAAGCTCGCGCGAACCATTAGTCCCGGAAAGACGTGGGAAGGTTTTCTGGGCGGTTTTATCTGTACGGTATTCCTGGCAATTATCCTCCGATTTCTGACACCGATGGATTGGCTCCATGCAGCTTTTGCCGGAGTCCTTATCGGTTTACTCGGTCCGGTCGGTGATCTGGTCATTTCCGCAATCAAACGCGATGCCGGTGTTAAGGATTCAGGAGGACTTATCCCCGGTCATGGAGGCGTGCTGGATCGTGTTGATTCGCTGTGCTTTTCAGTTCCGGTTTTCTTTCACTTTGTGCGCTATTTCTATGGTGCCTGATTATCCGATGCCGGTACCACAACAGTGCGACGGCGCCGAGGGGGATGTACATCAATGCTTCGCCGGCGGATTCCACCAGCGCGAGTTGTTGCATGTTGGCATTTACCTCAGGTGATTTCATACTGAGCCAGCCCGCAGCGGAGGCGACGAA
This sequence comes from Phycisphaerales bacterium, assembly GCA_028278245.1. Taxonomy (GTDB): domain Bacteria; phylum Planctomycetota; class Phycisphaerae; order Phycisphaerales; family SM1A02; genus JANQEQ01. Next base: position 3,545 of record JANQEQ010000029.1, on the reverse strand, counting down.
GAATTCACGGAATCCCAGGCGTCCAAACGGCACCATCCCTGCCGCCACTGCGACCACCGCCAGAATGACGGCGTCTTGAAAGGGCAGATCGATATCCAGGATTTTCAGGGCCACGAGCATTCGCCCCGTGAACGCTGCGAAATCCGTGATGCGCAAAGCCATCCCTCCCCATACAGCCCAGTGATTCGCCAGCAAACAATCAATCCCCTGACCGTATTTTACAAGTAACTGGTTCCCGACAAACACTTTCAGGAGAATACCGCCCAGTATCATTTGCGTAATGAAAAACAAACCCCAGAGCCAATCCACTTCGGGATGAAGGAAAGTTGATACAAGACACGCACCGATACTCAACAGCACGATATATCCGATGAATGCGAACCATCCGCATACCTGGAGTAGGCTCATTCCATCCACTCGCATGTGATAGAAAATGCGTGCCAGTGCACCCAGGCGAATCGGAGCGTAATTCAGCATATTCCCGACGAGATTCAACCATTGCAGGTTCCAGTAGCCCGGCCGGTAGAGCGGGCGAATCGTCAGCCAGAAATTCGTAGCGTTGATAATCAAGCTGACAGCGGTGCAGGAGAGCAATGCGAGGATCAGAACGGGTGGTGCGTGAATAAGACGATCCCAACCAGCCTGGGCTTCTTTCCCGGAAATCGCACCATGAATGCACCAGATAAGCAGTGCAATGCCGACGAAAAATCCCAGAAGCTGAATTGCTACTTTTTTCGGTGAGAGGAGGTCCGATTTTTGTGGTGATGCATCGTCGGACGGTACCGTGGGGGTGGATGGGGTCAAGGCTTTTGCTTCCCTGCGTGAGATGTTGGGGTAGAAGTCTTTTTTCGCTGACGTGCTATGACATAGATCGCCCGAATGCCGTCACGCCAACCTATTTTTTTACCCGCCAGAGGTCCTCGCGGTTCGTAATGAATCGGGACTTCTTCCAGTTTCATGCCCAGCCGACTCATTGCAGCCACGATCTGAGGCTCGATTCCAAAGCGCTCTTCGGTCAGCATCGGCCGCAGTTGCCTCAACCATGCAATCGGAATCATCTTGTAGCAGCATTCCATGTCGCGCAGGGAGTATCCGGTCATCCGATTGCTCATCCAGGTAAGGAATGCGTTGCCAACAGAGTGTACTTTTCGTTTGAGACTTTTATTCTGATAGTGCTTCCCCCAGCGCGAACCGATGGTTGCATCAGCCTGACTCCCCAGAATCGGCTCCATCAATTTGAGATGATCTTCCGGGTCATATTCCAAGTCGGCATCCTGGATAACAATGAGATCATCATCAGGAGGTTCGGCCCGGAGGAGATGATCATAGGCAGTTTGCAGTGCTGCACCCTTCCCGCGATTTATCTCATGGCGAAGGAGAGTGATTGCATGATTCTCTTCCTTCAATGACGTAACCAGCATCTGGACTGCATGGTAATTCTCATCTTTGGAACAATCATCCACCAGAATGAGGGAACGCGCCCATCCTTCGGGGAGTTGAACATCAATGACTCTTTCGAGGCACGGCCTCAACGTCGTTGGTTCATTGAACACCGGGATGATCACATGAAGTGTCGGCACAATTTGATCTTACCTCATCCTTCATCGATGTGTCATATGCAGCGTCAGGTGAAGGCGCAGGATGACTGTAAAATTAGCCTCAGGGAAATGCAGATAAAAAATCAGTTACGATTCGGGTCGTTCGTCATCATTCCCGGCAATTGCATCGCGCATCCCGGTGTCAGCAACGACGTTTTTCATGCGGTAATAGTCCATGATGCCCATGTTGCCTGCCCGGAAAGCATCGGACATTGCCTTGGGAACTTCCGCTTCGGCCAGCACCACCAGGGCACGGTTTTTCTGGACTTCAGCCTGATATTCCGCTTCCTGAGCCACAGCCATGGCACGGCGTTTTTCTGCCTCAGCCCGGAAACGCTTCTGGTCCGCCTCGGCCTGGTCCGCCTGGAGCTGAGCACCAATGTTGGATCCGACATCGACATCGGCAATATCAATGGACAGGATTTCATACGCAGTGCCTGAGTCCAGACCCTTGGCTAACACAGCCTTTGAAATCGCATCCGGATTTTCCAGCACAGCTTTGTGTGTACTGGATGAACCGATAGCCGAGACGATACCCTCACCGACGCGGGCGATGATTGTTTCTTCCGTTGCACCACCGACCAGGCGTGCGATGTTTGTTCGCACGGTCACTCTGGCTTTAGCCTTGAGTTGGATGCCGTCCTTTGCCACGGCATCGATCGTGCCTTTGCCCGAACCCGTATGTGGGCAGTCGATAACCTTAGGGTCGACTGAGGTTTTTACCGCTTCGAGAATATCACGGCCGGCCAGGTCAATCGCAGTAGAACGTTCCCAGGGAAGTTCGATGTGTGCCTTATCCGCAGCAATCATGGAGCGCACAACATTGGTAACACGGCCGCCGGCCAGATAGTGCGCTTCCAGAAGATCGGTGGAAATTTCCAACCCGGCCTTCTTCGCACTGATCCGATTGAACACGATTGTCTTCGGATCGACTTTCCGAAACCGCATCATGATGAGATCGATAAGCCTGACCCGCGCACCGGAGAGCAGAGCCTGAAACCACAGGCTCAGGTAATTGCCGATGATAAAAAGGATGATAAGCACGATGACGGCAACAACCGCCAAAACACCCCAAAGCCAGCCTGGAATAGCCGCCAGTAATAATTGTCCATACATCGCTAGATCCCTTGTTTCAGAGAACCAAAAAGCGACACAAACTGTGTCGACGTGAAGTACTCCAGTCTAACATATCTGTCCCGACAGGTGAGGTATCAGACCGGTTTCACCTTGATCTGATTATCGTATACATCCGTCACCTCAATGGGGACGTTGGCCTCGATGACGCCCGATTCGGCCATGGCATCAACACGCTGACCCTGGATTTTTACTACACCGACCGGCCGCAGTGCCGTGACCGTTACTCCTTCCACCCCGACGAGTTGCTGCAATTCGGCGTGGCGTTTCCGGCGTTGCTGTTCCACCTCTTCCTCTGAATCATCATCTGCCGGGTCGGTCGATTCGGTATGGCCGGTGAGGATCATCCTCTTGGCCAGCGGTGAGCTGATCCAGATTTTGAAAAAGAATACAAGCACAATTGGCGTGAGAATCACATACGCACAGGCGGCCACAACGCCCCACATCGTGTCGTACATGAAAAACGATACGACCGATCCCACCGCCGACACGCCGCACAGCATGCCGATCAATCCACCGGAGGGAATGAGAAACTCAAGAAAGAGCAATCCCAAGGCAGCGGCAAGCAGCAAAAAGCCCCAGACCAGGTAAATCTCATCTCCTCCTGTCGTTGTAGCAGCGGCGTTCTGAGCCAGCATGAAAATCATGGTTCGACTTCCTCAACTTCGATGACAAATCGCCCGACGGAAACCACACGAATCGTTGCCCCCTTGTCGATAAATGTCCCCACGCTTTTTACATCATCCAGACGCCCGTTGATCTGAGCGCGACCGGCGGGTCGCATATCGGTTTCTGCAATCCCCTCATCACCGG
>JANQEQ010000005.1 GCA_028278245.1 Phycisphaerales bacterium | reverse complement strand
CATGAGCAGGCGGCGGGCAAACACATTCCGGGCTGTGTCGGCCTGGATCCCAGGGATCTGGCTGCGTGGATCCTGGAAGATGACCTGCCTGTGCGAATGCAGCTTCAGATTCACAAATATATCTGGGGCAGCACCACGCGGGGCGTTTGAGACCTCAATCACTGACACGGAACTGAACCAGAAAAGAGGATTTAGTCTATAATCCTGCCTGATGCATGTTCGCTTAGTCAAATCGTTTGATTTCCAGGCAGCCCACTGGCTCCCCAGCTTTCCCGAGGGGCATAAATGCCGCCAGATGCACGGCCACTCGTACCGGGTTGATGTTATCGTCGAAGGTGATATCCCCGAGGGTGAGACCTACCTGCTTGACTATGGCATCATGAAGAAGGCGACGGAGCCGATTAAAAACCGACTGGACCATCACTGCCTGAATAATATTGAGGGTCTGGAAGATCCAACCAGTGAAATGCTGGCCAAGTGGATTTACGATCGACTGAAATCCAGTCTCCCACTGCTTGCGGAAATTCATGTTTCTGAGAGTCACAATTCGCGGTGTGAATATCGCGGGTAGGAATGGAATCAAGCCATGCCGAGTGAGGATTTTACCCATCCATCGTTGAGCCGAGTCAAGGAAGCCTTTCCGGACACAAAGCTGCAGGCGGCGCTCTTTCGTGAGCAGACGACACTGATTGTGCCGGCGGAAAAACTCCACGCCATCATGCGGTTTCTGCGGGATGATCCGGAGTGTGATTACAATTTCCTCAGCGATGTTGCGGGTATCGATTACCTGAATTATCCGGTGGCTATGCCGGGTCGATTCGCAGTGGTGTATTTACTGATGAGTTACGCTCATGAGCGACGCCTGACCGTCAAGACATTCCTCGATCCATCCATGAGCACGGAGGGGACCGAAGTTGATCCGGCTCTGGAGATTGATTCTGTGACGGACATCTGGCCGGGCGCGGAGTGGCGCGAACGCGAAGCGTATGACATGTTCGGCATCCGATTCCGCAACCACCCGGACCTGCGTCGCATCCTGACCTGGGAAGATTATCCCGCTCATCCCCTGCGAAAAGATTATCCATTGGAAGGCAGAGGCGAACGCATCGCACTGAATGTTGTCCAGCGCGATCATTCATAACCCATGAAGCGCCGCTGCTTTGCCGCGCTATTCGGATACAACGCTAACTGCTCAGGCGGGCTGTTGCTACACGAATATTAACTGTTATTCGTCTGAGATGCAGCTTACTATCCGCCGGTGCCGGAGCCGCGTGTGATGGTGATTGTATCGCGTTCCATATTCCAGAGGATGTACTCTGCCTGGATCGGATGACCGGAACCACGGGTGATGACGGAGACACGACGACCGGGTTCAGCACGCATCTCAGCAATGCGGGTGGTGAGGTTGTAGTTGAAATGATCGCTTCTCACATCACGCGTAGGAGTGAGAATCACGACGTTCCCTCCTCCCGTGACGCGCCTGAGCTTCCAGGAACCACCGAAACGATACGGATCATCGTCCGCTTCAGGTTCGATCTCATCGACCATCTGGACAAAGTTGGCATCCAGCCAGTCGGAGCGCATTGTTGAAACTTCATCAGTTGGGGATTGGTGCTCCGCTCGGACATTGCCGGTGATATGCACCGTGTATCGATTGGTGAGGCTGCTGGTGAGATGAAGTTGATCAGTCCAGCGGAAGCGGGAGATACCATTGGGGGCGAACATGACGGATGAATCAGTGGTGTCCTGCGAATCCGATTGTTTTTCAGCCGTATCGCGAACCAGCAGTGTGCCCTCGCCTATCACTTGAGCGGATGAGGTTTTATCGTTGTAACGGATGTAGGGGCCCGCGATGTAGAAAATACGTGGTGCATCGTGGTGATCTTCGTAAATCCACGAATGGCTTTCGATCTTTGCATCACCCTGCGCGGTCATGGTGTGCAGCCGGCGTGATCGCTGATCCATCTGGATTAACCCAGTGTCGGGTGAAGATTGATCGGTCTCAGAATGAATCGAGAAAGCATTTTCTTCATCCGGAACGAGTTCAAAATCCAGAATGAGTGATTGGCCGGACATCGTGTTGCGTTCCAGGGTCGATGGAATTGAGATCGCATCGACGTTGCCCTGGAATGTCAACTGGCCTGCCCCATCATTGATCTGACTGTCAAACAGCATCGACTCCGTCCAGTTGACATCGATCTGCGGTTGTAACTCGATTGATGCAGGAGAAGGCTGATCAATCCGACCGTCAGCAACAGGCTCGATCAGTTGGGGATAGATCCGGGCGTGGCCGGTACCATTCCAGAGTGCATTCTGGGTTTTGCCATCGAAAGTAACGCTGGTCGCATCATCGATGAACACTTCATCCTTGACGACGATGACATTGTGGCCGGTGAGTGTGATTGTCTCCCGGGCAGGATCACCAAGGAGTTCTTCTGAATATGCTCGACCCCCTTCGGTGAGCGAAACCTCGACGTTACCCCTGGCGATGACACGCTCAACCTGCTCAATGTCAGATCCATCTTCCGCCGTTTCAACATCAGTGTGGAAGAATGTTTCAACCTCATCAGCCCAGACGATCTGATTCGGGTCGCTGGCCATAACCTGACCGGTGGCGAGCATGTGCTTGGGCACTGTTTCACCAGACTCATTCCTGGTCATGGTGAGCAGGAGATCATTGCAGCTCATTGTCCCTTCATCATGCGAACCAACATGCACATTGCTGTAGGCATGGATCGATTCGATAGATTCAAGCGGCTCCTCAGAACTGGCATCGCTTTCAAGGGATTCCTCGGGGAAATTAAGCGCAAGGTGATCTGAATCAAGCCAAAGATCTTTGGTCTGGACATCCACACTGCCATGGAACGTGGCTCGTTGGAGATGGAGATTTTCAAGTGTATCCGTTGATGAGGTGGGTTCGGATGATGCAGTTGCTGCGTGGGTTTGTGTGGGAGGGGGGTGTGGGGGGGTGAGGTCAAAGTCGACGCCATCCATCCACGTGAGCTGCAGATCAGGTTCGGGAAGCGAAGCGAGATCATCGCCGACGGGATTGTCATAGGAGCGAGCGCGACCTCTGCCTTCCCAGCGGGCATGATTCTGTGATTCGTGGAATGTGATGCGATGCCCCCGATCGGCCAGGAGCTTGTCGCTGACCATCATGACATTCTCACCGGTGAGTTCCATATAGCCCGCAATCTGGTCGTAAAGGAGATCATCAGCGAAGACGCGAGAATTGTCTGCCAGATGCACGATGACATCATCCCGCGCCTGGAGCGTTATCACCTCAAGTTCTGGACGGTATTTCTGCTGACTTGGATCGGAAGAATCAGTTACTTGCTTTGTTAGAGGGGCAAAGATTGCCAGTAGATAATGCGATTCGATGGTCTGTTCATTGTCACTGGCTACCACCCGCCCCCAGGCCTGCATTTGTTGAGGAACGGGATCATCAACTTCTTCGGGATCGAAAGTCAGTTCAAATTCATCACAATGGAGGTTGCTGAAGTCAGTTGTGCTGACAATGTGAACCTGTTCAAACGCCCGGACGGCTGTGATTTGAGCAGTGTTCTCCCCCCTGGGTGGTAGCTCGATTTCCAGTTGCTCGCTATCGACCTGGAACTCTTTACTGGTCAGTACAACATCATCGTTGAAGCGGGCGGTACGGAGGTGCCCCATCGACGCTTCTGCATCACTCTCAGAAGGATGAAAAGTCAGATCGACGTGGTTTTGCCACTTGATCTGCATGGTATCAATTGTGTGATCTTCCGGATCGTGGGCGACAAGTGTGCCTGCTCCAATGAAACCACCGGTTCGTGTGTCCCTCCTTGTCCAGAACCGATCTGTGTTAATCGTCATCTCCGGCGAGACGATCGTAAGTGGATATTCATCCGAACCGATCAGTTCGATAAATTGGCGATGATGCTCGTAGAGCATTCGATCAAACGTCGCCTGCATCTCTGTTTCTTCATCGGTGAGTTCTACTGGTCGAGTGAGACCGAGCAGTTCCACGCGTACTTCGCCCGGATCGGGAAGTTGCGTTTCAGGATCGCGTATGAGTAGAAGTTCCAGATCACCATCGCAGGTGATGATCGTATCGGAATCCTGTGGCGGCGGTGCGAGCAACAGGTTTGGTGTTGGTTGCTCTGAAAAGTGAGCGATTGCGAGTGAAGAAAGGAGAACAGGCGGGGGAAGAGGATGTAATGTTGTCTGAGCTGGGTGTGGTATTGATTCAGAAATGCTGCCGGTTGGGCGGCGTGCTTCTGTCCACTGGTCAGATCCGGATGAGAAGATGACGTGAAGTTCATCACCGGTTGCCACTCGCCGGACAGGTGATGTTCCCTGTGTGATGTGGACGTTGTCCTTCAGGATCATGCGATAGAATTGGGTTTTTCTTGCAGGTTGATCATCTTGATCCTGATCGGAATCTGGAGTGGATACGGTCTGAGTGGCCTGTTTCTTTGACGGTCGGGACTTTGATTGTCTTTGTGTAGTGGGCGATTCTGTAACTGCTTCAGGTGGAGTATCACTTTCCGTGACTGGTTGTTCTTCCTGCTGTGCGGCCTCCGGCGGTGAAACCAGGCGGATGTAATCAACCTTTTCAATCCGCAGCGCAACCGATTCATCCTGATCGTTGATCTGCAGGCGAAGATTGTGCCCGGGAAACTCCATCGACTCGGTTTCCATGAGGAGTTCCTGGCTGCACCTGATCGTACCGTGGATATTGTTGAATGATGCTTCAGGTGTCTGGATGATAAGGAGTGGTTCTTCCCGAGTTACATCGAAATCTCTTGATGAGGAATTTTCAAACAGCTTGATAAGTACATCGCCTTCAATTGTGCCCTCTTCCAACGCGCGATTTGGCGCACTGACATAGGCAAGAGTCCCGGCAACCGTGAGTAAGCGATCATCAGAAAGAAATATCTCCATGATCGGATCGGTCATTTCATACCAACCCGGTCCGAGTTCTTCAGGGTAGGGATCCATTCGCTTGAACTGATAACGCTGAATACGCTGCTCAGGATCCTCCGGGTCAGCGATTTCAATCCAGCCGCCTTCACGGAGATCAACCTGTGTGATCTCCTCGCGAACGTCCGGGTTGTAACCTTTTTCAATTTCCTCCTGCGTGAGATTTGAGGGAACCAGGTCCTCATCGATTTCACGGTGTGTCTGGGCTATCGACTCCTCCTGAGGTCGGTCAATTTGCATGACGACAACCAGGAGAAGTAACGCCACGATCACCGCAGAGAGTATGAGCAATAACGGGCGCAAGTTGCGCTGCGTTACCGGTGGAGGAGAAGGTTTTTTAGAAGGTTGATCCATGGGTATTATCAATCACCCTGATTATTCAAACAACGCCAGGGCATCCTCCCAGCGATCCTTGGCTTTGAGAAGATGTTCCACAGCTTCACGTACCGCACCCTGGCCACCGGGTTGTGTGGTGACATACGCAGCAGCCTCACAGACTTCAGGAACAGCGTCTGCCACCGCAATAGGGTAACCCACCAGCCTCATCACAGGTAGATCAGGTATGTCATCGCCCACCATTGCAACTTGTGATGCATCAAGTTCCAGTGAACCAAGCAGTTCATGCAGCGCATTTCTTTTATCCATCCTGCCCTGAATGACGTGATGGATTCCGAGTTCCCGGCTGCGATGTTGCACCGCCTGACCATCCCGTCCGGTGAGAATAGCCACCTCGTATCCCAATCTCTGCCACAGGCGCAGTCCCAAACCATCCTTGCAGGAAAACCGCTTGATCTCCCTGCCCAGATCATCCAGGCGAATGGAGCCGTCGGTGAGTACGCCGTCCACATCAAGAATAAGCATCTGGATCGCTTCAATACGTTCGTCAAACATCATGCATTTCCGGGGGATATTTCTGGGGAAGAGGTCTTGGGACGAAATGACAACCGCGCTCGATTGACATCAGGGTAGATCTCAAAGAGAGAATCGAGATGGGTAACGTGCAAAGCCTGAGTGACCATACCTTGCACCTGAGCGATCTTGACATCACCACCGATCTTTTTCATTTTCCCGTGAATGCGAATCAGCACCCCCAGGCCGTAACTGGAAATATATTTGAGCCGGGAGCAATCCACGATGATGTTACGCAAACCGGCCTTGATGAGTTTCTCAAGACTTTCGATCAACTGATCGCTCGTGTCAGCGTTCAACCCGCCGTCAGCCGCAAGAATGAGAATATCGCTGTCAATTTCATCCCAGTACAGTTCCATAAGCGGCAATGATACAGGATTCAGCACAGACTGGCGGCTGTGTGATAAATGGTTTCGGATCCAGTACTTACTGACGTAGATATGTTGAAGAGTTGTGTGGGGGGGTATGTGTGGGGGGTGGGGGTTATTCGCGAACCACTTTCATTGCGATCAGATCCTGGACATCGACAAGTCCGATCGGTTTACCCTCGCGGTCTACGACCGGGATTTCATCGAGTCGTTTTTCCCGTGCAATCTGGACCGCATCCCGCACGACATGATCGACGGTGAGATGTGCCGGGTGTTTTGTCATCACTTCGTGGATCGGGCGGGCCATGCCCTGCGGATCACTTCTCATAAGTCTGCGAAAATCCGCATCGGTGAATATTCCGGAGAGTTGGCCGGTCTCATCGATCAGGACAACTGCCCCGGCCCTGCGGTCAGATGCTGCCTGCTCCAGCGCCTCGGCAACCGTAACTGAATCATTGACCACCGGCAGATTATCTCCAACCCTGAAACGCAGCGCATCGGTAATGGGGCGTAGCCCGGCTCCAAGCAATCCTCCGGGATGAGATTTGTGAAATTCATCGGTGCTGAAGTTTCTTCTGCGCGCGGTGGCCAGTGCCAGCGCATCTCCGATAGCAAGCATCGCGGTGGTCGACGCAGTGGGTGCGAGATTCAGCGGGCACGCTTCGGTCACATCACCCAGGCAGAGATGAACCGTGGATAAACGTGCCAGGTCTGATTCCGAATTGCTGGAGATGCCCAGGCAGGGGACACCATCTGCTTTCAATATGCCGGCAAGATTGACGACTTCCTCGGTCTGACCTGAATAGCTCAGCAACATCACGACATCATTTTTACGGACCCGGCCGATATCGCCATGTACCGCCTCAGAAGGATGGATCACACTGGAAGGTTGGCCGAGACTGGTGAAGGTGGCGGAAATCTTGGCCCCGATCAGACCGGACTTCCCCATACCAGAAACCACAATGTGCCCTCGGCAGGATTCGATGAGATCAATCGCCTTGACCCAGGTTTGGAAGATGTCGCCCTCTGCCAGGCCATCTGCGATACGTCGAACAGCATCTGATTCAGCTTTGAGCGCATTGGCTAAAAACGTCATTTCACTGGTGCTGCCGACTGTCGGATCGGAGTCATCGGATTGAATCTTTTTTGAAGTTGGATGCATGACGGTCATTGGTTGTATTATGCCTTGGATGAGTACATCTGGCGATCAAACTGAGCAAATAAAAACCGATACAGACTCGGAACAGGTCGTGGCGGATGAGCAGAGCCCGCCATCAAACCCTTCGGATCACACGGATCGGCAGGAATTCTACACCGTGCGACTGGATATGTTCCAGGGACCGCTGGATCTCCTGCTCTATCTCATCAGGCGGACGGAAGTCGATATTGTTGATATTCCGCTGGCTGAGATCACCGATCAGTACCTCCTGCTCCTGAACCAGATCGAGGATATTGATGTGGAACTGGCGGGGGAATTCCTCGTCATGGCGGCAACGCTGATCGAAATCAAGAGCCGCACACTGATGCCTCCTGAAGATGCTGAGAAATCCAGATCTGATGAGGGCGGCCTGGTCGGGGTGAGCGATCCATCAGAGGCAGACAACCCCGGTTACGAATTGATCCAGCAGTTGTTGGCCTATCAACGGTTTCGTCTGGCTGCAGAAAATCTCGAAGCAGGCAGAAAAGAATTCCTCAAGCGATATCCAAATCGGCCGGGCAAGAGATCTCATCAGGATCAGCCGATCGAACCTGCCGCGCTGGAGTTGGAAGACCTGCATGTTCTCGATTTGTCTTCATCGTATGAAAACATCATGTCCGCGATCGATCTGAATCGATTGGGCGATCATCACGTTGAAATGGATGACACGCCCATCGCGCTCTATCAGGAAGATCTGCTGGATCGCCTGCAACGCACTGAACGAAACTCATTGACACTGCAGGAAGTATTTGCCGAGAGCGGCCAACCACAACGTGTAGGTTTGTTTCTGGCAACCCTCGAACTGGTAAGGCAGCGCCGAGTCACTGTCGTTCAGGTCGATATTGAAAGCGATATCGAGGTGACATTGCTCGATACCCCGGAGGAGGATCTCCCGGCAACAGAGGAACAAACTGAATCTACTGATCAGATGTGATCTGAGTTTCGAGTCTGTTTAAGATTGTTTCGGGCTCAAATTCAAAGAGTCGCTCTCTCTGCTGGGGATAATCTGATGTCATGTCATTAGCGATCTGTTGACAAATTGCCACCAGACCCCATGCAGTGGGATGCAGTTGATCCGGCTGCAGCAGCTTTGCCGATGAACCTGCCGGCCATTCATAGGATCCGATAGAAAAATCCTGATCTGCACGCATCGAATCCACAAGTCGTGAAAGTGGAAAGACACGGACATGCGGCTTGGCGTTTGCCCATTCATGCAGACGCTGATTGAGGGCAGTCAGTGTTTCCGAAGCGGGCATCTGAGTTGGAGCGAGCATAATACCTACCGCAGGGGTCATATCGGGAAAGTCACCGACTACCATCGGGCAGGTGAATTGTTCGAGCAGCATCAAACCTTCTTCGAGCAGTTGCAGTCTTTCCTCTTCAGATGTGAGGGTATTCCCCTCTCGATTTGTCTGGCCGTAACCGAACCAAAAAAGAAAATCGACTCCCACAATCAGTGTGGGATTATCTGCCAGTGCCTGCTCGACCAGTTGTGATCCGCGCTGGACCGAATACGCAAAGAAGAAAAGATCGGTATGCGACTGAACAGGCTCATGGGGAACAAGAATCATCTGATCGAGTACTTGTGCAAGATGAATCTGCGATCCCTGATGCACCACGTTGAAGCCGTGCGTTGCGCTCGCACCGATCATCACGATGCGCTGGAGTTGCGTCTCAACCGTTCGATCTTCCTGAACTGCGGTTTGACAACTTCCCGTCAGAAGCAGCAGCACGAGTCCAAATACAAGGAACAAACGAGTGATATGGGGATGACCTGTTCTACGCAGGTGTGTGGGTGGGTGTGTGTGGGGTGGTGTGGGGGGGTGGGGGTGCATAGTGGTTTGCAGGATAGATGAACACAACCACCAGGCCAAGCATATCCTGAAGTGTGTTTTCGGCCTTCGTGGCAAAGTTGGCCAATGACGCATCAGGGTTGCTAAGATGATCGGCTATGAGCAAACCGACCGGCCGAACGTATGTCCTGGGTGTTGATGGAGCGACGTGGAGCGTCATGAATCGCCTGATTGATGCAGGTGACCTTCCACATTTTCGCCAGGTCATGCGCAATGGAGTACACGGTCCGTTGGAATCCGTCCACAGCATGAGATCGGCCGCAGCGTGGACGAGCATGTTTACCGGCTGCAATCCCGGCAAGCACGGAATCTACGAGTTTTACGAATTTCAGCCTGAAACATACTCCATCAAGTTCATCAACGGCGGTCATCGCAAAGTGCCCGCCTTATGGAAGCACCTCGATGAGGACGGCCAATCGACCGGTCTGATCAACATTCCGATGACTTATCCCTCCGAACCGCTTGAGCATGGATATGCGATCGCCGGTCTGGATGGTCCGGGCAAGGAATCAACCGGATTCGATTACCCGGCAGATTTCATCAGCCACCTGGAATCCGAAATGGGTCGGGATTACATGGTCGAACCGGGTCTAACCTCTGCAATAGCGCGTGGGAATCCGTCCGAAGCCGTCGATCTGCTCATGGATGAACTTCAATCCAAGACCCAGGCATTGAACGTCCTGCTGGAGAAGAAGCCCGTCGATTGTCTAATTTTCGTCTATCGAAGTCTCGATGCCGCACAGCATTGTTTCTGGAAATGGATGGATCCCAGCCACCCGGAGTATGCCAATATCTCGCAATCGGAGATTGCAAAGTTCGGCAGAGTGATCGATGACGTATATCGACGTGTCGATGAAGGATTGGGATTGATCCTGAAGAAGATGACAGACGATGACACGCTGCTCATTCTGTCGGACCATGGATTTGGTTGTAAATGCCCGGCCAGCAGTCAACTCAATTCGTGGTTGGCGGCGCATGGATACCTTACGTATCGAAAAAGGAACGTGAGCAGTAGTGGTCTCGCATCCAAAGCGATAAAGTTCGTGACTTCACATACCGGCCGCCAAACTAAGGAGCGCCTTGCACGCCTGCTGCCCGGGCTGCGCAACTGGGTACAAAGCCAGGCGCATTTTTCCGGCGTCGACTGGTCCGAAACCCGTGCCTACTCCATCGGTGACTTCCCACGACTTCGATTGAACATCAAAGGCAGGGAAGGCAACGGCGTCGTAGATCCGGATGATGCCCCGGCACTGTTAGCAGACCTCCGTGAAAGTATTAGCCGGATGCGCGATTCAGAATCAGGCGACAGCATCGTCCGTGACATATTCCTCGGAAGTGAAATCTATCAGGGAAACCACACCGCACCCGGTGAAGATATCCTCATCAGGTGGCGTGAGGATATGATCATCCACGGCCTGGCAATGCCCGCTGATGCACCTCCGATTGAAGATGATCAACCGCTGATGCCCGGAGAGGATCCCAAACTTATCTCGGGTGATCATCACATCCACGGCATATTCCTGGGGATGGGCGAACCTTTCCTCAAGGATTCAAGCGTCGAAGGACTACATCTCATGGATATGGCGCCGACCATCCTGCACCTGCGCGGACTTGAAATCCCCGCAGTAATGGATGGCAGAACAATGACCGCGGCCATGGATCCAAACTGGCTCGCCCAGCATCCGGTAAGAATCGACGATGCAGATCATGGTTCATCAGGCATAACCGGTGACGGCTCTTCTGACGCGCCTGAATACACCGCCGACGAACAAGAGATCATCGAGCAACGCTTACGCGATCTAGGATATATCAAATAATCGATCATCACGAACTCGCTGCTTGTGCATTGGAAGACCACTTTGGTCCCGTATATGGATTGAAATCCATCTGAAATCCGTACCGCACCACGACATTGCGTGTATCCTGTCTGCAGATAGGATTTGCCGATGCTGCTCGAAGTTTTTTTTCGTAACCGTTTGCGAAAACTGCTCACTGGTGAAGATCAAATATTGCTCAGCAGAAGGATCCCCTCGCTTGAGGATCACTTCCGTGATATTGACGACTTCGGCCTGTATCTTCACATCCCGTTCTGCCGTCAGATCTGCCCCTACTGCCCATACAACAGGGAAATTTTCGATCCAGAGTTGTCTCGACGGTATGCAGATGCTGTCATTAGGGAGATCGATCTGTATGCAGAGCTTGTCGATGGTCGGCCGGTAACTTCCTTCTATATCGGTGGGGGTACTCCCACAACGATGCTCAACTCGGGAATGGAGAAGATTCTCAATCACGCGAAGAGTGCATTTCACCTGGATTGTGCGCCTCACATGGAAAGCCATCCGAATGACCTGACGGAAGATGCCCTCAATGCGATTACCGATATGGGTGTTGAATATCTGAGCATCGGTATTGAGGCTTTTCAGGATCACCATCTCAAATCCCTGCACAGGCCATATACAGTCGTTCACGCGAAAGATGCCGTCTCTCGTGCTGTCGAGAAGGGATTTCAGTGTGTCAACGTGGATTTGATCTTTGCCCTGCCCGGTCAGACATTTGCTGAAATTGAGCAAGCTGGTGAAACGCTCGTGGATTTAGGTATTCACCAGACCGCGACCTATCCGCTGTTTAATTTTCCTTACACAAAATGGGGCCAGAATGGCGCAGCGAAGAATGGGTACCTTTCGCATTTGTTTGCCCGGAGAAAGATGCTGCGCATCTTGGAAGACATTTTTTATGGCTCGGGCTTTGACCGTTCTTCCGTCTGGGCTTTCACCCGGAAGGGTGTGCAGAAATACTGTTCTGTGACCGTGCCGCTCTACTTCGGCCTCGGCGCTAGCGGGGGGACATATTTACGAGATGTGTTCTACCTCAACACATTCAGTACCCGAGCATATATCGAAGCGATGGAGAGCGGAAAATCCCCGATTGCCCTGGCAACCGATCTGACAGAAAGAATGCAGATGGCGGGGTGGCTCTACTGGAGAATCTACGAAACACGGTTCCGTAGAGATCAGTTTTATGAAAGATTTGGCGTTGACTTTGATCGGATCTACGGCCGCCACATGAAAGTGCTTTCTGCGCTTGGATTCCTGAAGAGCAATGATGAAGAGGTCGTGCTTTCTGATGCCGGTTCCTACTGGCTGCACGTGCTGGAAGACACGTTCTCACTCAACTCCATCGGACAGTTGTGGGGAGCGTCGATCGCAGATCCCTGGCCGGATGAAGTGAGGTTGTAGGGAACAGGGTCGGCAAAAAGCCAGATTGAATCGTCTGATACCTACTCGCCCAACACCCGGTACGAATTGCTGATATAGATCATGAATTATCTAGAGTATCCGAGGTCGATTTATTCAGATGTGCAGGAATACACCGCCAAAGAAAAAAGATCATCGAACAAGCCTGCGCAATCTGGAATATATCAAATTGCACTACCTATGCAATCTCAATTCGGTATTCAATGTTTACCATTAATCACCGATTACTCTAATGTATTGCAATAGAGTAATCGATGATTAAATGGATTCGTTATTTGTACTACATCAAGGAATCGATAATTTCATTAGGGATATAACCTTGAGGTGCAGTAGATAATAAATACCGTTCAAAATCCCTATCTTCATCTCTCCTCCATTCGTATCTATTACCTACCTTCTTTTGTACGTACATTTCAAAAGCAAAGTATTCTATATTACTTGGATATGTAATCGAGACACCGGAGTATCCTAGTTTACGTGTCGAAGATTGAGGGGTATCTAACGATTCGAGTTGATTCCACATGGCTTCAAGTCGTCGTGAATGTTGATTTCCAACAAACCATGTTGGATCAGGACGTCCAGAGAAAATAAAGGCTTGTGCAGTGCACTTTGCCATGTTTCAGACTATCTCCTCAGCTAATTGATCATTATATGTCCATGTTTAACAATCATAAAAGTGCAAAAATCACTATAACTTCCTCGATCAGCATTTCTGGGGTCATTAATAGTATTTCCGCTATTATCCAAATTAGTTACTGGTGTGCCTCCCATTTTGTGTGACCACTGTCCATTTTTGCCTTTTCTATACCAATGGTAATCGACATTTGGCCAAACAACTAATGCTACTAAATGTCCTACCTCGGGGCACTTGTTGTCGGAGCTTGGGCTATCAATTAATTCATCCGCGATCGCACCTGCTTTTACTTCAACACAGTTTAGGTTGTTGTACATTGCTCCTGATGCACGACCCGGTTGTGCATACGTGTTACTTCGATAGTTTGTAGCATAGTTGTAACAATTGTTGTAACCCTGTCGTGATGATACATTCCACCAGTCTGGTTCGTAAATTGGAGCACATTTACACTTATTCTCGATTGTCTTGATTATACCATTCCTCCAACGATATTGGTTCCAAAAATCAACAAGCTCTTTGTATTGAGCAATTTCTTTTCTGAGATCATTTATTGGTAGTTCTTTCGGAACACTACCACAAACAAAATCCTCAAAATCCTCATCTGCAATTTGATATGACATCTCTAGGCCAAATGCTGCTCCTGAAGCTAATCGAAACGCTCTTGGCAATTCCTTGATGGACAGTGTTCCATGCTGTTCGATCATGAGTCCTCTGTAGCCCAGAGTAGGAATAGGTGGTAAACCTAGCTCTCTCGTTCGAAAAGAGCGTTTGAGTGATAGGCGCTCACATATTTCATCAAGATGTTTTCCGGAATACTCGATCGTGGGATTTTCTCTACCACTAAAAATGTCAATCGTAATGCGCAATTTAGTTTCATCAGAATACATTTGAATTGTCCTATGCAAATAAATTGTTGTTTCAAACTGTCGTTTCGTAGGTGACAGTTTATTTGTTGATGTTCTTATGCAAGTTCTTACACAATGGCGGATCTCTAGGCATATTTACCCCCCTACGAGCGTTTCATAGATCGACTGATGTTTGGATATATCAGATGAAGGGGATTCATCCCTAAAACACACATTTTCGATGCTGCATCAGCTTTGAATATAGTGGTAAATCATGATTGGTCTGATCTCAATTTGTGAGAGTGACAGCGCTATTCGAAATCGAATCCGGGTAATTGCTTATTGTTTTTGACCTCACAACAACACTCCCTACACAGGAGGGTACACGTTTTGTGCGTACCTGGGGTAATTGAAATGGGCCATACTGGACTCGAACCAGTGACCTCTTGTGTGTCATACAAGCGCGCTAGCCAGCTGCGCCAATGGCCCTGAATATTTCAGTGTAAATGACTAGCGGATCCGGGTCAATTTCACCCCCCCCCCCCACACCCACGGTCTTCCCCCACATGAAGATTACCCGGGCCTGCGCTCGCCTGCGGCTCGCTCCAATCCGGCTTGTCCAACCCACACATTTACACCCCCACATC
>JANQEQ010000177.1 GCA_028278245.1 Phycisphaerales bacterium | reverse complement strand
CGACTTCTTTTGGTGTCAGGTTCGCAGTAAAACCGCCACCTTGCACGATATTTTCTTTGATCACACGATGAAAGATGGTGCCTGAGTAAAAATCACGATCAACGTATGACAAGAAATTGGCAACGGTTTTCGGTGCCTTACCCTCGTTCAGGGCCACATCAATATCACCAAGCGAAGTCTCAAAACGAACATAGACATACTGATCTTTCTGTGCCTGCTGTGGTGAGAGGTCAGGCCGGTCAAACCCCGTAATCTGCATGGATTCCACCAGCTTGTCCCAGTCCGCCTGGGCAAACTGCCTGGCTCCTTTGGGCTTGTCTCCCACACACGATCGCGTCTTGCCTTCATGGATATATATCTTCCGTTCACCTTGCTGAACTACGATGGTTCCATGTGCTACCAGGAAATCAGTGTGGTCATCTGTAGCGATTCGCTTTGTGATTGTATCTGAGCCTCGCAAATCGACAGCCCATGATCCGCAGCGAAGTATAACCGGAGCACCCTCAGCGACATGATGGCTGTCTATTCGGCATATGCCTTCCTTCAAACTAACCACCAGTGGAGGACCCGATGGGTTGCATTCCTGTGGCACAAGACGATTGATCTCGCTTTCCTCAGCAAGGTTCAGCAAGATCGGTTTTGGAGCTGGCTTGGCAGATAAATCCTCCACGGACAACACGATTCTACTGCCCTTGCCAGTCTGCAATGTTGCTCCCAAGGGCAGACGATCTCCAACTTTTGCAGCAGTTGGACCGTCATCTCCGGCAATGACCACCTCACCTTCAACCGCAATGACGCGGACTGCGGGCTTATCCTGGATCTGGGTTATACCTTCATCAGAAACCGGTGTTTCACCCTGAGCAATACTCAGGAAATTAAGGGTCAGCAGTGTCAAAAAGAACAATCGTGAAATGAAGTGCTGGTTTGTTCTATTGATCGTGGACCTGTGTCTGGCTATTTGGGGGGGAGTGTGGTGGGACATGTTTGATATTTCCTTCCGTTCGTTATCTCCGGGGGAGAGTATTGAGCATGGCATTGTACCATCGTCCCGTCTGGACTGAATGCTCATAATGTCTTATGAGATTTGTGGAAGTCATCACCTCGGCATACCATTTTGGCCATGACAGTATCCTCCCTACGCAAATCAAGCTGGTATTTCACCTTCATTTCGGTGATCACTGCTGCTTTTCTTTCCTGCCGGACATCAGCCCAGGAGTCATACACGCTGACCGAAGATGACCAGTGGACCAAGGTTGAATCAGCCGAACCGGGATCGCCCGAGGCTCAATTATCGCTGGCTCGACAGGCACTTGCCAACGAGGAATACGACAGAGCGGAAACAATGGCGGGTCAGTGGCTGGAGCGATATGAACACCACCCCCTACGGCCGGATGCATTCCTCATTCGTGGTGACGCGCTCATGGCACAACATTCGTACTACCAGGCTGCATTTGAGTATGAAGCTATTGCCAGACTCTACCCAAGCGCAGAAGCATTTGTGACTGCCCTTGAACGCGAACTCGAGATTGCGAAACTTTACGCCCACGGAACGAAACGAAAAATCTGGGGAATACGGATATTCAGCGCAGCAGACGAAGCGGAGGAATTGCTGATCCGAATCCAGGAACGTATGCCGGGCAGTCAACTTGCTGAGGAAGCAGGCATTGAATTAGCTGATTTCTACTTTCGAAGACGGGATATGCAGCTTGCTGCAGACGCATATGATCTTTTCATCATCAATTATCCCCAGTCTGAAAAGGTGGACACAGCTAAGCGGCGGCTCATCTATGCACACCTGGCATCTTTCAAAGGTCCGGAGTTTGATGCCACGGGTTTAATTGATGCTCGGGTTGAGTTGAAGCAACTGGAGCAGACGGCACCACTTTCTGCTGAAAAGATCGGCAGTGGTGCTCTGATCGCCCGAATCGATGAATCTCGTGCTCAAAAAATGCTCAACACAGCCAAATGGTACCTCAAAATCCGTGACTACATTTCTGCTGAATACACCATCCGTGGACTGGTTAAAAAATATCCTCGGTCATTGGCAACTGCTTCTGCGCTGCGTCTGATTGATGAAATCATTCCAGAACTCCCACAATCGGTGCTGGATGAAGCCCCTGATTACGCCGCTTATCAGGCAGGTTTGATTGACTTGACAGAATCTCCGCTCACATCGGTTGAAGATGATTCTGAACCTGAAGCCGAAGCTGAGCAGATGAATGAAGCTCCGGCCAAGGAGATAGCGCCATGATTCAACGTGTTCGGCTTGTACTCCTGCTTACATCATTGATGTGGATCATGCACGGATGTGCTACAGACCCAACTGAGGGGTATTCGACCGAAACGATTTACCCGACCACCGTGGGAAGTATAGCCATCCCTATTTTTGATAATCCGACATTTTATCGAGGGCTGGAATTTGACCTGACCGATGCGCTGGTCAAGGAAGTACAAACTCATACGCCCTACAAGATCACAACACAATCCAAAGCGGATAGCGTACTGACAGGGCAGATTCGCCATGTGGAACTACGGCAGCTCTCGAAATCACCGCTCACGGGTTTGACTGAAGAAGCCATTGTGCGTGTGACGATCGATTTTCAATGGCGTGATTTGAGAACGAATAAAATCCTCGTGGAAAGACGTTCTTTTGAAGGTCACGGTTTATTTGTTCCCTCAGCCCCAACTGGAGAACCCATTGAGATTGGTCAACTTTCTGCCATCCAACTACTCGTGCGTGATGTTGTGAGAGAAATGCAGGCAGAATGGTAATTTATGCCCAAGATGACGCAAATCACTGAAAAATATAGCCTTACGAACATTGAATGATATTTCAATCGAATCCTCCCTGATTTTTTCACCGTTGATCACAGGTAATTTGCAAATTTTGTCGTCCCGATGCAGGATAAAATGGTGAATATACAACTGAGAACTTCATGACCCAGGATCAGGATCACAACCCGGATAAGAAGCCTAACCCCGATCAGTCGCCGAACAAGCCGAGCGGATCAGATCAGCGGGGACCGCAATCCCCTCCGCCGGTAAAGTTCACCCGCGGATTGCTGAGCTGGGTCATCATTATTGGGGCGCTCATTGTGCTCTTCCTCTTCCTCAACGGGAATAGAGCCGGTAAGGAAATCCCCACCTGGGATGAGTTTACACAGTTCATCGCCAACGGTGATATTCAAGACGAAACCGTCACGCTCAAAGACGACCGGGTCACTGCTCTCATTAAGCCCGGCGAAGGGGGATTTCAATCCGGCGAAAATCCCACTCCTATCTGGGTTCCCATCGATAGTGCGAATCGAGAGTGGTACCTCAAGGAACTCAAGGTTCTCAACGTCAAGGTGATTGCCAAGACCGGCACCTCGATCTGGACGCAACTGTTCATTTCACTGGCACCTTTGCTGCTCATCGTTCTGATCATCTGGTTTTTCATTGCACGTTCGATGCGCTCCGCGGGGGCCGGTCCAGGTGGAATGCTGGGGAGCTTCGGCAAATCGCGTCACCGTATCTCCTCCAAGGACATGGTGGATGTCACCTTCAAAGATGTAGCCGGAGTTGATGAGGCAAAAGAGGAAGTCACAGAGATTATCGAGTTCCTCAAAGATCCGCGAAGATTTCAGCGATTGGGCGGTCGTATCCCTCGCGGCGTACTGCTGGTCGGTCCTCCCGGATGTGGAAAAACTTTATTGGCCAAAGCGATTGCCGGTGAAGCGGATGTCCCGTTCTTCTCGATTTCCGGATCAGATTTCGTTGAAATGTTTGTCGGTGTGGGTGCTTCCCGGGTACGTGATCTCTTCAAACAGGCCAAGGAAAATTGCCCCTGCATTATCTTTCTAGATGAAATCGATGCGGTCGGACGGAGACGAGGTGGCGGCTTTACCACCGGTGGGCACGATGAGCGCGAGCAGACGCTCAATGCAATTCTGGTTGAGATGGATGGCTTTGAAGTTAACGATCAGATTATCGTTATCGCTGCCACCAACCGGTCAGACGTTCTGGATCCCGCGTTGACTCGACCGGGACGTTTTGATCGCCAGGTTCAGGTACCTTTGCCGGACCTGATTGGCCGAAAGCAGATCCTTGAAGTCCATGCCCAGACCATAACACTTTGTTCCGATGTGGATCTGGAGAGGGTTGCACGAGGCACACCGATGTTCTCCGGTGCAGATCTTGCGGCAGTAGTGAATGAAGCGGCAATCCTCGCCACCATGGCCAATAAGGACCACGTGGAGATGGCAGATTTTGAGGAGGCGCGAGACAAGATCCGCTTCGGCCGGATCCGAAAAAGTCGAAAAGTCGAGGAACAGGAGAGGATTGCCACGGCCTATCACGAAGCAGGTCACGCGGTCATTCAGGCTCTGCTGGAAGACACCGATCCCATTCACAAGGTCACAATTATCCCGCGGGGCAACTACGGCGGGGCAACATTCAGCCTTCCGGAAAAGGATCGCTACGGTGTCGGGCAGAAGTATCTCACGGCAACGATGAGAACTCTCTGCGGCGGGCGCATCGCTGAGGAAAGAAAAACAGATGACATCTCCTCGGGTGCGGCGATGGATATTCAGAATGCAACCCAGTACGCCCGACACATGATCCTGGACTGGGGGATGTCAGACAAATTGGGATTCGTCAGTTACTCCGGTACTGATACGGAAGAACGGTTTATCCCCGAAAAGGATTACTCCGACGAAACCGCTCGCATCATTGATGAGGAAATTAAGCGACTTATCGATGAGGCATATGTTGAAGCTGAACAACTCATCGACACAAATTGGGATAAAGTCACGGCAATAGCTGAAGCACTGTTGAAATATGAAACGCTCACCGGCGATGATGTTCACAGAATCATGCGTGGTGAGCGGCTGGACAAGCCGACCATATCTGAACTGCTGTCCAAAGAGGTGTCTCAAGCGCAGACGGAACCCCTTCCGTCTACACAACCGGAAGAGAGCGTCGGTGATGAGCCGGCAGACGGCATCCTCCCCAGCCCTGCGTGATTTTCTTTTCAGACAACAATGTAAAATGTTCATTTGATCATGATGACGCGATCATTACCGATTCGTTCATGACGATGACACGGTCGAATCAGTATCCTGTAACAACTTCGTGATGTGAATACTTCTGGGAGACTGCAACCGCTCCGCCGGATGTCGATTCAATTCAGTACAGGTAAAGGAATTGAACCATGAGTGAGATGCTCGCACGTTGTGGTTACCGATGTGATTTGTGTGCAGCCCGTTCACCCGATCCATCGATACGACAGCGATTGGTGGATGGATGGCGGAAGTTCTACGGACACACGCGTTACACCGTCGACAACGTGCAGTGTGATGGTTGCCAATGTGACAATGGACGGTTGGCGGATATTAATTGCCAGGTTCGGCCGTGTGTGATCGAAAAGGGGATTCCCAACTGCGCGCACTGTGATGATTTTGTGTGTGATAAGTTGAAGCCATTACTGACCAGTCGTGAAAGACAACTGAAACGAATGGGTCATGTTGCGGAGGAGGATTACGATTTATGTTGTCGGCAGTTTGACAGTATTCCCAGATTGCTCAAGATCCGCGAGGAACTTGGACTGTCTGATGGTGGTCTCATTGCCTTGATGCCATAAGATCCGGGGAGCATCCTGATTATCATCCAACCTGCGACTGCAAACAATCAATCCTCTTCCAGCACTTTCTTCCTGCGAAGGATGTGGTGATAGTGCTGCGCAAAGCGGTGCGCTTCATCACGGATAGCCTGGCATAACTTCAATCCGGGATTATCCCGCCCGAGTTTGATCGGCCTAGTGCGTTGTTGGACGTAGATCAGTTCTTCCTTTTTCGCCAGGCTGATTACCATCGGCGGTTTCAGTGAAAGCTTCTCGAAAGATTCCAGTGCGGCATGCAACTGGCCCAGACCGCCATCGATAAGGATCACATCGGGGTAAAGTTCCTGACCCTCGCCTGCATCACGATACCTCCGACCGACCACTTCACGAATGGCGTGGTAATCATCGCCGTCGGTCTTCGCTTTGATGCGATAACGGCGGTAGCCACTTTTGAACGGCCGACCATCGATAAAACTGACTTTCGATCCGACTGTTTCACCGCCCTGCAGGTGTGCGATGTCGATGGCCTCAACACAACGAATCGGTTCCTCCAGGTCTAAAGCGCGTTGCAGACTCTGTAAACTTGCGCCCGGTTCCATCACCAGGCTTGTGACTTCCGGTTGCCAATCGTATTCCCCACGACGGGCGCGACGCTCGCGCTCATCGAGTTTCTCAATCGCGTGGATCTGATCGCGCAGCACCGCAGCCTCTTCATATCGCTGCTCCTGCGATGCAATATCCATTTCTTCATTCAGTTCACGTAGCATGGCACTCCTTTTGGAATCGATGAAACGCAACAGCCGGTCAATGTCCCGACGGTACAACTCCTTTGTGATTTTCGCGCCACATGGTCCACTGCATTGGTGAATCGAATAGAGCAGGCATGGTCTGAACTGGTTGTTTTTCGGATCGCCTTCGGTAATACGCAAGGTGCATGTGCGGAATTTAAAAACACGCTGGAGTAGTTGAGTCGCTTCTCGGAGCGCGGTAACCGAAGTGAATGGTCCGAGAATCCGCCCACCCTTGAAGCGAACATCCGCTGGATTCCGGGTGACAAAAACACCGGGAAAATCCTCCCGTGTGGTAACGACCAGATACGGGTAGGTTTTGTCATCCAGAAGCATCGAATTGAATCGGGGATGAATGTCTTTAATCAACCGAGCTTCCATCAGAAGTGCTTCCCACTCACCCTCGCACTCGATGGTGTCAAAATCCGTCACGATCTCGAGCATGGGTTGCTTTCTTGGTCCCAGATCCGCCGATGGAACGAAATACGATCCGACGCGGTGGCGAAGCGAACCGGCTTTCCCGACATAGATGACCTTGTCGTCTTTATCTTTGAACAGGTAGACACCAGGCACATCCGGTAGAAATCTGGCTTGCCTGGCTAGAGCCTCTCTGTGATCTGATTTATGAATCGCGTTGTCCTGGTTTGATTCGTTGGATGTTTCGCCTTGCTCGGACATCAGGATCTATTCTACGCCCCTCTGGGCAGCAACAAGAAATTGATGATAATCCGGGTGAGTCTTTTCAGAAATAGCGGGAATATCCATGCTTTATAAACGGTTCAGCGAGGGTTACGTTCCCCCGCTGGTGCTACCGTTTGCATCAGGTTCATTCAACTTTCGAGGGGATCACTGTCTCTGATTCATTGATATTCTGGATTTTCTGAACCGAGGAGTACTCCCCATGAAAATGTTATTGAGTTTGCTGTGCCTGACACTGGCGTTGACCTTCACTGGCTGTGAAACGACTTCTTCACAATATGATGCCAGTCCTGGCGCGGTAAAAGATTGTAGTAAGGAATGCTCGCAGTCCTGTAGTGCCGGAAAAGCCAAAGCGTGCTGTGGTACCTGTGGTGGTGACGCCAAGGCGTGCTGTGGAACTTGTGGCGGACCCAATCCCGGCGCTTTTGGCGATCAACCGGCTTCCTGCCCCTCCTCCAAGGCTGGATGCGATAAGGCCAAGGGCAGCTGCGACGGCACCACAACCAATCCTGGTGCGTTCGATGATCAGCCGGCAACTTGCCCCTCTTCCAAGGCAGGATGCGATAAGTCCAAAGGTAGTTGCGGCGGTGCCACGACCAATCCTGGTGCGTTCGATGATAAGCCGGCAACTTGCCCGTCTTCCAAGTCAAGTTGCTGCCCCGGCCACTAAAAACCGATATACAGATTGTTGAGAAATCACCAACGACTACACGATCCTTCTTTTCCAGGACATCGCCTGCCCGCTGTTGGTGGGCGATGTTCGTTTTTACCTGGTGAAAATCCGGAACCATCAAACAGCAGACATGCATTCTTCATACTCCTGATCTGGATTCAGGGTGCTATACTGACCTTCAAATCCGAATCCACTTGCTGATTGCCGGAGTTGATATGTTCCGACACAGTTCACCGGAGAACAGAAATGGATCGGCGAATCCTCCTCAGCTTATCCCTGCTCATCTCATGTCTCGTGCCGATATCCTGCCAACGCAGTGAAACCAATGCAATTGAAGTAGCCAAAAAGGACGACTAGCATTATTACGGTGTTACGGAAGTCACAACCGGGCAACCAATCTCACTTGCATCAATCAAGGATGACGATCAGGCATAAAGGATTTCTGGCACGTCAGACGGCAAGGACATGACACATATTCTCATCCAGGGCGGTCGGATCATTGATCCCAAACAGAATGTCGACCACACTGGCGATATTCTTATCGTCGATGACAAGATCGCTCAGATTACCACACAACCCGGCCAGCTTTCTCCCAATCGAGATACGCTGTCGTTCAATGCAGAGGGATGTATCGTCACACCAGGGTTGATCGATCCGCACGTTCACTGCCGACAACCCAGCGGGGGCAAACACGAGGAAACCATCTCCCACGCTTTATCCGCAGCTGTACGGGGTGGTTTCACCAGTGTGTGCGCAATGCCCAACACGAGTCCGCCCTTGGACTCACCGGATCGTATTCGCCAGCAATACAACTGGGCACAGGAAACTGCTTCAGCTCGCCTGTTTTCTTCAGCCTGTGGCACGCTGGGACGAAAGGGAGATGAACCTGCTCCCATCGCTGCATTGACAGATGCAGGTGCTGTGGCAATTACCGATGATGGTGATTGCATCGCTTCAGCCGAAGTTCTTCATTCGGTGCTACAACAAGCCAGGGACAGTGGACGCTGTTTTATGCAACATTGCCAGGATCCCCTGCTTACCGAAGGTGCATCGATGAATGAGGGGCCGGTGGCGGGTAGCATGGGGCAGATCGGTTGGCCTCGGACCGCGGAAGAGATCATTGTTCAACACGACCTGACATTGAATCAGGATGTAGGCTGTCATTATCACATCCAACACATATCCAGCGGAGGCACCGTCAACTTCCTACGCCAGGCACGCGCCAGGCAACAGCCGGCAACCGGCGAAGTGTCTCCCCACCATCTTTTACTCACAGATGAAGCGTGCCTGAAACTGGGCACACAGGCAAAGATGAATCCGCCGCTGCGAGCCAAGGCAGATATCGACCAGCTTAAAGAAAGTGTGGCTGAGGGTGTGATTACAATCCTGGCCACGGACCATGCCCCTCATCCTGCCAGCACGAAGGATGTTCCCTTTGCTGATGCGGCTTTCGGCATTGTCGGACTGGAGTGTGCCCTGGCTTTGTACATCCGGGCACTGATTACTGATGGAGTGCTCAATTGGACTGAGATGCTCGCCATGATGACACATCATCCCGCATCACTGCTCGGCATTGACAAGTTGGGTTTAGGCTATCTCCAGGAAAACGGCCCGGCCGATGTCACAATCATCGATCCGAATCTCGCCTGGACCATTGATCCAGCGCAATTTGCCTCAACCGGGCGCAACTGCCCCTTTGCCGGGTGGGACGTCACCGGCCAAGCTATAGCCACAATCGTGGCAGGCCAATTGAAAGACCTCAAAGAGCCTGAACGAATCGCACCCGACGATTAGTCTCATTGGAAAAACCTGTTGCGGGATCTTATGATGAGGGCTAAACTACGAAATTCGCCTGATTTGACAGGCGAACCGGTGATGTTTCGTGGGCAATCGCCGGACTGATTGTTCTCTTATCCCGCTCAGCCTTATGTTGGCTCAGCCCTCCTAAGTGCCCTTGTGCAAGAAGATTGCCTCTCCTGAGACGCCCACGGATCGATCTTGCCGGTGCCACTGCCCGTCAGGAATGACCCATGTCCTCCCCCTCACTCGTCAGCGATCTCATTGAAGCCGGGATCCATTTCGGCCAACGCCGCAGTAGCTGGAATCCCAAGATGTCCCCGTACATCTATGGTGTCCGCAACCGTATTCACATTATCGACATACGACAGACCATCAAAGGCCTGTTACTGGCGAAGAAATTCGTGCAGAAGACCGTTGCTGACGGCAAGGATATCTGCCTGGTCGGTACAAAACGACAGGCTCGTGGTGCCGTTGAAAAATACGCGAATGACATCAAAATGCCTTACGTCGTGGAGCGCTGGCTGGGTGGAACACTCACCAACTTCCGCACCATTCGTGAGCGTCTGAAAAGACTCGTGGAACTTGAACGCCTTGTCGACTCAGGCGAGATTGACACCTATTCGAAAAAAATGACATCGCAACTCCTGCGGGAGAAGCGAAAAATCACACGCAACCTTCAGGGTATCCGGAACATGAACAAGCTTCCCGGAGCACTGGTGGTGGTGGATGTGACGCGCGAAGTCAACGCGCTGCGTGAAGCACGAAGTCTCGGAATCCCCACGATTTGCCTCATTGATTCGGATGGCGATCCGGATATGGTCGACATCCCCATCCCCGGGAATGATGACTCGATGCGCTCCATCGAAGTGATTATTCGTGAAATTTGTGAAGCCGTTACACAAGGGAAAGCCGGACGCACTGCGGCGGCCGAAGGAGCTGACGCTACCGATACGGCACAGGAACCAGCACCGAAGCGCCGCTCATCCCGCTCACAATTCCGGGCTGATGATTCACCCGCGCCACCAGCCGTCGATATGACACCTCCATCCGGTGAACCGGTCTCAGAAGAATCCACGGTTGCTGCATCACCTGAACCAGCCACGGAATAATCGTTTGGGAGTATTTGCCTGTTAACTCGGCGCTAGAGTTTTCTCCGATCGCCGATTCAATTCTGCAACACATCATTGAATTACTTTTGAATATGGAGAAGATCAAGGTGAGCTTCACCGCAAAAGACGTAATGGCATTACGCAAAAAGACCGGCTTGGGCATGATGGACTGTAAAAACGCCCTCACTGAAACCAACGGCGACCCCGCTGCCGCGGAAGAATGGATTCGTGAGCATCTCAAAGGCAAAATGGAAAAGCGTACGGAACGCTCCACTGCTGAGGGCCGCATCGGCGTGAAAATCGAAGGTGATCAGGCCGTCATTGTCGAAGTGCAGACCGAAACTGACTTTACTGCTCGTAACGAGGCGTTCCTGGAAATGATCCGGAATGTCACGGACGAAGCATTTACGATGCCGGTCGGTCCTGTCTCCGCCAACGATGCTATCACCAAGTGGATTGATGATATTCGTATCTCCACCGGAGAGAACGCGAATTTTTCACGTGGTGACAAAATCCAGGGTGGACATTTCGGCTCGTACCTCCATCACGACGGCAAACGTGCCGCTATCGTGCAGATCGAGGGAGATGCGAACGACGACCTGCTCAAAGGCATCTGCCAGCATATCGTTTTCCACGGCCCGGCCAGTATCAGTGAAGATGATCTACCCGCTGAGAACATCGAAGCGGTGAAAAAGGAGGCGATCCAGGAAGCGAAGGATGCAGGGAAGCCGGAACAGATTGCAGAGAAGATCGCAGAAGGCAAGGTACGCAAATACCTCGAACAAAATGCACTTCTGCACCAGAAATATGTGCACGATGAAACACAGGCAATCAAGGACATACTGCCCGGGGGAGTAACCATCACTCGTTTCATCCGCTATACCCTCGGAGCCTAACCCCCCCACCCCCCACACACTTCCCCCCACACGCTCTATCTGTACACAATTGCCCTCGATGAAAATCGAGGGTTTTCTTTTTCCAA
>JANQEQ010000170.1 GCA_028278245.1 Phycisphaerales bacterium | reverse complement strand
GTCTTCGCCCCGAAACGACGGCGCAGCTTCTCGCGCACCCAGTACACGCGGCGTTTGTCGATGCCCAACCGCTCACTGATCTGCCCGGCATGTTCACCGTGTGCCAGCAGTTGCAATACCTGACGTGCTTCAGGGTCAAGCCGGTCATTGGCGTTGGGCGATTGCATGGCAATGAGGTACTCGGCATTCGCCGTCGGTGAGAGATAGGGGCGGTTCAGCATAACCGTATCGACGGCGGTAACCAGCAGCTCACACAGATCGTCACTTTTGTACAGATAACCATCCACACCCGACACAAACAAATCGCGGATCAGCAGCCCGTCGGCCAGCACGCCCATGACGATGACCTTGACCTTCGGATGCAGTTGCCGGATCTGCTCGACCGCGCTTAGAATGTCGATACTGTGAATCCATTCGTTCAGGATGACCACATCCGGCTGACCTTCCTCGATGGCGACCAGCAGGTCACTCATGCAGCGTGCCTTACCCACTACATTGTAGCGATGGCCTGTCTCTGACAGGTTGGCGTTCAGCACTGCCTGTGCACCCAGGATAATCAAGTCGGCGTCATCCGCGATGATGATGCGTATTGCCATACTATCCTCGTGAAACACGCTCTGCGGATAACGCCAGCGTAGCATGATTTGCCGTCCGAACGCGAGGGAATTTGCGACAAAAAATGGGCGAATTTCGCCCACTCCCGACGCAATATTTCAGTTGTCGATGTGGGTCTCAGTCGCAATCCAATAATCCTTGCTCGCGTGCAGTATCCACCAGCTTCTCAATCGTGGGTACATCAAGCACTTCACATAGCTTGTCACGTGCACGGTACACCGAGCGGGTGGAAATCTCCATCTCAGCAGCAATCGCTTTCACGGTCAGGCCTTGTGCCGTCAATCGCAGTACCTTGAGATCACGGGGTTTCAGGTTATTCAGTGTTACCAGTTGATTGTGGTTCGAGAGCAATTCAGATATTCTGGGGGAATGGTATACCAGATCACGGTTCACCGTGTAGATGCCTGTTAGCAGCACATGATCCAGCTCATCTTGTTTGTACATAAAGCCTCGTGCACCGGCCTGGATGCTTTGCTGCACTAAAGTAACTCTCAACCGCATGCTCAGAACGATGATCTTGAGCACAGAGTCTCTTTGTAGAATTACTTTGATCGTTTGAGATAGAGCAGGTGCTGATTGTTCTTGATCGTCCAATAGCAAAATATCGAACCGCTCAAAATTCATCAACTCAAATAATTCAGATAATGATGACAATGCTTCAACAGTTTCAG
>JANQEQ010000151.1 GCA_028278245.1 Phycisphaerales bacterium | reverse complement strand
TGATCGTGTGTATAAGAGTGTATCCGCCCGTGCCGTCGTTGGTGTACACCCTGACAGTGTCATCACCTTCACAGGCGATGATCAGATCGATAGTGGAATTGTTATCAAACGTTCCCGCAACAATGCTACTGGGCGCCCCCCCCACTGCAAATGGTGGTTGTGGTGTGAAATTCCCATTCCCGTCGTTAAACAGGAGCTTGACATTGTTGTCATCCTTGTTGGTGACGGCAAGGTCGATGAAAGTGTCGCCGTTGAAGTCGCCGGATGTAATGTCGCTGGGATTATCGCCGACGGGTACATCAACTCTGGGGCCGAATGTGCCTGTTCCATTGCCATCGTTGAGCAGGATAGTGACATCATCATCACCGGAGTTCGTTACTGCTGCATCCGGCCCGTTGATGCCGTCAAAGTCTGCCACGGCAAACGCAGTGGGCTCCCGCCCCACACCTGTAGGCTGTTGAATAGGAAAGTTCACTCCGGTGCCATCGTTGATCAGGATTTTAATGTAACCGGGATCACTGGGCGTGGCGCCGAGTTCTGCGATCGCGATGTCGTTACTTTCATCACCGGTGAAATCTATAGAAACAACATCAGTCGGATCTCCAATGCTCGCGATTTCGACTGGACCGTCGAAATCTATATCACAGATATCAATGATGCCGTTCTCGTTGAGGTCACCTAAACCGTGGAAGATGTAAGCCGAGCCTGAACCGTAGCTACCTCCGCTGTCGTTCTCAAAACGTGCGCCAATTACAGCAGTTGCGTTATTAATAGCAACGGAGATACCAAAGTTGTCGCGAGGATATCTATCACTAGATGAAAGTTTAGCTTCTTCTTCCCAGGTTAGGCCATTATATTGAAATGCATATGCCGATCCACAATTTGTACCTCCTGAAGGACAATCTTCATGGAATGCACCAATGATTACAGTATCTCCACTAATCGCAACAGACTCACCAAAGCGATCATCGCGAGCAGCATCACTCGCCAGTAATTTAGTGATCTGGTTGCCAGAGATGGTATCAAAGAGATATGCCGAGCCGGACCAGTAACCAAATTCGTCATCCCATGACGCTCCGATAACAGCATTCATTCCACTAATGGCAACGGAATAGCCGAACTGATCTTCTTCATCGCCATCGCTTGGCAAGAGTTTTTCACCAATTTGCATACCGGTGGCAGTATCGAATAAGTATGCTGATCCAGAACTTAAACCATTGTCGTCGTCACCAGTTGCTCCAATGATTGCTGTTGTACCACTGATTGCGACAGACCAACCAAAGTAATCAACTGCCGATCCATCACCAGCAAGGAGTTTAGCTTCCTGTACCCATGTCGAACCATTAAATCTGAATATGTATGCCGATCCTGAGTAGGCACCGTTGTCACTATCCCTGTAAGCTCCAACGACAGCAGTGGTGCCACTAATCGAAACGGAGTAACCGAAATAATCTCCCGTCTCACCATCACTAGGAAGCAATTTATCAGTTTGCAGGCCCGTGTTCGTGTCAAAGATATATGCCGAGCCGGAAGCATGACCATTATCATCATCTCCAAATGCACCAATGATGGCATTTGCGCCGCTGATCGAGACTGACCAGCCAAACTGGTCTCCTGCAGCTCCATCATTACTCATGAGTTTGAAGAGTTGCTGGCCTGTAATGGAGTTAAAGATATATGCCGAGCCGGACTCGGCGCCGTTGTCGTCATCACCGTAAGCTCCGACCAAAGCCAAATTACCACTTATTGAAGTAGAAAAACCGAAGTAGTCGTTTTGCGCGCCGTCTGATGCCAGAATCTTCGCCCATTCATTCGGCACACACCACCCCCCTGCCTGGTGGATACACAACAGAAGCATGACGAAAAGAGCAATAGCTTTCAAATAATGAAATCGACTTTGATCGGTCTGACTTGTATCACACCCCATGACAACCTCCTCCCCCCCACACGAATTCCCCGGAAGTCGCTCACTCTCCTGTTCTCACCAGTATGTT
>JANQEQ010000115.1 GCA_028278245.1 Phycisphaerales bacterium | reverse complement strand
GATGAGGATTCAGCAGAGCAACCAGAAAAAATTGCAGAAGATGAAGAGCCGCCCGTTCACTGGCTGACTGAAGAGGAAGTGCAACGCATCGTTGATGAGCGCATCGCTGAAAACGCGATGCAACAAGCGGTCGATGATGAAGCGGGAACACGCGACAATCTCTGGAGTGTTATTCGAAAAAGTGCAGAACCGATCCTGCATCTGTTCAGCGTGATATTACAGATCGGGTTGCTGACGTTTCTTATTCCGTTTTACTTTTTCTTTTTCAGTGTGTGGTATCCGGATGTGGTTAAGTTCGGCCGAGGACTGATCCCGAGCAAGAACAAAGATCACATTCTCGATCTGCTGGGCAAGATGGATCAGGTCGTCGCTGGTTTTGTGCGTGGGCGAATCGTGATCAGTCTGATCATGGGGATCATGCTTGCGATCGGCTGGTGGATCTGCGGCGTGCCGTATGCGATCGTACTGGGTCTGGTGATTGGTATCTTCTGCGCGGTTCCTTATCTTGGCGGTGTGGGCGTTCCGCTGGCGGTTGCACTGCTTCTGTTCAGTCAACTGGAAAATCCGGCTGATGAGCGCATGGCATGGTGGGGTATCATCCTCTGGCCGACGCTGGTGTTCGGCATTGTGCAGACAATTGAAGGTTATGTGCTGACGCCGATGATTGCGGGGAAAGTAACAAACCTCGATCCGGTGACGATTCTTGTGGTGGTGCTGGCCGGCGGTTCAGTGATGGGTGTCTATGGCATGCTCCTGGCAATCCCCATCGCAGCATGTGGCAAAATTCTCATCACCGATGTGTTATTACCGAATATCCGTAAGTGGGCGCAAGGCCGCTCTCAGGATCCATTGCCACTGGATCCGGAATAGAGCGTAAGTGTATTTACTGTCTCCAATTAGAGAGAGTTGCTGATTGCACTTAAGCAACCTAAGGGATGGTTACGGCTCGAATGCAAAAAGGATAATATTATCTTTTGTTTCTCTGCAGCGAGTGTTACTATTAGAACAATAATACCCCACCGTGAATCGGAACGAGGGTCTAATGGGAATTACCGATTCAGGAAAAATGGAAAAAAGGAGTTAGATCATGCGGCTCATTATCGCGTCTCTGAGTTGTCTCATGTTTGTTGTTGTACTGTGCTTTAATGCAGGCGCACACGCGCAATGTCCCGACGGTGTGGACGAGGTGTTCGTGAGCTTCCAGGACGGTGAATTCTGCAACCCGAGCACTTGGATGGGCGGGGATACAGTGCCGGGTATGTTTGCCGAAGTGATCATCAATCACGACGTTTGGGCGGAGGCTCCCGTCGTGGTTGGAAGCCTGACCGTAAACGGCTCTCTGATAACGGAGGGCATGATCATTCGCGGTCCCATGTTCATAGCTGATGGCGCCTGGGTGGATTGCGACGGAAGAGCCGACGTGATGGATGTGACTGTCGAGGGGACGATGATCGCCCCCGCCATATGGGATCTCGGTCCGCTGACGGTTACAGCAAGCGGAACTGTGACAACGATGGCAGTGATTTCTCCGGATATCACGATCGCAGGCGAGTTGAATGTTGGTCTGGTCACGGTCGGCGGAGCCCAACCGCCCGCAGCTTCAAGCCTGCTGGTCACATCGACGGGCCAGATCCTCGGTTTTGACGGTCCACAGCCTTGGCGTTCGCCTTTCTCGTACGGCACCTTTGTTCTCATAGCGGCGGATCCTTTTGCACCTTCCGTCACGATGACCAACCTTGGCCTTATCCGTGGCGGGCGAGGTGGAGTCGGCGGACCGGTTGTGATTCAAGGCGGTGGGCCTCCACTTAACAACACCTGCGACATTGTGAACGAAGGAACCATCAATGGAGGCAATTCGTGGGCTTCATCGGCAGGGCCGGCATCCGTCATTGCTACAACAGGTACAAACCAGAACGGTGGTCTGATCAAGGGCGGCGATTCGGTCCAAGAGGGTCACTTTGCCGGTCCGGCAGAATTGGCTTCTCGCCCGTGGGGTACGGTGACCAATACACAGCAATCAGAGATTGTCGGAGGTTATTCCAATCCAGGCGACGGAGGGTACGCCGGGATGTTCGGCTGGACAGCCAACAACATGGGATTGATTCAGGGCGGGAATGGCGCCTATCCGTATGAGGGCGGCGATGCAGTACTGTCCGGGGACAACGTCACGAATACAGGTGTATTGGAACCCGGCGATCCGGATGGCGAGGTGGTATTGGATCCCATGGACGTGACGATCACCGGCGATACCACCCTCAGTGGTGAGATCATCACGCTCGTAGCCGGTGATTCCATGACCATCGGGACCTTGAACAACGAGCCGGCAATAGAGGCTGATGAAACGATCACGATCATCGTCGCCCCCGGCGGCACGTTGGATCTGACTAACAACGAAGCGGGCAATGATTGGCTTTATGCCGGAACGAGCATCACTCTCAAGGCGGACACGATCCTGACGGATTCCGGCGTCGAACTTGCTGACATCATGGATCCGGATCCTGTCATTCTTCCAGGTGATACGTTCACCACATACTGCGTCGCACCCCCGACATTCATAACCGCGATCCAGCCCGCAATGGAATTCACGATTGACGTGCTCATTCAGAACTGCGGCAACGTAAGTCGCGATGCGCAGATAGACATTCATGATACAGCCGGATGGGTACAGACTTCAACTTCCGAGCTCGTGACACTGGACGCCCAGGAATCATTCGAAGGCAACTTCGAGATTCACGTTCCCGCCGATGCGGAAGAAGGTGACCAGACGGTCGTAACACTCACCGTGGACGATGGCTTGGTCCAGCGAACCGAAACGTACACATTCATTGTGCCAATCCCTCCGTGTATTGGTGATTTGACTTACGATGGCAATGTCAACATCGATGACATTTTCGCAGTGCTCGGTTTATGGGGCGATTGCGATGATCCCTGCCCGCCATACTGTATTGGTGACATCACGGAAGATTGCACTGTCAACATCGATGACATCTTCTCAATCCTTGGCCATTGGGGACCATGTCCGTAGGATTGGCCTCATATCGAATATTAATGTCCCCGGTGTGTTCACCGGGGGCTAAATAAATTTCTCAACGTAGTTAGCCCGGGGTGAATACACCCCGGGCAGCGCATCCATTGTGAATTACTGATCCAGATAATCTCTCACATACTGCGGCTTGAGGAAGAAGTAATACAATCGACCTTCGGCATGTTGTCCGCCGGCGAGGATTTCTGCGCTGGGGCCGATACCCATGAAGATATCAGCGCGGCCGGGCGCTTTGATCGCTCCGCCGGTATCCTGATCAAGCATGAAACGGAGGATCGGTTGACGTCGGCGCTGAAAATCGACCGTTTCAGTATCCACCAGCACAAGGCCACCCCGGGGATAAATGCTTTTATCCGTTGCCAGACTCGATTCGCGCGTTACTGGTACGCCAAGTGAACCGGCCGGCCACTTTCCCCCATCGTATTCAGTAAAGAACACGAAATTTTCATTGCGATACATAAGCTTCTTCACCGCATCAGGGTCACGACGCGCGATGCGCTTGATCTCCGCCAGCGTCACACTGCCCCCATCGAGCAGACCAGCCTCAACCATGGCTTTGCCCAGACTGGCGTACGGCCGATCAGTCTTTCCCGCATAGCCGATGAAGACGTACTCGTTGCTATCAGGAATTCGACACTTGGCTGAGCCATTGACATGCACAAGGTATGCGCTGAGGGCATCCTCCAGCCAGATGATTTCCTGTCCTGCCATCATGCGAGATGTTTCGATTTCCTGTCGGGTGTAGTAAGGGACAATACTGCCATCTGCAGTGCGTCGGCCTTCCGGATGACCGGTCAGTGGATCGGTGACGAGGTCGTCTGGTCGATAATAGAGCGGATGGGAAAAGCGACTTGTGCGGGTCTGACTGGCAGGGAATATCGGCGCGTAGTAACCGGTGAAAAGCACGGTCCCACGTTGATCGCAGCCGACCGATTCGTAAACATCAAAGAGCCTGCGTATCTCCGACGCAAATGAGTTTGCGCTACGCGATTGTCGCAGCAATTCGCCAATGGCAATCAGGCTGGCCTGGGATTGATCGTGGGTAATTCCCTCGAATGGATAGTATTGTCGACTCGACGGGGCATCAAACCAGTCCAGGCTGCGCTCAATCGCCAACAGTGTGAATTCATCGTGCTGGTCGTAGGCCTGGGCAAGGTCCGGCAAACGGTGGGGATCGGTGATCAACCTCAACGCCGACTGACCGGGGGCCAGCGGTCGAGCGTAATCCTTTTCGTGTGATCGGATCGGTTCGCGCTGCGTGGTCTTCTGTTGTGAGCAACCCAGTAGCCAGCAGGAAATGAGAACCAGAGCAAGGATGTGATGTATTTTCATGGTTGTGACCGGGCAAGAGGTACCGTTGTATCGGCGAATATCCCCTGAAGGGGCAATTTTCGCTTTCAGGCTGGGAATCTGCACTGTGTTGTGCCGAGTAAGAGGATAGAATAAGCTGATCTGAACTGCCCTCTTCAGAGGATGATACGAATGATCGAAACAGGATTGCCCCTACTCAATCTTCCTGCGTTCTTGCTGCCCGGCCACGGCGAGTGGATCATTCTGCTCGTCCTGGGGTTGCTCATCTTTGGACGGCGGTTGCCTGAGGTTGGTCGCAGCGTGGGACGGAGCATTGTCGAGTTCAAGAAGGGGATCAAAGGCATTGAGGACGAAGTCGATGAAGCAGTCTCAAAGCCGACACCATTACCTCACGAGAAGGCAAAGCAGCAATTGCCTGCAGATGAGGTCAAGCCGGAACCAAGCCCGGCTCCAACAGGAGAGACTCCGGCCGGTGAGGGAGCGGGACAGTAATCACGACAGTCAAGTCGAGCCGGTTTATCCGGGTCATCATTCACTATGCGAGGATGGAATGTCTTGATACGGAATCGGAACAAATACCGATCAGGGGCTTAATCATCCACAGGCCGATCTGACCACATGGTGCCCAAATGGGTCCACACCGGCGACCATCCAGAACGAATAAAACGAAATTCACACTCGCAGATCGTCTGCTGGCAGAGGCGGTGCGCATCAGTGAACGTGATGAATCGACCGTGTTGCGCGAAGATGATGCAGTAAAATTGGCCAGGGTAGCAGGAGGCTCGCTGGAAGAGCGCATCATCCACCGCGCATCTGCTCATGAACACAATTCGCAACTCAGCGAAGCATTGCAGCACATAAAACTTGCGATGGGGTGGCTCATCGGAATTTGCACAGGCCTGGTATTGCTTGCCGGGGCAGGGGCAGCTCGGGGTGCTCTGGGAAATGACCCAATTGAGCCGGTCAACTTCTTTTGGGTGATATCAAGTTTGCTCGGGGTTCAGACATTACTACTGCTTCTGTGGATCATCATTATGCTGCTGCCTGCACCGGGAGGACGCGGCGGACTGATGGGTATGGCAAGTCTGGGCGGTATCGTGCTGGGCATCGGGCGGAAAATCGGTATGCGGCTCTATCGCAATTCGCAACATGCCGTTGCCGTAGAAGCCAACGCGACCATGCTGGCGCGCGGTGACCTGGGACGATGGACATTCAGCGCTGTGTCACACGGACTGTGGCTTGCATTCAATGTGGGATGTCTGCTGCTCGTCATCATCCTGCTCAGTGTGAAGCACTACGAATTCTGCTGGCAGACGACAATACTCAATGAACATTTCTATCAGCCGATCACACGCATCATCGGCACCCTGCCTGAACTGGTGGGATTCCAGGTTCCGACTGACGAACAGGTGGCGGCAAGTCGTTGGCCGGGATCTCCAACTGATGTCCCCGGATCTCCGAGTGGTATCGTTGATGCCAAGGATGCATGGTCAAGCCTGCTTGTTGGCTGTCTGGTGTTGTATGGATTTGCACCCCGAGTACTCCTGCTTGGATATTCGCTCAGCCGCAGACGTGCTGCGGGCCGTCGTATTCGACTGGATACGAGTTTGCCAGGTTATATGCGGCTCGAACCACTCCTCATGCCGAGCCAATCGCTTGCTCCGACTGCAGATTCGGTTGATAGTGGCATATCAACGATTGGTTCAGAAGCGCCAATCAGTCCTCAAGTTCGAGAATCAAGTCGACCGGAAGGTCCGCCGTGCATTTTTGCACTGGAACTGCCCACACAATCCCCTCACACATCATGGCTACCCTGCTCAACGGAGATCGAATGGCGTGATCTGGGAATGGTGGATGGACGCGATGATCGGCATCGTGTGCAACGACAATTAACGGAAGGTGAACATGAACCGAAATGTGTCGTTGCAGTCTGTTCGCTTACGACCACACCCGACCGGGGTATTGCCGGTTTTCTCTCGATAGTGCAGCAGTCCGTCGTCAATCCCGTCATGCTGGTGTTGACCGATGGCCATGCGCTGCGCCAACGAAGCGATGGAGAGAACCTTGAATCACGACTCGCAGATTGGCAAGCCGTTGCTGCTGCATCTGGAATTGATAATGAGCATGTTGTGGAGATTGATCTCGATCATCTCACAGATCAGAGCATTGGACTGCTGCGCCAACTCGCGCAAGGTGATGATGTCCCTGCTCCGCAATCCATGCATAAGTTGCCCCAGACATTTGAAATCATTGTCAAGCGAGCGGATGCATGGTGGAGCAAATCCACTGCACCCACCCAAGAAGAGCAGGTGCAACTGCATCACGACATAGCAGGACTCTATCGCAATCGCATTTCACAATGGCGCAGATTTATCGATTCCCCCCAAGAAGCCACGGTCGATCTCAGTCAGCGTTTGCGCGATGGAGCGGAGCGTGCAGTTACACTGATACCAAAGCGGTGGAAGGCGCAGCCCAAATGGCTTGCTGCCGGAGCGACTGCCGGGGCATTGGGATGCATTGCGGCTGCAACGTGGTTCACACCCGCAGCGATCGCCGCTCTACCCATGTGGTCCGGGGTGGGTGCCGCAGTAGGGGCAGCCTTCGGCTTCAAATTGACCGGGAAAGATGATACCGAGTTGAGTGAGGATGAAGTGCAGGATCTCGCCGGTGAAATTTCCGCAGCATTGCGCTCAGCTGTTGTATTCGCGCTCCTGCTTGAATTGCAGGGTCGGGGTGAAGCTGTCATCACTCGGGTGCTGGATGGAGTGATCGATCCTGAAGAAACACAGACCTGGGCAAATTCACAGGAGGTTCAAACCTGGCTGGGTCATGTGAGCACGCGTTTCAATGATGTACTGGCGAGGGAGGTCAATTGATGAGCTTCCCCGTTTTGCGCATCACCGTTGTCGGACACACCAACACCGGTAAAACCTCACTGATCCGCACACTCACCCGTGATATTGAGTTCGGCGAGGTCTCAGATCGACCGGCAGTGACCCGTGAGGTGTCCGGAATCACTCTGAATGTGGAAGATCAATCTGCAATAGAACTTTTCGATACGCCCGGCTTGGAAGATTCCATCAGCTTACTCAATTCACTGGAGAATCTGCAGGGGGATAGGCACACACCGCGCGTCGATCTTATTGAACAGTTCCTTTCACAGGCGGATGCTGAAAATCATTTCCCGCAGGAGAGCAAAGTCGTACGTCAGGTGCTTGCCAGCGATGTCGTCCTCTACGTCGTGGATGTGCGTGAGAGAATACTCGGCAAGCATCGTGATGAGCTTGATATTCTTTCCTGGTGCGCCAAGCCGGTGTTACCAGTGTTGAATTTCACTGCTGCCGATGATGCACAAACAGCATCGTGGCGCGAGCAGTTGCCGCGAATTGCAATGCACGCAATTGTGGAGTTTGACACGGTCGTTTATGCGCATCAGGATGAACTTCACCTGTATGAAAAATTACGCACGATGCTGGACAGCCATCGCGAGACAATTGATGCACTGATCAAACTGCGGTCCAGTCAGCGTTCACAACTTATCCAGGCGTCGTGTTATGAAATAGCAGAGTTATTGATTGATTCTGCTGCGTTGGCTTTGGCAGTAACTATGAATGGGGAGACCAACACCAGGCAGGCTGTGAATCGAATGCACAACATCGTCCGCAGGCGTGAGCAGAATTGTGTGAGCAACCTCCTGCAACTGCACCGCTTCCGCGATGATGATTATGCGACCACCGAACTGCCGATTGAGGATGGTCGATGGGGCTTGGATCTGTTCAATCCCCAGGCGATGAAACAGGTTGGTCTGCATGCAGGCTCAGCTGCCGCAACCGGTGCCTTGGTCGGAGTAACGCTGGACATCATGCTGGGCGGTTTGAGCCTGGGAACGGGTACCGCTGCCGGGGCTGCAATCGGTGCACTGTGGGGACTTGGAGAAACGCACGGCAAGCGGTTCATTGATCGACTGCGAGGCAGGAGAGAATTGCGCTGCAATGATGCCACACTTCGGCTTCTGGAACTCCGCCAGATCATGTTGCTCAAAGCTTTGTTGCACCGTGGCCATGCAAGCCAGCAGCCAATGAAGCCAGATAACACCACTGATCCTGGTTCTACTGGTTTTTCGCCGATTCTCAGGAAGGCGCGGGCAGAATCCCAGTGGAGCAGGCTGGATGAGGCTGCCAATCAGCATTCCATGAAGGCAATCAACGATCCGGCTCGCGCGACTGCAGTCGAGCAGCTTGCCGAGGAAATTGAGCGTAAGCTTGAGTTGTCCGACCAGTCGTAACCTCTGTCGGACATCTCTGTGGTGATACGCCCCCGCATCAGTTGCATCTGGCTTTCACTCATCAATTGCGATACTATTGGGGCAGATTGATCGCTTGATCATGGGCCATTAGCTCAGTTGGCTAGAGCGCACGGATCACACCCGTGAGGTCACTGGTTCGAGTCCAGTATGGCCCATTTTATTAGACCTACATTTACAATAGGTTGCACATCAACTGCCTGAACATCCACAGGTTTTAGAAAATACCCCTACATTGTCGAGCAAGCCATCAATACTGATAGATATCTTGGCTGTGGACAAACGGTGTAACGTCCATCTCTCCATGAGACGAACTGAAAAACGATGTGAATCCAGATGATGGAGCACATGGGTATCGGTCAGCAACAACAAGTGAATCCATGGTAATGACCGGATCAGATTATTGCTTGGTTAAATTCTGCTATGTAGAATGATGTCTATGATCATGGCTTGCTGCAGCAACTTTTTTGTATTTACGGATTCAGTACACATGCAAAAAAATGGAAGAGAATCTCAAGGAAACCCCGGTTTGGAAGTCGTAGTAATTCCCAGCACAATGGGAGAAGAGAAGCTATGAAGACAACCGTAAAGGACATCATGGTTCCCGTTGATCAGTATCCCTGCATACCTGACACGCTCAACATTGGCGACGCAGTGATTGAGATGACGGTTCAGATACGTATGCGGGATAAAGGAATGCAGTTCCCGAGAGTCGCTCTGGTTTTCGATGACGATTTTAATGATCTACGAGGCATGCTCCGACGCCGAGATATCATGCGTGGACTGGAACCGCGTTTTCTCATGACAGGCTCACTCGATTATGCGCGAAAACTTTTTGAGATTGATGTTGATCCGAATCTGTCCGAGTTGTCTTATGACAAAATGAGAAAAGGTATGCGCAAGCGCGCCAAACGCCTGGTGAAAGAGGTGATGAGGCCCATCAGAGCAACTATCGGGCATGATG
Organism: Phycisphaerales bacterium; assembly: GCA_028278245.1. Taxonomy (GTDB): domain Bacteria; phylum Planctomycetota; class Phycisphaerae; order Phycisphaerales; family SM1A02; genus JANQEQ01. The sequence goes on along the minus strand of JANQEQ010000115.1, from coordinate 5,701 downwards.
ATCATGTCATTCATGCTATGTGCGCCATGGTGGATCAGGATACGAGTTTATTGCCGGTCCTGGATAACTCCAACGTCGTAGGGGTGGTACGCTCAGTTGATGTCATGCGAGAGATTGCTCTCGTACTATGATCTCGTCCGTGAACTCAACTGCAATTATTATTTAGAGCAGTATCAAAATGAATGACAATCCAAGCGAATCCGGCACAAGTGGTCCTCCCCTGAAAACTCCTCATATTCCTGACGCTGAGAAAGCCAAGTCCGGAGAATGGATCAAGTTCTTCTGGATGCTGGTTGGCGTGGCACTATTTTGTATCGTGTATTTCATGCCATCGTTCCCCGATGCGATCGATCCGGCAAACAAACGTTTTACCTTGAGTTATGAAGGAAAAACCGCGCTGGGGTTGTTCCTTCTGGCCGCAACCTGGTGGGTCTTTGAAGTCGTCCCCATCGGTGTCACAGGGATTACCATCGGTGTCATCCAGGTATTGTTTCTTTTGCGTGCCCCTGATCCTTCAGATTGTGCCAAGGCAGCCTTTGGCGATTTTATGGATCCTTCCGTGTGGTTCATTATTGGTTCCATCACGTTTGGTATGGTCTTTTCCAAAACGGGTCTGACCCGACGCATGGCTTATAAAATGCTCGTAATTGCCGGTGAAAAAACGAGCACGATCTATCTCGGCACGTACATCATTACCGCAGCTCTTACATTAATCATGGCACATACCGCTGTCGCAGCCACCATTTATCCTCTGTTGCGGGCGATTTACAGCCTTTACTCTGACGAAGATAAACCGACTCGGTTTGGTAAGGGGTTATTTATTGGGATGGCGTTCGTTGCCGGGGCAGGAAGTATTATCACATTGCTGGGTGCGGCACGAGGTGCGGTGGCTATCGGATTCTATAAAGATGTTGTGGGTCGTGAAGTTACCTTCTTTGAGCTGACATTCTTCATGCTTCCCATCGGGGCTTTTATGGTGTTCCTGCTGTGGTTGTTCAGTCTGGTGGTATTCAAACCCGAACGTAAATCGATTCCCGGCTTACGGGAGCGGGCGAAAATGCTCTATGAAAGACTTGGCCCGATTACTCGCATTGAGATTGTCTCATTAGTGATCGTGTTTGCAGCTATCATCATGTTGGGCTTACGTTCGCTGGTGCCGGGATTGGAATCGTTACACAAGAGTGCCATTATCCTGGTGGCCACAATACTTTTCTTTGTGTTGCGCATCCTGACCATCAAAGATCTGGAAGAGATTCCGTGGAATATCGTGCTCCTCTTCGGGGGGGCGATGAGCATCGGTTTCTGCCTGTGGGAAACTGGGGCAGCAGAATGGCTGGCGATTCAATGGTTGGTGTTGTTTCAGGAAGCACACTGGTTTGTGTTTGTAATCGGTATGGCGTTCTTCGTCTTGATCATGACCAACCTCATCATGAACGTCGCAGCAATTGCCATATCCGTACCCGTGGCGCTGGTCATGGGACCATATCTTGGGGTGGCACCCGAGGTGATCCTCTTCTCCTCACTCGTGGTCGCAGGGATGCCTTTCCTGTTGCTGGTGGGTGCCGCACCCAACGCCATTGCCTATGAAAGCAGGCAGTTCACTTCAGGGCAGTTCTTCCTTGCCGGTGTTCCTGCAAGCATTTTACTCATGATTGTGCTGGCATTCTTTGTTGCGGTGATTTGGCCACTCATGGGAATGCCGGTGGTTAGTAGCTGATATCAAGCATGAGCTAGAAAGTTGAATATTGGTGTCAACAATGAATTCATGAGGCACCAAATCCTGGCTATGAATGCACACTCCATGAGCGATCAGTGTGTTCTGAGAAATATGAGAGCCAAGTCGAGAGTGTATTTATGAATGCATCTTGATTTACGGATGAAACATCATGGATTTCCCAGAGCTCCAGTTTCCAATAGACATAACTTTCTGAAATCACAAGTAGTAACAAGCCATAGTGTTTCATTATCCATACAGCATTAAGTTTGTATTAATAAGAAACATTTAGGAGCATCATATCTCAAACCCCTCATTTTCAGCGTCCTGAGGCTGGTATAGCTATATATTAATTGATCCCGATATTATCAGCAATTTCCTTGACTATCGGGAAATACAGATCACCTTTTAGTTAAGTTCCCATCTTTGTAGAGAGAGAGCGTTGCGCGCAACGAATGCGCTCATGCTCTCTTGTCATTTAATTTCTGTCCTGCGGTATTGCTCAAGGAGAATCAGAAGATGAGAAGTGGTGCTTCTCGGTGCTGAGATGAGCTTTGAAACCGACGGACCTCTCTCTAACCATGGAGGATATGGTTTATGAAAACATTGCAAATTGGACTCGGAGCTGCTGTACTGGTAAGCGCTATCAGTGCAACGGCTCAAGCTGGAATTACCGTGTACACTGATCGAGGCAGTTGGCTTGCAGCCGCCGGTGTATTGGATTTCTCAGAGGACTTTTCTGGTTTTGGAACTGATACAGAATTTCGAACGACCACAGTGGCTGCGAATGGTTTTACGTTGCAACAAGCTGGTAGTAATTTTTGGGATTTCCGTAATCTTGTTGAAACTCCACCCTTCGATTTTACTGACAACAACGGAACGAACCATGCATCGTGCTTTGTAAACCAGGATATTACAAACGGTGATACATCTATTTTGGTAACACCCGATGCCGACCTTCTTGCCTGGGGTGCTGATTTTTATCGTTGTGCCGGGGCTGAAACCCTAGACATCGTTCTGGATGGAGTGTTATACCAACCATCCTGGACAAACGATATCGATTTCTTTGGCTTTGTAGCAACACCTGATTCAGCTGTAAGTCTGATCGAATTAACTGCTCGTATGTACATCAATGACGGAACCGGTGAAGGTTTTGGTATGGATGACGTGGAAGGCGTCTTCCCCGCCCCGAGCGTTCTGGCATTGCTGGGTCTGGGTTTGGTAGCCCGCACACGCAGGCGTTAATCAGCGCTACTGATCAGTTACAAACGAGATCTGTTTCGATCTCATATTCATGAACCAACACCCCACCCTGATCCAGGGTGGGGTGTTTTACTTTTGAGCAATAATGATTTCTCTCTGGCTAGGCACCGCATCTCCATACGGCGTTCATCCAGTGTTTACTCGCATGGTCCCCACATGCCGAGAATGGCGAAGATGTCATCAATATTCACAGTGCAATCCTCGGTAAGATCACCAGCGCAATACGGCGGACAGGGATCAGGGCAATCACCCCACAATCCAAGGGCTGCGAAGATGTCATCAATGTTGACATAATCATCACCGTTCAGATCAGCCGGGCACGCGCCGGCAAATTCGATGACGTGTGTGTAAGTGTCCGGATCGGTTCCGGTTGCGTAAAGGTAAACCGGGTAGACTTTGTTATCCGCTACCGCTAAACCAAGGTAGTCGCCAATGAACTGGCTTGAGCGGTTCAATCCGTCATTATCACTATCCCAGGGTGAATCGGTCAGGCGGTATTCATGCCATGTCGCACCTTCATCTTCGCTGTAGGCGTAATAAGCATCGAGCATGCCATGAATATTGTTGTCGTTCTGGACCGTGTGGCGTGAATCGAACCACACCAGATGGATGCGCCCGTATTTGTCAACTTCAAGCCAGCAGAAGAACTGATCACCAGGTGGATCTTCATCAGTATTGATGACCACCGGCGTGGTCCAGCTGGTGCCTTGGTCGGTCGATTTGGTGAAGTAGATATCGACGTTGTAATTGCCGCCGACGATATTCGTGGTATCAAAATATGCAGCATACAGGTTGCCGTTGTTTTCATCGACATCCAGATAAAGCAGAGCCGGTACGCGGAAAGTACCCGGGAAGCGTGATGTGTCGTAGGTGCTCCAGGCGTCCATACGTGTTGCCACATGGTGCGTGGTGAATGACGCACCGCCATTGAGACTTCGCTTCATACGGTAATTGTTCCCGCTTCCTGAGTAATCCCAATATGCCACGTAGACTTCACCATTGGGGCCAATTCGTGGCAACCATCCTAATCCAGATCCGAGGCTTGTAGGACTTGTCCAGGTGTCACCCATATCATCTGACCAAATGATTCCCTGGTTGAAGCCGACGTAGAGTCGAGTCGTGTCAGGCATCCCGGGACGAATTCCCGCTGCCATCCAGCACTTATCTGTTCCACTGGAGGTTCGTGCCATGACCGACGGTTCAAATGTTGGGGATCCCGGATCCTTCCGTGCCACGTAAACTCCGCTGTTCGATCCTGCAGAGAAACTGATCGCTCCTGCCCAGAGCGTTCCTGTGCGAGGATCAAATGCGCTCATCGGATCGCCTTCAACATTGCTCTGGTTTTGAACCGGTGGACGAATAAGGAAGTCGGTCCAGGTCAGTCCACCGTCCATGCTCAGCGAGAAGCCGGAGTTGATAATCTCTGATGAGCCGGACAAACGCCAGTCGTTCCAGCCGGCGATGATTTCCATCGGATTGACATCACTGGCCGAAGCTGTGGTTTCGTTTGCAGCTGCTGTACCACCACCGTAGTCGATGCGGATCATGGGACCGATGACGGGTTCACCGAGGGTTGATTCACAGAGTACAGCCACACCGACGGCTACGATTACAATGGGTTTCGTCCACGTTTTCATCTATTGCTCTCCTGTTTCCAGGGCCGTGATTCGGACACCTGTCCCTACCAGCATACACTGACATTGTTGATGAGCCAGAGTACTTTTTGGCAAGATTCCCCAAATTATCATCTGTAAGCACATTTTGTTTAAATTTCTTTATCCCAGATACTCCCGACGCGTGGTAGGATGGATGGACTGATTCAACCTCGTCCGTAATAACGGAGCTATATGACATGTTAATTCTGCGTCATGCTACTTCTCTGTCAGCCGCGCTGGTCTTGATTTCTTTGTCACTCACAGCTTGTGAAAGCACGCAGACCAGCACCACAGTATCCGCCATCAATCAACCGGATGTCGAAGCAACTGCCGATCCACGAAGCGAACGTGACAGCGCGCGAGCTGAAGCGTTCAATGCTGCGATTGAAGGTTTGTCGTTCGATACCGGATTTGTAGTTGTCGACAATCCACCTCAGCATAGTGATCTCGCACTTGCCCAGGAAGCACTGGATCGTGGCGAAGCAGCGTTCAACATTGCCGGCAAGACCCGCGCCGTTGCTGCATTTGCCGATGCCGTACGTGCTGCTCCCGATATGCCCATTGCGTATCGCAAGCTCGGCGACGCACTGCTGCTCAAGGGTAAACCGGACATGGCTTATGCAAGTTACAACACTGCCATCCATCTGGAACCAGGCAACATTGATCATCGACTGGCTCTGGGATATGCGTTAGGACGTGGAACCGACCGCATTGCGGCAATCAAAGCAATGGAAGATGTGCTTGATCTCGATCCAGCCAACGGTGCAGCGCACGAGCGACTGGCAATCTGGTATTACTACGAAAACAATTACACGACCGCATGGGATCATGTCTTTGCCGCACGCAAAGCGAACTATCCTCTGCCTCCCCAGTTCATCAACCTGCTTGAGGAACAGATGCCCGAACCACGTTGATGGAATACCCACGAGTCGTGGGATCCACTCAATAGCCCATCTGTCAAATTTTGGAATCACGCTATTCGAGCACCGCATATCCATGCAGTGCTTTGTGTGTTCATCGATAACCACGCGGTGTGTGATGTTGCCTGTGAAGATCATCTTCCGGAGTG
>JANQEQ010000027.1 GCA_028278245.1 Phycisphaerales bacterium | reverse complement strand
CACTGCGGGTCGCGATCTGGATGAGGATGTGCCGATGCGACATGTGCCGCCGCTGTTTGGGCGTGCGGGACTGACCTATGAATCGCGCAAGCTGACGGCTGAAGGGGAAGTGGTCTGGAATGCGGCGAAGGAGTTTGACGATCTGTCGCCCTCCGAGCAGGACAAGCCGCATTTGTACACGATGGACGGCACCCCGTCATGGTGGGTTTTGAATTTGCGCGCAGCCTATGAGGTGACCCCGCAGACAACACTCACGGCAGCCATGGAGAATGTTTTCGATCTGCACTACCGGCCGTTCTCGTCAGGCATCAGTGCGCAGGGCCGAAACTTAGTTGTTTCGTTAAGACAAAGATTCTAGTTTCATTTTAGAAGGGGATCGCAATGAAGTATGGGTGGGTAGTTGTTGTCACACTTGTCATGGTATTGACCGCATGGAGCCAGCCGGTGGAGGGACCGTATGTGATCGCGGAGTGGCCCTCTCTCGGTTCCTACGTTGACGCTTCTGGCAAGCTGATCGTAGAAAGTGACAGCGTCGCATACTATTACTGGCTCACTGGTTCCATCCATCATGTTGATTGCCTAAAGTCAATTCGATTCAATCCGATCACGATGGTGGCAGATGAAGTGAACACCATTGCATGCCCAAACTACATTTTAAACAGCCCGCTTTTTGATATTTCTGTGAGTCCCGCTGGCGATCACCTTGTCGCTTTAGCCGATGGTGTAAGCTATGACACAGACTTACGAATCCTAGCCTACATAGCCTCAGATAACAATATCAATGAAGTCCTGGTGTCGACGGGCAGACCGGATCATCGAGTTAATCACTTTGTTCGCACTCATTGGATTAACAGCGAGCGGTTTGTAGTGAGTTGGACAGAGAACGTTGGTTGGAATGACTCGCTCTATGTAAATGAGTACTCTTACTCTTCAAATCAATGGACGCAAACGAATTCGCTGCGACTATTGATCGACTCCGAGATGTTCAATGCCGGCCTATATGACATTGGACTACCAGATGATGAGTTACTCGACCTCCTGTTTTATGACAGCGCGCATTCATTGCACTTGGCTCGCGTTGACCTATCGGACATGGAGATCGATCATATGGATGAGTTAGGAGCTATTGATGGAGCTTACCTGACGCGACTCGGTTATGATCGAAGCGGATTTTCTTTCGTCTTCAACTTTCATTTCCATGATCGCTATTTTACACCTGATGACGTATTGGGGGTATTCTCGAATCGTGGCGGGACCAACCTGACC
>JANQEQ010000067.1 GCA_028278245.1 Phycisphaerales bacterium | reverse complement strand
GTGATGAGCCGCTGTTCGTTGCCAGTGGTCGGCTTGATGATGATGAACTTGATGATCTGATCACGATCAACGGCGATTCAGGCGGTGATGGTCGCGGCGGTCAGAGCAGTGTGGTCAACGCACGTTTGAACGGTCCCTGCCCGGGTGATCTGACGGGCGACGATCAGGTGAACATCGATGACATCTTCGCTGTGTTGGGACTCTGGGGCGCATGCGATGATCCCTGCCCGCCGTACTGCGTAGGCGATCTCACGGAAGACTGTGCCGTCAACATCGACGACATCTTCGCGATACTGGGGGAGTGGGGGCCGTGTGATTGATCCCCCTAAAACATTCCTCCCCACATCCCCTCACACAAACACATCTCGCGACCTCCGGCAATGCCGGGGGTTTTATTATCGGCAGACTAACCCGTATAAAATCCTAATCATGATGAATGTCTGAGGATGGGGAACTTCATCCTTGTCATCTGATACACCGTCATTTACGATGAGTGAATCCGAAAGTTGGCCTATTGGGGATGGGGAGAATCCAGGAGGAGATATACGTCATGTTCAAGCAACTTTTGGTACTCGCTGTTGTAGCGGGAAGCTCGTGGTCTTTCTGTGCAACAGCCGGCACAGAATCTGGCACATCAACATGGGCAACGACGGACATCATTGTGCGAGTTATCGAAGATATAGAACCGGGTGTCACACACTCCGGTATGCCCGCACTCCCGACCGGAGATGATGTTGTCAACATCGATGATGTGTTTGCAGTTCTCGGTCTTTGGGGATTTTACCCCGATTCGTGTTCACCATATTGCCCGGGCGATCTTACAGAGGATTGTCAGGTCAATATTGACGATATTTTTTAATCTCCTCGGCCAATGGAGGCCGTGTGAGTAACGTTACAAATTGAGGAAGCACAATAATTGATGGTTTACTTCACTGTTGCGGGTAGGGAACCATCTTCAAAACAAACCCAAAGAAAGGGCAAATTGATGCGCAGATTTAACGAGGTAGCCAGATTGTGGGGGCTCGGGAAACGAGCCACGATCCTGGCGGGTGCGATCATGATGGGATTAACCACCACTGCACCCGGCGCAGATGAGGTGGGAGTGCAGGTGCTGCAGGATGATGGCAGATGCATCGTACTGGACTATCAGTTCGACGAGTACACCGCACACTCCGTACGCGTCGACGGCGACAAGTTCACCGCGATCATGCTCGGAACCGAAAGCCTGATGCACGAACTCGGCGCGCCAGCTCTGCCGGATGTGTCACGCAGTGTGATTATCCCCAACCAGTCAGAAATGGCGGTGCGCGTGTTGTCCAGTTCGTTCTATGAAGTGAAGGACATCGACATCGTACCGTCCAAAGGCACCCTGTATCGTGATGTTGATCCGGCGACGGTGCCGTTTACTTTCGGACCGGAGTACCAGACCGATGCGTACTTCCCCGGTGAG
>JANQEQ010000066.1 GCA_028278245.1 Phycisphaerales bacterium | reverse complement strand
CGGAGCACGGCACGCCGGATGACTTTGCCACGATTCAGGCCCAGCGCATCCGTGACTCCCGCGGCCTGCCGGAGTTTGTCTTCAATTCTATGAGCGGCGAACTCTACAGCGAGTGCCTGGATCTGAAGGGGAATCCCACGCTCAAGGAAGACTGGTGGTCGACCAAGTACAAAGATAAGTCTCCCTACCGCTACACCACGGCCCACTGGGCTTCGACTGAAGCACGCTTCCGACGCCACTTCAAGGCGATCAAGGAAGATCAGACTGAGAAACTGATCCCGCTTGAGGAAATGCTCGTGCGCGTCACGCAGCCGGATGTGGTGGATCGTCTGTACCACGATCCGAATCACCGGTCCTTCATTCCTGATTTCGGCAGTTACATCAAGACCGAAGATGACCAGGGACGCTTCCGCTACCTGGCCCTCTCCCGTCAGATGGTCCTGTTCTGCGTTGAGCGACGCAAAGCCTGGCGTCAATTGCAGAGTCGTGCGGGCATTGAGAACGAAGATTATGTTGCCCAGCGCAATCTGCTCAAGAAAGTCGATGCCGGCGAAATCGAACTTTCCGATTTCCTCGACCGCACAATGGAACTCTACGAAGCTGAGCGTGGCACGGAAACCGCCCAGGAAAAGAAGCCTGCTTTAGCCGGCGCGAAATAAAGCCGCATTGAAATTCAACATGAACCACCAGGAACCTGATTCATCAGGTTCCTGTTTTTACAGGGCATTTGATATTCGCCAAAGTGTCATAATCTGGTGGATTGAAAGTGCATCGGGTCGCATGGTGCGCGTGACCCCGTTAGGCCAGGGAAAATCCTTGGGAAAGACTTTGCCAAGTTGTTTGCGGCGTTTCATGAATAACTGCACGACGAATTGCGCGTAACCTGCTCGGTCATCAATGTCACAATCAGTGGAGGGGATTATGGACACCATAGCGCTGGAGACTTTCGGTTGCGGCCAGAACGAAGTGGGTTTCACTACCGTAATGCGCTCTACGTGCGCAAAAGTTTGCACAATGATCCCTAAAGGGCCGAAGGCTTTGGTGCTGGGCTTGGCCAGCAATCGATCCGCCACCTCCTGTTGGATGGTGATGTACATCCCGACACAATTTTGATGATCTATCAGCAGGGTCGTCATGAGGGGGGAGGCAATACTGTAAGGAAGGTTTGCGACAAGTTTGAAGGGGCGTTCCTGAATCGTCTGCTCGATCATCGGATTGATTGTGCGTCCTTTGTCCAGACAATTCCCCTGCAGAAGCGTGACTCGATCGCCAAATTGTTCTTCAATGATCTGCGCCAGGTCGCGGTCTAGTTCACAGGTGATGACTTCAGCCTCTGTCTCAAGCAGCGCTTCGGTCAGAGTTCCTGTACCCGGCCCGACTTCCAGAATGACTTCGCTCGTCTTGATCTCTGCTGCTGCAATCAATTTGCTCAACTGATTTTTGTCATGCAGGAAGTTCTGGCCAAGCTTGTGCTTTGGGCGGAGGCCACGTTCAGCCAGCAGGTCACGGATGTCCGAAATCGTCTGCATGGGGATACTCGGGGAACGTTCAACCATCGTTCCTTGACCAGAGTAGTGTAGCTGCTTTCGAAAGGGTCTTACGCCTTGCCGAGGTATTCACCGCTGGAGGGATTGATCCTGACCACCTGACCAACTTCGATAAACGGGGGTACTCGCACTCTCGCGCCGGTTTCAACGGTGGCTTCCTTGAGTTGGTTTGTGGCAGTCGTACCTTTGGCTTGCGGCGTAGTATCGGTAATTGCCAGTTCAACGGCGGCCGGTAGTTCCACGCCGAGCGGCTTGTTGTCAAAGAGTTCAATGGTGACATCTTCATTTTCTTTCAGCCACTGGCTCTGCTCTTTGGGTAGGACGTCGCTGTCAATCTCAAGCTGATCGTATGTCTCGTTATCCATGAAGACGTACGGCCCGGCTCCGTGTCCTGAGCTGTCATAGAGGTACTGCATCTTTCTGCGGTCGATTGTGACATCCTCCAGCTTGTCAGAGGAATTGATACGGTGAACCTTGATGGTGCCGGTTTCCACATTCTTCATCTTTGCCTGAACGTATGCAGGCCCCTTGCCCGGCTTGACATGGTCGGTATCGATAGCAACATGGAGTTGTCCATCCCACATGATTGCTTTCCCACGCTTGAGGTCTGTCGCTTTGATTGGCATGTTGAGTCTCGCTGCTGTTGTATCAAGGAAGATTTGAATAATAGCACAGCCATAATGTTCAAGGCAGTCTCTTGTATGTGATTCACCGGATCGAAAATTGAACGGAAGATCCTGTGGAAATTGGCTTCTCAGTGAGCCACGGCTTCCGCCCTGACTTCGCGGAGGACGGTCACTTTGATATCACCGGGGAATGTCATTTCATCCTCAACCCGCTGAGCGATATTGCGGGCAATGGAGAAGGCATCGGAATCCTGGGCTTTCTTGGCATCCACGATGACACGAATCTCCCGGCCGGCCTGGATCGCATGAGCCTCCTGGACGTGAGACTGGGTCTTGGCAATTTCCTCCAATTGCTCCAGGCGCTTGATATACATCTCCATGGATTCTCGCCTTGCCCCGGGACGAGCACCACTGATTGCATCGGCTGCCATGACAATGGGGGTGTAGGGCGTGGTCGCATCGATGTCACCGTGGTGTCCACCGATTGCGTTGAGTACCTCTTCAGATTTCTCGTTGTGTTTTCGGCAAAACTCCATACCAATAGCTGGGTGACCACCTTCAGCCTCGTGATCCATCGCCTTGCCGATGTCGTGAAGAAAGCCACAGCGCCGTGCAATGTTGCCATCCAGTTCCAGTTGGTCGGCAATGATCTGGCAGAGGTACGCCACTTCCAGCGAATGACGCAGAACATTCTGGCCGTAGCTGGTACGGAAGGCGAGTTTGCCCATCGCCTCCACGATCTTGGGGCTGAGTCCGCGGATATTGCCTTCAATGACCGCATCTTTCCCGGCTTTCAGAATACGCTCGGCCATGTCCTGTCGCACTGTTTCGACCACATCCTCAATGCGAGAAGGATGAACCCGTCCATCAGCGATCAACTTCTGCAGTACCTCGCCTGCAATCGCGCGACGGATAGGATCGAAACACGACACCGCGATCACGCCTGGTGTATCGTCGACCAGCACATCGACTCCGGTCGCCCGTTCCAAAGCGCGGATGTTTCGTCCCTCTCGTCCGATGATCCGTCCCTTCATGTCTTCAGATGGGATGCGCACACTTCGCACAGTGGAGTCTGCTACGTGTTCCGCAGCGAATCGCTGGATAGCCTGCAGGGTTATCTCCCGGCTTTTCTGCTTGGCATCGACTTCCGCTTCTTCGAGAATCTTTTGCGTGACTTGTGTCGCTTCGTGCTGAGCCTCGATCTTTACTTCTTCAAGCAGGAGGGTACGAGCCTCCGCTTCGGACATGGAAGCAATGTCGGAGAGCCGTTGTTTCATTTTCGCATTGAGATCCTGAACTTCCTGCCGCTCTGTTGCCAGTAGTTCAGTTTGCTCGTTCAGATCTGATTCTTTGCTTTCAAGCTTTGATTCTCGTTCAGAGATTTTTTCCAATTTTCGATCGATCGTATCTTCTCGTTTGGTCAAACGAGCTTGATCTTTCTTCAACTCGGTCTGGGTCGCAGCAATCTCCTGGTCGACTTCTTCCCGGCGTTTCGTAGCGCGTTTTTCCGCTTCCAGTTCAATACGCTGCTTTGAGGCATCGGCTTCCGCTGCAGCAGTCTGGGTGATTTGCTCAGCATCTTTGCGTGCGCGGGTGAGTGTATTTCCGGTCAGGATACGAATAACCGCCCATGCCAGTAGCGCACCTGTAACCACCCCTAAAACAGCCGCAATACTGGCGGGCAAAGGATCAAATGCTAAATGAGGTGTCATGGCGAACCCCATAAAATGAAGGTCCGCAAACACATACCCTCACTACCGTTACGTAGGCAGCGATTTTACGACACGGATAAAAGCAGTCTCACCAACGTAAACGCTACAAAATCCCCGAAGACAGGCGCTGGCCTGGTGGTGATTTTGGAGACCGAATCCGGCGCATCTGACCGGATACATCATTTGATAAATGTTGAGTTATTGCGAATCGGAGCACGTTGGGAAAAGCCTGGAAAAGCGAGGTTCTTTTGAATCTATCCAGTTACAAGATAAACACTTACAACTGACGACCGATCTTCGGTCGAAAAGAACGGTTTCACCCGTGTCGTTTTGGGCGGACCGTGGAATCTAACCAAATATTACTAATACTATATCGAATAATTGCTGATTTTGTCCAGTCATATTTCAACGTCTCGCTGAGGGATTTGGTATGTTCGCCCCCTGAATATCAAATAGTGAGGTGATCTCAAAGAAGACTTCACTAGCGGAATTGAATTTATGCCGAATTTCATCAATTGGCTGCTTCGGCTCCTGTTTACCAATCCGATCTGCATGCGCCTGGTGCAGGGGGGATCCAAACGGTCTCGGCACCTCTATATTCGAGCCGGGTATCTAGCCATCATCATTTTCGTCCTACTCATTGTTTTGATCGGAGCCGTCTCTGAGGGTGATGCGTCTTTGCGGGGCCTGGCTGCTGCCGGGGCAGGAATGTTCCAATGGATCAGCTATCTCCAAGTAGGATTGATCTGCATTCTCACACCGGTCTTCATGGCTGGAGCGATCAGCCAGGAAGCGAATCCCCGAACGTGGGATATTCTCCTGACCACGCCGCTCAATAATCTTCAGGTTGTGCTTGGGAATATCTTCGGCAGGCTCTTCTTCATCCTTGCCCTTCTCTTTTCGAGTCTACCACTGTTTGCGGTGACGCAATATTTTGGTGGCGTCCCGGGGAAGGCAATTTTTTCCAGCTATGCGATCGCTGCATTCAGCGCGATGCTGGTCGCTGCAATTGCCGTTACTTTGAGCATTACGCGCACTGCAGGTCGACGTGCCGTATTCGTGTTTTACATCAGCGTGGTGATGTACCTCTTTGTGACCTACGGGCTTGATCTGTACTTCCGTCGACAACTTCCGATTGGTGTTGGTACTTCTGTTTTTCATACGACGGCAGTTACGCCTCTGAATCCATTCTTAGCGCTGGAGGTACTGTTGAAATCGAACAAGTATGTCCCACATGATGCACTTGATCTGGCGGGAGTGTGGTGGCTTAAACGACTCTGGCTCACCAGGCCAATCACAGCTTTCTGCTGGTTGTATAGCGGGATCAGTCTGGGATTGGTTCTCTTCTCCACACTCCGTTTGCGAATCATCGGGGCGAAGGTGGGAGCTACGCCGTGGTATCGCCGCATGTTTGGCCTGGAAGCGAAAGGTGCCATTGAACGGCGAGCACGCCATGTGGGGCACAATCCCATCGCCTGGCGAGAATCCGTCGCGCGTGGAAAAACCCTCAATGCAATCATCGGACGATGGGGATTTGTTGCCCTGGGATTACTCCTAGCTCTAACTCTTTTGGGTCTCTTCCACACGGGGAGTCTTGATTTTCAGCAGTTACGACTCACCTCTGCCACAGTGATTGCAGCGGAGATCATCATCATTGTTCTCATTGGATTGAATATGAGCGCAACCGCCGTTTCCCGAGAACGTGAGGATGGCACGCTAGATCTCATCTTGACTACACCTATCCAGCCGGGGCCGTACATCGCTGGGAAATTGCGCGGCTTAGTTCAGTTCCTTCTGCCCATGCTCAGTGTGCCAATTCTTACGGTGGCCATGCTGGCGATTTATGTTCTGGCTGATGGTTTTAACCGTGAGGGCGGAGTTTTTCTAACCGGTGTACCTATCGAGCAGAGTACGAAAACGGTTTCTCAACTCCCATTGATCCTTCCGGTTGGGGCGATTTCCCTTCCCCTGGTGTTGATTCCGTTCATGGCGTTTTGTGTCATGCTCGGTCTTGATCGCTCAATCCGCAGCAAAGGGACAATCGGTTCGGTTGTAGTGGCGGTCACTATCGTGGGTGCTATTGCAGGGGTGTTGAGTGGATGCACGATGCTAGCGGGTAAGAACTTTTCACTGGTGGGAGCAGCGATGTCCTCCCTGAATCCGGTTTTTCTGCTCTTTGCCATGATCTATCCCGAAGCGGCCATCCCCGATGCGGTAGATGCCAGCATCCGAGGTACGAATGGTAATATCGGAGCGGGAGTTGCCGTCAATTTAATCATTGGTTCCGTGATTACCGCGGCGGCTTACATCGCCGTTGTCTATGCCATGCATGGTTATATGAAACGTACATTTATGACGACGGTCAGACGTCTGGCGGGAACGGCGTAGCTGGATTTGACTTGATCTGTTGGTATGGCGCAAAGACAATGAAAAACCCCAGCGATTGGCTGGGGGTTTTTTCGGATTCGGGTGTTAATTCATCCAGTTAAAACTACGGCAGGCAACCGCAGGGTGAAGCGATATCAACACCTTCACCTTCGTCATAGACGCACCAAGCCATGTCCCTGTTTTCCAGATCATCCGGGCAGGTATAACCTCCTCCTGATGAGTTAATGGCTTGAAGCATGCCGGCGTCACCTTGTGTGGCATCATGCCAGAGGAACCAGCAGTCATCTTCACTACCAGCACCGACGATTTCAAGCCAGTAGCAGGTATCAGGCTGAAAGGCGACATCACCATGGTTGTACTTCCACTCATAGGAGTTGGCAATGAAGCCGTGAAATCCAAGATCCTCAGTGCTGTCTGCGGTTATACCCGTAAATGATGCAAACGCTGGTGTATCAGGACAACCATCCTCGTCTGCATCCACATAATAGTGAATATCAAAAACCATGTTGACGGTGGAAGGTGGATCACATGGTCCCCAAACGCCGTCAAAGACAACATTCACGCCGACCCATGAGATTTCATCGACTGTTGTTGCCACGTTGAAACGGAGATCATCGGCGACGATGCGACCGTCCTGAAAATCAGATACGTCTGCATTGAAATAAGCAGGATCACCCTGACAGCCTTGGTAGGGTGGCGTGCCGACATCATAGCTGATGCTCACTTCGTATTCTGAGTTATCGCAACTGACATCGTCATCCAGGTTAGAAACAAACAGCACATATTCACTCCCTGCATCCAGCCAATCGATAGCCTGATCCTCGATCACTTCGCAGCGCTCAGTGTTTGTGATCCTGTTAACGAACACGAGGTTATTAATTGAACTTGCGCATGCATCATTAAAGATCATCACCTCGCCGAAGAATTCGGCATTGAAATCGATCAGAGCAGATGCACCCCCGCCACCCAGATCTGGAATATTCAAGCGGTACCAGTCTGTATCACGCAGAGCTTCAGGATCACCAAAAACATCATCACAATCGGGATAGGAGCCATCGAGCGGGGAGATATAATCAGCAGCATTACCGCAGACAGTACCGCCGGCAACATGATTCAGATTATCACTGAATACAGGCTCACAACTGTTCCAACCTCCGTTGAACTCATCTTCGACAGGAGTTTGGCCATCCCAATCGGTGTAGCATTCCTCACCCTCGGTATTTGTACATGGAGGATCAAGATCACAATAACATGGTGGAGGATTCCCACACGGTGTTCCATCGCTGGTCACTTCAAGATGGAACTCTCCGAATTCCGCCCCGTTAACCCCTGAGATGGCGATGTAATACACCTGATCGATTTCAGAGCACCAGGTTACGTGAGGTGCGGGCCAGCCGGTACCGGGGACACTGCAGGAATCGTCTTCGCCGCCTGCGCACTTCAGGCCATCACAATAACCACAGAATACATTCATCATGTGATCCCAGTTTCCAGTACCGGTTACACACAGGTTTGCAGTGAGGGTGTTACCGTCACCCACGACGAAGAACCAGGCGGTTGGAGACTGAATCGGAATCCCAGCCACACAGCCATCATGATTGTTAACCGCAAATCCAGATGTATCGCCAAAGACAGCCGGGTCATCAATGATGATCTCAAATGCTCCGTCACAAGTGTCATTTGGTGGTGCCGGTGGGCAGATATAACCCGCGCATTGTGTATCAGGCCACCAGCGAGAATCTTCATACGTGGTGCATTCAGTTTCAGTCAGATCCAGGCAAGTGGAAAATGGTCCGGTGTAGATGCAGCAGGCACGAATCGGATCACCGACTGGGCAATCACCCCACTGGCCCAGTATTTCAAAGAGATCATTAATATCAACGATGCATTCTTCCGTCAGATCACCCTCGCAATAGGGTGGGCATGGTTCAGGACAGTTACCCCATAAACCGAGAATCTTAAAGATGTCGTTGATGTTGACCTGATCGTCGCCTGTCAGATCAGCCGGGCACTCACTCGATCCCAGATCAAAGGGAATGCCATAAAGGCGAAATGCCATATCACAACGTGTTCCTGCAGTTGCCGTGAAACATGAACCTTCATTGCATGGCATCAGTGACCAACCGAATCCGTAAAGAAGGGGGAACGCATGTTTGGCATCATTTCCAGTGGTTGGATCGACGGAATAGAAGGTATCAGTTTGGCCTGACACGTTGTAATCATGTAACGGAGCAAGGGCAATCCAGTAGTTAGTTGAGCCATTCAGCATGACATTTTCACTGGTGATGTCGACATTGACCTCCCAAAAATCGCCCATGCAGTCAAAGGTAGACATATCGCTCACTGCTACCTGAGACATGGGGACAATGAAGGTGTACTCATAATTGGTGTGAGAACCATCATCACGCGGTTCGCCGGCAGGCTCTCCTACAAATTCTGTGTAAATAGTTACCATCACACCCGACCAGTCGGTCTCGGGATCAGGTGTGTGTCCCTGGGGGACATTGAAATACCCAAACCATTGTTGTATTCGCGTGATCTGCGTTTGATCAGTTTCTGTGCCAAACAAAACAAAATCGTCTGCTACTTCAGCAATAAACGGCCAATTGGCATCGTACTGAGTAGCCTTCAGTTCGGCATCGTCAAGGGGGCCGCCGTTGTCATACACCAGGTACTCCCCACGTGTGTTGAGGAAGTGATCCCTAAACGGAACACCCTTCCCCGAGTAATACGCAGTACTCGGTGAACAAGCTGATTCAGGCACGGCTCCAGCGACAGAAAAAAGTACCAAAATTGACAAACAGCCTGATATTGCAGCTGTAAATGAGTTCATGTATCTCAGCCTCCGTGTATCCCTGTGCAACCCCTTAGCACACTCGGAATTGCGGATGAAAAAAAGTCTACGGAAATCGTATATCCGTCGACTGGTAGCTGTCTCGATCGTCATGATCAGCCAAACCACAAATCCGGAAATGGATATTCCTCAGTCAGGCTTGATGGACCGATAGCATCTACATCATTGTTCGACCAAAACCAAGCTCGAGTTGCCTCTCGATTGGCATAACTGCTCCACAGCCTGGGTAAAGGGACCATACTCTCCACTCCGGGACCTGCGATCTCAAGCACGCGGAGATATCTCCACGCACTCTGAATTCGTCCTGTCGGAAAACCATATTATTCTTAGGATATCAACGATTTGCAACCTGATTTCGCAGAGAGTGATCCCTGTGGTGTATTCTTGATCATAATAAGACTTACTTGTCTACATTTCTGTCGTACAGTATCAAACCAAACCAGGTTCCGACTCTACTTGACCTGTTGCGATGACCAGATGTCGGGTCAATCATCTGATTCGTCTGATTCTCGGAGGGGCGGTCGTATACTTCGGAGATGTTCGCGGAACGCCAGGCGCTCTTCATCATTGAGACGCCCGTCTCCGTTAAAGTCAAAGTCCCTCCAGTTTATACCACCGCCGCCGCGACCATCTCCTGCACCACGACCTCTTGATCCTTCACCTTGACCGACCCCACGGGAATCCTCAGCTCGATTGCGAGGTCCAATACTGCCAATCGGTAATTGTTCATACTGTTCGGGGGGGAGGATTGTCTGCAACTGGTCCAGAATTGTTTCGCTGTATTCTCGGCGGGCATAAAAGACCTGGGCGATCGGATCTTCGGTGAACGGGGTTGAGGTTGACTGATCCCAGTTGATACGTCGAAGGGTTCTTTCGATGACCTGCGCTGGCTCATGCTGCTCAACAGATATTTTGAGTTGTTCGTTCAGGCGTCTGATCTCGTCACTGTGCTGTTTGTGCAATTCCTGAAGAGTAGATTCCGTCGACTCGTCCAGATCGTCTAATTCCAGGGCAGTATCAAGTATGCGCTCCGCTCGTGTTGTTCGATAAATCCTGGCATATCCTCTAGCTCGGGCTGCCAATTGAAATTCAGTTGCGGTTTCTTCGGGGAGTGCATGCACCAGCAATTCCACGAAGTGATTGTTGACATCACGAACATTGACACGCTTCTTTATTTGGCGCTCAAGCATCTTCTCAACCTGCCCCCTGTCCTGGGAATCCAAAGCTTTGACAATCTCTTGTGAATCTGTCTGGAGTGTTTCATCACGATCGCGCAGGGCCGCATCCAGTTGCAGACCGTATTGCTCCATGGTGGGGGCGATCAGCGCTTGTTGCTCCTGATCCAGGTCAAGCTCATCAATCACCTTGAACAGATCCACGGACTCACCGGACAACTCATAGTCCCGAAGCGATTTTTCCCGACGGAAACGGCGTTCAAATCCTGGCCATAACTTCTGCTGATCTTCAGTCAGCAGGAGTTTCACATCAGTCATGAAATGACCGCGTAGCTGTGTTTTCTCCTTCTTCCATTCCTCTACGCGAAGCGTGTAGTCGATTAATGCCTGTTGGAGGGTTTCGTTATCCTGAGCCGGTTGTCTGGCAGCGCGTAATTGTTCCTGAATAGCGCGAGTACGTTCTTCGAATTGTTTGAGTAATTCTGCATCATCTTCACCCGGTTGCAATTGCTCTCGCTGTTGGCGGTATTCCTCCAACACATCTCTCATATCATCGCGGGCTTGTTCTCTTAATCTTCGGCGGGCTTCATTTTCCTCAGCGCGATCCGGCTGCAGTGCTGTCAATTCCTGTCGAACTTCAGCGACACGATCAGAGAAAGTAGCCTGGTAATCCTCGAACAATGTTTCAAAAAGCACCTGCTGCGTTTCATCCAACTTCAGCTCATCCACGAAGATCGCGGCATCCCGGGAGAGGACGTCTGCAACAAATGCATCGCCCAGTCCGAACGGGGGACGAATTCTCTGGGCGAAGCAGACCGTGGAGATGCTGATCACTCCGATCCACACGAGGAGCCGAGCCATAGTGATCATCGTTGAAGATTTTTCCCGTGATGCGTGCATACCTGATACTCCAGTTCAAGATGAGAAGGGCAGGATACCGGCGAATTGACGTCTGGTGCTAATTCAACGCCCGAAGTCGGAGGATATGGCATTTTAATCTTCAATTTCCCGGTATAGGAAGAGGATCATGGGGCGAGGTGAGTTTCGTGGAATAGCCACTGGAACCATGGGTCTTGGTGATAGCGCGTGGAGAAGGCTATGAAACACACGACCAAACATCAGAATTTTCATCGTATCCTGTCCAATCTGCCTCTCTTGATCCTGAGTACCCTGTTGTTTGCCTGCTCGGTTGAGGAACGAGCGCGGCAGGCACTTGATCGAGGTGATCCATTTCTTGCGACTCGCCTTTATGAGCAGGAATTGAATCGGCAGCCGGACAATCCAACAATTCAGACCGGACTCACCTCGGCCCGGCAGCAGGCGGGGCAAATCCTGGCAGAGCGTGCAGAGTCACTTCTGGCAAGTGGACATGAGCAGCGGGCAGTCGAAACAGCTCAGGAGGCAGCAAAATACGATCCCCGCTATTGCGAGCTGGAAGCCAAGGCTCGACGCACCCAGGCCAATACACATCTAAAAAGTGCCCAGGCATCACTGGCTCAGGGGAATATCCAGGAGGCACGAACATTCACACAACGCGCCGAAGCTGTGGCAAACGATCTTCCTGATCCCGGGATTATGCATCAGCAGATTAATGCAGCCGAAGCAGATCAGTTAATGAGTGATGCCCGATCCTATGCCAACGCCGGTGAGTTTCAGAAAGCGGAGAGAATTGCGGTTCGAACCGCCAATCTCAATCCTCATGATCCGAAACATGCAGATTTCCCTACCGAGATCGGCCGCATGGAACGCGAATGGGAATTTGATAAGCACTACATCCAAACCAGACGAATGCTTGATGCGGGTCAGCTCCGAGCATTTGATGACAATATCGCCACACTGCAGGCACTTCAGGTGCAACACGAAAGATACGCTGAACTCCATGCAGCAGGACAGCAACGACATAAAGCTGTTGCAGAATGCATTCAAGGAGCGCGAAGTCTCCACGATGCAGGTGAATTTGAATCAGCACTGAGGCAGTTTGACATTGCGCTCTCTTTAGTGACTGACTATCCGGAACTCCAGGAGGAAAGAGAAGCCTGCAATATCAAACTCCAAATCTCCAACCTCCAGCGTGACGGCCAGATTGCGTTCGATCAAGGAAATTACGCCAAAGCCAGCCGACTCTTCACCCGTTCACTTGAATACCAATCAGACGCAGTTACCGGAAAACGCCTGAATCAGAGCAATGCAAACGAACATCGTCGTCTGTATCTACAGGCGATTGAACGCGAGGATGATCTTTCCGCGCTGAAGCACTTGAAGGCATTGGTGTCTTACGAAGCAAACGATGATACTGTGAGGATGCTGAACCAGTTGCGCGATGTATTGGCGAAATCTGCATTCACGGAAGCATCACAACTTCATAACTCCGGCAGGACGCAACAGGCAGTTTCCTATCTTGATAACGTTATGGTGGAAATTGGAAACGCCCAACTGGTCCATTTTCGTGCTGATCTTGCAGCGGAAAAGTTTATTCAGGATGCAGTGGCAGCAGAACAGCGCGGTAATTATCCACACGCTCGAAATCTCTACCAACAAGCGCTCGCAACCGGTGGTGATCGTGCTGCGGTCAGTGGTCGTATCAACGATGTTGCGATTCTTGCTGATTTTCAGAAACAACTGGAAACCAAATTTCAGCAGGTCAAATCGCTGGAGCATGAATTAGCATTGTTGCACAACACCGTTCGCGATCGTGAACAGGATATCAATGAGCTTCAAAGTCAATTGACCTATCAAAAACAGGAAGCGAGCAGATATCGTCAATCCGCCAGCAATCTGGCTGCCGATCTTCAACGACTGCAGTACGAAAATCGTCGATATCACTACAACTATTTGAGTTGGCAGTCTGAGTTGAGTCGATTGCGTCGGGACATCCGATGCCGTGAAGATGAGGCTCGTCGCTGGCGTCGGAAGTATGAGCGCGAGTGTGATGATTGAATGGGCTCATCCGGGATAACCACGATCATGACGTACAGAATTGGCGGAATTATGAACTCGCAAGTACGTTATTGTCATGCACATCCTGCTCACCGGACCAATGGGACAGATCGGCTGGGAGTTACAGCGAACACTTACACCACTGGGACAGGTGACGGCTGTTGAACATGCACAGATGGATCTGACCTGCGCAGATTCCATAAGGAGTACGATCCAGGCGCTCAAACCGAATCTGATCATCAATGCTGCTGCATATACCGCCGTTGATCTTGCCGAAAGTGAACCGGAATCGGCTCATGTGATTAACGCGATCGCCCCCGGTATCCTGGCAGAACAGGCTCGCGAAATCGGAGCTGCTTTGGTTCACTTTTCGACGGACTATGTTTTTGATGGCAACTCTGATCAACCATACCTGCCGGATGATGCGACGAATCCGTTGGGTGTGTACGGGATGACAAAACTGCTCGGAGAACAAGCAATCCAGGCTGTTGGCATCCCTCATCTCATCCTGCGGACGAGTTGGGTGTTCAGTCGACGCCGATCGAACTTCCTCCTCACGATGATGAAATTGGCAGCTACTCAGCCAGAGATCAGAGTTGTGAACGATCAACACGGCTGCCCTACATGGAGTCGCAGCATTGCATTGGCGACGGCGGATATCATTGCCGCTTCCCTGACACACGAAGATGATCAATGGCATTTTGCCGGCCATGAGGGGATTTACCATGTCGCAAATAAGGGTTCGACGACCTGGTATGATTTTGCCCGTCACATTTTCCAGATTGCTCAGCCGGATCCGATGCCGGAACTGATCCCCATTACGACTGAGGATTATCCCACAGCAGCAGTCCGCCCCCGTAATTCCATACTCGACTGCCGACAGACAAAAGCTGAGTTCGGTGTCGAGTTGGTGAGTTGGCAGATGGCGGTCGAGGAGGCGTTGGGCGATCCAACGTCACAATGAGCCGGCTGCGTTTGACTCCCTGACACCGATCCTGTTGTGAGCAACGCTTTGACACCGTATGATCCACCGTGGCGTGGATAATCAATTGGCCTCAGGCACAACATCTTGGAGACGATTACCTCCCCTGCCCGGTAGGAGTACCGCTTTCTCTGCACTCCTTTTGCTCATGATCCTGCTGCTTGAGGTTTCACAAACCCAGGCAACGCAGGGTGATGTGCCCGTTTCCAGTTTCTCACCAATTCGGGGAGATAGACTCAGTGGATTCGTTCTCCCGATTGAACCCACATCAGGTGATGTTCAGTTCAATGCACTTCGTGGGTGGGCCTGGTCGATTGACGACACTCAGCGATTGCGTCTTGAAGGCGATGTCCATATCAGCATCGGCTCATACCGTTTCACGTCCAACCGTGTGCTTGTGTGGTTGAATAGGATTCCATCTGCAGATGGTCTGATCACTCAGTTCGCGTTGTTCTTTGATGAATCACGGTCACCCACAAGCCCTGCAGGATTGACCGCATCGGGTCGGAATATCTTTGTTACGGGAAGTTCGCGGGGGGAAGTGAGCCTTGATATCGCCGTATTGCATGATCGTCAGGCTAATCGTGATGGTTTTAATCAACGCGGCGAAACACAACTTGCTGATTATCTCAGGAAACTCAACGCTCAGCCTCAGACACTCACCACCCACCACGCCACGCAATCACCGAAGGTAAAGGAAGAATACTATCCTGTGCCCGGTGGTAAGGTACCGAAGGAACACATATCGCTTCCGACACAGGTTGAGCTGCCGCCCGAGGAACATCCCACACCCTGGCTGCAACAACCACATACGGTTGTTCGGTTTTCAGCTCATCAGATCCATGTTGAGACATCCGACATCGAGAATGTCATTACTGCAGAGGGATCGGTCGTTCTGGAATATGCTTCGCGCATTTCACGGAGTGGTTTTCGAGAAATCTCACTTTCTGCCGAGCGAGCAGTCATGTTTACCGATCCGGGACGACTGGAGGAAATCGCACAGAGCAATGTCGATGCTGAAATGGTTCGAGGTATTTATCTTGAGGGGAATGTGGTTGCCCAATCGAACAATGGGGAGTACATCGTTCGCGCGCCGAAGATGTATTACGATTTCCGTACCGGGCAGGCCATCATGCTCAACTCGATATTGCGCACGCATATTCGAGGTGGGCGAACACCAATCTACGCTCGCGCAGAGGAAATGCGCCAATTAGCGGATAATCAGTGGGAAGCTCAGCACGTTCGAATCCTCGCCAGCGAGTTTTATACCGGCCATCTTGCTTTGGGAGCCTCGAAAGCGACGATCACCCGTCAACCTTCATCTGCTTATTCACAGGAAGAGGAGAATCACCTTGACAGCAGGAATATCACTCTCAGAGCGGGTGATCTGCCAATTTTCTATTGGCCGGTTTTCAGGGGTACTCTGCACAGTATCCCACTGAAAAGCATCGAGGTGGGAACCGAAGATAATGACGGTGCTCGTATTCTCACCAAGTGGAATCCTTTCTCACTTCTTGGACTACGGGAGCCAACCTGGGGTGACAGTGATCTTCTCATTGATGTCTTCTCCAAGCGTGGTGTAGGGGTTGGTTTTGAGATGGACTACAAGGTTGCCGCATCTGAGGGAATGATCGATCTCTATGGGCTTTATGATGATGGGATTGATCGCACCTCATCCGGTCGGGAAGTCAATTACGACGAGGAATTCCGCGGTCTTGCTTTATGGGAGAACCGAACTCGCCTGAGTCGCTACTGGAGTCTTCAAAGCCAACTCTCATACATCTCCGATCCGACATTCATCACCGCCTGGCGGGAGGAGGATTTCAAGGAGCGGCGCGAGTACGAAACCAGCCTTTATCTGAAGTATCAGAAAAATCGCAGTGCTTTCACTTTCCTGGTGCAGCAGGAACTGAATGATTTCATTTCCAACAGCTATCTTTTGGCGTCCCGGCAGTATCAGGTTGAGCACACACCTGACATGACTTACCGTCTGATCGGACAACCGCTATTCAAGGATCGTGCCAACTACACAGGTCATCTCAGTGCAACGCGCATGCGATTCAGGTTTGATCAAAGCACACCGGCGGAATTGGGTGTGCGTGGCCGGGCCTTTGGGATCGGAGAAAACGACGTCATCGAAGATGAACTGGTGCGACGGGGATTCCGTGACAACTACGTAGGACGGTTGGACAGCAGGCATGAATTCAGTCGACCAACCACTTGGGGAATTTTCCGCATCGTTCCGTTTGCCGCAGGTCGAGCTACATACTACGAAAATGCTGACTTTGAGCCTTATTCCGCTGACTCCGATGAACTGCGTTTGTTCGGATCAGTTGGGGTTCGGGTGAATACGCAATTTCAGAGGGTATTCAATGATGTCGAACATCGGCTGCTAGATTTACATCGACTTCGACACCTGATCGAACCAAGTCTCACACTTTGGTACGGCTACAGCACGGTCAGTGCTGAGGATCTTCCGATTTATGATGAACGAGTCGAACCGTTGCTTGCCGGGACCGCGATTCGACTGGGATTGCGTAATACATTTCAAACACAGCGTGGAGGACCGGGATACTGGCACAGTGTTGATTTCCTTACCATTGATACGGAATTGGTGCTGCACAGTAATGATGCAGATCAGCGATCTCCTGCTCCGTTTTTTATGGACTTTTGGCCTGAGTATTCATACCCCGGCGAATATTTCCACGGGTCAGTTTCCTACCTGCCCTCGGATTCACTGTCGTTCGTTGGGGAAGGAATTTATGACCTTGATGAGGGAGGTATCTCCCGTGGTTCGTTCGGTGTGGAATTGCGTCATTCACTCGTGCTGACAAGTTCGATTGAATATCGCTATTTGGAAGCCAGCAACAATGAACTGATCGGTTTGGGATGGGTTTACCAGCTTTCACCTAAGTATCGCCTGCAGTTGAATCCCCAATGGGATATGCGTCAGGACGAATTTCGAGCACTCAATCTGCGTGTAACACGCCGCTTCCCCGATGTAGATTTCATCGTACAGGTACGCTATGACAGTATTCGTGATGAAACTACCTTCGGTGCTTCATTGAATTTCATCACATTCTAGCACCCCCACGCATACCTCCCATACATGTTCCCACACCACACGACAGTCTCATTTTCAGAATGGACGAACGATCGATGTCAATTCAAGCTGCATCGGCAATGTCGTTGAAGAGTGTAATGGTTCCTCTTCCGGCCCGTTTGGAAGCATAAGCTGCTGCATCAGCACACCGGATCAGTTCTGCTGGATTGGCATCAATGCTCGGATTCATCGCTGCAAGACCGATGCTCAATCCCGGTCGTGTGGTTGATGGATAGGACCAGGGCATCTGGGTAAATAAAGCTGATATTCTCTTAGCAACACGTTGGGCATCGTCCAGACTTTGGCCTGGCATCAGGACGATGAACTCATCACCACCGGATCGAATCGCGTAATCCTCCAGTCGCAGACACGATCTGAGCAATTGTCCAACGAAAACAAGAACCTGATCGCCGATGTCGTGGCCAAGGGTATCGTTCACCTGCTTGAAGTGATCCAGATCCAGCACTAAGGCAACAACGGGTCCATTGACACGTTGCTCCGGATGGAGCAAGCGTATCAGCCACTTGTCCAATGCGCGACGATTCCCCAAACCGGTCAGTGGATCGGTCAGCGCTTCACGCTGGAGCTTGGCGGTTGCACGGTTTGTCTCCTGCTGCACTGTTCTGTGAAGATCCCGCTCAATCATCTTCTTTTTTCTGCGATCCACCCGTGCAGTGGTAATCGTACCGTGAAGAGCCTTGCAAAGTTTCCCGATGTCATCCTCTCGCGGCGACAGGAGGTCGTTGAGTTGTTCTCGATGCCCATTTCGGTGCAATCGACCTATCTTTTTCGTCAGTCGTCGAATCTCATTGCGATCCTGCTGGAGCTGATGGGTCTGTTTCCAGGGGCCGGTGCAAAGCATTGCCCCCCAGCCGGCGGCAAGAGTCGCTAAAAACTCTATCCCGATCGGGAAAAAGTCAAGCGTGCCTTTTGCCATCAGCACGGTGCTCGTGGTCAATCCAATCAAGCCCGATAATGCCCAGCGTTGAGCGATCCGGATCGGGAGGTTTGTGGGTGAAGTAGCATGATGCTTCGTTTGTTTACCGCTCATTTGACCTCACCGATAACTCAATATGCGCAGAAATAGCCACCTTTGGCATCGGCAATACCACGTGCAGACTTTCCCGTGAAACATCTGTTTCACAAGTGAACTATCAACTTCTCCTGGAATCAGTGATTCGCCGAATGTTTGTATTCCCCAACTGTCCACAAGCTGCTTTGATCGATTGACCTCGACTTTGTCGACGCTGGACCTTCACCCCAAGATCCCGCAAATGGTTGATGAACCGATTTGCCTGATTTTCGCTCGGAGCTTCGTATATCAAACTGCTCCTTGAGTTCGTGCTGCCTGGATTGAATGGAATGACATTCACCATGCAGTTGAGTGGCTTGAGATAATTGCATAACTGTTGAGCGTGATCCGGTGCATCATTCACGCTCGGGATTAGCACGTACTCGATCAGAATGTGTGCTGGTTTGCGGAGAGGCCAACGGACCAGTGCTTCTCGCAACTCCTCCATTGAATGTGAGCGGGCGATCGGCATAAGTTGCTGACGAATACTGTCATTGGGTGCGTTGAGTGAAATTGCCAGGCCTAATCTGCCGAAACCCGGTTCACGAACCAATTCGGCCAGCCGATCAATACCCGCAATCAGACCCGCTGTCGATACTGAAATTTTAGATGCGGGTATGTTGGGACCATTGTGATCCACCAGCACTCGGATCGCCTGTATGACTGCATCAAGATTGTCCATCGGCTCCCCCATCCCCATGAAAACCACATTGGTGATTGTGGTGCTGAACTCGAATGTAGCTGCGAACCATTGAGCTACGATTTCCGAGGCGCTGAGATTTTTCAGTCGACACATCTGGCCTGTTTCGCAGAATGTACAACCCAGTGCGCAGCCAATTTGCGAAGAGACACAAAGCGTATTTCGTTTCTTCCCGGTGCGACCGTGTTGAGGCAAAATAACCGCTTCACATTCCAGGTTGTCCTCATGCTCAAGTGTGAATTTGATCGTTTCCTCTTCCCTCTCACGCTTACTGATGTTCACAGGAGGAAGAGAAACATCAGAGATATCAATACGACCATTGCGAAAGATTGCTCGATAGGTTTGTAACGCAGCGTCGGCGTTTACGCCTTGTATTTGCCTGTTGCTGACGAACTCGTGACTGGTCAGTCCCAGGATATCGCAATCGCTGATGCTCATGAGGAATCGTTTGATCCACTGTTATTCGGATCTTTATCAGAGCCACCGACTCGATTCTTGTTTCGGTAGATCAGGTACAGATTTCTACTGTAGACAGTCCAACCGGTCAGTTGGCCGAGGATGCCGATGGGTTCGCGTCGGCCGACAAAATACACCAGCAACATGCTGGCACCGAGCAGACTGCACCACCAGAAAAGAACGGGTACATGTGATTCCCCCCGACGCTCACTGGAGATCCACTGCACGATCCATCTGCCGAAGAAAATGAGTTGTGCCAACAAACCCAGAAACAGCCACCAGAGTTCCCACGTTTTTTCGACATCGAAATACTCCTTCATCCACCCTGCAACACCTTCCTCGGAACCGGAAGCAACCTCTGCAAAAATGATCAGGATCGAGTCACTCATACAGCATTCTCTTTTGTCAGCGTTTCTTCCGATGGATTCGTCGAATCGGCCGTTTGCATTTTCTCCAGAATGACGTAAGTAACCGGTCGACGACGATTTCGCATCCAGCGCACCGCGAAGCAATCGATGAGGCCCGGCAACGCACGATTCCAGATGCCATACTTCGCTTCCCCGGCGGAACGTTCACGATGATTGACCGGCATCTCCACCACACGATATCCCAATTGTCGAGCGGTTACTGGTATAAACCGATGCATACCTCGAAATCGCAAAGGCAACGCCAGAGCGACTTCACGTTTCATCAAGCGAAGTGAGCAGCCGGTATCACGGATTGAATCCTGTAACAGCCAGCGTCGAAATAATCGACCTACTACGGAGCTTATGCGTCGAATGAAATGATCCTGGCGTGCGTGGGAGCGATCGCCTTGAACCATATCTGCCCCTGTTTCGTTTTGCCTTTGGAGCAGGTGGGGGATATCAGCCGGATCATTCTGGAGATCCGCATCCAGGAAAACAATGAACTCTCCCTGCGATTCACGCAGACCGGCATAAAAGGCTGCGGATTGCCCATTCCCGCAATCCACAGGAGTGTCATTCATCTGGATTGCCTGCATCTCTGGGTATTTCTGTAAAAGATCCTGGAGGATCAAAGCGGTGTTATCCGTTGATCCATCGTCCACGATGATGATCTCGTAGGTCAGAGCCAGTTGTCGTAAGGTGGAATCGATTTCCTCGATCAGCGGTTCCAGATTCTCCTGTTCATTATGTGCCGGCGCAATGACTGACAGATCCACAGCGCCTGGATTTGCTTGTGGGTGTGTGTGGGGGGGTATGTGTGGGGGGGTGGGGGGTGGCATGAACAGCGCAGAATAACACATCCCATGGCAGGACTCGATTCATCACGGAATGTAGGATATGATAAAGGCAGAGATTGCGATCTGGAATCATTCTAATAAAAGAGAACGACATGTCTCAATCAAGCACAGAAACAGTCCCCATCACATTCATCCTGGAAAATCCACGGGAATTGACAGACACGGATCAGGATACTTGGAATGTGTCAGGTGCCCCGGGATCTCAGTTGCTGGATGTCGCCCTGGACAGCGGCATCGAAGTCGAACATGTCTGTGGCGGCGTGTGTGCATGCTCAACCTGCCACGTCTATATCGAAGAAGGAATGGACAGTTTGTCTGAAGCCGACGAGGAAGAAGAAGATCGTGTTGAGGAGGCACCCGGTCTGCAGCGAAACAGCAGATTGAGCTGCCAATGTCAGATCATTGATCAAGGACCGATCGTCGTTCGCATCCCGGCCTGGAACCGAAACGCGGTCAAGGAAACACCACACTGATACTGAGACATGTCTGTTTCTGATTCGTACCGGGTATAATCAATATCGTTAATTCACTTATTGGATGTACACATGTCTGATGACACTTTCCATTGGCTGGATGTTCAACGAATCGGCGAGGAACTCGCTGATCGTCATAGCGACGTTGATCCATTGACACTGTCATTTCCTAGACTTCGTGAATTAGTCGAGGCACTGCCCGGCTTCAATGAACAGCCGGATCATCCGGTCAATGAGCGCATTCTCGAAACTGTTCAGCA
>JANQEQ010000061.1 GCA_028278245.1 Phycisphaerales bacterium | reverse complement strand
CGGGCACAGTTTCCTGGAGCCGGAATTATCGCTCTGACCTTGCTCGATACCGGGCCTCTTTGGAATGCCATTCTAGAAATGGGCGCAGATACTGTGATTTCAAAATCTAATGTGTTGGCTGATTTATTACCGTTGATTCGACATACCATGCCAAACACGCATCCCCAAAATAGGAAGCGGATGAAGAGGTAACTGCCAGTGATTGTCTACCCAGAATCGCTAAATAATCCGCCGAACAGGAACGCGAGCACGAAGACAACGATCCGGTTACTGCTGATCCCGGTCAGGGTTCAGAATGGATACAAGCTGACCAACCTTGTACCAGACATTGAAGGGTTCGATCTGATCCAGGTTGAGGGACTTTCGGAAGCATTGTCCGATCTCATCCGGCAATCCATCGATGTTGTTCTTTTGGATGCTGCCTGGGGACTGGATGCCCTCTCGCAAATCATGGAGACTGCGCCCAGTGTGCCGGTCTTGATCCTGTCTGATTCTACGGATGAGACAATAGCGATTGAGGCCGTGCGTTGCGGTGCTCAGGATTATCTGATTAAAGATGACCTGGACGGCCAGACTTTGTGGCGCAGCGTACAGACTGCGCTGGCACGTCAGCAGCGAAATCGATCCTTCCAGGAAACCGAACGATATCTTCGCAGCTTATTACGCAGTTCCCCCGACACAATCTACAGTCTAGATCTGTCGACTCGGCAGGCATCGTTCCTCAACCGCGATGAGTTCTGTGGCTATTCGAGGGAAGAGCTGGAGGCCCCTGACTCGATCTTACACGCTGTCCATCCCGATGACCTGCCGGATGTCAAGCTGTTCTGGCAGGGTTTGCTGCAATCACAGGAAAGTGACTTGCGCACCGTTGAGTACCGGTTGCAGAGAAAAGACGGGGTTTGGGAGTGGGTTCTGACACGCGGCGGGGTCAGTGCATTCAACCGTGATGGTACACCCCACTCGCTGCTGGTGACCCTCTCTATCATCACTGATCGCAAGCAAGCTCAGAAAGACCTCGAAGCCAGCGAGCAACACTTCCGGTCGCTGTTCAATCAATCAAACGATGCAGTCTTCCTGATCGACCTGGAAGGGCGACATTTCGTGACCAACCAGAAAGCCGCCGATATGCTTGGCTATTCTCTAGATGAAGTGACTCGTTTGTCATTTCGTGACGTCGTTGTTGAGGCGCAACAGGCTCAGAGTATCAAAGTCTTGGACGCTCTCAAATCAGGACAGAAAATCCCTGTATATGAACGAATATTCCGCAGAAAAAATGGCACAGAATTCCCGGTGGAAGTAAATGTTGAACTAGTGCAGGATGCGGCAGGAAACCCATTGTATCTTCAGAGTATTGTGCGGGATATTACCGGGCGTAAGCAGACCGAAGACACCCTGCGCAAGCTATCAAGTGCTGTTGAGCAAAGCGCCAATAGCATAATCATTACAGACGCTGACGGCCATATTGAATATGTCAATCCCAAAGTCATCCAAACAACGGGTTACACTGTTGAAGAAATCATCGGTCAGAACCCGCGCCTATTCAAATCAGGGCATACACCACCAGAAGAATATAAACGGATGTGGGAGACTATTACCGCTGGAGACGAATGGGAGGGAGAATTCCATAACAAGAGGAAGAACGGTGAACTTTTCTGGGAATCGGCCTCAATTTCTCCCATACGTGATGAGTTGGGCACTATCATCCATTATCTGGCAATCAAGGAAGACATCACCGAACGTAAACAGGCGCAGGATGCTCTCAGAGCCAGCGAAGAACGTCTCCGTGCTGTCGTCTCTGGAACCCCCATCATCCTGTTCACCCTGGATACTGAGGGATGTTTCACGCTAATTCAAGGTCAAGGATTAAAGATCTTGGGGCTTGAGCAAGATGCGCTTGTAGGTCAATCGGCCTTTGAAGACTACAGCCCATTTATCCCCGATATTCATGAACCTTTCCGTCAGGCGCTTGCCGGGGAAGAAGTGAGTTCTACACAAGATTTAGGTGGTGTGGTGTTTGATGTTAGATATTCGCCTTTGAAGAATAAGGATGACGAGACTGTCGGGGTCATCGGTGTAGCCAGCGACATTACCAAGCAACACCGGTCTCAAGAAAACCTCGCCGCCAGTGAAGCCCGTTTCCGCAGTCTGACTGAGAGTACGTTGGCCGGTGTGTATGTCATCCAAGACGCTCAATTTGTCTATGTCAACCCTGCGCTGGCACGAATGACGGGTTATACCCGGGAAGAAATCGTCGGCAAGTTAGGGCCGTTAGATGTGTTCCATCCCGACGACCGCGCGCTGACGGCAGACCAGGTAAGCACTCGGACAGAGAGAGGGACACCGGCTGCCTATTACAATCTGCGGCTCGTCCATAAGAATGGCTCAATTATTCCTTGTGAGGTGATGAGTACGCGCGCCGATTTCCAGGGCCGCCCGGCCTTTATCGGGACGTTGCTGGATACGACGGAGCGCAGGAAAGCTGAGGAAGCGCGCCTGGAGAGTCAACAGCTTCAAATTGCTCTCGAAAAAGAACAGGAGTTGAACGCATTGAAGAATCGCTTTATCTCCATGGCCTCGCACGAATACCGAACACCCCTGGCGACTATTCATATGGCGTCAGAGACGCTGCATAACTACTGGTCACGAATGGATGAGGAACAGCGGGAACGCCGCTTTGTTACCATCCTTGATCAAGTAGGCCGTATGAAATCGCTGATCGATGGTGTCCTGATGATTGGACGATTGGAGTCGGATCGTGTCGAGTTCAGTCCCACTGCGCTCGACTTGAACGAATTCTGCCAAACCATTGTCGATGAGCTCCGGGACATTTACGGGGAAACGCACAACCTTGCTTATTCCCACGTCGGCGACTGCCCCAACGTGCAAGCGGACGAAAAACTGATGCGGCAGGTGATCACAAACTTACTTACCAATGCCGTCAAGTATTCGCCAGATGGTGGGACAGTCCGGATCAATCTATCCTGTAACGACCGTGAAGCGGCCCTCTCTGTCGCTGATGAGGGTATCGGTATCCCCGAAGCGGATCAGGTCAGGCTATATGAAACGTTTCATCGTGCAGCCAATGTAGGCAGAATCTCCGGTACAGGACTGGGACTAGCAATTACCAAACAAGCCATCGAGTTGCACGAGGGTACTATCGACTTCGAGAGCAAGGTAGATGTTGGCACAACTTTCACCGTCCATCTCCCCTTATGAAATGGTCACAGAAGGCCGCTGACACGAGTAGTGAAGAGGTACACTGCCTGGGGGTGGATTTGGCGACAAATTTGGGTCGCGACAGCCAATTTGCCTCGGAGTGAAACTTCTACCGCATAGCCTCTCATACCCTGCCTCTCTATCTGGTTGCGCTGTGAATTAATAAATTCGCCAATTCCTTGATTTATCATTGGGGACTTTTTCAACGCCCTGTAAGATTGTACGACCCAGGACCCTGTTTCCCCCCGCTGCCAAGAATGCCGCATTTTGCCCCATAAGTTAGTATTGCAACAAGGATTTTAATCCCCGATGGGAGCCACCGCGACCATCGGCGGCACTCCTTACGCCGCCATCTATAAGAAAAGATCGGCCATTTTGATCTTCAGCACCTTGGCGATTTTCTCAAGGACTTCGAGCGAGGGTGAGGTTCGCCCCTGTTCGATATGCCCCATATGAGTTCTGCTGATCCCTACAAATTGGGCTAACTCCTCCTGTGAGTATCCAGCCTGTTTTCGCAAGCGCTGAATGTGCTTGCCAAGCCGTTGTTTGAGCTTTCGACTTCTCCGCGCCACACTCAAGTATTGGGAACTGTGGGTGAACAATCCACTAGATCAGAGTGAGCATTTTAGCTCAACGACTTGGTTGATTATTGTGATAGCTATCGGCTATCATACAGCACCCATGACAGAGCAAGAAAAAGCACTCAAGGTGAAAATCTATCAATTGACTGATGAGTTGCAATACCTGCTTTCAGCCATAAACAAGAAGCTCACCGCACTCTCCAAAGCACTGCAAGAACACAAGGACTTCCAGGAGCGGCACAAGCAAAAAAGTTAAGCGCTTAATTCTTATGCATCGCACCTCTCAACACTTCCATCCCCTAGAGGCCCCGGATCGGTACATCCGGAACCTGCAAAGTATAAGAATTGGCCGTAGTCATCACGTTTTCAGGTGTTCGCCAATCCACTCCAACCCATCAGGTAGAGCAGTCCAGTCACCAGTGCGCCAGCCGAAAAGACCGCGAAGCGTATGGAATGTGTGCCGCCCACGGTCTTCATCAGGTCGAATGGCAGGGCCAGCCCCCGCAGAATGTAGATAACGCTGATGACGATGAGTACCGTTCGCAACAATGGTAGCGGACGGATTGCACCTGCGCCGGAGAGAGCATACAGCCCCCATGTAGCAAACAGCAGTACGAGACCCAGCGTAACGGGCGTAATCCACTGTGAGCCTTGTTCAGCGAGCGTCGAGAGTTCGCCTGCACCGAAATAGCGCCAGGCTTGGGGCCTAATAGCGAGGACGAGATGCAGCACGGCCAGCAGCAAACTGGCCCCGCCACCGAGGATGAGATAGGCACTTGCTTGCTTCATGGTTTACTCCCTCCATGGTATCTTGCTTGTACCGTGTCTGTTGTTGCCACTGCCTGGACAGACTGCAAGAACGCCTGCATCGGGAACGACTGCCCGTGACCAGGGAAGACGGTGTTGATCCCCAGGCCCTTCAGCTTTTCGATACTGGTCTGAGCTGCCTCCTGGTCATCAATGATCCAGATATCCGGCTTGTCAGTGTTCGCCAACAGGTCGCCACAGAACAGATCGCCTCCTGCTGTTAGCAGACCAATAGACCCCTTTGAATGACCCGGAAGCTCGATCACATCAGCCTCAAAACCGTAGTCTGAGAGGTTATCGCCTTCCTTGATGGTGAAATCGGGCTTGAATTGATCGGCCTGGCGCAATCTAAAGAGGAACCCCATGAGCGTTTTCATCAGTGCCGGGGGTTGATTCCGGTTCCAGAACATATCGCCGTGCTCGACCATGCCGCTGTCGGCTTCATGGATGGTGATGGGTGCGCCGAACTGCTGTTGCAGATAGGCGGCATTGCCGCAGTGGTCGAAATCGCCATGCGTCAAGACGATGAGCTTCAGGTTGCCCGGTTCACAACCCGCGTTGTTCAGCGCTTGTTCGATTACACGTCGTTTGCTGGTCTTGGCGGTGTCGATCAGGATAAAGCCCTTGTCCGTTTTCACCAGGTAGCAATTGACGGTGATATGCAGGATGAACGAGGTGGTGATGGGGGTGATTTCAAGTGTCATGGTTAGCTCCTTGATCGTGACCCGATCTCAGGTCGATGTCCAACGGTGGTGTCCATGATCGGCTCATAGCAGCACCGCCTGAACAGCGCGGCGCGGACTAAGATGAGCCGTACCCGTCGCATATCCCATGCGGAACATCATCAGCACCGGCCTGTCCGTCTCGGTGAGATCGGCCACCGCCTGCTGAAAGTAACCCACAGCCCGTGTCCGCTGTTCCTGTGAGATGCGCTGCGGGATTTGATTGAGAGGTTGAGCGGCTAAACCATCCGCGACCATTTGCAGGTGCATCGTCTGCCAGACCATCCCGCCCTGCACACGCTGCGCCAGATCGTCGGTATCATTCAGGCTGATAATCCCGAAAGCCGCAGCCGTCGGCACTTGCCGATCCCGCATAGATGCCAGCCAGTAGCCATCACTTTGTTCGCGGCTGGTTGCTGGCAATACCTTGCCCAGGATGGTGGTTAGAGTGTCCTGACCAGCCCCATCCAGAGTAATGCCATCCCGATAGGTTTGAATGTCATCCCAGCTATGGCGCTGCCAGGCGAAGGAGGCCTGGGACTGGGCCTCATCAGCGATAATGGCTGCGGTCGCTTCCAGGATCAAGTCACCCAGCCGCTGTTTTGCATCCGTTTCGGTGATCCAGGCGACCTGCACATCGTCAAACGGCGCAGCGTGAGCACTGATGCGGTGGAGGGCTTCCGTCGATACCTTGCGCGCCGTGTCATAGGGTGTGCGCTCTGTATGGCGTAACGGAATGGCATCAACCAGTGCGGACGCGGACGGGGGGGCGGCTGAGAGCGTGAGCGTGGCGACGTGCGTCTCATCACCCTCAGTTGGCATCAGAGAATAATCCGCTGCATATCCCAGGGCAGGTGCGGCCACCCGCATGTTCGCCAGGGCACACCCCGTAGAGGCGTATAGCTCGCGCCTGTAAGGATCAATCGCACCGGTGTTGCGACTGGTATCGGCATACAGATCAATCCGGTTGGCTGTGACGTGGAAGAACCAGGGTTGGGTGTTGTGTGCGTTCGAGGCCAGAATAGCACAGCGCACCAGGTCAACCGGTGTACCGCTGAGGTCGTTCAGGTCAGACCAGGGGGCATAGGCCGCGCCCTGCCCCACACTGAACACGCCGTTGTCGGCGGCGCGATAGAGTACCCCGCCCCCGGCGGCGGCAGCGATGAACAGACCGGCTCCTGCCAGAAAACGGCGGCGGCTGATCCCCCGATTTGGTTCCTCTGTTTGGATTGGTTGCTCGATCATGTTGTTTATTCTTTCTCGTGCTCATTTGATATGAGATAGGGTTGGAAGACCGTCATCACCAACTCAGCGCCGGTGAGGAAGTCCCCGTCGTCCACGGATTGCCCCATTGTTTCCAGGTGGTTGAGATAGTGGTTGGCGATAATCCAGGCGATGGTCAGCAGATCATCCAGGCAGGGTGTTGGTTGTGGTAAGTGCAGAACCCCCTCATCAACCATTTGCTGAAGCAGTTGCCGTTGTCGCGCAAACCGCTGTCGGGCCATCTCAATATGGCGCTCGCGCAAGGCAGCATCCGCTTGCAGCAGGGCCACCTGTTCGCGTGAGAAAAAGCGGTATTTCCACAGCAGGCGGAAGTTATGTGCGATAAACAACTGAAGCATGTCAATTGACGGCATCTGCCCCTCCGCCTGCTCATAGGATGGTTCCCAGTCCATCACCATCTGCTCAAAGATGGCACGAATGATGTGGGCTTTGTCTTTGAAATGATAGTAAAGATTGCCTGGACTGATACCCGCTTGTTCGGCAATGTGGTTGGTCGAGATGGAAGAGGTTCCACTTGCATTGAACAGGTCGATAGCGGCGATGATGATCTTGTTTTTGGTGGACATTGACCGAGAACCTTACATTAAATAGAGTAATTACTCTAAATATAGAGCAAATACTCTAATTTGTCAAGAGGTAGTCCGATTTTCGTCTGGAAGTGTACGTTACGATGAACTTGAGCGGCCATGCTATCATCATGCAGCT
>JANQEQ010000179.1 GCA_028278245.1 Phycisphaerales bacterium | reverse complement strand
TGCCCAATGTTTTTATCAGTTAAAAATTGTGATATTTTGTGTCATTCTGAGGGAGCGCAGCGACCGAAGAATCTCCCCGCGCTACGAGCGGGAGACCCTTCACTGCGTTCAGGGTGACAATGTTAGGTAGGCTGGATGAAAGTATTAGATATCGCCCTCAAAGACATGCTGCGCTCCTTCCGCAGTTTCTTTGCCATTATCTTCATGTTCATTGTGCCGCTGCTGGTGACAGGAATGTTCTATTTCATGTTCGGCAACATTGCCGACGAGGGAGAATTCAGCCTGCCGCGCACGAAAGTGATCGTAGCCAATATGGACGAAGGCGGACCGAAGTTCCAGGTCAACCCCAAGAACATCCCCGGTGGGAAAGACGCTGATACGATGGGAGAACTGATCGTTAACATCATGGAAAGTGACGATATGGCTGAATTCATCGAACTCTCTTTCGCTCCAAATCCCGAAGCCGCACGTGATGCGGTTGACGCCCAGGATGCCCAGGTGGCGATCGTCATTCCACGGGATTTCTCCAAGGAATTCATGGATGTCTACGGAGAGGCCAAGATCGAGTTCTATCAGGATCCCACGCTGCAAATCGGCCCTGAGGTCATTCGATCCATCATGAATCGCTTCATGGACGGGATGTCTGGGGTCAAGATCGCGATCCAGGTCTTCCTTGAGGATGCCGAACCAGAATCCCAAATGCTGACCGGGCAGGTTGTCCAACAATATTTGGAAGTGTCCCTGGCTGAATCCGATGATGTGGAGGATGAGCTGTTGGATGTGCGTCCCCCTGCTTCTTTACAGGGAACACAAGCTGAGGATAGCCAAAATATGCTGCTTAGCATCATCACCCCGATCATGGGCGGCATGATGATCTTCTATGCTTATTTCACCGGTGCCTCCACGGCCCAAAGCATCCTCAGGGAAGAGGAAGAACGCACCTTACCACGCTTGTTCACCACGCCCACTTCGCAAGCGACCATTTTGAGCGGTAAGCTGCTGGCCGTTTTCCTGACTGTGACCGTGCAGGTTATCGTGCTGTTGTTTGCTGCTAACCTGATCTTTCAAATCAATTGGGGCACTACGCCTTCGGTTTTTTTGCTGTGTATTGGGCTTGTTCTGAGCGCGTCTTCGTTCGGCATCTGTCTGAATTCTTTTCTCAGGGACACCAAGCAGGCCGGCGTGATGTACGGTGGCGTGTTGACCGTCACCGGCATGTTGGGGATGATCAGCATCTTCGCCATAAACTCTCCGGCCGCATCTCGGTTGGGTGACACGGTCTCGCTGCTGGTGCCGCAGGGTTGGGCTGTCCGTGCGCTGATGGATTCAATGAACGGAGAGCCGCTTTCGAGTTTGCTGGTCACCACGCTGATCCTGCTGATCTGGAGCGCGGCCTTCTTCAGCATCGGTGTGTGGAGATTTAACAGGCGCTATGAGTGATGAATTGATGATTTCAGTACAACAAAGGCACGAAGTCGCGAAAAAACAAAAAAGTAAAAAATGGTGTCTTTGCCGACTCGCCCCGGCGTGCCGCCGTTGCGCCCGGCACGAACGGTGTGCCTTTATGTCTTCGTAGTAAGAACTCTGAGCTCTACAAGGGAAATGTATGATCCGCATTCTCGATATCGCCTTCAAAGACCTGATGCAGCTCACGCGGGACTTCAAAACCTTCATGTTCCTGCTGCTCATGCCGATCCTTTTCACCTTCCTGTTTGGCTATGCTTTCGGTGGATTTGGGAGTAACGGCGAATCCGATTCGCGCCTGCCGGTTGGATTATCAAACGAAGACGACCGCTGGATCAGCGATACGCTGCATGAATTGCTTGAAGCTTCAGAAGTCATCCGCATTGTCACGCTGGATTCCTGGAGCGCATCAGATCTGGACCTGCTGGTTGCTGAGGGCGACCTGGCCGCTGCACTCATCATCCCGGGGGGATACAGCA
>JANQEQ010000171.1 GCA_028278245.1 Phycisphaerales bacterium | reverse complement strand
ACGGTCACATTGAGCCTCTCGGCGTGCAGGAAGCCATGAAATCCAGTGCCCGCAACTTCGCTCAAACCGACGAACAGGGTGACGGTTTTCACCTGTGGCACATGTTCACTCCCTTCGGCGGTACGGATCCGGAGCAAGCCGGCAGCGGTTGGCCTGAGGGTGGTTATTTCATGGACATGATTTACGATGGCGGTAGTTCATACGATGCCATCACCAGTTTCCATGTGTTGACTACTGATGGCATTCTCGGCCGAGATAAAACCGGAGGCTAACCCCCTCCCCACATCCCCCCACACTCTGCGAGTCGTTGACTCGTAGCTAATCCCACCGCAACACAAATCACACAAGGCTGCGTCACTGCACACAGCCTTGTTTCTTTGTATCCTGCGGATATGAAACGAATCACACTTGATTATGCCGGTTGTTTCCACGAACGTTTAGGTTCACACGGTCTTGATCCAGCGCAATTCATAAGTGCAGCTGACACAATCAATGAACTCACAAGGCGACTCAACGCCAGCAAGGGAACAGGTTGGGAGCGTTGGCGCTTGTTGCCTGTGGAACCTCTCCGCAGTGAACACACACAGGCGGCGAGCAGGCTGGTCGATCAATGTCATCCCTGGGTTCGCAACCTGGTCGTACTCGGTATCGGTGGAAGTGCTCTGGGAAACATCGCCCTGCAGGCAGCATTGAATCCTGTGACGTATAACCTTTTGCCGCATGAGAAACGGAGGGGACCACGACTGTTCGTGCTGGATAACGTTGATCCACACCTGGTCGGCCAGACATTTGATTTTATCTCGGCGGATGATCCTGATTTTAAACACACGCTGGTGAATGTGATCAGTAAATCAGGTGAGACGGCTGAAACGGCTTCGCAATTCATCATTGCCCGATCGCGACTGAAGGAATCGCTAGGCGCGGACTATGCAAAGCACATCATTGCCATCACAGACAGCCAGAAGGGAACGATGCGAACGATCTGCGATGCGGAGGGATACGCAACGCTTCCCGTTCCCGAAGGAGTAGGTGGTCGATTCAGCGTGCTGTCTCCCGTTGGACTTTTTAGTGCCGCAATGTGCGGAATTGACATTGAAAATCTTCTCGACGGCGCAGCAGATATGGACGCACGATGCAGTGATCCGGATTGCAGGGAAAATCCAGCCGCAATCCTAGCCTGGTTACTCATGGAATTTGCCCACCAGGGAAAACCGAACCATGTGTTGATGCCTTATTGCAACGCTCTGTATCTGCTGGCTGATTGGTATCGGCAGTTATGGGCAGAATCGCTGGGAAAAAGGGTGGATCTTGACGGCAATGAAATCTTCGCCGGGGTAACACCGATCAAAGCACTCGGCACGACTGATCAGCACAGCCAGGTTCAACTCTACCGTGAAGGACCAAACGATAAGGTCATTGGATTTGTTGAAGTTGAACAATTTGAACACGACATAGCCATCCCTCATGATCTGGATGTCGAATCGCTTCAATATCTTCAGGGGCAGTCGCTATCAACATTACTCAACGCAGAAAAACGCGCAACTGAATATGCACTTCTGGAAAGTCAAAGGCCGAACTTTACCATCCACTTCCCACTGCTCAATGCTCATACTGTAGGGCAGTTTATTCAACTCTGGGAAGTGACTACTGCATATGCGGGGTTATTGCTCGGTATTGATGCTTATGATCAGCCCGCAGTGGAAACCGGGAAAAAGGCAACGTTTGGTCTGATGGGCCGCACTGGTTATGAGGAATGGAAAACAAAAGTCGATGGAGCACTTGGTCAATCTCAGTATCAGGTCTAGCAGTTGCACTGGGCCTACTGCACCAGCCACAACTGTTGCCACTGGTCTTTGTCGACTTGAACCAGTCTGACTTTTTCCCCCTCTGACTGAAGCATGATTGCTGTGTGCTCGGGGTTCTCTTTTGCCAGCACATAGATAGGTGATTCTGCCAATTCCGACTGCATGATCAAATCTTCGGGAGTGATATGCAGGATCAACTTACCAAAATAAAAACGGAATTCTTCATTGAGAATTTCTTTATTACGTTCATGTTCAGTTACACGCAGAGAATAAAGCTGAACATGACCACATTCTTGTGCGAAAAATTCTGCTGGTGCCCGACAAGGGTTATTCGCTGATGGTGCGGATGCGTACACATGCCACCATATTGCCATAAAGAGCAGGGACCACGCTGCATAGATCATGCAGGCTTTGATTGGTTGCCAGCGACGATGGTACCACCACCCCCCCACTACCATTGCGATTAATACGATGCTGTAACAAAGCGCCATGTGCCATGGGATATTTCCGACCACTGGTTGATCAGGCAGATCATCACCGGAAACAAGATCCCAGAGAAAACCCGATGTCTTTCCCTGCGCGCACAATGATTCATACACACTCGATTGCCAGCTCATCAGGGTGTTGATGATGCCTTCCTGAAACATGAGGAGCACACTGATCGCAAGGGAGATCACAATACAGAAAAATCCGTGCCCCCAGATCAGTATCCAGGTTGACCGATCCTTTAATTTTTGCTGCGCGTATGATTCATGGTCCGACCACACGCGCCCCATAAGCAGAGCCGCAGCAGGCATGATTGGAAGTATGTAGCGCTGTTGTTTGGCATCGAACAATGAAAACAACACAAAAATGGCAACAAACCACAACCAGGGAAATAGTAACTGTCTTCGCTGTCCCCGTAACAAAGGTGCAAAGGGATGCAACAGTCCGCTGACCAACCACAATGACCAGGGAAGAACAAGCGCCAGGATATTGATGTAATAATATGACTGGGGTGCATGACGTGTTTTGTAAGGCATCCGAAACTCATTGGTCAGCGTGCGAACTG
Source organism: Phycisphaerales bacterium (assembly GCA_028278245.1). GTDB lineage: Bacteria > Planctomycetota > Phycisphaerae > Phycisphaerales > SM1A02 > JANQEQ01. The sequence continues at coordinate 3,215 of JANQEQ010000171.1, read as the reverse complement.
CATCCTCATAATCCATGACGGCGTAGAGATACCAGTTACCGACAAGCAAAACCGTGATGACAACCACACTGAGCAGACCTAGCAAAGCCGGCTTACGTCTCATGGGAAGACAGCAGATCGCAATCAACAGGGGTATGATCACGATCACCACCGGAAGTGGATTTTTACTCATCACAGCAGCAGCACATGCGATACCGGCAAGCAACCAGCCGCCAATTGTACGAGCGTAATCGAAATCAGCCCGATGCACGCGTCGTATCTGCATTGCCCAGAGTGCAGCTGCAACAGACAGGGTGGACCACGCAACATAGTGAATGTCGTAGGAAGCGGTGCGCGCTTGACGCTGCAAAAATATGGTAGAACCGGCAATGAGCGTTGCGGTAATCGCCAATCTGACTCCGCCCAAGGTGTTTCCCAGCCAGTAGATTGCTGCCAGGAGAAGCAGGCCTGCGCCAATCGCAACCACTCTTGCTCGCCAGAGCAACTCGGTTGGTTGTGCCGTAGATGGATCCAGGCCGATCCAGGCAAGGAAGTGCCACCATGCCTGAAGCGGCGGTTTTTCCACCCGTGGGTGGCCGTCGTTTGTAGTCATCAGCCAGGCATCACTTTCACCGGCATGTATTCGGAGCCATGTTTCCTGGCTCGTAACCAGTGCGATATTCTCCATCGTGTGCGTACTGTCTCGACCACCAAGATCCATCAAGAGCGCGGGCAGACAGACCAATAGAACCAAAACACATGGCCAGCCCGCCCAGTGACCGGGATGATGATTGCTTTGTGTCATGCCTGGTTCAATCTGTTGAGACATGATGCATTTCGAGTTGCAAGATCATTCCTATCGGGATTTGATCTATGTGAAAAGATAGTAGTTTTTCGATCACATTTTGAAACCGGCTCTGACGATTAATCTCTAAAAAACATACGTGCTATAATGCTCTGGTCATGCCTTGATGATAGTGATGGAGCCACGCAATGCCGCTGTATGAGTATGTTTGCGAAGAAGATGGAACCAGGGTGACGGCGCTTCGTTCGATGAGTGATGCTGATAAGCCGCTGGAAGATCCAGATGGGAAAAACCGAACATTCAAGCGAGTCCACAGCACATTCAGCGTCGGCGCTACATCGCCATCAACCGCATCCTCCGTTCCAGCTTCATGCGGCTGCGGCGGAAGCTGCGCGTGTAGCGGGTGATACACTACATGAAATGAGTAGATGTTTTCCTCACGCCATTGTGTGAATCGCTGCTATCCCCCTCTGCCTGATCACCGCCTTCACCGCGTCTATCACCACCTGAGGTTTGAATGATTGATCATCCCATGCGGGACAACCGGTAAAACCTTCGGGGCAGTTCCCCACAGCCCCGTGACAGGGCGCGCACGATCGGTGACTGATGAGAGCCTTGACATGACGATACGGATCGGCGTGGCTTGCACTTGAGGCGGTAAAGCACGCAACAGTCGGCACAGCCAAAGCCCCGGCGAGATGCATTATAAATGAATCGGGAGTGATGACCGCATCGAGTTGCAACAACCGAGCTGCCAATTCGGTTACTGATTCTGTCTTCGATCGCAAATCGGTGATGTGGTGACCGGTCGGCATCGGCCAATCATTATCTGCGTGGCCGAGCAATGTGCAGTGGGATCTGCGTGTTCCCAACAGCCGAAGCATGGTTAGGATCAGATCACGTGGCAACCATCGATTCGACTGACCATTACCTACCACAATACCCACCTCGCGTGCACCACGATTACCTGGATGCTTTCTCAACATTCCTTCGAGTGAAGATACATTCAGGGGGAATTCATACTCAGCCAACTCCAAACCCAAAGCAGCAGCAAAAACATCCGGCAGAGATCTCCCCGGCGCTTGTCCTGTCTCCTGCACGACTTCCATCGTGAGGTATCCGTCGTAGGTCTGCCACGCTTTGTCGGTCAGGGGATAAGGCAGAACACTCTCGATCAGCGGACACAAAGACCAGATTTCACCTGGTCCGGGTGTAGCAGCCACATCAATTGTCACCTCAGGATGATGTCTATGCAAATAAGCAATCACGGGAAGCATGGAGATGACATCACCCATTCCTCCAATGAACGGAAGGATCATCCTGCCTGCGAGGTTACTTCCTGGTTGAAAGCGATTGGGCCTGTCGGGCAGAGACGTGACGTGTTCAAATGCACCGGCCCGTTTACCACTTTCCACTTCAACTTCGTGCATGATGTAGGAGTGATTAGCGTCGAGGTGGATGCAATTTCGACCCCGTTCAACTGCGACCTGCATCGTATTTTTCGGTCGAATGATCTTCATGACCACGCTGATTATCGGCTCATGATTCAGTACGGGTTAGTAACATTTGTCAACAATGAAAAAAAGCGGTGATCATCAGATCACCGCTTCGGAATCATGTTTTCAATATCGTTGAGGTTTATCCCAGAAGTGCCAGGACAGCTTGTGGCTGGGCGTTGGCAATCGCCAGGGCCTGTGTTGCCGCCTGAGCCATAATCTGCTGACGCGTCAACTTCGCCGTCTCGCTGGCAAAGTCCGTGTCACGGATCGCACTTTCTGCCGCAGCTGTGTTTTCAAGTGATATCCCTAAGCTGTTGATCGTCGATCCGATCGTGTTCTTCTGGAACGCGCCCAGACGACCTCGTAAGCTCGAAACCTGCTTGATTGCTGAATCAACAATCTTCTGCGCCTTGGTCAGATCGCCATTGATCACATTACCCGTGCCACCTGACTTGAGTGCAGAGATGAAGCCGTTTCCGGAATCACCGAGGTTACCGGTCGTAACCGTTTCGATACCCAATGACACCTTACCGGCAAGATTCACCTGCGGCGACAGGTTGAAGTCCGCACCACCGCCAGTGATCGTGAAGCTGGTTGACTGGCCATCACTGTTCAACGCTTCAGAACCATCAATTGTCACCGACACATCGAAACCGGCAGTGGCAATACGGGCTTTTGTCCCGTCTGCTGTTGCCTGGTTACCATTGATCAGCACGACAGCATCTCGGCCCAGATCCTTCAGATCAGAGGTAGAAGCTGTAGTTGTTGATCCGATCAGATCGTTCGACGTGCCTTCAAGTGTCTTCACTCGGACAAATGTATCAGTGCCATATTCCAGGGAGCGGAGTTCGACAAAGGTTCCATCATCAGCGCTCTGCACTGCGGAAACCCCCAATGCATCCTTGAAGGTGTTGATCGCAGAGATGATATTT
>JANQEQ010000160.1 GCA_028278245.1 Phycisphaerales bacterium | reverse complement strand
TTGGAAGATAAGGAAATTTTGCTTGATCGCTCAACGAAAGGTTTAGGTTTCCAACCTGGTGATGTGGTCTCCGTTGAACTCAGCGATGGAAAGGTCCGTCAACTGCGGGTAGCCGGATACGTCCACGATGTGACCAGCATTCCGCATAACATGTCCGGCCAGGCTACAGGTTTTGTCAATCTTGATACATTGGAGTGGCTCGGCGGCTCGTCCACGCATTACTCCCGGCTGCTTATCAGTGTAGCCGAAAACCCAACCGATCAGGAGCACGTATCGAATGTCACGCAGGCGGTGGCAGACCGGATGGAAAAGGCCGGTGCGTTCATCTACTTCATCCTGATCTTCAACCCAGGCCATCATTTCGCCTGGGAAGTGACGCAGGGCGTGATCTTTATCCTGGGCGTGCTCGGATGGCTGACCGTCTTTCTGAGCGCCTTCCTGGTTGTCAATACGATCGTCTCTCTGATGACCCAGCACACTAGGCAGATTGGCATTATGAAGGCCATTGGCGGCGAGACGCGCCAAATCATGATGATGTACGTAACCCTGATCTTAAGCTTCGGGGCTGCGGCTCTGCTTGCTTCCGTACCCTTGGCAGCCTACTTCGCGAAAGTTGTCTTGGCTGGTATGGCCAATTGGCTGAATTTTGATACAGGCCCCTTCACCATTTTCCCACAAACTGTTATTCAGCAAGTGATTGTCGCCTTCATCGTTCCACTTCTCGCTGCCCTGGTGCCAATGATGAACACGGTCCGCATTACTGTTCGAGAAGCGTTGAGCGATTATGGTCTGGGGAGCGAGGGCAAGCAGAAGCCACAAAAAACGACAGTGAGACGCTTGGGATTTGTATCGCGCCCGACGCGGATTTCGATGCGCAATGTCTTCCGTCGCAAAGGCCGTCTCATCCTGACTCTGTCTACGCTGATCCTGGGCGGCGCCATCTTCATCGCCGTCATGAACTTGTTCGGCACTTTCGATAAGACCATGCAAGATGTGGAGAAATATTTCCTGGCCGACATCAACGTATCTTTCAACCGCGCCTACCGCTATGACGAAGTTGCTGCGCTGACGATGTCTGTCCCAGGCGTTAAGAGCGCGGAGGGCTGGATGATTCTGAGTGGAGAAATCGTGTCGGCAGATGGGTCGACAGCCAACGAATTAGCCCTTGTCGCGCCGCCTTCAAACTCGAAACTGATTGAACCGATCCTGACAGACGGCCGCTGGGTGATGCCCGGCGATGAGAATGCCGTTGTAGTAGGCAACCATTTGTTGAGCGTGCGCCCTGACTTGAAGGTCGGCGACTGGATCACGATACGGATCAATGAGAAGGAAAGTGAGTGGCATATTGTTGGGATTTATCGTATCCCAGGCAATGTGATCCCACCGTTAGTATATGTAAATTACGAATATCTCAGCCGGCTGGTCAATGCGCCTGGAGATGTATATTCTCTGCGCATCATCACAGATCAGCATGACCAAGCCAGTGTAGAACCTATTGCCAAGCAGTTACAGGAAGTCTACGACGCAAATAACATTCAAATTGGATTCGTGCAAATGGCTTCTGAATGGCGTGTGCAGCAAACCAGTCAGACGGATGTGTTGGTGTACTTCATGCTGGTGATGGCTATCCTGACGGCCATTGTAGGCGGACTGGGTTTGATGGGCACGATGAGCATCAACACCCTGGAGCGCACGCGCGAGATCGGCGTGATGCGCGCTATCGGCGCTTCAAACATGGATATTCAGATGATCGTGCTCGTCGAGGGTCTGACGATTGGCCTGATCAGTTGGGCCGCCAGTTTGCTGATTTCCATTCCGATCACCTCAATACTGACCTACGGCGTGGGCGTTGCTATCTTCAAAGCCCCCCTGGCCTTCACATTCGGGATAAACGG
>JANQEQ010000019.1 GCA_028278245.1 Phycisphaerales bacterium | reverse complement strand
GTATGTTCCGAATCTATTTCTTCAGGCTGTCTAACCGTTACAAACGGACTCACTGATACAAGCCGGACAATCGAACCAGTTGGATTATTTGCACCACCGCTTTGCCCAATGCAGTGAGTGAGCCGGATAGATCCCACTGCTGCTGATCGCGGTTGCCTGTCGTGTTGCTGATAGCACGGATTTCCCCGGCCGGTATGCCCAGGCGGCGAGCTGCATGAACGACCGCAGCTCCTTCCATCGCCTCAGCAAGTGCGCCGGTTCGTTGCGCTACAGTACACGCTGCTTCATCCGTCCCGGAACACGTCGCCACTGTTGCTATTGGGCCTGTGGTGTACTTGTCATTCAACAGGTCTAACAGCTTGCTATCTGTAGGCACACGATTGCCGGGGAAATCACCCAGGGGAAAGCCCAATCCATCCATATCCTGAAAACCATCCGGGGTAATGAGTCCCTCCTCCACGTAGACACATTCGGATGCAATCACAACATCGCCCGGGCAAAGAGTTTTCTGATTCTGTTCCTGCGGCAATGCTCCAGCCACACCCGCGCTCAACACCAGTTGAAACGGTTGTTGGTTATTCTCCGCGCGGATCAGCACTTCCGTCGTTGCCGCCGCCGCATTCGTTCGCCCCACACCCCCCCCACACACACCCACACATGCCTTCGTGTCATACTCGCTTGACGCCAATGCAGCATTGATCGTTTCCGCTTCCTTCTCAACTGCCGTGACAATCAGAATTCGCATCGTGCTGTCCTCAATCCGAGTTTACCGTCCAGGAACTCGATTTATTGTATGTGATGTACACCAATCGTGAATTAACAATGGTGTAACCTTCACTTCCTGTTGACCTATCCGCGAGATGGCCATCCCGCGGCTTTCGGGCATATTGGCAACCAGATACTGATATTGCTATCCACTACATAAAATACATATCTGATGTATCAGTTACGGTCGAGTTTGTGGTTTTCCAGTATCGGCATGATGGTCCTGCTGGTGATCATCAGTATCACGATCATCCGGTCCCAATCTCAACCGGCTGAACCTAATAAATCCACTCCACCTGTAGATAGCCAGCTCCCTGCTGATCATCATCATCCTCCTCCGCTCACGGTGGTCACCCATAACATCAACTGGGGGAATCAAGCATTACATGAAACGATCGATCTCATTCTTCAAACGAATGCGGATATTGTTGCCTTGCAGGAAACCACCGTCGAATTTGAATCACTAATCGAGCAACATCTCGCTCAGCATTATCCGCACAGAACCTTCTTCGGCCACGATGGTAATTACTATGCGGAACGCATGGGCATCCTCTCACGCTATCCGCTCGATCGTGTGGAATTTCACCCACCCGTTGCCGGTGTGTTCGGTTTTCTCCATACCACAATCACGGTCGAGCACACCCCTATTCAACTAATTAATGTTCACCTCGAACCGTTTGAATTAACTTCACAAGTCGGCATGTGGCAACTGCTGCAAGCCATGATGAAAACCGAAAACGTACACCGCTTGGAAGTTGATTCGATCCTGAGCACAGTAGATGACAATCTCCCCACACTCATCGTGGGAGATTTCAATTCCATGCCCGCCCACGTTGCCCCGCAGACTATGCTCACTCAAGGTTTCCAGGACAGCTTCACCCTGACCCATGAGAATCCGGAGCAGTTTCCCACATGGAATTGGGTCGTAGGTGAAATCAACCTGACCGCGCGAATCGACTACATCTTTCATGATTCCCGTTGGTCGACGAATGCAAGCTGGATCAATGATAATCCCCATTCAGATCATGTACTGCTGATCAGCAAGCTTACACTCCACAAGTAACGTGGAAATGAACCGCGGGATGGCCATCCCGCGGCTTTCGGAAGATATGGTACGGACGACATTATCAATTCCGTGATGAGCCATCCTGTGGCTTGGTTTTTACGAGAGACGATCTCCCCCTTACACTGTCGCCATGACAGTTGAATTCAAACACGCGACGTTACCCAACGGCCTCACCGTGATCGGTGAAATCGATCCCGATGCGCATACCAGCGCGGTGGGCTTCTTTGTCAAGACAGGGGCGCGGGATGAGATCCCGGGGCAAATGGGCGTGAGCCACTACCTCGAGCACATGATGTTCAAAGGCAGTGACACCCGCAGTGCGTCGGATGTGGATCGCCAATTTGACGAGATCGGCGCGCAGCACAATGCCTTCACTACCGCGGAGATGACCGCATTTTGGGCGCACTGTTTGCCGGAGTGTCTGGATCAGGCTGAAGACATCCTGGCGGATATTCTGCGGCCGGCCCTGCGGCAGCAGGATTTCGATGATGAAAAAAGCGTCATCCTCGAAGAGATCGCGATGTACCAGGATCATCCCTTCTGGGAACTCTACGAAAAGACAATGGAAGCGTATTACCATCCGCATCGTCTCGGACACCGCGTGTTGGGCACGGAAGATACGGTGAGCAATCTCACGCAGCCGCAGATGCTGGAATATTTCACGGAGCGGTATGCGGCAGACAACACGGTGGCGGCCTATGCGGGGGCAATGAATTTCGACCAGGTGGTCGAGCGACTCGGCCAGCGCTGCGCTTCCTGGAACACGAGCAAGACGCAGCGCGTCTACGATGACTGGAAGGTCAAAGCAGAGTCGTTCACGATCGAGTCATCCAAGATCAATCGCCATTACCTGTTGATGCTAAGCCCCGCACCGGCGCTGATGGACGATCAGCGTTACCCGGCGGCGATGCTGGCGCACATCCTCGGTGATGTTGAGGGATCTCGCCTGTACTGGTCGCTGGTGGAAACCGGCTTGGCCGAGGAAGCGCAGGCTGGATACGAAGGCAGGGACGGCACGGGTGAATACATGATCTTCTGTTCCTGCTCACCCGAGGATGCGAACCGCGTCGAGACGATCGCGCTGGAGCAGGTGGCGGGATTGATCGATTCGC
>JANQEQ010000124.1 GCA_028278245.1 Phycisphaerales bacterium | reverse complement strand
TTTCGCAATGGTTGAACAGCGGCATTTTGAAATTGAAGCTCCGGAAGCGCGCAGTCAAAGTGCCCCGCACTGTTGATATCGCGCTGTCGATGTTGAAGTACCCTTTGATCATTGTGATTTTATACTTCACCTACCGTACCGGTGAACTCGTCCTGCGGGGATACGATCCGTGTTATGTCTTGTTGAGTCGCCATGGAGAGGACATTACGTTCTGGGCTTATGTCATCACAGGTGCCGTGGTGGTTGGATCGTTGTTTATCATGATGCCGTTTTGCCGCTGGCTTTGTCCGTTGGCGGTTGTGTTTAATATCTTTTCCTGGATGGGTCTGACGCGTATCCGTAGGGAGACAAGTACGTGCCTGGATTGCAGTCTGTGTGACACTTCATGCCCGATGGCAATCGATGTTTCTGCCAAAGAGTCGGTTACCTCAGCGCGTTGTATGTCGTGCATGCGCTGTATTAAAGCATGTCCTGATCAGGCGGAGGATGCACTGACGTGGGGACCGCCGTGGTGGTTGGGCCGGAAGTGGCCGCAGGGAGCATTGATTGTCATACTGTTTGCGTGCTTGACCACAGCCGTCGTTGCCAGCTACATGCTTCCTCTCCCCTCGTACATACGTCAGCGTGGTGAGATGCCTTCAGATGCGGTAGCAATCGAATTAGAAATCTCAGGTGTCAATTGTCGAGGAAGCGCAACCCGCTTATGGGAAAATCGCCTGAATCGTCAGGACTTCTTTACCATCGCAGGTCCACTCAAGATCGAAGCTTGGCCGGGCCCCGGTTTCGCTAAAGTGGTGATCACCTACGATCCTGGGCAGACTGACGATGAGACAATAAAAATCGCAGTCACCGAGCCTTATTACGATGAAGAAGCCGGTGTGTGGCGTACGTACACCTTCGATATCCAGGGGTACGATGCTTTGGACATTTATTGATCAACACATACTTCACTTTCGGTAGCGCATCAGTCGAAAACTGCTCCGCGCGGTTTGCTCGAGTCTACGTTGTTTGCGATAGGTAGGGGGGCGAACAGTTACCGTGTGAATCTGGGTATATTTTTATCCCTCAGAACCATACCCCAGCAGTAGATTCTGAGCCGTATCGGGTGAACACCCCAGAAAAGCTTGGCCCACTATCCTGCCTCTCAGTATGATAATGGAATTGCCAACTGCATCTCAAAGCAGCGGCAACAGTATTCACATTTCAGGAGGCGCGATGTTGATGTGTGTTCAAGACCGAGATGTTGCCAAGAGCAATCGGCTGTTCGGAATCTGGTGTGCGGTGATTATCTCATGGTGTACGCCGTTCGCTCCAGCACAAACATCCACTCCCGCTGTGTTTGTCGTCAACAATGTGTCTGATGAGATTACGCCTTACCATGTTCTGGCCGATGGTACGCTGGAGTATGTTGGCAGTTACACGACCAGCGATGGTCCTATGGTCGTGGCGCTATCACCGGACGGACGTTACCTGGCTGTGACGCACGGCACGCAGAACGAAATTGATGAAGTCCTGCAGATATTCGAAGTTGGCACGGATGCATCCCTGTCTATGGTGTTGAGCACACTTGTGCCGAATGCACCGATGGCGGCGCAGTGGCTGACGAATGATATCCTCGCGGTGACTGAAACAAATTTCGGGGGTGACAATTTCGTGCATGTTTATGAATTCTCATCCGATCCCTATGCTCTGACACTTATCGACTCTGAAGATACCGGAGGATTCAACACATATCTGGTTCTTCATCCGGCGGGTAAGTACCTCTACGCGCAGGATTCGCTCTACAACACGATCCACTGGCTTTCAGTACAACAGGATGGGACGCTGTTGTTGGATGGGAGCTTGGGTACAGGTGGAGTTTATCCGCTCAAGCTGGCGATTACACACGGTGGTGAATACCTCTACGCGGCAGGGGGCATAAGCCAGGGTGGGCATAACGTCCTGGGCTTTCAGATCAGCGGCGATGGTTCATTAACTGCGCTGGCTGGATCTCCCTTCCAATCACCGGGTCAGAGCCCTGCTTATGTTTCGTGTTCCGGTGATGACAATTATCTCTTTGTTGGACACGGAACAGACGCAACAGTTCGCTCATTTGCCATTGATGAAAACGGCGGGCTGACATCGACCGGTTATTCATTTGATGTAGGGTTGCAGGGAACAGTGGGGGATGTCAAGACACACGGCGACCTGCTATTCGTTACCGATGAGAGCACAGCAATAGACGGAATAAAAGGTATTTATTCATTCCAGGTACATCCAAACGGATCATTTTCAGTGATTGGCGATATCTATGACACGGGAGGGACCAGACCGGAGTATATTGCTGTTTGGCCGGGATGGAGAATTGCCGATCTCAATGATGATGGTGTAGTTAATATCGACGATATCTTCGTCGCCCTCGGTCATTGGGGACCGTGCGGCATTTGCAATGCAGATATCAATCGCGATGGTGAAGTTAATATTGATGACATATTTGCAATCCTCGGCCAATGGGGAACAGTGTAAATCACACATTGTGTGTTGAAAGGCACATCTCCGGCCTGAATGGAGTTAGGAAGATGAGTTCTGCGACATTTCGTTCTTTTTTATTACCGATCACAGCTTTGGCCTGCATGAGCATAAACGGTATTACCGTCGCTTATGACATGGAAGTCATTTTCTCCGAAGCACCCGGGCACGCCACAGCCGTTGTTCCTGGGGCAAAGGATATCAACGGCGATCCGGTGTTCACGGAATTCAAGGCGATGGAATTGCTGTCGGTCAGTCCTGATGGCATGCAGTGGTTGCTCAAGAGCCGCAACTGGCTGGGTAGTGACCTGGAAGCCATGTTGATGCTTGGTTCAGGCACTGCAGGATCGGTGCTCGCCCAGGAAGGTCAGCCGGTACATGATGGTGAGCCGAATGAATTGTACGACTTCATCGGCTCCTCTCCGCCGCACTTCAATGATCTGGGGCAGTACGTGTACACTGCGCGGGCAAGGGGGGGTAATTTCGATACAAAACATAAGGGAATCTTTTACGACGGAACAGATTTCCACATCGTCCGTCAGGAGAGTGATCCTGCGCTTGGTTTACTTGATCTTCCGCCGAATCAATCGGGTGATGAACTCTTTGGCAACTCCTTTGGCTCAATGCACGTGCTCAACAACGGCACGATCGGCTATCAGGATTCAACAATTAAGAATCTTCACAGCACACGTCGTCCGGCTATCTTCTACAACGATACCGCGTTTGCTCAGTCCGACGTTACTCCGGTAGGAGAAAGCACGTGGGATAGCCTGGACAGTAACGATTTCTGGACTACCCCCGACGGCTCCACCTGGATCGCTCAGGGTGATGATTACAGTCCGGAAACCTCTGATGACATCCTTTACGTCGAAACAGTCACCGACGGTGCAACCGGTGTCGTGTTGCGCGAAGGAACTCTCATCAGCGATACAGATATTACCGTCGCTGCTATATTCCATACGAAGCTACTGGGCAATGGAGATTGGTATTCGCGCGGCGATGACCCGGCAGACAACGACTGGGCGGTCAGAAACGGTGAACTTCTTGCCGCATCCGGTGATCCCATCACCACCGGTGCAGGTGAGAATTGGGCCGATGTGTTCTACGCGTTCACTGGTAATACCCTAGGTGATTGGGTGCTCGTCGGGAACACCGAAAATATGGATCCCGATGTTGATTCAGTGATTGTGCTCAACGGTGAGGAAGTAATCGTACGCGAAGGCGATCCGGTCGATCTGGATGGCAACGGCATGTTCGATGATGATGCATTCATCGGCCGCGGCGTTTCAACCAGCGCTGCATTCCGCCCTGATGATCTCTTCCTGTCCGATGGTGGATACCTATACTTCCTGGCTTCCCTGCGCAATGCTGCCGGTGAGGATCTCGGATCATTCGGTACGGGCGGTGATGCTTTTATTCGCGTTCTTCTGGTCGATTGCCCGGCTGATCTGACCGGCGACAACCAGGTGAACATTGACGACATCTTCGCGGTGCTGGGTCTCTGGGACGATTGTCCCGATCCCTGTCCGCCGTACTGCTTGGGTGATCTCACGGAAGACTGCACAGTCAACATCGACGACATCTTCGCGATCCTCGGCATGTGGGGACTGTGCGACTGAATAATTATTATGTGCAACTTAGAAACGCAGTGCATCACTATGACATAACATCCTGACAGATAACTTTTACACCTCAAACAAATGGAGCGGAAAAGATGCACTCCAAATTCAAATCACTTAACAGGGGATGGTCCCTGAGCGCAATCGTACTGTTCAGTGCCATTGCCTCGGCAGAATGGTCCAATGATCCAGATGCGAATCTTGCGATCGTTGATGCAGACAATGCTCAGGTTCAACCAAAGATTGCGGCAACCTCCGACGGGGGGTGCTACATCAGTTGGTTCGACAACAGGACCGGTGGATATGATGTCTACATCCAGAAGCTCGATGAAGCGGGTAATGAACTGTGGGCGCACAACGGCGTATTGGTTGCTGATCGATCTTTCAGTTCAACCCAGGATTACGGCCTGGACATCGATTCATCGGGTGATGCGCTCCTGACGTTTCGTGATGATCGATTCGGAAGCGTGCGCATCACCGCAGCGAAGGTTACTGCAGCCGGTACCCTCGCCTGGGGAACCAATGGCGTTCAATTGACCGATGGTGCAACGTACGTGGCCTCACCGAAGATCACGGGTGTTGCCGGAGGTGAAATGGTTGTCGGCTGGACCAGTGACGATGACATTGTGTTTCAGAAACTCGATTCATCCGGGGCACCACAGTGGGGCGCGGGCGTGGCCCTTTCCGATACCGGCACAGGAAGTTTTAGTCTGGCTGATTTACATAGCTCGGATGCGGGGAATGTCATTGCCTCCTGGGTTCGACTAGGTCCGAACTACTGGGATCCCAAGCACCTCTGGGCACAGAAACTATCACCTGCCGGATCGCTGCTGTGGGATGCTAATCATGTGCGGGTCTTCGACGGCGGCTCGTTGCAGTTCGGCAACTTCCCCCCCTTCGTAACGGATGGTGGTGGGGGAGCAGTGTTCAGTTGGTATGACACTGCCGGCGCTGTACTTCAGGTATATGCGCAGCATATTCTTGCCGACGGCAGTGAAGCGTTCGGCCATAATGGTGAAGTAGTGTCAACGAGTATGGTGAATCGGGTTTCGCCTGATGCAGCCTACAACGCAGGCACCCAGGAGACATTCGTTTTCTGGATCGAGAAAAACGCAGCTCAGTCCGAACATGGGGTTTATGGCCAGAAATTCGATGCGACAGGTACACGTATGTGGTCTAACACGGGAAAAGTATTGGTTCCCGTGAGTAGTACAGAGCGCAGTTTTGTCCGCGCATTGCAGATGAATGGTGGAGCAATGGTGTCGTTCTTCGAATCTCCCAGTTTCGGTGATGATCATGTGCGCACCACCCGCGTGGATACGAACGGTGATTTTGTCTGGACACCAAATATCATTGACACATCCTCAGTGATGTCAGAGAAGGGTCGCCTCACCGCAAAAAAGAACAGCAACGGCATGGCTATACTGGCATGGCACGATGCCCGCAGCGATGCAAATGATGTTTACGCCCAGAATGTCAACGAAGATGGCTCACTGGGTGTTGTCGCCTGCCCTGCCGATCTGACGGGTGATGATGTGGTTAACATTGATGATATCTTTGCGGTGCTCGGTTTATGGGGAGATTGCCCCGATCCATGCCCGCCATATTGCCTTGGCGATCTCACCGAAGATTGCACCGTCAACATCGACGACATCTTTGCGATCCTTGGTATGTGGGGACCGTGTTAATGATCCCAAATAAACTGGAATTTATTAATCCAGGTTTTGTATGTGAGTTGAAGTAGATTTTATTAAGTATCGCAGAAACAGTCTTAGATGGGAAAAGAACATGATTAACAGATCCAGCCTGGTGTGTGGTGTGTCATTTGCCGTGATTTTAAGTTTCAATGTACATGGCGAAAGCGTCATAAAACAATATCGAGAGAGCTTCCCTCAGATCGGTGAAGGGATCTTACGTCCGATTAAGGAAATGCCGTTCTATCTCAGGGAGGATATCTGTGATGGCTTTCCTGTTAACCTGAGCGCACCAGGAGCAGGATTCCCTTACACTCCGACACTTTTCGACGCTGATAATGACGGTGCAGCAGAGATTTTCCTGACTGGCGGCAATACCTTTGGCTTGCGCGGTGATGGTACGTTTTTACCCGGTTGGCCTACGCAGGATCACCAATACATGGGTTACGGTACCAACGCCTGCAAACCCGGCCCCTCTGCCGCAGATCTCGAAGACGACGGCAGCGTCGAAGTCATGTGGTCTGAGCGTGATTGGTGGGCGGGAAGTTCGCAAATGTGGTGCTTCAATGGCCGTGAATTCGATGGCTCGAACATGTCGGGTTTACCACAGTTTGCTCCGGATGATTACTCCAATGCCCTGGATACACCCTTTGTATACGGTGATACAGATAGTGATGGAAATCTCGAAGCGTGGAGTGCACATACGCTTGGCAATGCCTTCATCCATTACCGCATCAGCGCAATCAGTCACTCAGGAGTGCGTCTCTTCACGGTCGACCTGAATCCAAATGAGAACATACTCTCTTTGTACTACGGTGACCTGGAGGGAGATGGAATTTCAGAGATGTTCGGTGTCTCCTGGCTCGATCCGAGCATTTATCTACACGCATTTAACTCCGATGGTAGTGAAAAAACCGGCTACCCCGTTCTCCTCCATACACTCTCCTCCGGTAATCTAACGTTTGGCCCACCGATTCCGTTCGATCTGGACAATGACAGCGATCTCGAAATACTCTTTGGGCACTGGGGTGGCGGCACTTCCCATGCTCAATGTATCCACCACACAGGCAATTCGTGTACTGGTTTCCCGATTCAGATCGCGACCAGCAGTCAACTTTTCTATCTGGGTTTGGGTGATCTCACTGGTGATGGGGAGCCGGAGTTACTTGCCCTTGACAATCATCTCGGTGGTGCATATCGCGCAATTGCATTCAATATGATGACGGGATTGATGTTGCCCGGTTGGCCGTACAGCGTCCCCCATTGGCCTCATGGTTTTCCCGGTGTGGCAGATATCGATGGTGACGGTGCACAAGATATGATCTTCTCCACCGATGGGGGCGAAGTCTATGCAGTGCATGGTGACGGCAGTCTTATTTCTGGGTATCCCAAGACAATGGCAAGTCCCTCAATTTCAGGTGTAGCAATCGGTGATATCGATGGTGACAATCTCTTTGAAATTGTCGCATCAACCTGGGATGGATTTGTATATGCCTGGAACACGCCCGCGCCGGTACAGACAGCAGATTGGCCGATGCGCGGTGTCGATGCTCGCAATACCGGGGTTTACGGTGGTATACCCGTTCCTTGCCCCGCCGATCTCACCGGTGACGATCAGGTGAACATCGATGATATCTTCGCCGTGCTCGGCTTATGGGGTGATTGTCCCGATCCATGCCCGCCATACTGCTTGGGTGATCTTACTGAAGATTGCGCTGTTAACATTGACGACATCTTCGCGATCCTCGGTATGTGGGGGCTGTGTGAATAACTGCCATACAGAGTTGTGAATACAAATAACCTTTGGTTCAAACCAAGGGTTTATATTTTGTATCTCCTGTACTCACAACAAGTTTTGACTTGTTTTCCGTTTTTTAATAATAGCAATTGTTAAAACGGATTATCTGTATATCTCTATATCGAAATTAATCTTCTACCAGTATTTCAGTATTGTTCTGATAATTATCTTGTCAGAAGACATCGCTGTGACATACTTGACGATGGCGTGATTCAATTTTGCATTATTAATGTTAAATCAACCAGGGCATTTCATGTTTCTTTGATCTGCAGGTGCTGATACTTGCAGATAAATTCCGAGGGTACAGGTTCCGATGAAAATTTCAGGATCCAAATAACAAATATCTCAGGACCAGTCTTCTTGTTTCTACTGCTTGTTGTATGAACAACGCAAGTTGACGACATGTGTTTTTACGAGCGCGGAAGGTGTCAGGCATGTTCATATGTAACAAAGCCAACATTATGAAAGGATGAATCAGTATGAGAATCAAATGTTTCAATATAGTCACGTTATTGGCGGTGCTGATCTTAGCCGGATCTCAGGCATTTGCCGCACCGATTGATGATCTGGAAGCGCATCTTGATACCTTTATTACGAATAATTTCCCCGGGGAAATGTCCTACACAGCAACTGAACATGAAACGATTTCCGGAAGCAGTAATCTCACAGCGTTGGCAAACCTGATTGCTGATAACTACTGGGTCATCAATCAAACTGCCACGGTACATGAAGATTTGACAGGAACAGCATACGTTCAACTCTCCGGTGAAGGAAAGCAGCAGTTTATTGATGATATTCTGATGCCAAAGATGATCGTTGATGCATTGGTCGCCCAGGTGGATTGGTCCTGGAACGGGCAGGATATTACAACCTATGCGCTCGTGGCTCCCGGCCCAAATTCAGTTGGCGATACAGAGAACATTATGGACGGAGTCGCGGGCATTTACACGATTCCGGAACCAGGTGGTTTGCGAGCGGATAATCCATTTCACCAGGGTTTCGAGAACGGATTCGGGACACATGTGGCGGACTACAACGCATCACTCGAATGTTTCAATGGTGATACCTGTTCTGGTGATGCTACCTGCAATGAATCTCGACCCGGAATGAGCTGTGACAAGAGAAGGAACGTCAAGTGTCTTCCCAATGGAAATTGCCAAATGGATGTAGCGTTTGTGGGATACGGTGCCGTCCCATCCGTGAAATTCAAAGCAAAGGATTATGAGTTTGAAGTCAGTGGATGGGGGTGGGAATACTACAATGCCAGCATCACACTGAACGAAAATTGTGAATGCAATCCCGCGAATCATGTTGCACTGATAGAACCAGATCCGAATGTTATTCCCGTTGGAGGCGAAACCCAGATGGCGGCACTGGTGCAGGGTGATACCGGCCCTCATCCTGAAGTCGGAGTGATTTTCACCAGACTGGAAGGTGCCTTCACATTCACCGAGGGAGATGTTTCTGGTGATGGATCTGAAACCATCGTTTACACGGATGAATCCGGCTGGGCCGGCATGAGCATGGTCGGCGATGCACCCGGTCCGTGTTTCATTGAAGTCTTCGTCCCTGGTCCGGAACTCATCCAGATTGCTTCATTCCAGGTTATCGAAAATCCTTGTCCTGCTGACCTTACCCATGACGGACAAGTCACGATCGAAGACATATTCGAGGTACTTGGACTATGGGGTGAATGCCCGCCCCCCTGTCCACCATTTTGCCCGGGAGATCTGACGGAGGATTGTATTGTCAATATCGACGACATTTTCGCTATCCTCGGCCAGTGGGGGCCGTGTGAATAGGGCAATAACACTCTCTGAGTAGTGAGCAGGATAAACACGATTCGGAATCATGATCCACGAGGACAACAGCCGCGGGAAAATATCCCGCGGTTTTTCTTCTGCCACTGGATTCGTTCGTGGGCTAGACTGTTCACCTTATGCCGCTGCTGACGCTGGCCAATATCGATCTGCATTTCGGAACGCGTACTGTCCTTGATCGCGCGACGGTGTCGTTGGAGGCGGGGGAGAAGGTCGGTTTGGTCGGTCGTAATGGGTCGGGCAAGACATCACTCATGCGCATCATGTCAGGGGCACTGGAACCGGACCAGGGCTCGGTACAACTGCAGAGGGGTGCGCGGGTAGGATATTTAAGTCAGGATCCTGATTTCCCACCGCAGGAGACCGTTCGTGATATTGCAGAAGGCGCGTTTGAAAAGCTCCATCGTTTGCATCAGCAGATGCGCGATGTTTTTGAATCTATGGCAGAGCCGAGTCTTCCCGAGCAGGAGATGAAGAAATTGCTCGCAAAGCAGGAACGGTTGGAAGCGTCAATTGAAGCAATGGGGGGGTACGTGATTGATCACAAGATCGATGCCATGCTTCATGGACTGGGCTTTCAGGATGATCATTTTACACTTCGGGGAGGTGAACTCTCCGGCGGGCAGAGGAATCGACTGGGTCTGGCCAAGTTACTACTCGAGGAGGCGGATCTTCTGCTGCTCGATGAGCCGACGAATCACCTGGACATTGCCGGCCGCCAGTGGCTGGAGACATTCCTGTGTGAGGATTATCGCGGAGCAGTCGTGTTAGTGACACACGATCGCTGGCTGCTTGATCGCGTGGTCGATCGCATTGTTGAAGTGGATCAGACAACCATTCGGCAATACCCCGGTTCGTATCATCACTATGTTGAATTACGCCGTGAACGACAACTCACACAAGCCAGGGTGTACGACAAGCAGGTCGATCGTGTGCGTCAGGAGCAGCAGTTCATCGCACGTTACAAAACAGGTCAGCGTGCCAAGCAGGCTCGGGGGAGGCAATCGCGTTTGGATCGATTCAAGCAGGATGAAATGGTGGAGCGGCCCCAGGAACTGGACGTGATGAGGTTGATGTTGCCCCAGGCTTCACGAAGTGGAGAACTGGTGCTTGACGCAAATGGGATCAGTAAGAAGTATGACGAGCAAATGCTGTTTGAGAATCTGGATCTGACGATTAACCGCGGTGATCGCATTGGCATCATCGGCCCCAATGGAGTGGGTAAAACGACATTGGTCCGATGTCTGATGGGGGAAATACCGACCACCGCAGGAAATGTTCGATCGGGAACGCGACTGAGTGTCGGGTATTACCGGCAGGTACAGGATCATCTGGATCTGTCTCTGACAGTGTGGCAGTATTTACAGTCAGTCATCGCAGGGGGGAATAGCGGGGTGCAGGCATCCGAACAGCAGGCGCGTGATCTGGCAGGTGCATTCCTTTTTTCCGGTGAGGAACATGAAAAGGAACTGGGAACATTGTCCGGTGGAGAGCGAAGTCGAGCGGTGCTGGCCGGCCTTGTTGCCGGGGCGCATAACCTGCTGGTGCTCGATGAACCGACAAACCATCTGGATATCCCGTCGGCTGAGCGCCTGGAACAATCGTTATCGCTCGATGGCGGGTATCAGGGGACACTGCTGCTCATCAGCCACGATCGCGCACTTCTGCAAAGTACATGCAACCTGCTACTCATCTTTGAGGGCAAAGGGAAAGTGCGCTTGTTCAA
>JANQEQ010000088.1 GCA_028278245.1 Phycisphaerales bacterium | reverse complement strand
ATGAACAGTATGGGGGGGAGAGTGTGGTGTGAGTGGGTGTGTGTGGGGGGGAGTGTGTGGAGGGATCACCGAAACTGCATCATCGTCAATCTCCAACCGAAACGAAGCGGTTGTGTGGTTACACGCTCAACCTGCGGGATTTACGCGTCGATGCATGAGGGCGTACACCGTTTTTAGGTGTGCTGCATATCGATCTGGGAGTCCTGTAATGCGGCTAGGCGTGTTCTCAGCCCAAACATCACCGATAGCGATTGATTTTGGTACATCGTCGGTCAAGGCGTTGCAGATTCAACCCGGAGAGAAGCCGACGCTTGTCGCAGCGGCACAACTGGAAATACCTCACGATATCCGCCAGCAATCGGATCAATTATTTGACTTTTACCAGCGTGAATTACCTGTTTTACTCCATAAGAGTCGGTTCAAAGGTAAGCGCGTGGTATGTGGTATTCCCAGCAGTCATTCATTTATCCAGCACATGCAGGTCACTCCCATGAACGGGATGAGCACGGAGGATCTGATCCGGGCACAGCTCCAGACTCAGATGAAGTGCTCTCCCCAGAGCATTGTCGTGCGGGTCATTGAGGTCACAGAAAAACCAAGTGGAAGTCAGGCGAAGCAGGAGGTGATCTGTCTGGCGGTGGCGCGGGATACCGTGATGCGTTATGTCAACCTGCTCAACAAGTCTCGTCTGGAAGTGGTGGGAGCCCACACGGAAATCATGTCGATCGTGCGCGCTTTTGATCATATCCACCGTCGGGCCGGCGATGATGAAGTAGCAACACTCTACGTTGATCTGGGATGGGGCGGAACACGGGTTGCCGTGGCTCACGGGAAAAAGATAGTGTTTGCCCGGTACATTCAAATCGGCGGCAGGCACTTTGATCAGCACATCGCATCGACGCTGCATTGCGATATGGCCAGTGCTCACGCACATCGTTTATCTCTGCGAGATTCCTCGGAATTCAATCAGGCTTCATCTTCTCAGCATGAAACGGGCACCAAGGGCGCAGCGCTGCTCAATGTTGCGATGGCTCAGAGTAACATGTCTGAATCAAACCGCAGGAAGAAGAAGCATCAGGCAACGGCGCAGGCTGAACGACGTGTGGGGCAAGCTCCGCCGGAGTTAACACAGAGTGTGACTCCGGAAAGTATGCAGCAGGCGATTGCAAATGTTGATTTATCGGAATTGCTCGACACAGTGACGGACGAGCTTTCCATGTGCATTCGCTATCACCAGGGCAAATTCCCCGATCGCCGCATCGAACGAGCGATCTTCCTCGGCGGCGAATCGGGTCAAATGTGGCTGTGCCGGCATGTAGTCAAAGCGGTTCGTTTGAACGCACAACTGGGTGATCCACTGGCGCGCGTGGAAGGAAAAGAACGCATTAAAACTCCCGGTCTGACGCTCGACCAGCCACTCCCCGGCTGGGCGACAGTTTATGGTCTCTGCACGGCGTCGGCCGATTCGTAAGGAACAGTTTCATGCCGGTATCGAACTTTCTCCCGGAAGATTATCTGGCTCAAAAAGCCGAACGACGGACCAATTTCATTTGCCTGATATTGTTCGGCGTGGTGATGATTGCAGTCTTTGGAGCCTTCCTCGTCACCAATCGGCAATGGTCCTCCATCAAGGACCAGCAGAAATCGGTCAATGCTCAATACCAGGAAGCGGCGCAGCAGATCCAACTGCTCAACGAGCTGGAACAGCAAAAGTCTGCCATGCTTGAGCGAGCCGAGTTGGCTTCAGCACTCGTCGAGCGTGTGCCTCGCTCAATTCTATTGGCGGAACTGGTGAACCGCATGCCTCCTCGGTTGAGTTTGCTGGAGTTCAAATTAAATTCTGAGAAACTCAAACCGCCCGCCCCTCCCAAGAAGGATAAGGGAGTGACCGGTGATCTGAAACCACAGCGCGCTCCCACGAAAGAAGAGGCTGCCGAGGAAATTAAAAAAATTGTTGCTCCGCGTTACCGTGTGGAAATCACGTTGAAAGGTGTGGCTCCATCCGATCTGGAGGTATCTCGGTATCTGGCGGAGTTGAATGCTTATGACCTGATCCAGAATGTATTCCTGGTCGGCTCTGAAGATGAGGAAATCGAAGGTCAGATGATGCGACAGTTTTCCATCAAGATGCTGCTCAGTCCTGAAGCTGATATTCGGGATGTCGAGCCATTGCTTGATCATGAACGGGTGCGCAATCCCATGAGCAATGAGTTGATTCTCAGCGCCCCCGGATCGACGGATACAGTGTTGGTACCCCCCCCTGATGGCGAAGGAGACTGAACATGCGACTCGGATTTCGTGAACTTATATTTCTGATCGTGTTGCTGGCAGTACCCATTGCCTCTTATGTCTACGTGTTCAAGCCGCGCAATGTGGAAATACAACAGGCCAACAGTGAAATTGAAACCAAGCGCGAACGTCTGAACCGTTTCCAGGAGGTTGCGGTTCACCTGCAGGATCTTGGCCGAGCAATTGATGAAGGGAAGGATGCCATCGAAACGATCGAGGAAAAATTGCCCTCGGAAGATGACGTGGCGGGAATTCTCGGTCAATTCACGCAACTGGCCAAGGCCAATCAACTGAGTGTGCCATCATTCAAACCGACAAATGCAGTTCCGGCAGCGTCGTACATGGAAATGCCGATCGAGATGACCATGACCGGCCGGTTTAATAATTTTTATGAATTCTTACTGGCACTGGAACAACTACCTCGAATTACCCGTGTCCATCAATTGGAGATGGAGCAACAGGGCATACAGGTGGGATCAAACAGCATTGATGAGAATGCAGCCCCCGGCTCCATGAAGGCTGAGTTTACGCTCAGCATCTACTACACATCCGATGAAATGCTGCCCGAATAAGTCTCCGCAAAGGGAGTAACAACAGTGGATACGCCCGATCTGAATACGAATGAGCAAACGGTTTTCACCGGTGATGAGCCGCTCAGCCAGGAAAGTTCGATGCCCCTGGGGACCGGAGAATTTGATTCGCAGGCGGATATCGATCATGTCGACGACTTTGATGTGCTGGCATCATCGAGTACAGGCCCTCGAATCAACACCGGGACGTTGCTGATCATTGTGGTGGTTGGTTGCGCCATCGGAGGATTGTTTTGTATGCGCTTCCTGGCCAATGTGACACGCGGGGCAGCTGCGGACAATGTCTTTGAATTGGTCGTCGATCAGTTCTTCCAGGAGGAGCAGGGGGAATCTCTTCTGAACGAGAATGAAAAAACAATGGATGACTCGGCATTGGCAGTCCTCAGTCAACCATATATCGATTACCAGGTTCCCCTTTCAGATATTCAGAGGAATCCGTTTATCCTTTTCTGGGCAAACGATCCGGGGGCGAATGCTTCGGATGATAACAGTCAGTCAGAAGTGGACTGGGCAATTAAGAAATTCGAGGAGGAAAAGTCACAACGCAAAACGCAATTGGAGCAGGCGGTTGCTGACATCCGTGTTACTACCGTACTGATGGGTGAAACACCACTGGCCAGAGTTAATGGCAAGGTTGTTCAAGTCGGTGATACGGTCGTGCTGGAATTCAACGATATAACATTTCAGGTCAATGCTATCGTGGCGGGAAGTGTGACTTTTCTGGCGCGCGACGAACATTATGATTTGAGTGTCTGGCATACGGTGGGAATTCATCGTCGCTAATGTGTCGCTGATGCATTGGTGTAACTGGAGCAGGAGATTGTGCGTTGGGGAAATTTGATCTTGATGATTTACTCAAGGATCTGGATTCACCCGATTCATCCTCGGTGGAAGAGGATACTGCGCCGGATGAAGTAGCTGTTCCTGAGGCCGATGTGCAGCCGCCTGTGAACCCGATGTTTGTGCGTAAGGATCCGAAAGAAATTCCACGCCCTCCTGATTTCACAGGCAAGGGTCTTGGTGAAGAAGTCGTCTCGTCAAATGTTCCGGACAATGCAGATCCCGTGCGGATCAAACCCAACGATGCGTTGTCTCCAATATTCAGTCCGGATTCAGAGGAAGAGGAAGTTGCATCCGATGATTTCAGTCAACAACTTCTGGACCTGGGGCTGATCAATACAGAACAATTGGCAACTGCCAACCGAGTGGTGAAACAGACGCCCGGTAAATCGCTGGCATCAGCGTTGATCGAGGCCGGGGCAGACGAAGTGGCAGTGCAGCGTGTTGTTGCAGAAGTGAACCGTCTGCCCTTTGAACGCATTGATTACGAATCGGACGATGCTTATGACCAGAAAGCCCTGCATCGACTCACTCCTGAATTTTGCAAGGCAAGCCTGGTGCTTCCCCTTCGTCGGGAAGGAGCGCGAATGGTGGTGGGTACGGTCGACCCCAGCGATGTCTTTCTGCTTGATGATGTGAAACGGCGATTGGGTGTTCCCTCGGTCAAGCACGTGCTGGTCGCAGCAGGTGATATCCGAGGTGTGCTCGAATTCCTCAGTGAAAATGAGGTCGAGGAATACAACGTCGATGAAATCCTCGCTGATGTGGATGAGGATGATGTTGAGGTTGTAGCAGAAGCCGAAGAGGAGGAGGATCTGGGAGAAGCCGAGTCTTCCCCCGTTGTTCGTTACGTCAATCACATCATTCAAACGGCAGTGAAGGAAGGGGCATCAGATATTCATATCGAGCCGGGTGAGAAAACACTCAAAGTGAGGTTCAGAATCGACGGCGTTCTGTTTGAGATCATGAATCCTCCGCGGAAGATGCACGCGGCCCTGACCAGTCGGATCAAGATCATGGCAAGCCTTGATATTGCCGAACGACGCCTGCCGCAGGACGGCCGCATTCGCGCCACCGTACTGGGGCGTAAATTGGATCTGCGTGTATCCACAATCCCCACGCCCAAAGGCGAGAAAACGGTCATGCGTATTCTCGATAATCGTTCAATCAACGTGGTGTTGAACGATCTTGGATTCTCAGAAGATACCCTGGTGATCTGGAAGAATCAGATTGCCCAGCCGCACGGCATTATTCTCGTCACCGGGCCCACTGGTTCCGGAAAAACGACGACACTGTACTCATCGCTGCAGACATTGGATCTGCGCAAGCTCAATGTATCCACTGTGGAAGATCCGGTGGAATATGATCTGGCCAACATTACCCAGATACAAACCCACGAAAAGATTAACATGACATTTGCCGCAGCCTTGCGCGCACTCATGCGTCAGGATCCCGATGTCATCATGGTGGGTGAAGTCCGTGACCACGAAACCGCAACGATCGCAATTCAGGCTGCGATGACCGGTCACCTGGTGCTATCCACGCTGCACACAAATGATGCACCATCATCAATTACCCGGTTGATTAACATCGGCATCGAGCCGTTCCTTGTTGGTGCCAGTGTGAATTCAGTGCTGGCCCAGCGACTTGTGAGAAAGATCTGCTCAAATTGTAAGGAACCGTTACCACTGAGTGATGAGATTCAGGAGTTCCTTCAGATTCATAACATTCCTGGTGATAACATTATGCATGGGACAGGTTGTGCCCGGTGTCGTGAAACCGGGTACGCAGGGCGAAGCGGTTTGTTTGAAATGCTGGTGCTCGATGACCATCTGCGGGATCTGATTGCACGAAATCCGAACGTGACCGAATTTCGACGCCAATGCGTGGAACGGAACATGACCAGTCTGCGCCAGGATGGTTACGATAAGATTGCAGCAGGAATCACCACGATCGAAGAAGTCCTGCGCGTCACCGAAGCGACCATATAAATCCCTTAGCCCCAGGCTTTGCCTGGGGGTTGTATGAGATTATGTGTGTTGTGTACGTGTGAAGGGGATGTTTGTGGGGAAGCCGCGTCTGAGCGTAGCGAAGTCGCGGATCAATTGTGAGCGGGGATACAGATATCCGGGGCGACGCTGGGCTCTACCCCGGCTTGATACATCAAAGCAGTTTCATTCCTGGTGGCACCGCTCTCTGAGCGGTGATGAATTCACACAGTTCGGAGAACTGAGCCACCAAGAGAACTCACGGCTCGGAGAGCCGAGTTACCAAAGAGCCGCGATCTGTGATCGCGGTCCGCCGACACAGTCGGCGGCTCTGCCAATTCGTTGAGTACGGAAAAACATTAATGGAACAGAAGAGACCCCGGCAAAGCCTTGCCGGGGCTTTCTCCAACAATCAGGGCCAGAAGGCGGCGAGGGAGAGGACAAGCCAGACGGCGATAGCGATGGGGAGTTTGCTCAGTGTTCCGAGCACTCTGCCGATCACCGCGCCCGTGGCAGGTTTGATCGATTCACGCACACGATTCGTCGTCGAATGATTTTCCACATCAGTTGTCGGTGGTAGAGGAGCAGTCAACTCACCCAAAATAGCGCCGATGAATGTGCCCAGCACTGCACCGATGAATGCGCCAATGATTAATCCGAACGGCGCGCCGACAATCGCTCCGACAAAGCCGCCGATGAGTGCTCCGATCATGCCTCGATTGCTGCTGCCTGCTTTCTTGGCCCCCAGCGCCCCGGCATTGAATTCCAGAATTTCACCGATGAGCGCCAGCACTGCGCAACCTATCAACAACCACAGAGGAAATGTCGGTTGATGATCTGGATTGAGGTACACGCCATCACAAATTTCGATGAAGACTGCCAATGCGAGCATGATCCACGTACCGGGCAGACCCAAAATCACAATCGCCACACACACGAGCCCCAGCACGAAGAATATCAATGCAACCAGAATGAGGAACAATAACGCCCAGTCCATGACAATCCTTTGGGGAAAGTAACAGCAGAATTGCACCCGAAGAGTATTACGGTGTCAACGGCTGCTTATCGGATGAAGCGAAGTCTGCCGAAGTCAGGGATAAGTGATCTGCCTCCATCGGAGATCGGATACGGAGCGGGGAAATACACGACCCACGCTTTACCCAGGAGCAGTTTGCGATTCACGACAAATGGTGCGGGATCAATTTGCTCCGCGACGATTGGATGCGGATTCCCCCAGAGCCGACTGTCGGATGACGCAGCGCTGTTATCACCCAGCATCATAAACTGATCCTCATCGAGAATTGCGAGTTTTTCCGGGTCCGTGCCGAATGCGGGGCTGCCGACTTGTACCAGATCCTCAAAACCCGGTTGGGTAGGATTAGGCGGTCGTTGATTTCCGCCCCGATAGCGGTCGACTCGATAGTGCAGATCACGGTCCAGACGAACGCGCTGAAGTGTGACGGGTGATCCTTCAAAATGCCAGGTGATGCGCGGCCGGAGTTGAGGTGTGTTCACCAACTGGCTCATGGCATGGAGTGAATGTTCATCGACGTCCAGTTTGCCGGTGACATATTTGAGGCGCTGAGACGGCGACCAGTCGTAAAGCAGTTCGGTAAGTTTGTCGCCGTTGAAATAAATCGTCATCGTCTGGTCGACATGCCAGAATTCAACATTGAAAACAGTGCCATCATCAGGAAGATCGATCGACACGCGCGGGCTTTCCGTCCACTCGGTCACATCGACATCATCCAGTTTCATCCGCGCCTGCGCGTGTCCGTCAGCGATAATAAATTCGTAGATATGACTACGCGCTTCCAACTGCAAAGTCATGTTCAGATCATCGGTCTGCTGGGCAGTAACACCGGCGGCCAGGCGGATGTCGCTCACATCATTCGGCTGGTAATAAGGCGGTGGAATCAGCATGTTGTATGGATTCCAGTCGTGCAGAGGGCGGTACTCGCCATTCCATTGAAGACTCGTCGGCTCGGAGGACGAGCACGTATATTCCCGCGTCGATTCCGTGTCCCAGTTCTCGCCTGACCACAACGGGCCGTGATAACGTGACTGTAATTTTGCTGTGTCGATGGGATAGTAATCGCTGTGATAAATCGATTGCCAGACGATACGCTGCACGTGCTCCGGTTTACGCTGTACCTGGAAGCCCTCAAGGTCAGGACGTTCCGCATCACCGGCAAAAACGTCGCCGTCAGCCAACCAGATTTTTTCACCGGGTAGTCCGATCAGTCGTTTGATAAAGTTTGCCGCATCCCCCCTGGGATTGGTCGGATTCTTGAATACGACCACGTCAAACCGATCTGGTTCAGAAAACGGGTAAAGGCTTTTCACCACCAGCACCCGATCGCCCATGCGTGGTCGGTGTTGCCGATTGACGCGATCGATCGTGTAACGCTCACCCAGCATGGGATCTTTGATGTCATCTTTTTTCCATTTACCGTTGAGTAGTCCTGACGGATAGGTGGAGCCGGTCTGATCTGAATGGAGCAGGAAATGCTGCCCGAGCAGCGTGGGAGCCATGGATCCGGTCGGGATGACGAAGCCCTCCACGACGAAGCCGCGAAATGTCATCGCAAGTACGAACGCCACGAGAAGTGACTGGATCGTTCCAATGATCGAAGTGTCGTGGGAATGAGCGGGGGATGCCATGGAGATCTCCACAATGAGGTGGGAGTTAAAAATCGTAGAATACTGAATGATCGGTGAATGATGCCATATTCATGATGGAAAGCTCGAACTCTTGCGTGGCTGAGCGAAATTACTGTGATGGCGGGTTGTTCTTTTTTCGTTGTGAACCGCGTCCTCGTCTGCCGCGGCGTGATTTGCGCCGACGTGACTTCTGTCCGGTTTTCGAATCAGAAGGCGTGCTGACCTGAGCGCTCTGACCTGCTTGTGAAGTCTGTTTCTCGCCATTGGGAGAATCGGCTTTTTTATTCCTTTGTCGCCCACCACGCTTACCTCTTTTACGGCGTCGGGATCGGCGGGTTCGACGCTTTGTCGGCGAGGTCGATTCCTTTTCCGATTCGGAGTCCGGCAGTGTCGGTGATACCTCCACCTCCAGTCCCTGGAGCGGATCGGGCAGCAACCCGGAATCCATCTCCTTGACGGCGATTGATCCGGGAGGAGGGCATTCATCCGGATCCAGCAACTCATCCACTGGTACAGCAATCTCCCTGGCATCATGTTCCAGTTTCACCAGAACCAGTTGAACAAGTACCCGGCTGTCCACGACAATTCCCGGCCCCTCGCTGGTTCCCACACGTGTCTTGCGATGGGGAAGATTCGCTCTCAATTCCTTGTAGGTCTGATCCTCATAGCGCAGGCAGCACATGAGTCGTCCGCATCGTCCGGAGATCTTCAACGGATCCAGGGTTGCTTTCTGGACTTTGGCCGATTTCATCGACACTGACTGGAGCACTTTGAGAAAGTTCTTGCAGCAGCAGAATTGTCCGCAACGCTCATAGTCTGCCACGAGTCGCGCTTCATCTCTCGCCCCGACCTGCCGTAATTCGATGCGCGTGGCAAAATCACCGGCCAACACCCGTACCAGTTTGCGAAAATCCACCCGGTCCTCAGCCATGTAATAAAACGTGAGCAGTTCCTCACCCAGTATTGGCTCGACGTCAATCAGGTTCATTGGAAGATCATGCTGCTGAATCCGCTCTTTGCACCGGGCCAGGTAACTTTGCTTTTCACTGTTGAGTGCCCTGTTCTTATTGAGATCGTCAGAGGTCACCGCGCGCAGGATCTTTCCCTCGGTAAAAAACGGATAGTCGTTGCCGCCGGATTCATTGATGTATGACTCGATTTGATCCGCATCAAGCGATTGATCGCATTGCGATTTGCTGCACGTAGTGGACAGCATGGTGACGATTTCCGTACCGCGCTGTGTACGAGCGACGAATTGACTACCGCAGGTGGGATAGGAATCAACGGAGTATTCAAATTCGCCGATCATTCCCATTCTGCCGAACCGAACCACAATGGATTCAGGAGGCGTACGGTTAGCGAGGATCTCTTCAGCGGTTGACAACCGGTGATGCGGATCGGCATCCGCTTCAAAAACAGGTAGTTGTACGATGGACATGGAATCATTCACCTATCGCGCTGCTGATCTCTCAATCAGAGATAATGTCAGTCCGCTTTGTCGTCAGGGGAGGGTATCAGTCTGCCGCCTGCCTGACCCAGGGGCAGTTCCAAACGCGATAGTGCATCAATAGTGTAGCGAAAAGAACGAGTAAGGGAATGCAATTTACCCTGTAAAACGAAGTCCTGAATATGTTCAGGTGTGCGTGGGGGGGGGTGATTCGTGATCGTGTTTTCTGGCTCTGCCCCTCTGTTTCATCTCCGCCAGGTCACGCCGGGATCGTTTCTTGAAGATCAGGCGAATCGGTACCTCGCTGTAGGGTAATTCCTCGTGCAGACGATTGAGCAGGTAGCTTTCATATTGACCGACAAACAATTTCGGTTCGTTGACGACCAGAACAATCGTCGGTGGATGCACTTCAATCTGCGTGGCATAAAACAATTTAGCCTGTGTTCCCAGACGTGATGATGGGCCGCGCCTTTGAAGAATATTTTCGATGACCTGGTTGACCTGCCCGGTCGATTCCCGATGGCCTGCCTGCTCGTAAAGATTCAGCACCATCGCAATCAGGTCCGTCAGTCCTTCACTCTCCAGCGCGCTGATGAACACAATGGGAGCATAATCCAGCCCCCGCAACTGTTCCGTGAGGTAATCCAGATAATCTTCAGGATGGGTACCTTTTTCGGAAACCAGATCCCATTTGTTGACAACAATGACAGTCGGCTTGTACTGCCTTTGAAGTTCCTGTGTCAGCTTCTTGTCAACCTGCGAGATATCCTGTGTCGCGTCGATCAGCAACATGACCACATCGGCACGTCGAATGGACTGCAACATGCGATGGTAGGCGTAGTATTCAACATCATCGGAGAAACTCTTACGCTTGCGCACGCCGGCAGTGTCGATGGCAATGAGTGCTCGCTCATTCAATTCGATGCGCACATCAACGGAGTCGCGCGTCGTACCTGCGATTTCCGAAACAATCACCCGATCCTCACCGGCCAGTGAGTTGATGAGTGTGCTCTTGCCCGCATTGCGCTTGCCGACGATTGCGAACTTCATTTCCGCCTCAGTGTCGGTTTCCTGATCTTCATCAGGCAGGCGTTCATACATGGCATCAAACAGATGACGCAGTCCAAACCCATTGGTGGCGGAGACGCACAACGGTTCACCGAACCCCAATGCGGAGGCTTCCAGGCCGTGCGGAATCCAGTTTTCACCGTCAACTTTGTTAGCCACGGGAATGATCTTGCTGCCGATGGCGCGCTGGCGTAACAGAGTGGCGATAGTCTCATCCAGGCTTGTCAAACCAGCCTGTGCGTCGATGACAAACAGCACAATGTCAGCCCGCTCCAACGCAATTGTGATCTGTGATTCGATATCGCTGGTCAGTTCAGTCAGATCCGCCCCGATATCGTTGTAACGATTACCCTCGGCGACATACACGCCATACCCGCCGGTGTCGATCAACTCGACAAGTCGCTCGGGTCCGTCAGTGGCGCTATCGATGGGGGAATCGATGGTAATAACAGTTGAAACGCGATCGCGCGTCACGCCCGGCGTGGGATCGACGATAGATACCCGCTGCCGAGCCAGGCGGTTCAGCAGGCTGGATTTCCCGACATTGGGGCGGCCAACAATGGCGATCTGCGGTAAAGACATGGGGCGATTGTAGGCAGGGCGCAGACTCCACACCCACTCAACAGGTGTGAAGCGGCCAGAATTGACGGTGGTGGGCGATGATGGCAGAGATCGTATCATTTTCGATATGATCAGTGTCCAGATCCGGACTTTCCCTGTCTCCTGCCAGGATTGATACGCTGGTGTGTACTCCCTGGGCCAGCGATTTCAGGTCGTAACCACCCTCCAAAGTCATGACAACTCGGCTTTGGCAACAAGAGTCCGCAACCATACAGCCCAATCTGGTGAGTGCTGCGAATCCGTCATCGGTTACGAGCATGCCTCCAAGCGGATCATCGCGGTGTATGTCATAACCGGCTGATACCAATACCAGGTCAGGTTGATAAGAAGCTGCCACCATTTCCAGGAGCTGTTGCCAGAGAAAAATGAACTCACCGTCGTCTAATCCCGGGGGGAGTGTTGCATTGAGGTTGTATCCCCGGCCGGCTCCTGTACCGATTTCATCAATCCTGCCGGTTCCCGGGAAAAAAGGATACCGATGCGATGAGATGACCAGCACGTCATCACGATCATAAAACGCCTGTTGAGTTCCGTTGCAATGGTGAACATCCCAGTCAAGGATCAGAATCCGTTGGCAATCTGTGTTCGTCAGGGCGTGTTCGGCGCCAATCGCGATATTGTTGAACAGGCAAAATCCCAGGGCGTGATCCCGTTCAGCGTGGTGCCCCGGAGGACGCACCAGAGTGTATGCACTCGCTGCTTCACCATTTACTACCGCATCGACCGCGTCAATCATGGCACCCGCTGCGAGATAGGCAGCAGGCACAGAATCGGGCGAAAGTGCTGTATCGGTATCGAGCTGAAAGGTTTTACCTTCCAGGCTGCTGATGTACTGCACATAAGTTGGTTTATGAATGCTCTGAACCTTTTCCGGCATAGCCGGTTCAGGTTTGCGCCATTCGGTACCGTGGATGGGTTCGTTTCGAAGTTTATTGATGATTGCGGTGAGGCGATCCGGTCGTTCCGGATGCCACAAGCCGGGATTATGCCCGATCATTGTCTCATCGAAATAGAGATAAACGGGTAGGGTCACTGGAGTGGAATTCCCAAAAAGCTTCGTACATCACATCAGAAGTTGACTGGAATGAGCATTTTAGACCGCAAAGTGGAGTAAGTCTTGACGTTTTGAAATGACCGGATCAGTACTTCAGGCATGTCCTTGTTCGCCCATTTGGTGACATGACCGGAAGTCGTTGGTGGTTGATAATCAGGTTGTACGCGTGTTGTACTGAACAAGGTTGCCCATCTGATGAGGATTGTTACAGTCCCGGCAAGAGAATTGCACACAAGTATCACATGCTGATAAGGCAGGAGGTGCAGTGTGGACCAGACACAAGACGTTCAAACAGAAGATTCGGCTTTTGATCCCGCATCAATCACTCGCCCCGATCCGGCTTTGCT
The DNA here is from genome assembly GCA_028278245.1 of Phycisphaerales bacterium. Classification (GTDB taxonomy): domain Bacteria; phylum Planctomycetota; class Phycisphaerae; order Phycisphaerales; family SM1A02; genus JANQEQ01. Next base: position 4,321 of record JANQEQ010000088.1, on the reverse strand, counting down.
GAATTACTACACAATTGTGGCGATTTGTACGTTGGTGGGTTTTCCCTTCGTTTTCCTGCCGCTGTACTTCAAGTATCACACATTGAAATACAAGTTCGATGACAAAGGTGTGTCGATGTCGTGGGGGATTCTCTTTCGCAAAGAGATCTACCTGACGTATCGACGCATCCAGGATATTCACGTCACGCGCAATTTCATTCAACGCTGGTTGGGATTGGCACAGGTTTCCGTGCAGACCGCGTCAGGATCGGCCGGGGCGGAGATGACGATCGAAGGGATACGCAATCCCGAGTTGCTGCGGAATTTTCTTTATCAACAGATGCGTGGTGTGAAGGAATCGGTTGATGAGGAAGGTGAAGCAGATGCGGGGGAGGGTAATTCTGATGAAGCGTTGAAATTGCTCCGGGAAATACACGGTGAACTGTGCGCACTGCGTCAGAGTTGGGAGACTTCACCATGAGTGCTCATACCGATAAGGCAACGCAGTGGATTTATCACGGCCTCTGGTCAGTGCTGGTGCAATGGTTCCGTGTTCCCGATAAGCCGCCGACACTGCCGACTGTGGGTGATGATGTTGCCGAGAGTTTTCGACCGGCGGAAGGTTTTCTGCGCTACATGAAATTCCGATTCTGGATCGCCCTGTTGATTATCGATATCGCCATCATGGGGGGTTGGCTGATCGGGACAATAGCCCTATGGCGGAATGATCTGTTATGGGTGGGATTGCTGTTGCTTCCACCGGTGTTGATCATTGCAATTGTGCCTGACATTATTGCGTTTGTTGCTATCCATTTGCGCTACGATACGACGTGGTACGTGATGACCGGCAGGTCGCTGCGCATTCGCCGGGGTGTCTGGACGATTCAGGAAACGACCATCTCGTTTGAGAATGTGCAGAACGTGAAGGTTCATTCGGGGCCGCTGCAAAGGTATTACGGAATCGCAAACCTCGAGGTAGAGACGGCCGGTTCGGGTGGCTCAGCCGGCTCATCTCAACAGAAGGGCATGAGCAATGCAAACCGGGGTATCATCGAAGGTGTGACCAACGCGCTGGAGTTGCGCGACAAAATTCTTGCCCGTCTGCGACAATCACAATCCGCCGGCCTGGGTGATGAGCCTGATGAAGAATTGCAGAAAAACCGCATTGGTTGGACACCCGCTCACCTGCAAATGCTGGGAAAGATTCGTCAAACACTCGCCCACTGGCGCGCCGAAGCAGCATCGCAGTGATGAACAATATCCGCGTCTTTGCTGCACTCAGGCGCGGCTTCGTGGTGGTGAAGCTGCATCTGAGCGTATGCGAAGATGCAGATCATGAACACGCTGCATCAACGTATGTGGACCTACTCCACACCATGCAGTAATCGCTTGAACAGCGGCGTCAGAACCAGAACCAGTACCGCGGCCACGGCGGATGAGAACACGAAGAGGAAGAAGAAGTCACCCTGGCCGGCAAACCTGATACCCCACTTGTTCCAGAAGGGATTGATCTTGCCGGTGTTCGCGCTGATGCGATCAGCCAATTCACCCACCGTTTCCACGCCAGTGAGATTGACCGCATAAGTGCTCTTGCCATCGCGGCAGGAGAATGCGATGTCAGGAGAATCATCATCGTCATCAACGATGATTCCCTCACCCGCGTTGAGTTCACTGAGTGGCGTATCTTTGGAAATAGCGTTAATCGCACCGAGGTTGACATCAACCGTTGTTCCATCGCGCGTGGTGATGGTGAAATCCGCAATTTCATGCTCGAATGAAACACCATCACCGTCATTCAACCAGGCGAGTTGGGTTTCGGGGGTAATGAGTTCGGGATTGACGTTGCCGAGTATCACATCACCTTCAAGATTCTTCTCCATCGTGGATCCCACGATCTCCAGTTGCGTTGCTGCAACAGCACCGGGTGCATCAGCGATTGAGAACTCGCCATCACCTTTGGTCTTATCGACCAGCTTGAAATTGCCTTCTTCCATGAACGCGGCCTGGAGATATGCTTTTTCCTCAGCTGCCTGGAGGATACGGTCGATCACATCGCCGATCGTTTCCACCGGGCCGTTGGTTCGTTCACCATTGAGCTGAGAACCAAGATCGACATGAATCGTTTGGCCGTCATGGGTGGTGATGATGAGATCGGGCGCATCTTCGAGAATGTCAATTCCCTGCCCGTCGCGAAGTTCAGCCAGGCGAACCCCGAGCCGCATACGTCGTTTATTCGCTTCGTCGACGAGGTTCCCGCTGATTAATGTCTGTTCATCGGGAAGCACTCGTTCCTTCTCCGTGAGCAGGAGATTTTTTGGTGTGTGAGATCTCGGCAAACTGTCCAGCGACAATATGGTGTCGCCTGAGGTCGTGTCACGGAACTGCAGGGCCAGGCCGTCCTGTGTGATCTCGGCAACGATCTTGCCATTGGATGCGATGTTGACGCGTTGCAGGAAGTCGCCAATGGTTTCCGCCGGTGGTTTGTAACCTTCCCGGGCCACGGATACACCATCGAACGAATCATCGTTGACGCCTTCAAGCATCAGGATTCCCAGTGAGCGCGCCGCTGCATCGGAACCATCCTCCGGTGCAGTCACCATGAACTTGGCGACTTCTCCGCCCACGCGGTCGGTCACGGTCAGCTTGCCTCCGTCATTCGATTCGATTCTCACCTGCCCTGCTTCGATGAGTGTGACCGTGGCCGCGACCAATCCACCGCCGAAGTTCGCCACCACCGAAGAGAGGAACCACAATCCCATGATGAATGAAATCCAGCGTACGGGAGATGCCTTGGTGACAAACGACAGGCCGGTGGGAGACAGGCACAGTTCACCCATCGTGTGGAGGAGATAGGCCAGCGCCAGCCACTGTGGGCCGACGAGGAATCCATCTGATGATTTGATGCCCGCAAACACCATGAAGATGTACCCGACGCCCAGCAAGATCAAGCCGTAGAAAATCTTGAGTGATTGTGTCGGGTTCATGTTCCGCCGCCCCAGCTTCACCCACAGGATGGAATAGAGCGGAGCCAGCGCCACAATGAGGAACGGATTGATTACCTGGAACCACGAAGCGGGCATTTCCCAGCCGAAAATGACACGATCAGTGTTACGATCGGCAAAGAGGGTCAGCGAAGATCCCGCCTGCTCAAACGCCATCCAGAAGAACGCGTTGAAGATTATGAAGCAGAGGACGGTAAACACCGGGCCTTTCTGTCCCGGCCCCTGGATCATGATGAACCAGGCTGCGAGGAAGAGGATCACCAGCAATCCGCCGATGGTGAGATAGATCGGATCGACAATGTCGGTAAGTTTCTCCATCGCAGTACCGAAGCCGGAAAAGACGTTGAAAAACCACGCCAATCCGACGATGGCGGAGAGAATGATCGAACCAACGATGAATAGCGGCATGGTGTTAGCTTTGCCTTCAGGAGGATCACCGATGCCTTCCAGATAGATGGGTCGAACGAAAAGGTAGGTGAACAGGCCGAGGACCATGCCGATTGCTGCGGCGCCAAATCCGTAGTGCCAGCCGACGACTTCCCCCAGCCAGCCGCAAACGAGTGGAGCGAGGAATGCGCCGACGTTGATGCCCATGTAGAAGATTGTGAAACCACCGTCCCGCCTCGGATCATGGTCCTCATAAAGTTGCCCGACCATTACGGAAACACAGGGCTTGAAGTGGCCGGTCCCGAGAATGATCAATGCAAGACCCGCAATGTAGGTGCTCATGCCCAGATGGTTTTCCGCCATTTCCCCGAATCCGGATATGGCCAGCACCACGTGCCCCATCGCGATGAGCAATGATCCGGCCACCATCGAGCGGTGTGTTCCGATGAGCCGATCTGCGATCAGTCCGCCGAGGATTGGGGTCAGGTAAACCAGTCCGGTGTAATAACCGTAGAGGATCGCAGCGCTGGCGTCCGGCCAGTTGCGTCCGGGATTGGAGATATCAGGTCCGACCTCAGCCACGAGATACAGCACGAGAATCGCCCGCATACCGTAGTAGCTGAAGCGTTCCCACATCTCAACGATGAACAGACACCACAATCCGGGTGGCTGGCTGAGTTTGGGTGCTGGTGGACTGATGGTGTCGTCTGTTGGAGCCAACGGATCTCTTGATGAGTCGCCATTCATGTCGGACATACCAAACCTCAATTCAATTCAGCGAAGCGCCATGCTGTGAAATGCATAATCGAAGAGGCAAAGCATACCCGATTCGCCCCATTCCCGCCGCACCTATTGTCCTGGTGACACGACAGAGACATACGTAATAATGTGTGCTGGTATGTAGGGGGGGAGTGTGTGGGTGTTAGTGTGGGGGGGTGGGGGTGTAGCCGTGG
>JANQEQ010000074.1 GCA_028278245.1 Phycisphaerales bacterium | reverse complement strand
TGAAGCGACCCGGGCTTCCCTTCAAAGCAAAATGAACTACACCCTGATGCTCCACGGAGAGCAGCGATTGCAGGTCCATCAACCCTTGCCACCAGCCGCTGACATCAACATCAGGTCCCGATTGACAGGTGTGTTTGACAAAGGGGAAGGCAAGGGGGCGCTGGTGACGAATGAAACCGCCGTCTCACTGCAATCAGATGATTCGCCGCTTTATACCATTGGTTCGACGATGTTCTATCGAGGCGATGGCGGATTTGGTGGCGAATCAGAGGGAGCGCCAAAACCCCATGCATTGCCAGAGAGGGAGCCGGATGCAGTATGCGAGATGCCAGGCCGGGTCGATCAGGCGATGGTGTATGCGCTCTGCGGCGATCGCAATCCATTACATCGCGACCCTGGCATTGCCAAAAAAGCAGGATTCGATGTGCCTATCTTACATGGCCTGTGTTCCTATGGGATCGCTTGTCATGCTGTACTCAAAACGATGCTCGATTATGACCAAACGCGAATGACAGGATTTGACGTGCGGTTTTCGTCACCGGTCTTCCCCGGCGAAACACAGGTTGTGGAAATGTGGCAGGACGGCGATGTCATCAGTTTCCGCGTCCGGATCAAGGAGCGCGATGTCATCTCCATCAACAATGGGAAGTGCACCATCAGGTAGATCTTTTCAACGCTAATGTGACTAGCTCAGACAGATTTGAACACTAATAGATGAAACAGGTATTCAGTTGATGACGCAGCTTGATGGTTTTCGTCAGGAAACTCGCGACTGGCTGGAACAGAACTGCCCAGAAGGTGCACGAGGACCGGGGCCGATCCCATTTGGGAGTACCAAAGTGGAACTCGATCCTGAGACTCGATTGTGGCTTGATCGGATGGTCGATAAGGGCTGGACGGTGCCGACCTGGCCGAAGCAATACGGTGGGGCGGAACTTAGCCGGGAAGAATACAAGATTCTCGTTGAGGAATTGCAGCGTATTGACGCCCGTCCACCGCTTACAGGCCGGGGTGTCAATTACATAGGACCGACACTTCTGGAATTCGGTACCGACAAACAGAAGGCAAAATGGCTGCCGATTTTAGCTCGTGGTCAAGGTGGCTGGGCG
>JANQEQ010000013.1 GCA_028278245.1 Phycisphaerales bacterium | reverse complement strand
GCAGATAAGTATGCAATATCTGTCCAGGCCGAGGCAGAGCACAGCGCCGCCTCGGGTAGTCGTTTTTACTCTTTCTCTTCATCGAGCATATCCAGAATTTCATCACCCAGTGTTTCACCCTCATGATGAATTGCCGCCTCATCGCCCTGGGTGGCATGTGATACCCGGATGCGTTCTGCCAGCCATTGTGTCAACGCATAGGCGCGGGCAGAGTCGTGCCACTCGATCAGTTGTTCCTCGTGCTCCTGACCCTGTTGATCTCGCCAGTGAATACGAGGAACGTAGGTGTAGCTCGTGCCTCCCTTGGAACTGCGATGCACCCGAGTGCGCACATCGGTTTTTATCACTGATGCCAGCGGCACCAGAATATCTTCTTTCCTTCCGAACGACTGAGGCAGAGAGAGAACATGTCTTTCATCATCAATGACCAGATCCTTTACCCCACTGCCGACGACGTACGTGCGCCAGAAGTACACCGCCAGTGCTACCCCTGCAACAACGCCCCAGACCACATTCAACACCCACATGGGTGGATTCATGCCCGTGCCGAACGCAACAACAAAGATGCTCACAAAACTGACCGCCAGTGCTGATATGCCGGCTGCGGTGAGAGGACTTAACCGGGGTAAACGAATGTAAGTACACATGCCACGCCGCACGATCGACACACCCCCGGCAGGAGGTTTACTTACTTTCCGGCGCAGGCTACCGATCCCCATACTCCACAACCACAACATGATCAGGTTGAACGGCGTAAGAAACAGCAACAGAAACATATCCATCGGTTGCACCCCCACCTCCAGCACGGCTGACTCCGGGTCATCCGGATCGTAATACACCGTGACTTCCTGCCCGACCGGATAGCGTCCCACAACCTCGCGCGCATGATCATCATCACTACTGCTCCACGCCCCGAAGCGCCAGGTATCACTGCTGTAGAGATTATTGTTAACGGTGTAGGTGAACGTGATTGCTGCCCCGTACGTTGTTCCGTCACTGTCACTATGACTTTCAACTTCACTGGCAGTGATTTGTCCGCTGGTTGTAGGAAATGATTCAGCTCGGGTTTGTCGGTAGATGTTGTAGGTGCAAACCGCATCGAAAACACCAACGACGATGGTGAAGAAAATCAAGAAAAATCCAAACACTGATAAGAAACGATTCCCTCTGCCTCCCAATCGTAGTGTTCCCGACATGATTCACTCCATTGCTGTGCGTGGTTGAATCAATTCATCTCCTGCGTGAACTACAACACCTCCGCGGCGAGGCTGGCCAGTGAACTTCGCTCGGTCTTCTCCAGTGTGACGTGTCCGTGCAGGCTGTGACCCTTCATACGCTCTACGAGATAACTCAGACCGTTACTGGAAGCATCAAGATAAGGATTATCGATCTGATGCACATCGCCGGTGAGGACAACCTTCGTTCCCTCTCCCGCCCGGGAAATAATTGTTTTGACCTCATGGGGAGATAAGTTCTGCACCTCGTCAACGACCATGAACTGATGCGGAATGGATCTGCCTCGGATATATGTCAAGGGTTCAAGAATCAACTGTCCCTCATCAATGAGTTGATCAAGCCGCTGCTCCGGAGTGCGGGAATCGGCTTGTTCCATGTGACTGCCGCGCGTGGAGAGCAGGTACGTCAGATTGTCAAAGATGGGCTGCATCCACATGGAGAGCTTTTCGTCCTTGTCGCCCGGCAGGTAGCCGATATCCCGACCCAGGGGCATGATGGGGCGCGCCACGAGCAATTTGTCGTAGCGTTCATCCCGATACACCTTGTGCATACCCGCTGCAAGTGCGAGCAATGTTTTGCCCGTCCCCGCCGATCCTACGAGGCTGACCAGCGGAACTTCGTCATCTAGGAGAAGATCCAGCGCCATGGTCTGCCCGACACTGCGCGCCATCACACCGAAGACCGGCCGACGTGGACCGGCAATCGGAATGATATGATCGGTGTCGGCCAGCAAACGTCCCAGACCGGTGTGCGATTCTTCATCAACCGCGTTGAACACGACGAACTGATTGCAGGAGAACTCCAGGGGAACGGTTGTTTCATCTTCCCGTTGCATAACAGCGTAGGGGGCGATTTTTTCCAGAGGCAATTGCCGCTCTTTGTACAACTCATCGATCAGTGCCCCGGGCACATCGACATTCGCATAGCCGGTAAAAAGCCAGTCCGGATCGACTTTGTCTGCTTCAAAATCCTCAACGGTAATACCCAGCGCATCGGCTTTGACTCGTGCGTTGATGTCCATCGAGATGAACACCGTCTGCTCCCCCTGTGACATCAGCGCATGCGCCACCGCCAGGATCTTGTTATCCACCAATCCCAGATCGAGCGTAAACGGCATGTCCTGTTCACACCGGTCGATGCGCAGCGTTCCGCCCTGATCATTGAGTGGTACGCCTTCAAACAATCTCCCTGCTTTGCGAAGCTGATCGATTTGCCGAATCACCTGCCGGGCGTTGCGACCCGTGTCATCAGTGTTCTTTTTGAATGGATCGATTTCCTCGATCACTGAAAGCGGAATGACCACTTCGTGTTCCTGGAAGATGTGGATCGCATTGGGATTATGAAGCAGCACATTCGTGTCGAGTACGAAATGCTTGCGTCCCTTGGCGGGGCTGCCAGCGGGTTTATTTTTAGAGTCAGCCGGGGTTTGGTTCGTTGTCACGCGGGCATTCTCCCATGAGCCGGACGGTGATGGGTGTTCCTGGATCCTGAAGCAGTATTATGCCAGTCGCGGCACAAAAACGCATCCACCACGAGCATGCTGAAGCACATATCGGCAGTATTCCACAGCATGCTCAACCGGAGCTTTCTGCAATCTCACCACCATGTTTCAAATCTGCGTTATGAGATGATCCATATTGGGTCATTTCAGGTTGAATCGTGGTTTTCGGGAGATTTGGTGAAGGTTCCCTTCCGATTCGAGTCGCTTTCGAGCACGGCTGTCGATGGATCGCGTAAAATCAACGCCTCAATTTCATTCCCCACGACGAAGGTGACAACAATGAACGGCAGCAACGTGATGAATGCGATGGAGCAGATCGCTCCGCTGGATTATGCCTGTGATTGGGACAATGTCGGCTTGTTGATCGGCTCGCCGAAGTGGAGCGGATCTCCGATCATGCTCACGATCGACCTGACCCACGAAGTGCTGGAGGAAGCGATTGAGAAGAAAGTCAAATTCATCGTTGCCTATCACCCGGCGATCTTCGAGCCGATGAAAACGCTGACCGATCAGAATACCAAACAGCAGATCGCATTAGCGGCAGCACGGGCGGGTATCAGTGTGTATAGCCCGCATACGGCACTCGATGCAGCACCCGGCGGCCTGAACGACTGGCTGGTGGAAGGGCTGGGATCCGGTGACGTGCGCGCACTGGATGTGTATGAAGCGCAACCGGAATCCGAACAATGCAAAATAGTCACCTTTTGCCCACCGAATGCGGCGGACTCGTTACGCAACAGCCTCGCATCAGTCGGAGCGGGGAAAATAGGGGACTACGAGTTATGTTCCTTTGAAACGCCCGGCCGGGGAACATTTCTTGGTGGTGAGTCGTCGAATCCTTCCGTCGGTGAAAAGGGGGTTCTGGAACGGATTGAAGAAGTTCGACTGGAAATGGTCTGCTCGGCTAAATCTCTGGCGCTGGCGGTCATGAGCCTGCGGGAATTCCACCCCTACGAAGAACCGCCGATTGAAATTTACCCGCTTCAGAAAAAGCCCATGCGTAACATCGGCATCGGAAGACGTATTGTGCTTGATCAGCCGTTTTCGCTGGCTGAAATAGTGAAGCGGATCAAAGCGCAACTTGGCATTGATTATCTATTAGCCACGCACGGCCAAAATGCGCCCCGAAAATTCCGCACCATCGGGTTATGTGCCGGTGCAGGAGGCACGGTACTTGACGAAGCCATCAAACAGGGGTGCGAGCTGTTTTTCACGGGAGAAATGCGGCACCACGATGTACTGAGCGCACAGGCACGTGGTTGCACGATTATTCTTGCCGGCCACTCCAATACCGAACGCGGTTACCAGAAAATTCTGCAGAAGAAGCTTAGAAAAGCCCTGCCGAAGGCAAAAGTTCTTATCTCGCGCGCAGACGTGGAACCGATACAACCGGTTTAGGACGATATCGGTTACACATTTTAATCAGGGATGCTGCGGGGAAGCTCGCTACTAACCTCCTCCACCCTTTTTGCCTTTGTTGAGAATATCAAGAACTCCCTTGACTCCGGGGGGAATTTTGACTCCGGGCACCTCTTTGATAATTCCTTCCGGTACGGCGAGGAGTATCTTGGCTATGGTTTCTTCATTTAATTCAATTGTCGTATTGTGATTCTCGAATGTTCCCGTGGTCACCACGGGGATCGGAACATCCCCTGCTTCTGCGATGAGATCATCAATACCGATTGCGGCAAGCAAGGGCATTTTCGTTTTGACGGCATAAGCCGCCGCGTAGAGTGGAACAACGGTATGTAAATCAACCCTCCGCGACACGAGATCCATCGTGCCCTCGTATGACATGTGGTATACCTGTGTATTTTCCTCAGATCTCTCGCGTCTATTGAAGAAACCCGACCGCTGCGTTTGCTCATCACCCTCACACATTTCTCCCAGAGTAATGTTACATTTTTTGTAAGTGATCAATCCGTTTCGAATTTCAGCTTCGAGGGGTTCGATACAGCCGGGAATAGTATTGGACCTGGCTCGATTAAAGATTGACAGGGGACTGAACATGGATGCTTTCTGATCAACCTCTACGCTCCCCACGGTGAGTTTCACATCAGCTTGTAACTTGCTCATGTCATTATCGAGTGGATATTCCACCTGGGTGAATGACAGCCTGACAGGCTGCCGGGAGGAACGAACATCTTCGAATATAAGGTTTACGTTTTCCAGGAGCGCGCGCCGAATGGGGGTTGACAACCAAATTTCGGATTCCGCATCAAAGCGCGCCATGCCGTTGGCCAGTTGAAGCGTGGATTTATCATCGACCAAGCCTGTTATATTTCCCTCTAGCTTCAACTCACCGGATAATTCATGATCAACGTCGGCCGCCTTACCGATCAGTGAAAAGGTAACGCCCTCCTTCAGGTTGCGACTCGTGATATCGAGTTTCATACCTTTGATGGCAGCCCATTCCTTGGGAGCGCTCGCCAGAATCAGCGGACCACCAATTACCACTGCCACAACTTGAGCCTTTGCCGGATCAAACGGCTCTCCGTTTATTGCGGCCTGGGGGATTCGGCAGGCCAGATGCTGAACCTGCAGGGGAACCTCCTTGAATACATGTACCGAGGCTTTCCCCGGGTTGGGCTGTGGATCGAGCCCCAACACCTTAGACATCTTTTCGCGCGTTACGGTGAGTCGAGGTTTGTTGTCTTCTTTGGTCTCTGCCGCCAGCAAGATCATTTCTTCATTTGTACGAGCGCGGAATGTGCCAGTCAGGTTCGTAAACTTTGTTTCAAGAAATGCGCCTTGATTATCATCGATCTTCGCAAAACGCGTGGTGATATTGCCATTGTCACCAATCCATTCAGAAAATGTGCCCGGTTGGTAGCCCAGCATTTCTTCAGCGTGTCGGGTGTTGATCTCCTTCAATTCCACCTGTCCCAGGGGGGTCATGCCCTCAGGATCAAACCTGCCGCGCAGATCATACGCAACATTCGTAACGCCCTGATCCCGGGACGACGGACGATACAGCGCACCTGCTCCCATGAGGTGAAAACGTATTGGCTCGTCCAGCACCGCGTCAACATCTGCCTGTAGACCGCGCACCCCCGCAGGCTCTTCAAATACAGCCGATATAGCCAGGACAACATCATCGATGTTGAGCTTAGCTTTGAGCGGCTCGGATAGATCCAGCTTCTTTTCTTCCTCGCCAACAAATTTCAACAGATAAGGTTCACGCAGTGACATGCGAACGGAGGCAGTATCAGCGGGAAGCCACGGTTTGTCCTGCGCCTTCTGAAGTCTGCGGCACAGCTTCCGCGTGGCATTCAGATTCGCTTGTGCTGATGCAATGAGAACACTATTCCCATCACGATTCAGGACGCTGTCGATAGAGCCAAACGGCCCCTGTGCCCCCAGAGTAAAACTTTGACGATCATCAGATTCGTACTTCGATACAATTGAACAATTGACCGGCCCGTCGAGCAGTTCATCAACCCACGAATCCTCCAGCGGAATAAAATCACGAATGCGTTTTCCGGGTAAATTTCGACCGGTTACTGTGCCCGAAACGACTACATCAGTAACAGAAAACTGATTCTGATCATCAAATAAGCCGGTGACAGTCTCATCAAACTCAATAACACCGTTTTCTTCGAGGGTTATGGTTGCCGTATTATGTACGCCATCGCTGATCTTGTCAGAATCAATGCTAACAACGATGTTCTGAATCGTAAGTGGTATCTCGTTTTCCCCAACATGAGTGACATGGATTGGGTGATTGGACCGCAATTGTCCATCTAAGCCGAGCGCGGGAAGAATATCGCTTGAATCCTCGGAAGTGAGTGGCAAATTCAGATGAGTTAATGTCACTCCAACCGCTACCGTTTCATCTGTGCAGGAAACCTGTGTCCAATCCGCGAACGTCTGCGGCGTAAGATTTGCGATCGCCTCCGGGGCGCCCCGGCATTGCAGGATTCCCTGTGACAGATCAAATGTTAAATTACCAGTCCGCAGTTCAACGGTTTCCTGGCGTGGCGGATCTGATTTTGACAACAACGAAGTGTGAACGATGATCGGCTCCGCAACCTCCAATGTTCCCTGCGCATCAATATCCTGCAGGTCCACCGGATTTGTATTTTCTTCGGCGGAAATGTTCACCGGCAGAGTAAGCTTCGAAAACTGAATGCCGGCCGTCACCCGCTCATTTTCGATTGTTAACTTTTGCGATTCATCAAGATTTAGATTTGCCCATTCCTCGATAGTGTCAGATGTGACAACTGCAGATACCTCCGGGTTTCCTTCGCAGGAGACGGTTCCGTCTGCCAGCCTGAAATCAATCTTATCCAACCGGCATTGGATCGTATCCTGCAACGAAGTGTGAACGGTGACCGGCTCCGCAATTTCCAATGTACCCTGCGCATCAATTTCCTGCACGTCCACCCGCGTAGTATCTTCAGCAGTGGAAATGTTTATGGGAAGATTGAGTTTCGTAAACTGGATGCCGGCCGTCACACGCTCATTTTCGATAGTTAACTTTTGTGAATCATCAAGATTTGAATTCACCCACTCCGCGAGAGTATCAGATGCAATTGTTGCAGACACCTCCGGATTACCTTGGCAGGTGATGGTTCCATTTTCCAGCCCGAAATCAATCCTGCCCAACCGGCCCTGGATCGTGTCCTGCTCTGCCGAATCCGCAGGTTCATCCTTGGGTAAATAAACCACAGCCTGCTCATTAATTTCCACCGTACCTGATGCACGCATGTTCTCCCAATCAGCTCCGATGTCATCTTCATCGGTTTTCAGAGGAACAGAAAACTCTGTTGCGCTGAAATCAATATTAACCATCGACGCCAGGGTCGTTCCGGTTTCCTCAGCATAGGCAGCATACAGACCGGGATGCACAGGGCCACGCACATGCAGCTTCTTCCCTACGATCAGGTTCCTGTCCTGATTGACAGTGCAGTTCAGGTTGATATCAGTTTGTTCGGACTGAATATTCAGGGTGATTTCCCTCGGCCACTCGTCAGTAGACTTACCATGTATATCTGCCAGCTCACCCAGATCCCGTGTGAGGATAATGCCTGTGCCTGCAAGAGCGGGCTGCAGGAGTCCCGTGGGGATCGAGTGGCCTTCAAGCTCACCGGTCAGAGAATCAGGGGAAAAGCTCCAGGTTCCATCATCCTGCCAGAGATTGGTTGCGGTTAATGATCCGATCAATGAACTGGCAGCGCCGTCATTCGTTGCCGTCTCCCCTTCGTTATTCGATTCCGTACTGTGCAGAATTGCGTGAGCGTCAATCCTCAGCGTAAGGTGATCTGCCAGATTATCCGTTTCGGCGGTTAACCTTGCATCGGATAGCTGCCGGGCAATTTTGCTTAGCGGAACAGGCACTGATTCAAGCGTCAGTTCAAATGCGAACGATGCGCCGGCAGGAGTAAACTTGCCCTGGCTGTCAAATAACTTTTCTGCAGATGATTTCAGGTCTACAGATCCGGCTAAATCCCCCGATCGTGTTGCGCAGTCCATCTTCACCTTCAACGTACCACCCGGCGTGTAATCGAGTTGGCCCGTTACATCCTCCAGGACAATATCCTGCTCAAGCTCATCATCGTGCATCGTAACCTTCAACGCCTCGATATTGATCTTCAGTGCGGGTACGCCCGTCAATTGCACAGGTGGTTTGGGTTCAGGTGGCGAAACCTCAGGTTCGGGTGAGGTTGTGATCACGTCCGTGATGCTGAGCGAACCATCTTTACGAAGTTGACTTTGAATCGAACCGGCCAATGTTGCATCGTAAGAAGCGGGGGCATTGAATAATAGATCCCACAATCCGGTCCGCAGTTCCACATCGAGTTGGGCAGCCTTCTGACCCGATGCATCGGTGAGTTCGAGACCCTGAACCGCCTGGTCACCGAACCAACTGAGCGAGACTCCACGAATCGAAACCTCAGCATTGACCTGCTCTTCAATTTTCCCGGCAATGATGCCTTTCCCCAACCCGAGACTAAGCAGAGTCGGAGCCAGCACGATGAGAACAGAAACAACAACCACGACGACGAGAATAAAAATGATAAATCTTCGAAGCCTTCGCATGGTATAACCACTCCTTGCATTGGCACCTGTCACATTGTACCCCCCCCACACTTACCTACACCCCCCCACACTTCAATACCCTCCTTCACACACGTAAAACGCTGCCTTCCCCACACAATAATGCTCTTACAGAGATTAAGACCCGAAATGCCATTCCTTCATCCCACAAAATCAAAATGGAGTGTAATCATTATGAAAATGACGCATTATGTGTGCAGGGAGGCAGCAAGGCGCTGAGCGATATCCTGGACCGCGCGGCTGAGATTTTTGTACAAACCGCATTTGGGTCGAAAATCGGCTGCGCACATCGATTCGACACGATTATCCGTCACGAGGAACCGCGCCTGTTCCCATTTGCTGGGATGATCGGGATCACACACACCGATTGTCGAACCGCCGTAACGCTTGATCAGGGCAAAGCAGGGCACGTCAGTCTGCCCATCACCGACGAAAATCATATTCTCAAAGAAGATGTGGTAGTCGGCGCTCTGCATCTTGCGGTTTACGAGGGCGGGTTGAGTGCGCGCTTCGGAACCGATCAATCCCTTGGAAATCTGAAAAAGGAAACGTGTCTTCTCCGTGAAACTCACAATGTTTTTGGAATGGACGATCTCTCCCCGTTCATTGCAATGGAAATCACAAGCCCACACATCGGTGAAATGGTGACGGATGCGCGAAGCATTCAGCACGTCGGCAATTCCGCTGCTGATGATATAAAACTCAAGATCGATTTCAGGATCGATTCCCCGGGCGATATCTGTCAGCGAGGAAAAGATGTCTTCCACTCCCGGATAAAACTCAACCTGTTCGCCCCATGCGCGCAAGCGCTGGCGGGTGATGCGATCATGCTCCGGCCGAAGTTGTGATTCACGGATCATTTCATAAAGATATGCGTTGATCGGATCCCAGCCCTGGGCGAGCAGTCCCTGTACGCGTCGCGCCCAGAAGTCTTCGACATCCAATCCCAGTGACTCCAGAAAGCCGGAAGTACTGTCCGGCGCAAGGGTATTATCGAAATCAAAGATGATGCCGATCGTGCGATCCATGTGCGGGATTATTGTAACTGATCGGGTTGGTGATTGTTGAATTGAGCCGCTGATTGTGCCAGCGGTCTGCGAACTTAGGTCGCGGCCCTGATAATCATGAAATGCGTTGTTGCGTGATGTATTCATACACGTTGTTGAAGTAATCCTGAGTCCAGATCCACTTGATACTCCCACCTTTGGCCCACCACCGTTGACCAGAGCCGCTGTCTGTGACGGCGGACCGTGATCGCAGATCGCGGCTCTTGTTATTGTTGTTCATCGCATGTGAGAGCCAAGTCTTCAGCCAACGTCTGATTGCTTTGGAATCCCTCTCTGGTAGTGCGGTCAACAATACATGGATGTGATCTGGCTGGGCGGCACATATGTGCAATTCCCACTCACCACGTGAACAGACATTAACGATCTCATACTCTGCGACAATTCGTTCTTTGCGTGATAAATAGAGTGGCGGGTATTGAAGAAGTCTTCTTTCGATTTGCTGCCACTCTTCATTGCGACCGATGATCGGATCGTTCGGCCTATTCATTGTACGATCAACGGTGCCTCGTGAATCGCCATGCAAACGAGTACCATAGGTACCGAATGTAAAATGATAGGCGAGCGGTTGTTCTTGCATAAGCGCACAATAACATTCTGTCGGCAATGCCGACAGCCCGCGATCGCAGATCGCGGCTCTGAAATGATTGTTGAATCTTTATCAAAGCAGATAAGAACAATCAGTGCGTCAATTGTTCTTTTTGGACCTGTTGCGCTTCTGCAGCATCATCAACAAAATCACTATGACAGGATGGTTTCGCTTCATCTGCATGCAGATCGTGCTTCGTTTTTGTTGCGAGTCGATGAATTTCATCGGGAGAAAGATAACCGCGTTCTTCGAGAATCTGTTTTTGCTCGATGGTTAGTGCGGCTGTCACTTCCGGCTTATCCCAGGCATATTCCTCATCTTTGCCGCTGGCGAATTCCTGTATTTCCTTGCTGATGCGCACGGCGCACCAATCGTGTCCACACATCGCGCAGAAATCCGTGTCGACATCAAGATCTTCATCGTGGTAAGCGCGGGCGGTATCGGGATCAAACGAAAGTTCAATATGTTTTTCCCAGTTGAGCGCTGCGCGCGCTTTAGTCAGTTCATCATCCCAGTCACGTGTACCGGGGATACCTAACGCGACATCGGCAGCGTGGGCAGCAATCTTGTAGGCAATGCATCCCTGCTTGACATCTTCCTTACGCGGCAGACCCAGGTGCTCCTTGGGTGTGACATAACAAAGCATCGCTGCGCCGTGATAAGCCGCCGCTGTCGCCCCGATACAGGACGTGATGTGGTCATAACCGGGGAAGACATCGGTGACCAGTGGTCCCAGTACATAAAACGGTGCGCCGTGGCAAAGTTGGCGCTGGAGTTTCATGTTGTATTCAATCTGATCGAACGGGACGTGGCCGGGACCTTCGATAATCACCTGCACGCCATGCGCCCAGGCACGTTCGGTGAGTTCCCCCAGCACGTTGAGTTCGAGAAGCTGTGCTTCATCCGTGGCATCGGAAAGCGAGCCGGGACGCAGCCCGTCACCGATGGAGAATGCAACATCGTGTTTACGCATGATGGCGCAGATGTCATCCCAGAGGGTGTACATCGGATTCTGATCATCGTGCGTCAGCATCCACTTGGCCAGCAACGATCCACCACGCGAAACGATTCCGATGAGTCGATCTTTGACGTGGGGAAGATGCTCCTTCAGCGTACCGGCATGGATAGTGAAATAAGACACCCCCTGCTGCGCCTGGTTTTCAAGTTCATCCAGAATCAGCGTGCGGTCGAGATCTTCGATGCTTCGGCCGATGATCATGGAATAAATCGGAACCGTGCCGATCGGAATGGTGGAAGCCTGCACGATCGCCCGGCGGGTGGTGTTGAGATCGCCGCCGGTGGACAGGTCCATTGCCGTGTCCGCGCCGTAGCGAATCGCCCAGTTGAGCTTGTCGATCTCATCGTCAATGCTGGAGGAGACCGGCGAAGCGCCGAGATTGGCGTTGATCTTTGTCAATGCAGCGCGCCCGATTGCCATGGCATCGAGGTTGTGTTGCAAATGCGTCAGGTTTGCGGGGATTACCATGCGGCCGGCTGCGACTTCATCACGAACCTGCTCCGGGGTGAGGTGAGATTCACGCTGGGCGATCCGTTTCATCTCAGGCGTGATGTTCCCAAGGCGGGCGTGGTCAAGCTGGGTGATGGGTTGGAATGCGGCGGGGCAGGTGACGACGCGCGTCGAACCATCGGCCTGGGTGAACGTGTGACTCTTGAGTAAATCACCAGATAACGCAGCCTCGCGGTCGAGACTTGTAGAAGAGTAATTCGTGCTGGTCGACCATCCGGCGGGCAGGAAATCCCAGGCGGTGTAGGGCGATGGTGCAGGCATGCCGGGTGTATCCGGCGAGGCAAAGGTTAGAGGACCACCGATATCAGGTTTGAGCGCAAATGATCCGGGTGTCGTACCCTGCTGGTGAGTAGAAGGGTTGTGAGCACCCTCGAGCGGAGGCTGAAAGACAAACGGCTCCCGCTGGGGGTATTCAGCATTCGAGCCGGGATTTGGATCAGAAGTGATGGTCATGATGTATCTACTCCATCAGTGGATCGTGGTGAAATGACAACGATCCAATTGGGGGCGCTCGGAGAAAAGCGTTTGTTGGGTGTGAGAGGCTCGCTTTCCTACGCCGGTACGATCCGGATCAGGTTCCACGGGTGCATCTCAGCGACGAGCATGTTTGGTCGCCGCGCCCCGAGCGCCTGAATAACCTTAGCTCTCCGGGCGGTTTCCGCCAAGAGGTAGTGGAGAAAAACCGGCCGATTATCAGGAATTTAGTGTACATTCAATCTCAGACCCTCAAACCGCCGATCTTCAACGATGAAAGATACATCCCGCCACAAAGCGGGCAATACCAGTCGAAGGATCAAGCGCATGATGCGAAACGTCATACGATGGGCCGGGCTGCTCTGCCTGAGCGTATCCCTGACCGGGTGCGACAGTATAAAAAGCAGCATGAATTATGCCTGGGACCAGGTTTCACACCTCTCATGGGATTATGGCAGCAAAAGAAAATGGGATGCTCCTATCGAGATTCAAGGGGCAGATTTTGTCAGCGTGGATGTTGAGTCATTCAACGGCAATGTGTTCATCGAGGCAGGTGAGGATTACGACATCACCACTGTGGAGGTGTGTCGCAAAGCCATGCACGGTCCGCGCCGCCCCAAGGAAGCCAAGGGATCGCTGGATGAGATTGCCTACACCATCGACATCACAGAAGGACAGTACGGCCCGGTACTGGTGATTCGAGCAACCACTTCGCATCCGGAACCGCACTACCAGGCTGCTGATATTTACATCAACGCCCCGGCAGTGGACGGGGTATCGGTACACACAACCAACGGCAAGGTCCATGCTCGGGGGATCGCAGGCCCGGTCGATGTCACTACAACCAACGGAGATGTCCGGGTGCTCACCAATCAACCCATGCTGGATGATGTCACCATCATCAACCGTAACGGCGATATCGTGTATCGCGTTCGGGGAGAATCAGCCGGGGTATTTGACGGCGAAACGGTGCGGGGCAAGGTTGTTCAACACACGCGCTATGGACAGTGGGTCATCGGGCCGGGGAGCGATCATGATTCGCTGCACGCCACTTTCAACAACGGCACGAATCCCATCCTGATGCGCACAGTTGACGGCGACATCATCGTTGCGGTCGTGCAGAATCCTGAAGAGGTCGGCTACTTCGTCTTTGAATAAAAACGCGTTCAGGCCGTGTGCTTGTTGTTGTTATTGTTGAAAAAGCGGCTGGGGCGGTCATCCTCTAGCTGAGCCTGCAGCTTACGCAATGCCTCGACTTCGATCTGGCGGACGCGCTCACGAGTCAATCCCACTTCCTTGCCGATCTGTTTCAGTGTCAGTGGTTCCTGACCTTCCAGGCCGAAGCGCAGCTTGAGTACCCGCGCATCCCGCTCATCAATTGCTTCCAGCAGTTTGAGTATGGTTTGATACTCGTCCGACTGTGCAATCGTTTCCTCCGGTGTCTCCGTTCGGAAATCCTCAAACAGATCGGCAAAGTCAACCGACTCGCCATCCTCACCTACCGGTGCCTGGGGTGGTGAATGAAACGCCTTGATCGCGCGGCGGATGATTTGCAGTTTCTTCATCGGAACTTCCATCGCCTGGGCAAGTTCCTTGGTTGTCGGGGGGCGGCCGTATTCATCTTCCAGACGTCGCATCGTTTCCTTCCAGCGCGCAATCAGTTCCACCATGTACGCGGGAATGTGAATCGGTTGCACTGCGTTGATGAGTGTGCGCTTGATTGCCTGTTTGATCCACCACGATGCATACGTGGAAAAGCGCGCGCCCTGTGCCGGATCAAATCCCTCAACCGCACGGATCAACCCGATGTTTCCCTCTTCGATCAGATCAGTGAGAGGCAGACCTCGGTGGACATAGTTCTTACTGATGGAAACGACCAGTCGGAGATTGGCTTTGATCATCAACTCCTTGGACGCCTGGTCGTTATCGTTGATAATCTTCCACCCCAATTCCCTCTCCTGGGCTGCGGTAAGCAGAGAGACTTCGTTGATCTGTTTGAGATACAGTTGAAGGTCTGATTGCACACCGGAACGCGCCATGCGGATCCCCTAATTCCCCCGATATCCTGCAAGCAAGAGTTGTTGACAAAAGATGTTTGCCACTGTGGTGAGCGACTCTCTCACCTCGTTATCCGAAAAGCGGTGACTGAGGGATGCACATTATCTTCCCTGAAACCAACACCATGATGCTAAGCACTCGAATAACCTGAGGCAACTACCGAGAAAAAGACGACGAAAACCGCATGGGTAATTTCGGTAGGATCCGCCTGTTCCTTGAGTTACGTTGAACGACCGTGCCCCGTGAAGTACGAGGCTACAATATCTGGATGAGTAAATACGAACATCTGGATCTCACCAAATTATTGGCCGATTGGCCCTGCACGTCGGGACAAGTCAATGTTCGCGTTATTACCGGCCGTGATGATCGCCCCAAGCTTCAATTGCGGATCGAGCTGGGAATCCTGCAGATGGAGATAGAAGGCAGACCTGATGGTCGTCAACCGGAAGGATTCACCACCTACCTGGATTATCAGAAAGATCGGATGCAACGCTACCTTCAGCAGAGCGGGACGTCCGCTGGATTTGTGCTCAGCCCCGATGAGTGTCGGCAGTTACGTGAGGAAGCGATCCAGTTTTATCATCGCTACGTCGGACTGTTTGCGATGGGAGATTACACCAGCGTGATTCGCGACACGCAGCACAACCTGGAAGTTTTCAATCTCGCACGCGATCACGCAGCATCGGAAGATGATCGCGAGGTACTGGAGAGATTCAGGCCGGCGGTCATCACCATGCGCAGTCGCGCCGAAGCAGAGATGGCGTTGAAAGAGCAGGATGTCAAGACCGCAGTCAAGGCCTTGAACCGTGGTTTGGAAGAAATGAAAACCCTGTTTGAAGAAGCCGGCGCACCGGAACAGTATGAATATGCCAATGAAGTGATGCTTTTGCGGGGAATGCGCGACACGCTGGTGCCCCGACTTCCATCCAGCCAACGCGTGGAACTGGAAGAACGATTGCAGGCAGCGCTGGATGCGGAAAACTACGAACTTGCAGCAATCCTGCGCGATGAACTCAGGCTGCTTGACTGAATAGTGATACCAGATCGTGCCTCTGTAGATCAATCGAGATACTTCTGTTCCAACACGAGGAAGTGGCGCTGAAATCGCTCGCCACCAAGCGATAAATCACGGTAGCGAAGCTGTTGAATTCGGGGAATGACCTGGTGCGTGTTGCGCTGCATTGCATCAAGGATCTGCAACATGCGCAATTGCGATGTCCAGTATGCGCGGTGCTGAACGATGGAATCTCCCGCGCCGGCCAGGGCAATGCGCTGATACTCCGGCATCGCCTTGGCATAGTGACTGCTACCCAGGTGGTACAGACATTCCGCCTGGCCCAGAAGCAGCGTCAGATCATTTGATTTCATCTCCAGAAGTTGCTCGTAATGCTGCAAGGCACGGCCATATTGCTTGCATACACGGTGTGCTTCAGCCAGAGCCTGCAGATATCTGAAATGTGTATCATCATCGGTTTTTGATCTGTCTGCCAGCCACGTTTCGCAACGAGCTGCCAGGGGGTACAACTCCTCTTCAGACAGCATTTGTGCTTCAGATACCAGGTCACGATCAAGCAGCGTTTCGATTTCAATATGAGTTTGTGTGAGAAGAGATATCACAACCGAGTACGCCTGCGACGGTTCGAGAGTAATCCAATGGTCCAGGGCACCGTACGCAGCCTCGGTTTGTCCCTCATGAAGATAAGCTTCCACGAGCGCCCGCTGCACAGCAGCTTGGGCTTTGGAATGTTGTGCCACCTTTTCTTCAAGTAAATGTAACAATTGCAGCGCATCTTCAAACTGCTGTTGAACGAGCATGCCCTGTGCTTCGAAGATCTGCAGATGCGTCAGGTAATTTGTCAGTATGGCTGATCGTTCTGTGTGAAGCGTATCTGTTTTATTATATTCCAGATATTGCCTGACTTTGTTGATCCGTTGGAGCAGTTGTGTGCTGCGGATTGTCTGCTCTTCTTCACTTTCGGCTGATTGCATCAATGAGTGCAGACAGAAAACCGTCATGAACTGAGCATCCAGCCAATTGTTATTATCCGGCGTGATCTGAAGATAATGATCCAATGCTTCCTCATATCTCCCGTCGGATATTGCAAATTTTCCTGCATAAAATCGCCAACGATTGAGTGACGGGAGGTTGGGATATTGCGTCAGGATCAGGTGCAATGATTCATCGAGCCATCTGCGCGTCGGCTTGTGCTGAGGATTGATTCTGTGCAGTTCTGCAGCAATGGTCACGGCATGTTCCACCGCAGCTTCAGCTTCAGCATTGACAGAATAATGCTTGGCAACTTCAAGAAAATAATGCAGCGCTTCAATCGGACTTTCATCGGCAAACAGCGCTTGCCCCATTCCGAAAAGAGCTGCGCTTTCATGCGCTCGTGTTCGACCCGGTTGGCGGAGCACTGTCTCGTACAGTTCAAGAGCCTGAGCTCGACTCATCGGTTGCTTACGAAGCTGACTGGCGCGGGCAAGATTGATGAGCGGTGGAGGATCAGATAATTTTTCAAGCAGTTGTGTAAAACGATATACGTGCTCATAGACAATTTCATGCCAGGATAACCGATCAATCGTCGTCTCCCCGCGCAGGAGGTGTTCATAAATGCTACAGGCTTCAGCGACAATCTCTCCCGATGGAATGTTATGTTCTTCAGCACGAGCCAGCAGCAGTATGGCGTGTTGATCGGTCATGAGCAGGCGGAAGAGCGCGTGGTCCGGAGGTGGATAGCGATCCATGACCGAGTTGAGTCCCGTCAATCCCGCATGAACGCCGTGATTCAGCCTCCGGTTCAACACTCCACCCATGCGGGCGGCAAAGACATCTTCGACACGTGAATCTTCATTCGTCGCAATCGTCCGAAAGAGCGCTTCCGCCTCATCAAAGCGCCCCAGATGTGCATGCGCCAGACCGGCATAAAGTTGAGCGTGCGCAGCAGGCCAACCACTGAGTCTTTCTCCCAGCGGCTCAAGTAGAGTCACCGCCAGTTCAAAATCCTCAGCTTGCTTGTAGGAATCATTCTCCTGCAGATGTGCTTCAAGGAACACTGCAATCCCGTGAAAAAATGGCACTCTGCGTTGTTGTTCGACACGTTCATAACTGCGCAGGAGTTCCGCTCGTTCGAGATCCTGCCCGGCATTCACATCCGTTTCGTAACGGTGAATTGTGTCAGAGATGGCGCGCTCCGCCTGGTGCATGATCCGTTTGATTTCCTGTGCGGTTTCCCGGACCCGAGTGATTTCATCAGCGTCTGCCAATCCAAAAAGCACCGTCAATTCCGCATCATTGATCGCAAGCTTTTCAAAGTACAGGTCAGCGGCTTGCTCCATCAGCCAGAGCGCGCGCCGATAGTCATCAGGATGCGCATCAATCAATTGTGTCTGCCGCAAGTTGAGAATGTCATCGATTGCAATAAGTTGCTCCCGAACCGATGCCGTTGGATTGTAAAGCAGCATGCGCCGCTCAGTAATGCCGTACCTTGCGTGTGTAAACGGATCCTCAGCAGGGTAAAGTTCACGGTATGATGCGAACACTTCAGGAAGCTGCCATTGACACAGCCCGCGCAGGTACATCTCTTCATCCAACATCTCATCAAGTGTGGTTTCGCTTTGATCTGCACTTGCCGGAGTAAAACCCAGAAGCGCCAGCAGAACCAGAACATGGAAACAGGTATTGAACATCATATTACTGCGGCGGAGCAAATGAGATATTGGTGTATCGCGCCCGAGCTGCGGCATTGAGCACATCGACTGCGTGCTCCCATCGTGTCGTGAGTGTGGGTCTGATGATAATCGGATGATCGGGAAGGAACAGACCGGCCGGCGAAATATCATTGATCTGATGCTGCACAAGAAATGACCGCAACTGCTCTGCATTGCTTGGCTGATCGTACGGGCCGTCGATTCGAATCATCAAATCACTTCGGCCCGATCCGGTCGAATTAACATCAATGCGTAACGGTTCCTCCTCCAGTACAAATGGATCATAACTTTCGGGTGATACTCCTTCTGGCGGAAGATCCATGCGGTAGATCTCTTCGCCCAGGCGAAAATTCGTACCCACCATGAAAAAGATTAACAATAAAAACACAACGTCAATCATGGCAGTGAGATTAAGTCCCCCCATACTTTTTCCTGCACGTGAACGAAAGTTAACTGCTGTTTCTGTTTCTTCATAATCCATCATTGATTCAGTTCCTTTGGGATCTGAATCATCAGGAAAGGAATGTGAAGTATGATCAATCACGGGTTAGTTTTCCCTCCGCACAGCAAGGTTGACCCTGGCAACAAAAGATGTGTCCTGCACATAATAAGCAGCTTGTCGTATGGCGTTCAGCGCCGGCTCGACATGCTGGTAGTGCGTGCGCTGATCGGCACGAAGATTGACCTGGATGTCGGGATTGGCCTGGTACAGTGCAGCCAGTTGATCCGCCAGTTTGCTGAGACCTGCTGCATCGGGAGTAAACAGCATGGCACCCATTCGATATTCCTGCACACCGTGAGCAGAGTCAGGAACAACATTAATAACCACGCGCTGATCCTCGGTGGCCAACTCCGATACCGGATCCTCGGGAATCGGCAACTGCATATCAACCTGCTCCACCTCCACGATCTGCGCGACAAGAACAAAGAAAATGATGAGCAGAAACGTCACATCAATCATTGGGGTGAGATTGGCGTGGATTACAGCAGGATGTCGACGGCGTGATGAATTCATCTTGCGTAATTGAAGATCGTTATTGTTTCTCTTTCGTGGTTTTTTCGGTTGGTTGTGGAGGTTTGAACTGGTTGAGCAGGATTTCCGCTTCGATAGTTGCCTCGGCTGTCAGCGCATCAATGCGATTACGAATCACCGTGTAACCGGCCAATGCAGGAATGGCGACGATCAATCCCCAGAATGTCGTGGTCAGCGCCGTGCCGATACCCCCTGCCAGCAGAACCGGATCAGGATTTCCGCCCGATATGACGATGGCGCGAAATGCCAGAATCATGCCGTACACCGTGCCGAACAAACCGATCATCGGGCTGACCTGCCCGAGCACGTTCAGATATTCAACCCGGCGAAAGCGGTGCATGGTCAATTCCTCTGCGCTTTGATGAAGTCTGCGGATAACCGCGGCATACCCTCGCGGTGCTTCCTGCAAGCCAAACTGGAGGATCCTGCTGAAGAAACTGTTTTCCTGCGCCGTCAGATCAATCACCTGTTTGTATTCACCCTGATCGAGCAGGCGTTTGATCTCATCCAACACACCCATAGGGAGTATGTTCTTCCTCTGGTTGGTGAGGCTGAGATACCCAATACCTCCGATACTCAGAGTCGAAAGAAGCAGCAGGAACCAGATGATAAGGCTGCCCAGCAGTTCCAATGATGTTTCACCGGTGAGCGGATCGGTTTTTCTGGAAACGAAAAATGCCTGAGCGAAGCTGGAACCCGTATCTGCAGCGACGGAGGAATTGGAAGAAGACATTTCTCCCGGTTCATTCTGTGCCAGAGTCGTGGAGATTACACAATAAAGACACATCATAAACGCGAGTGGAAGTAATTTCATCATGCGTGACATAATTCGGCCCTGATTCTGTGAAATATCGTTCACTTTATTTCTCAAGCAGTTGTAGTTTATTTTGAGCAAGTTGAATAAGTTCTTGATGTTGTTGTGATTTTGCCTGCTCCAGTGCGCGCTGGAGTAATCTGCGGGTAGTGTCCGGCTGGACGTATGTTTCATTGTAAATCGTTGCCAGCGTAATCGTGCACCATGTTGCATGTTCTGTTTCGGGATAGAGCACCATGCAGCGGGTTAACATGATCGCCGCTTCCTCCGGATGATCGGTTTCCTTGAGCGCCCAGCCATATTGGCGAAGAAAATGACTGAGGTCACGCTCACCCGGATTGCGCGCAATGTGTCTGCAAGCGGTCAGTGCCAGGGGAAACTCTCCAGCGTCCAGCAACGCATCAACTTCTCTGGGAGAGAGGCGCTTCCCCCTGGTTGTCATCGGGGGTGTTGAAGTTTCAGGTGACGGTGGCTCTACGGTTTGGAGTGAATGATCAACTTTCTGCAACCGTCCATCACGAATATCATCCTTGCGATAGCCTGATATCGTGCTGCCCACTGCCAGGGGATGACCGGTGTAATCGGCCGATCTCTGTTCATACATAATCCGTACAGCGGTGAACATACGATCGACCACCGAGGCCAGTTCACCGGATATGATTTCCCGATCAGCCTGTTGCAGCAGATGAAATGCCTCGTGGAGCGCGGGATACGTGGTCATCTTAACTTCACTCACCGGCTCCAACTTGCGCCAATAGGCATCATCCTGGATCATGAATGCCGACACTGCGTGTGCTGCTGCTTCGATGTATTGACCCCGGAGATCGTGATAGTGATTGAGCCTGATGTGCAGCCACAACCTGTGCATTTCCTGTTGTGTGTTAAGCAATGCCTGAAGATAAGACAGTAGCGCAGCTTGATCTTCGTTTTCTCGCAACGCCTTCTCTGCCTTGGCTAACTGTGGCAATTCATCAAAGGTCAGCGCATCAATTTCGTCGAGTGTTCGTCGGTGCCGTCGTCCCTGTCGATCAAAATAGACCAATTGCCCCGCCGCGATTTGTTCGATTTGACAATTCTTCAGAGGAATGGGCGAGCCGGCAAAATAAATATCATCTGACAATGCAACACGAACCATGCTGAGCAGCAGGAAGCAGATCGCCGGGATGTACACTTGCCGCATCATGGTTGATCAAGCCCAAGCTCACTCCGGTCAATAAACTTATATCCCTTTGCGCCTCCATGGAGCCGGGCAATATTACGCAGTGTATCCAGCGGATCAGGATCGAGAAATTGAATGCAGTTGATCTGCGTCGGCCGGGTACCGTTGTGTTCACTAAGCGGATTCATCTCTTCAAGCATCTGCAGGAGATCCTGCTGATCGATTTCAAATTCACCGGATCCAGTGATGTTGGTGCTGAGAAGAAAGATCGCATCGGGTTTCAGGCGCAATGCGTGTTCGATTGCCCTGAGTGGATTGGATCGACCTCGTGGGATGATTTCATTGCGGATCCACAGCAGTGCTGTTTCACGATTCGTTTCCGTAGCCCGGCTCAGGCGTGATGCCGGCGGGACTGTTACCGCATCATTTCCCTGAAAGAACACAATGCCGAATTCCTGCTTGCGGGACAGACCGTCCAATGAGCGTTCCAGTTCCCGCACGATGAACTGCAATGAAGCGATCATCGAGCCGGACGCGTCGATGACATATACAATGCGCTGCGCGTTACTGCTGGTCAGACCCACGAAGGTAGCGGTTGCCGTGTCAATGCCGGAAGCAAAATCGCTGCGCGAAATACCCTGCATCCGTGGCAGCGCAATCGTTGGCTGATCAAAGCCGGGCGCAGGAACCTGCTCAGCAGGCAGTTCCGGAACCATCACATCAAGATCCATCAAATCGGCAGGGAATGTCTCATCAAGCGATTCGGACAGGATTTCAGGAGACTGGATCGGCTCATAGCGCGGGGCGCGGAAGTCCGCCACGATGAGGGTGGGTTCTTCAGGATGTTGGATCAACGCCACCGTCCACGTTACCAGAAAGCCCAATACGATGATCCCCACATGAATCATCAAGGATACGACCCAGGGGATAATGCGCTTGACCGACTGTTCCGTGGCACTTTCACCCCCCAATGCCGACAGACGTTCTGCCAGGGGCAACTGATCAGGTTGCGATTCTTCACTGGCAGGAGAATCAGATTGCGGCATGGTCATTGATAGGCGCTCCCTCCGCAGATCACTTCATGGGGAATACAGGGGTGATGCTGCGGTGTAACAGGGAGACCTTGCCACAGGAAACAGACATCGTCAAGGCACCCCCCCATTCACGACAGTGCAATCGCCAAGTCCTTGTCCCGGCAAGGACCACATCGAAATCACACCGCAATCAACATGCTACGCCGCAAGCGGCGAAAATAACGAAGCCGCTTGCGGCGTAGCATTCTGTGCGATTGCCCAGCACCACAAGAATGACGCCGGTGCTGATTGGCCGATGGTTACGAATCCTTCGTCGAGGATGACGGTGGCGGTGTTTTTCGTCCACCGCCAAACAGGATGCAATCAATGCTCAACGGGCCGGGTCCGGTCAGGAATATACCCAGTGCAAGCAAACCCAGTCCCAACTGGCTGTACATCGTGTTGAATGCTCCGATATTTTCTGCAAACGTCCACGGCCACATCGAGCAGACATTGTTGTCCCCCATCGTCACGATATAGAACGCCACACCCATCGCGAATGCCAGTCCCAGTCCCCAGATGCGGCTGAGGAATCCGAACAGCAGGAGAATCCCGCCGGCAAATTCAGTCAGCGCTGCGATGCGCGCACCCCATAGGGGATAAGGCAGCTTTGCCTCGTCCATCTTGAGCGAAATCCAATACATCGAGCCTGCCTCATACTTTCCGGGAGGCAATTGCTCGATTGGTTCCGGCTCCGGTTCAACCTCTGAATCATCAGGGAGGATGTCCCCGGGAGTATCGTCCGTCGATTCTTCCTCATTGGGTTGCTCGTCCAGCAGATCGCCGGTTTGAACATCCTGAAAGGAGACGGTCATGACCTGTGCGGCCGGTTCAATCTCCGGTTCAGGATCAATCGCCTGAACTTCAATTCCCAGCGATTTCAGTTTGGTGGCTTGCTCGGCGTTGAAGGTCGAGGTTGTGAATAGCTTGTTGTAGCCCACGCTGATGAATGCGACACAGAGAACAATCCGACTCAGAGTCGGCATGATGGATGTACCGGCATATTGACTGAAGCTCATGGCCTTGCCTCCGATGGAGTTGGAGAGAAAGTCTCTTGACGATTGAGTGTTGCTCTTACTCTGGTTCGTGTCATAATCCTAACGTCTTTGCCCCGCGGGCGTGGCGGAATTGGCAGACGCGCTGGATTTAGGTTCCAGTGGGGTAAAACCCGTGGAGGTTCGAGTCCTCTCGCCCGCACTTGCCTGCCTCCAATTCAGAGCACCTACCCTGATTGTTCGTAAGAGCACATCAGGGCTTTCATGGGATTACTTCGCCCAATCCCAGCCTCATCCCTCGATAATTCGGCAACATTTCTCATCCGACCGAATAAACCGGCTCCAGAGGCGATTAATCCACAATATCAACGGTGACAAACGCCGGAAACCACTCCCACAGTCGGTTGTAGAACCGTGTAATACCGGTATGGCGATCGCAGAAAATGAGAAAAAGTCCCCGTCGCATGAACAGAGCTGGCCGGGGCGTGCCGGGCTCTGGCGGCGGGGTTTTTATTCGTCCGAAAGGAAAAACTCAACTCATTCTCACCCCTCGATGATCAGTCATCTTTCACCCGCAACTCGGGTACAAAAACAGCCCAACCAGACCCGGTTGGGCTGCTTACCCCCCTCTCTCTCCTCCTCCGTCGTTGCCGTGTTCCCCCCTCATGAGGGTGCCGGCTATGCATACTGATTCGGCTCATCACATTCCACGATTCAGCGACTTTCTCTGAGCGTGGGTGCTCAACCGATTTGTTCCCCGATTGAGTCGAAGAGTTCCGCCAACAGGCAAACGATGCGCATTCGACAGAAGAGAATCCTCCCACCCATT
>JANQEQ010000001.1 GCA_028278245.1 Phycisphaerales bacterium | reverse complement strand
GGATCTTGACTCACACTGTGGGCACAGTTGAATCCAACCTCGCGATGGCACGCATGGCAGTAGAGAGGATATGCTCACGTATTTCCGCCTTTGCCCTGTTAATGTCCCCAGACTGGAGCGCAGAGATCAACTCTCGATGCGTGGACGGGTAGTCAAGCTCATCGCCAGGACGCGTTATGCGCATAAAGTACCGGACCTGGGCATTGAGATCTTCAAGCATTTGTGACAGGCGCGTATTATCCTGGATTCGCCACAGCGAAGAGTGGAATTGAGAATCGAGCTGAACCAGCCTCTCGTGGTCGCCACGGCTCAAAGCACCTTCCATTTGCATGACGATTGACTCAAGGTGATCGATGTCCTCCGGGGAAACCTCCGCGATCGCCAATTCGACAACCAGTGCCTCAAGAGCCGCTCTTACCTGGGCTATCTCTAGCAGATCCTGTCTGTTCCACCGGGCAACCACAAAGCTACGGCTTGTATCCCTATCGAGAATCCTCTTTCTGTGCAGGATCAAGAATGCCTCTCTGGCAGGGGCGCGACTTACTCCTAACCAGTCGGCAACTCCGGCTGCAGTGAGCCGCTGACCGCAGGCAAGCTCGCCGGCGACAATCGCATCGAGGATTGCGTCGGCCACATGATCCGACAGGGTAGTCGCTGTTACATGAAGTTGGTGCGATTCAGCCAACATGATATCTTCCTATCTCTGAGCACAGTCACGACGATAGCGAACGACCGTGGGCATCAGCAAGCTGGATTCATTGCGAATACCGTGCGGATGCTGACTTGACCTTCGATCTGGGAATCATCCAGTTTTGCGATTGCCCGCGCAGCAGTAGATAGGATGTGTTCACGCATTTCTCTTTTCGCCTTGGCTATATCACCCAACTGCAGCGTTGCTATCAGTTCTCGATGCTGGGAAGGGTAGTCGGTCTCCTCCCAGGGACGAGTCACGTGCATGAAGTAGCGAATCTGGTCATTGAGGTCCTCGAGCATCTGAAGCAAACGGCTGTTTCCTGGAATCTGCCACAGTGCAGTGTGGAACTGTGCATCAAGTAGAACCAA
>JANQEQ010000157.1 GCA_028278245.1 Phycisphaerales bacterium | reverse complement strand
GTTGATATTCGGAGATAATGATCAATTTGAATTTACCCCTCTGGTTGAAGATATTGGGGATCTGGCGGCACTGTCGTCGGTTACGGTACCGGTCATTGTCAAGAATTTGAATTTCAATAAACAAGGCCTGAAAGCACCTGACGGGGAATTTGATAATGACGGAAATGTCAGTAGTGATACAAACCGTGCCCAGAATGGCTGTGTAACCAGGATGGTGTCTTTCGTTGGATACAATTATGAATGTGGACCGGATCGCAGATGGCACCGTGTACCGTTCTACTTCAACTTCCCCGTGGTGATCTGTCCCGGCGGTGGTGGCCCCGGTGGTGGCGGATTCCCGATTGGCGGCGGTGGCGGCGGTTGGGGCGGTGCCTGGGGCGGAACCGGCGGCTGGTCACCAGGCCAACCGCAGGTGACCAATGATAATTTTGAAATCGAGGAATCCTGTAATCCCTGTGCCAATGAAATTCTCAAACAGGTGCTCAATTGTGCATTGAGTTTCCTGCCGCTGGATTGCGGGACAACTATCATCAAGAGTGTTTACGAATGTGCACGCGATTGCAGTAAGGCTTTTGACCTGAGTTGTGCCAAATCCTGTGTCGGCGGTGCACTCAGTACGATCATCAACTGTGGCGGTGATGCAGCCAAGAAACTTGGTCCGTGGGGTATCGCCTGGAATGTCTTCTGGTGTGCGTTTGATATCACCTCGTCAATCATTGGTGATGATTGTCTGGATCTGTTTGGCAGCGGCGGGAGCGATCCGGCTCAGATTGCTGAACTGGCCCAGGCGATGGATATCCTACAGTCTTCGGAACAGTTTGAAGCTCTGGGTGAGGCGTATGGTCCAGCGGTGATTTATCTCCAGGAACAAGCGCTTCGATTGCAGCGGATGATACTGCCCATAGCGGAAATCCTGGGTGATCCCATCTGGATGTGGGGCGAAGGCGGTGACGAAGAAAGCGTGAAATTCATAGAATTCATGGAAGCGTTCTACAACGCGATTGGTGAGGATAGCGATATGGGTGATATCATTTCCGGCAATGAAGAAGTCGTCATGTTGAATCTGTCCGCACCTAGCCAGATCACGCAGGAGCATATCCTTATCCTGATCCAACGCTGGAATCGGACCATGTCTTATTGGAAACAGGGTATCATAACAATCGGAGATGTACCGGAAGGCCAAAGCGATGATTTCATCGATTATCGTCGCCTGGAAGAATTGATGGAAGATGCAGCACTCGCTATCGATGAACACCTGGCGGAAGGTTTTACCAATCTGCTGGATGGTGTGACCTACGCTCGCAACGTGCTGCAGCAAAAACTGGAAGAGCCGGACGAGGGTGTCTGTGCCCGTGTAAAGATTCGTATTGAGCAGGAAGCGGTGATCAGTCGAAACGCGTTTGAAGCGGTTCTGGAATTAGGCAATGAAGGCCCTGATGCCCTTCAGGATGTTCATGTGACCATAGATATTCGAGATGCAGAAGGTAATCCAAGTACGAATCTGTTCGGTATTCACCCGCCGGAAACCACCGGTTTTGTTGAAGTGTCGGAAGGCAGCTGGACGCTCAGTGGCAACAGCCAGGGGACTGCCAGTTGGATTATTGTACCGGCCCAGGACGCTGCCCCAGTCGAGCCGAAAGAATACTTCGTTCGCGGTGAGCTGAAATATGTACTCAACGGATCTCAGGTTACGATTCCACTCTACCCGGCATCGATTGACGTCCTGCCGAATCCGAATCTGGTCGCGAAATATTTCCTGGAACGTGATGTCTATAGTGATGATCCGTTTACGTCTGATGTTGTAGAACCATCCATTCCGTTTTCACTGGGATTGATGATGATCAATACCGGTGCCGGTACCGCCAACAACCTGCGGATTACCTCGTCACAACCGGAAATCATCGAAAACGAGAAGGGCTTGTTGATCGACTTTGAGATCATTGGTACACGGATTGGTGTCGAAGAAGTGACGCCTTCGCTCTCAGTCAATCTGGGTGATATTTTACCGCAGAAAGCGGTGGTGGCTCAATGGTTGATGACTTCGACGCTGCAGGGGCAATTTGTGGAATACTCAGCCAGTTTTGAACATGTCGATGGCCTGGGGGATCCGCGCTTGAGCCTGGTGGAAAGTGTAGAGATCCATGAGATCGAGCATGTCGTGCGGGTGGATAGT
>JANQEQ010000155.1 GCA_028278245.1 Phycisphaerales bacterium | reverse complement strand
ACCGTGCTTGGTGGCAAGGGCGATGATCATGTGCTCGGCAACAGAGGCCACGATATTCTGGCGGGTGAAGCCGGGGACGATGTGCTTGCCGGCGGTGAAGACGATGATGTGTTCCATTTCGGTCGTGGTGATGGCCACGATACGATTATCGATGGCTTTGCTGCAGATACCTGGCAGCAGGCATGGATCAGCGGTTCCGGTGCAGTCACCGCTAATGGTTATCGGCAAGAAGGTACCCAGCTTTTTTATGATGATGGTACTGGTGAACGACTCATCTACGAAGCGCATAATCCGATCGAGTGGGTCTATTATGATATCGACGGTACCGGTGGTGCGCCCGACGGGGACCCCGCCGTCACATCCGGTACGCTGTTTCACTTCACAGGTAAGTTAGGTCAGATTACTGAAGATCAGGGTAATGATCGTATCGAATTCTCTATCGGTATAGACATCAACGATATTCACATGATGCGCGAAGGTGACGATCTGGTCCTCGGTATCGGCGCATCAAACGGCACCTCAGTTGCGTTCTCTGAATTTTTCGACAGCGTGCGTCTGAAAGACTGGTATGCCTACGGTACCGATAAGCCGATCGAAAATCTGGATTTTTTCCATATCGGTACCATCAATACTGCTGATATTGGTGTCTGGGGTGGGGATGTCAGCCCCACCGATGGTGACGATCTGCTAACTGGAGGTACCGGTAAGGACTGGCTGACCGGTAATGCCGGTGATGATGAACTCCATGGCGGCGCCGGTGACGATATCCTGAACGGCAATGGTGGTCAGGATAAGATTTTTGGTGAGGCAGGAAAGGACATCCTACTCGGCGGTGCCGGTAACGACGTTCTTGTCGGCGGTGCCAGCAATGATTCTTTAATCGGTGGTCTCGGTTGGGATATCGCCTCTTATGAAGATGCTGCCACTGGTGTGAATGTTTATCTCGATGGATCACAACCTAATACGGGTGATGCATTGGCTGATGAATTCGATGGCATCGAAGGTCTTAAAGGTTCTGCTCATAACGACGAACTTCATGGTGATGAGTTTGACAATGAACTCGAAGGCGGTGCTGGTAATGATCAGCTTGCCGGGAGCCTTGGTGACGATACCTATATCTTTAATCTCGGTGATGGTGCTGACACGATCATCGATGCAGGTACTAATGCGAGCGAAGATGCCGGTGCTGATACTCTTCTTTTTGGTGATGGTATTGCTCTTTCCGATCTGTCATTTGTCATGGTTGGTGGAGATCTTGTTATTTCACGTGATGGATCGAGTGACAGTATTACCATTGATGATTTTGCAAATGATGCACATAAAATCGAAACGCTTCAGTTTGCCGACGGAACAACCGTCAATCTCGCAGGTTATGTCGAAGGGCTGATAGGAGATGTAGAAGATAATCTTGTTGTTGGCACAGCGGGTGGCGAGACCCTCACCGGTGGTGAGGCTAACGATGTTCTCAGCGGGGATGATGGTGCCGATGTACTTCAGGGAGATGCCGGTAATGACACACTCGTTGGCGGCCTCGGTGGCGATCATCTGGATGGTGGTGTTGAGGATACAGATGAGAGTGGCCGCATTATTGATGGTGGTGACTGGGCGCATTCAGTCCATTCTGTTCGTGCGGGGTTATCCCGGTAGTGGCAGCAATGTTAATCGGTGGTGTGCCGCTGGCCCCGGTGATGTCCTTCTGGATTGCGTCACCGTCGATGGACCCGGAGGCGTTCTTCCTCAGCGTGGCAACGATTGGCTGGGAGTTGGCGATCTGGCGGCTGGTCGGGACCTTGATTTTGA
>JANQEQ010000138.1 GCA_028278245.1 Phycisphaerales bacterium | reverse complement strand
CCAGATCAACGTGAAATGCCTTTCTCTCATCCCACTTTTGCAACACGACCGCTTCTGAGTCGTGGGGAGAGTATGATTTGGGCAATTCGTTGGTCATCGTGGCTGTACTCATCATCATGGGCCAATGATAGTCTTCAGAATGAAGTTTGTTTCGTCATGACTCGAATATGGATCCAACTTTCCCTTCTGCGCACGTTGAGATTTTCCCTGCCTGCAGTATTTCTGTGCCTGTGCGTCGGGTGGGGGGGTTGTGAAAAGCAGAGTGGTTCATCCGGCGAGACGGTAGATCCGCCAGTCGCTGAATCGGTAGTTGAAGTCGATCCTGAGAACGTTGACGCAGCTTTGGCGGCGGCGGAGCAGTATCTCAATGTCGGTCAGGATCAGGAAGCCAAGGCAATTTTGAGTGTGCTGGTGAAAAAAGCTCCTCAGGAACCGTTCGCTCATGAAATGCTGGGACTGGTGTATATCTCTGAAGGCATCCAATTGCGACAGAAGGGAGATGATGCGGCTGCGGATGGCAAATTTGCAGCAGCGTATGAGAGGTATCGGATCGCGTTGGATCTTGAGCCTGATGCGGCCGGCTTGCAGCAGAATGCAGGACAACTTGCTCATAGTCTCGGGAAACTGGATGAAGCGCTGGAGCACTACCGGGCAGCAGGG
Source organism: Phycisphaerales bacterium (assembly GCA_028278245.1). GTDB lineage: Bacteria > Planctomycetota > Phycisphaerae > Phycisphaerales > SM1A02 > JANQEQ01. The sequence continues at coordinate 70,123 of JANQEQ010000138.1, read as the reverse complement.
AAGCTTGACCCGACGAATCCCCAAACGCCTTTTTTTGCAGCACAGATTTACCTCACCCAGGGAGAGTTGGATGCGGCAGATGAGGCATTGGAGCGTTTGTTGAAGATTGATCCGGATGAGCCGCTGGGGTATTACACCCGGGCTATGGTGGCGCGGCAGCGGGGTGATCTGGAGGCAGCACTGGGGTATATCGGTGAGGCAAAGGAGCTCAAACCACGGGATCTGATGTATCGCACTCAGGAGGCAAAAATCTACCGGGAAATGGGTGAGCCGGAGCGGGCCCTGGAGTTGATGGTGGGTCTCAGTCCGGTTCAGAGAGCACAGGAATTGGTGGCCAGCGAGATTAGTGCTGCGAGCGTGGATCTGGGCGATTATGAGCGGGCGGCGCTGGCATGGGAGTTGTGCTTTGAGCAGGCAGAGAGGAGGCGTCAGGCGTATGTGGCTGTTCAGGCAGGACTTATGTGGTGGAGGGCAGATCGACCGGAGAAAGCCCACGTCTGGCTCAAACAGGCTCAAATCCTCGATCCGTCGGCTGAGGAAATCGGCGAATTGGAGAATTCGCTGGAAAAAGGACCAGAATCGCAGGAAAACGACGATTAACGGTCAAATCGCTGCTGGGGTTTGTCTGATTGTGAGGAGGGGGGATTGTCCTTTACGCGTTTCCCGGCTTCACTCCAGGCATCTGCCAGAGGTTGGGGATCCTGTGCGGTTTGTGAGAGCTGCGTGATCCGCCTTCTGTACCTTCGCATCACGAGAAGTGCAACGGCAAGAAATAGTCCCACTACAAAGATGATTAATACCAGAAGGAGTATCCCCTCTGCCGCCCCTGTTGGGCTAGTCTCAGGAGAAGCAGCAAATAGTATGGAAATGTCCATTTTTGATATCATTTATCCAAGTATAACGAAATGGGATCAGGAAAATGGGCTTTGATCCAATTCGCCATGAACTATCGGATCCTATATCTGTAGGAATAATCGGGGACAGTGAACGTCTTTTGTTTCACTCAACCCGTGTCTTTCTAAACAGTTGAAGGAATCTTGAGGATGAGCCGATCAATTCCGGGGATTTTCAGGGATTTCTCATATCCAGGGAATCCCCCCTTGAATCCAGAACCTCCTGCCCCCCGAATGGAATTATGGAGTTCATCTCGTTTTTCAACCAGGAAGGTAAATAAACCCATGATGAGATCACTGATTCGGCCACGCCTGGACATGTTATTTCTGACTTTCTCCTTTGCTCTGATCGGGGCCATGCTCACCGGGGCGACAGGGCAAGCCACTGAGGCCAAGGCAGATTCATGGTCGGCTCAGATCTGGCAGTCCGCATTGGACGGCAACAACGAAGCATTGCTCAAACAACTCAGCAGCATTCCAGATCAGGGTATCTCCCAGGAGACACGCAACCGATACGAAGCATCGCTTCAGCTCCACCAGAACAATCTCAAACAGGCAGAAGCGGATCAACTGGCGGCTCGGGATGAAGCGGTTGAAAAGATGCGCGAGCACGTGGAAGCGGATGAACTGGCTGAAGCATTGCGTCAAGCAGTGACATTGCAGACCGCGCTGAAGTCGATGGGACAGGAGTTCGACCAGGCATTTGAGAATGAAGAGGTCACGAAGATCGTTGCCTGGGCGGAAGATGAATTGCCTCGGATCGAAAAGCAGCGTGACTGGCTGCAAGCACAGGAATTGCTCTTCTATCTCCGCACACTGTATGAAGACACGACGCGAACCCAGGAATACACCAGTCACAACGATAAGTTGGAAATTGTCAATCGACGGGTAGCACTGCTGGCTCGTTATGCACCGGAGCGGCTGCATGAATTGCGTATTGAACGGGCGGAACGCGAAGGCGAAGATCCGCCGGGTGAATATGTCCCCCGACCCGGATCTGACTGGCAGGAACAACTCGAAGGAATCCACCACCGAACTCTCAAGGAAGCGATGCGGATTGCATCACGTGAGCACATTGAAGTGGAGGGGTGGCGACCTCTGCTGGAAGGTGGGCTGGAAGCAATGGAACTTCTGGCAACGACTCCTGCGCTGGAAGAAACGTTCCCCAAACTCGGAAATCAGCAACGACTTGATGAATGGAGACGTTACCTGAATCGAAAGCGTCTTGAGCTGGCTCAAACACCTGATTACGAGTTGAACAATAAAACCTGCAATCGGATTCTCGATGAGTTGCTCACACTCAATGATGAGACGCTGCAACTTCCCGATGCGGCAGTCTGCCGCGAGTTCGGCGATGGTGCGATGTATCGTCTGGATCGATTTTCCAGCATCATCTGGCCGGACAATGTACGCCGTTTCCAACAGGCGACGCAGGGGAACTTTACCGGCGTGGGCATTCTTATTCGTCACAATGAAAAGAGTGAAATCCTCGTGGTGAATCCACTGGAGGGTACGCCGGCTTACTTTGCGGGCATTCGGCCGGAGGACATTATTTCGGAAGTCAACGGGCGTTCGACGGTGGGGTGGAGTCTCAACGATGCGGTCGATCACATCACCGGTCCCAAGGGAACGGAAGTCACGCTGGGCATTGCACGGGAAGGTCATGACGATCTGATTCAGATCCCGATCTTGCGCGATGTGATTAAGATTTATTCCGTCAAAGGCTGGCACAAGGATCAGCTTGACGAAAGCGGTGAGCCGATCTGGGACTGGTATATCGATGAGCCTTCCGGGATTGCGTACATAAGAATGACGCAATTTACGAATGACACGTATGAAGATCTCAGACAGGCCTGGCATGAAATTAATGAGCAGGGAACGCCCCGGGGTGTCATTCTCGATGTCAGGCATAATCCCGGCGGATTGTTAACATCGGCTGTCCGAATCAGCAATGTGTTCATGGAACAAGGCACGATTGTGACCGGCGAAGACAAATTCCAGCAGAGAGCATGGGATCAAAGAGCGCATGCAAGCAAAGCTGAGATTGTCGATGTTCCGATGGTGGTTCTTATCAATCAGGGTTCGGCCAGCGCTAGTGAAATCGTTGCCGGTAGTTTGCAGGCTTATGATCGTGCAGTGATCATCGGTGAGCGCAGCTACGGCAAGGGCAGCGTGCAGGAAGTCAAGCAGATTTCAGGCAACATGTTCCTCAAACTGACCACGCAGTATTATCGCCTGCCTCCTCGACCGGGTGAAGCGGAAGGACGACTCGTACATAAGCGACCCGGCGCGAAAGTCTGGGGTGTTGATCCGGATATTGAAGTGGCCATGTCACCGACACAGGTCATCGGTGCGATCAACTTGCGCCAGTCGGCCGATGCGATCCCCAAGGATGATGCAGGGAATCCGGATCCCGACTCTGAAGATCGCGGCGATATCAACGAGCTGCTGGCAAATGGTATCGACCCGCAATTGCAGATGGCACTGCTGATTCTGCAAACTCAGACATTGGGTCAGTACGATGATAATGTCACCCGGCGTGCTCAGCGCGATTGACGCATAGCAATTTGATCGTTCAGCAATTCCTGCTGCATCATCTCCGTAAATGAATGTGATATACGTTCCGGTGTGGATGTAGCTACCATGATACTTGCCGGCGAACGCAATTGACCGGGGAAAGCGCGGGCCAGTTCCTGTGTCAGTGATTCCTGCGCGGGTAATGTTGCCGTTGCGTGCAATTCATACTCAGATCGGCTGGAGGTCGCACAGCCGGAGCAGATGATCATTGAGCCGACAAGGAGTGACATACCGAGATTTTTTCGAATGCGTGACATAGTGAGGCCATTGAGTAATTCGGACACCTCAATGAAAGTATCCAATACGGGGCATCTCATTCATAGAGACACCGACCACACCTGATGTATTCACCGGTTTTTAGCAGGTTCAGATGATCCAGATGGTGTATCCGGCAGGGTCAAACTCCTGCGGGTTCCCACCCGCAGCTATTGCCTTCTGGTAACACAGCTCCTGGTGGCACAGCTCTCCGAGCTGTGAATCAATCGGCTATGCTCCTTGCCCCCAGTGTATTCACTGGAGGCTAACTACTTTGTGTTGGGAATAATTAACCCTCGGTGAATACACCGGGGGCCACACGATTTCTCCCCATAATCGGCGACACAGTCACCGAATTGATGTGTGTCATACACTACATAAACGCATCTTCCTCGCTACTCTCGTCAGAAGCAGCTTCCCAACATTTTCTCACGGTCGCGCCTCGTTGAAGAATCGACAGAGAGTTCCATCCAGATGGTGCGTGGATGAGCCGATAAGCCTATAGTGTCTATCGAGGTCAGGTGATCTCACTGGGTGAGTTTTCCCGCTGATCAGCAGCGTACCCGTAGCCGATGGCCATCGGGAAACCCCGCTCAGCCAACGCGTATTGATGTATCCCCCGTTTGCCCCGGTTTGCAACGGTGGGCGGCATCGCATTCCGAATGGCCTGGGAGCTATGGAACCTGAATTAATTGAATCTGCAGAACAACTGATCGGCTGTGAGTTCAACGATAAAGATCTACTCAGCCAGGCGTTGACGCACGCTTCGCTGGTGGACTCTCGATTTCACAGTAATGAGCGTCTGGAATTCCTCGGCGACTCGGTGCTGAGCCTGGTCGTGTGTGATTACCTCTTCCAGAATTACGACGACCTGATGGAAGGGGAGATGACAAAAATCAAATCGAGTGTGGTCAGTCGTCGGGTATGTGCGGATATAGCACGAGAGATGGGTTTTACCGATCTGCTCCGCCTGGGCAAAGGGATGAGCAATCACGCAGAGTTGCCGGGATCTGTGCTGGCTGCGGTGTATGAATCGATTGTGGGCGCGATCTACCTCGATCAGGGTTTTGAAGCGGTGCAGGAATTTATCCTGGACGGATTGAAAAAGCGCATTCGAAAGGCAGCTCGCTCCGGTCACCAGTCCAATTTCAAGAGTGTATTGCAGCAGATTGCGCAACAGGAGTTGAACACTGTCCCGCAATACAAGGTGCTGGATGAAAAGGGGCCGGACCACTCCAAGTGCTTTGAGGTAAGTGTGGCCTTGGGAGCAAAACGCTTTGAATCCTGCTGGGGATCATCCAAAAAGCAGGCGGAACAAAAAGCAGCACTCAAAGCCCTGATGGCACTGGGATACGTGGAGGAGAACGAAGAGGGCGAAGTTATGATTGTGTCCCCCGATCGCGCCTGATTTATCACCCTATGGTTTCAGCAGCCAGAGGATGAGCCAGGTGCTGGTGACGATTGCTGCGCCGATCGCCAGGAGCCAGCGCATCCAGATCCATTTTTGATCATGTGTTGTAGACACTGGCTCTCGGATGAGATTCAATGTTCCAGCTGCATTTTGCAGCGGCAAGCCGCTTCGTGCATGATCCTGCACCACCGCGATGATGAGATTGGCATCGAACACACGCAATCCGAGATGTTCTGCTGTTTTCAGGACACGTATACGCCGCTCGGGCGTGAGTGTCGAACCCTGCAACTGTGCGTAAGCACGAACGGCCAACACCCAGCGAGGATCGGTCGGATCCATTGTGGGATTACGTGCTGCGGACTGGTTTTCCCGGGTCACTTCCTGATGCGCGCTCTTCTGGCGTTCCCATTGCCGGAGGGTCTGGGGATCGCTGGAACCGACGAGACGGAGGTGATCAGGAAAGGCAGCGTTCGCCATAATTGACTGTCATTCCATGTCTTAGGGTAATGAAGTGGTCTCCTCACAAGTCTACCACGTCCATTGATCTGATCGAAGCGTTATCGTCGAAAATGCCCGAGACAATCCCGTCCCAGTCGGTATATCCCGTGGAACCCTCACAAACCTCATAATCCTATCGTAAATCAGGCTAAATCATGTCATGGCAGGGGATGGAATGATCTCTCCCTTAGGCCGGCGGAATTCCACAGACGCAGTGTACCTGCATCATTCTCATCAGTGCCCGCCTGGAGAATTTGTAAACCACGGCTGTTGCGCAGAGACATTGCCCCGCCCAGTCCGTCCTGATTGAAGCCGGCGATGAACACAGGATTCCCTACGCGGTTCATCACATTGAGCAAGCCGCCATCCTTCATCGTTCCGATGAAAAACAACTTCTGCCCAGCAGGATTAAGCAGTGCCAGAGCGGATCCTCTTTCCGGTATTGCATCGACGGAGAATACACCTCGTCCTTTTTCATCACCCAGGTCAATGCGACCGCCCTGATCATCAGATGATGATGCGCCGAAAACGCGGTGCCCTTCGGGGTTGAACAGGGCTAAGTGTCCGCCGGCCAGGTCATCACTTGCACCAACCGTTGCTACAGCCGTTCCCTGTTGATTAAACCATTGCGATATAGCGCCCTGTGATCCCACACCTGAAATGAATTGTGGGTTCCCGCCGACATCTGCCACCATAAACAATCCACCGCCTGCCTGGTCGATATCCGCCATGATGACCGGCTTACCGTGAGAGTTGTTGAGCGAAAATGATCCGCCGGTTTCAGCCGGTTCGATCGATGCCATCGTTTGGCCATTCTCACTCATGATCTGCAGTGATCCCCCCCGTGGATTTCCTTGTGCAGTAATTGCAGGCTGATTATTTGCAGCATGAACTGTTAATCGCCCGCCCTCTGATTCACTGTATGCCCTGAAGCATCGTTTCCCCTGCGCGTTCCATACGGCTGTTTCGCCTCCGGCTTCCGATGCAAATGCACCAAAGATGTTCATCCCCTGAGTGTTCCACAACGCGATATCTCCACCATGTTGATTTGCCCCAAGACGCATCAGGTTATGGCCTTGCGCGTTCCATACATCCAGTTGCCCGCCGCTTGGATTACCGCTTGCTGACAGTACCAGCGTTCCATCCGTTCCGACGATTTCCAGACGATGGGCCCGGATCACATCTGCGATTTCTGGTGCATTTTCACCTTTTTCGACAGTGGAATCATCAGCGAAAGAGTGGGGGGGTGAAAATGGAGGCGGAGCGGTAATGACCAATGCTCCAATCAACAGCAGGGTTGTTATACCTGCCAGGAGACGATATTGCGTCGTTTTCCTGCGCCACTGCGCTGCTTCTTTTTCCAGCAGTCCGATGCGTGAATCAAGTTGCGCGAGGAGTTCGTTCTGATCGTGGTGGTTCATTTGGTTTATCCTGAATTCAATCGACGAATGATGAATTGAGTTTGGATCCTGCAGTCAATCAGACTACTCGAAAAATCCGTGCAGAGCACATCAATGAGAGTCGACAATCGTCGCAGCGCCGCCCGACAAAAAGTGAACCGGCATATCGAAAACGCAAATTATCCACGCGTGATCGTCGTACCCGCATTGCCGGCCAGAGCTGCGGCACAATCATCGATGTCACATATAACGGCTCGCGCCTGTTCCAGATTGCTGGCTTTGAGGAATTCTACTGCAGCTTCAATTTTCGGCCCCATCGAACCGGGCGGGAAATGTCCTTCATCAAGATATTTCTGTGCATCATTGATGGTGAGATTCCGTAACTCTCGCTGGGTTTCTTTGCCATAATCCAGGCACACTGCATCGGCAGGCGTGAGAATGATGAATGTTTCTGCGTTGATCTCCTGAGCCAGCAGCGCTGAGACCAGATCCTTGTCGATCACCGCCTCCAGACCTTGGAGATCACCCTGATGATCGCGATACACCGGCACACCCCCGCCGCCCGCAGTCACGAGAATGTGATCAGCTTCCAGCAAAGTGCGGATCGTTTCGATTTCAATGATTTCTCGGGGTAAAGGAGATGGCACAACCCGCCGAAACTCATGGTTGGGCATTTCAACCATATTCCAACCGTACTCCTCCATGCGCTCTTCTGCATCTTCCTGTGAGTAAAACAGACCTATCGGCTTGGTTGGATTCACCATGGCCGGATCATTCGGATCAATCAACACGCTGGTCACCAATGTGCTGACGGTGTTTTTGAGACCCCGATGATGCAATTCGTTGTTCAGGCATTGGGAGATCATGTAGCCCATACCCCCCTGCAGATCAGCCACGCATATACCCAGGTCCAGCGGATGCACCTCGTGAGCGGACAGCTCAACGCGGCGTACGGCATTACCTACTTGCGGGCCGTTGCCGTGGGTAATGATGATGCGTTTCCCTTGTTCGATAAGGTCAGCGAGCACTTTGCAGGTGGCGCGCGTCTGGGTAAATTGTTGCGTGATATTGCCGTCTTCTCCGGGGGGAGAAATAGCATTCCCCCCCAACGCCACGACGATGGGTAAGCCGGGATCTTTCATGAGATAATTATCCACATCACTTCGCGAAGTTCCACTGTCAGAGGCGGAAAACCTTTCCCTCCGGTTTCTCAACTTGCCTTCATCTGGGGCCAGGAATATCCTTGCCTAGCCCCATCGAGGGGGAAAATCGACCATTCGCAGAGGATCCTTAAGCGATCGGGGATCACTGCGTAAACAAGTTCCGACGTGCAACCAACCGGAACACCCCGGATTGCCCGTCCTCATTCAACCCGTATCCGTCAGTTGAGTGACACTTCGTTTAGTGACACTGGCGATCGGAGCAAACGGAACAGGAGCACCACCATGACACAGTTGGGTTCAAACACCGATCAACATCTCGCGACAATCTCGGAAAAAAGCGCGCACAACTATGCCCCGCTGCCTGTTGTCATCGCCACCGGCGAGGGCTGCTGGGTCACCGATGTCGATGGAAAAAAGTATCTTGATATTCTCAGCGCTTATTCCGCCGTGAACTTCGGCCACCAGAATCCCGTCATCGCTGAAGCGTTCATCAACCAGGTGCGCACGCTCACACTAACCAGTCGCGCCTTCAACAACGATCAGTTCGGCCCCTTCTGCGATCTGATCACCAGCATTTTCGGTTACGACATGGTGCTCCCCATGAACACCGGTGCCGAGGCGGTAGAAACCGCACTCAAGACCGCCCGGAAGTGGGGGTATGACGTCAAGGGCATCGCACCGAACCAGGCAGAAATCATCTGCTGCACCGGCAACTTCCACGGCCGCACCATCACCGTCATCAGCTTTTCCGATGATCCCTGCAACAAACCGTTCGGTCCGATGACTCCCGGCTTCAAGATTGTGCAGTACGGCGATCCCGATGCCCTGGAAAAAGCCATCACCCCCAACACCGTCGGCTTCCTCGTCGAACCGATCCAGGGTGAAGGTGGCATCATCATTCCCCCCGACGGTTATCTCACCAAGGTCCGCGAGATTTGCACCAAGCACAACATCCTCATGATGGCAGACGAAATTCAGTCCGGTCTTGGTCGTACCGGCAAGCTGCTCGCCTGTGATCATGAAAACGTCAAGCCTGATGTACTCATCCTGGGCAAGGCGCTCGGTGGGGGAGTCATGCCTGTCTCTGCCGTTCTGGCCAACAAGGAAATCATGGGTGTATTCAATCCAGGCGATCATGGTTCAACCTTTGGTGGCAACCCGCTGGCCTGTGCCGTCGCTCAAACCGCACTCAATCTTCTTGTCGATGACAAGCTTCCCGAGCGCGCTCTGGAAGTGGGGACGCCCTTCATCGAGAAACTGAAAACCATCAAGTCGCCGTTGGTCAAGGAAGTGCGCGGCCGCGGGCTCCTCATCGGCATCGAACTCGTACCCGAAGCGGGTGGCGCCAAGCAATTCTGCAAGAAACTGATGAACGAAGGCATCCTCTGCAAGGAATCACACGATCACGTGATCCGCATCGCGCCGCCTCTGGTCATCACCACGGAAGACCTGGACTGGGCCTTCCCCCGTATCGAAAAAGTTCTCACCGAAGGTCATTGAATTTTACATAACTCGGCAACCGTCAAGAAAGGGTATGCAGCATGGCAGTCAATTTGCGTGGCCGACACTTCGTCTCCATCACCGATTTCAACACCGAAGAGCTCTGGCAGGTCCTCAAAACCGCTGAAACGCTCAAACTGGAAACGACCCGGGGCCAGCAACATCATCTCCTGGCCGGGCGCACACTGGGCATGATCTTCCAGAAGCCGTCCCTGCGCACGCGCGTGTCCTTTGAAGTGGGGATGACCCAGCTCGGCGGACATGCAATCTACCTTGCGCCGTCTGACATCAGCCTGGGTAAGCGCGAAACCACCGAAGATATCTCCATGGTGCTCAGTCGTTACTGTGACATCATCATGGCCCGTGTGTTCGGCCACGATATCGTCGTCGACCTGGCCAAGTACTCTTCCGTGCCGGTTATCAACGGCCTGTCTGATATGGAACATCCCTGCCAAATTCTCGCTGATCTCCAGACCATCTACGAGAAGAAGGGCGTTATCACCGGCCTCAATGCCGTCTACAGCGGTGATGGCAACAACGTCGCACACTCTCTCATGTACGGTGCGGCCAGCCTGGGGATGAATCTCACCGTCGTCACGCCTCCCGGGTACGAACCCGACGCCACAATCCTCTCTGAGTCACAAGCGCTCGCCGATGCCAACGGCTGTGAGATCACACACAGCACCGATCTCATGAAATCCTGCGAAGGAGCGGACGTCATCTACACCGATGTCTGGGCGTCGATGGGGCAGGAAGATGAGCAGGAAAAGCGCAAAGCATTCTTCATGCCGTACCAGCTCAATGAGAAATGTCTCGACGTGGCGGACGATGATTGTATTGTCCTGCACTGCCTGCCGGCTCATTACGATGAGGAGATCACCTACGGCGTGTCCCGCACGCCCAACTCCGCCATCTTCGACCAGGCGGAGAATCGCCTGCACGCCCAGAAAGCACTGATGGTTCTCGTAGGGGCCGTGTAAGTTGGACGAACAAATCAAAACTTCCCCGAGCACCGCATGGTAATGTGGTGCTTTTCGCTATGCCGTTTTGGGCAGAATCTCCCTCATTCTCACTCTCAGGCCAATTTTACATAACATATATTATGAGACTTTGCATCCAAAGTGATCTCTAAGCTAATTGTGCATCTTGTTAACTATGTAATCTGAGCTCTGCGTTAGGCTAACAGGATAGAAGCCAGCTTGCCGACTGTCGTCAGAATTGGCGTAGCGATCTCGCCTACCGCCACCGCGGCTTCCTTGATTCCATCAAGACTAACTTCATACCACCGGCGTTCAGGCTCGTCACTGGCAACCTCCTTGCTGAGCGCTTCGAGGTTCTTGCCCATCTTCTTGATTTGTCCCGGATCAACCTTTGGCGCGACACGCTGAATCTCCTCGCTGAGCTGTTTGATCAACGCCTTGATCTGAGGGTCCGTTTCCGATTCAGCAAGGTTGTTGTTGACTGTGTTCTTAACACCTGTCATGTATTCTGCAACATTAACTATGTTACCTGTACCACTGACATTCACATGCTTGCTCATGTCGATTGCTCCTTCTTCGAATGAGACCACAGGGACAATACGTATTGCGCGCCGCTGTTCCTGAAATCTTTCGATTTTCTTCCAGACCTGTTTCCGACACCCTTGATACCTTGAGATCAACTGAGCCTGTGCTGCGGGCTGAATCACCTCACGCGTCGCATCGAAAGCTGCGAGAATCTCAGATTGCTTCATCCCACCCCAATTTTTACGATTGATGAGTTTGAGGCGTTCATTGAAGTACCGATCAAGCAAGTCGACAGTTTCCTCGGTAGGTGGATTCAACAACCTCCGACGATGAATTTGTTTGAGAATCAAGTCGAGAACTTCTCTCTCGGCATGAAGGCGAGTCAGACATAGCCGTAGGCTACGGAGTTGACCGACCGTAGCGGTGCCCTTTTGCAGAATCCACATCGGTGCAAATCCAGCACTGGTACTGAGACGGCAAAAGAGCGCAATGGCACCATTGACGCTGGTTTTGTCAATCTCAATCAAGCCTTCGCTCCTAAGAGCTTCGACCGTAAGATTTGCTTCGTGTGGTTTCAGTTCAACTAAGATTATTGGGTCGCCTGCTTCAACCAACTGTAATCCAAGAGATGGTTCGGCCGTGTCTCGAGCTACCGAGGCGTGCGTGTATAGTCGAGCAAGATGCTTGCCCTGTGCTAAAATCGGCCGAAACCTCGCATCTCCAAGCGGATCGTGGACAATGGTTGGTATTTCCGCAATCTCTTGAGCAATAGTAATTACTTCCTCGATTCCCAGGTATTCAAGTGGATATTCCGAGTGTTTATGTGCGATGCCAATCTCAATTCGCACGACGGCTTGTCCATCACAGAAGAGTCTGCGAAAAGCGCATTGCGGGCAAAATCTACGATTTGGAAGACCGGCATGACGCGTTTCCAGTCGATCGAACCGAAGTCCTCGTCGGGCACGGCAGTACTTGCTCTCATCCGGCCAAGCCTCATCAGGATCTCGAATTCGCTCACATATCTTGCCAAAATAATGCACGAACTGAGGATCAATTGCCGTGCTCGGTTCGGGCCAATCTGGTACGGGCATATTTAGGTCCAGCGCTGGGATGAATGGTCGTGCATCCGCTATCGGAAATTGAAACGTTACCAACAAGAGAACACTCCCACAAAAATGGTAAACCCCCTCAGGCAAATCCATCGGGGGAGCCCAGCATTACCCGGCTACACCGGGTTATCCAAGGCTGCTACGGGGCTATCACCCCCTGCAGTGGGGTTTAACCCGCACAGTTTCCTCGCCTTTGGCGAGTCAAACCGCCTCACTGTGTACGAGCGATCGAAAGTCATTCGTCACAGGATTACATAAGTATATTTGATTATCTCGTTTTCTGCAATACCAAGTTGAGGTAATAGGATCATTAAAATCAATAGGTAGATATGATCAGATTCCTGAAGACGATCATATCTGATTCCTCTATCCCCTCAGGCACAATGATCCTAGGTTCCAATTCAATATTCAACTCACTTAACACCTTTTTAAGTTGGGATAATGTCTTCATTGCCAGTGTTTTGTGAAATGTTAATGAAATGCCTATGGTAAAGTTTCATCTCAAACTAGTGTCCTGATCTTCATCAGCTTCTTCAACCCTGCCAGGTCTTTTTTGTATTTCACTTCCATGCGAAGCGCCCGGCCTTCGGCGTACTTTTTCGCACTGTCAATGATGGTCAATATCTCAGCGGGAAGTTCTGCATCGCGTGCGGCTTTGACAGCCTTTTCTCCCAACGCAAACCCTGCATAAAAGAAACCTTCACACGGCGTGAGATACACCACCGCGCGTTTCTTCTGCTTGAACTGCAGCGACCAGCCCCAGTTTGAGCCGGAGTATTGCCAGTTTTCTGCAATGGGGGGAAACTCTCTGCTGACAAAATCAACCAGATCATCCCACGCGCTGCTGGAACGCCCCAGGACTTTGGTAAGCTGAGCCTTGGTGGGTTTCTTGTCTTTGTTATCAAACGCACTCAGTGCCATGGTGACACCCCCTACTTGACGGTGCTCAAAATTGTATCGAGTTTGGCAACGGAATGATGCGCCAGGGCCGGCTGCAGGTGTTCCCTGATCGCTTGCTTCACCGCATCAGGATCATCCGGCGGATGCATCGGACTCAGACCGCGCGCACTCTCCGGCAACAACTCTGGATAGGAAAGACGGTTCGGCAGCCAGGGTAAACAGCCGACCAGGAGCGCCTCGACGACGGCTATGCCGAAGAACTCGTGTTGAGCGGTGGAGAGCACCCAGTCTGCCTGAGTGAGCCAGTGGTTGTACTCCGCGCGATCTTTGACGTAGCCGTAGTGGTCGATGCGGGCTGACCAGCGCTCAATGAACTGCTGCATTTCGGTGGGGATAGTCTGGAACTGCTCCCCCAGCAGGATCCACCGCAGGTTGTATTGCTCCGTGTAACGGTCGGCGATTTCCAGCAATTCGCCCGGCCCCTTGTCATGCTCCCACCGGTGTGGCCAAACGACTCTGACGGAGTTATGTAAAATTCCCCCACCCCCACCCCCCACACTTTCATCTGATCCAGCGGCAGAGTACACACAAGAATCAAGTTCCGGGATTTGTGTGGGGGGCCAGATGATTGTGCTTTTTGCTTTGATGGTTTCGTTGCAGTTGCCGAGTTTGTTGTCCGGATGGTGTTTCAGGATGTCCTGGATGCCGAGGAGAAACGAATCCTGGTTCCAGTTGCTGTTCCAGATGACCAGATCAGCGGTCAACAGTGAAGTCAAATTCGTCAATGCAAAATGGCTGTCTCGCCCCCCCACACATTCCGATCCCCCACCATTCTCCTCGCCCTCAGAATAACGATACGGGTACGCCACCTGGTTTTCGTGCATGGAGAGGATCAGGGGCAGGTCCCACAGACCACGGGGCAGGTTTGCCCGCAGATCAGCGGCACTGAGCAATGACGTGGTGAAAATCAACTCAAACCCCCCACATCCCCCCACGCTCTCCCCATCCTCACTGATCAGCAGCCCTTTCTTCTTACCATCCTCAATCATCTCCAGGGCTGCGGTCCTCATTCGCCACTTCCAATTCCGGCCGGGCTGCGTCAGCCAGGTCCACTGGTGGTGTGAGTGCTGGGTGATTGACTCCCGAATAGCGCAGTGTGAACCGGAGTCAAACGGCTCAAAAGCCAGGATCCTCAATTTTTGTGTATGATCTAACACTGAGATTACTTCTCAATTGTGATGAAAAATGAGCGAATAGAGGATAAACTCCCAGTATGACCAGTGCTACTGAACCGGAATCTTCTGCATCTCCACCTCTGCATGAGAATCTCGCGATGGCTCCGCTGTGTGCGGTCTTTCGACGCTATCTCAAAACCAACGATCTGAAATATACACCGGAACGGGCGGACATACTCAATGTCATCATCGAACGGGATGATCTGTTTGAGGTTGAAGAACTGCTGCTGGAATTGAGACAGCACGGCTATCGAGTCTCCAAAGCCACCGTTTACCGCACAATCAAACTGCTCCAGGATGCGGGCATCATCACCCAGGCACTCTTTGAAAATAAACAAGCACACTACCAACTTATCTACGGCAAGGAAGCGAGAGATTACCTTGTCTGTATGAAAACGGGACAGCATCAGGAATTCACCAGCCCGGAACTCGTCGAGCTGCGCAATCGCATCTGCAAGGAACGAGGTTGGGAACCGATCGGACATCGCTTCCAAATCTACGCTCACCCCCCCCACACCCCCACCCCCCCACACGATTAGTAAATACGCGTACCTTTCCAAATCATGTTGGAGAAGTGTTAGGTCGTGTCCGTTTCGATCCGCCCCACCACCCCCACCCCCCAAGATTGATATTAACAGTTTTTCCCCAGTTCAATCTGCGTCTTCGCTTTGCTCAGACGCAGCTTCTATTTGTTTTCACTTTCTTTCTGCGCTTCCGGCACTCGATACGATTCATCAAACCACTTGCCCAGATCAACGTAACGACAACGCGATGAACAGAATGGAAAAGATAATGATGCAGGCGGTACGGGTTTGTGGCAGACGGGGCAGTTGTTTTGATCTGATGTGATTGTTGAAATCCAGTTAGTAAATCTGCTGATAAGCGCATCGGGGATCGTGAAGCGCAGGCTGCGTTTCTGCTGATCGAGATGTTCAAAATCGATGTCGATTCGCTGGGGGGGAAGTGCATCGGCAATTCGTTGCGCCCATTCCAGAACGATGATTGTGTCGGTGGATTCAAGCAGTTCATCCCACCCCAGGTGCTCCAGTTCCTGCATATCGTTGATGCGATAGGCGTCGATATGCGTGAGCGAGCAGGTCGTTTTTGTAGTGGTCGGAGCTGAATAAACCTGGCTCAAGGTAAATGTCGGGCTGGAGACGGCAGCGGGATCAAGTTGCAAGCCCTGGGCAAGACCCCGCACAAAGCTTGTTTTCCCTGCACCCAGCGCACCATTGAGTGCCACCACATCACCACCTTTCAGGGAACGGGCAAACGAAGCAGCCAGAGCTGTGGTTTCCTGTTCGCCATGGGTGATGCAGTCAATGATCATGATTCGTGTTGCCACCCTGATTCATCGCCGATGTGCGTTTGACCGGCATCGTGAACGAGTACGTATGGATCATCTGCGTTGGCGCGTTCTTCCACTCGGCCGACCTCGGTTACGGGCAGGCCTGCCAATGTTGATGGTGGATCTCGATCGGTAGTGAAGCAGAGTTCGTAATCCTCACCGTCGGATAGTGCATTTTGCCAGGGCAATCCGTTGGTGCAGGGAATCGCTGCTGCATCGAGATGAATTTGAACATTGGATAGTTCCGCAATGTGCGATACATCGCGTCCCAGACCATCGCTGATGTCGATCATTGCGTGAAGGTGTGATCCCAGTTTGCTCAGGAGAAGTTGCGCTTCCTTCACACGTGGAGAGAATGTCAGGTGCTTTCCTGAGCCGTCGATTTGTATTGCGCCTCCCAATTGACCTGTGATGTATACTGCATCGCCTGTTTTAGCTCCTGATCGTGTAATCGACTGTGCCTCTCCTTTCCCCATAGGCTCGGCCAGCACAGTTACGGAACAGATCAGTGGATGCGCTGGGTCGTTATGGAATGCCAGGTCGCCGCCGATGAGCGGGCATTCAAATTCGCGAGCAGATTCGATCATCGCTTTACTCAAAGTTTGCGCCTGCTGTGTCTGAAAATTCTTTGGCAACACGACTGCTGCCAGGCTTGCGACCGGCTTTGCTGCCATCGCTGCGATGTCGCTCACACTGCGGGCAATGGCTTTTCGGCCGACCAGTTCAAGCGGAGTGGTCGATAGGTTGATGTGACGACCGTCAACGATCTGATCTACTGCAACGAGTAGATTTCGGCCGGACCATGTCAACTCAGCCATATCATCACCCGGCGGAATGACTACGGCATCGCCCAGCGATTGATTATGAGCAAAGATGTTTTTCAGCAAATCAAATTCTCGCATCAGTGTAAGTTTATGCAGATCTGCGTTAGACGAAAAACAGCGTGATGTGGTGACCCCCCACACTACCCCCCCACAACGCCCCCCACACGAAAGCGGCGACACAGTCGCCGGCTCGCTCCCCCCCACACAGCCACACACTTCACCGCACATATTCGACGCTCACAGAATGCAAACATGCCAAATCCGAGAATGTTCTTTGCATGATCTAGCTGTCAAATTTATCCAGAATGTGGATTTTAATGTGTTCTTGTAATCTGTTTATTATCAGTGATTTACGTATTATTCTCAGAAATCTGAGTGTTGTCGTGGAAGCATTTCAATTTGACAGCAGTGAAGAAACCGCACAGTGTACGCCGATAGACATACATGGATAAGTGAGATTGTCTTGAGGAGAGACGGCATGTGTCAGCGCATATGCCAATTGAACGGATTCAAAACAAGAGGAGTGTCGCCGCTCCATCAACACGGCCAAAGAGCCATCATTTGGCAAATATTATGGTTAAATGGGTAAACTTCGTCTGGATTAGACCCCACATAGTAATTACCCCAGTCCCTACTTCTTTCCTCCTTTCTTCTTTCTCCTCCTTCGCCGTCCTGGTTACCGCTGGGACGGCGAGATTATTTAAGACACACCACATCTGTCCACTCTATCTTGTACTCAGGATTTCTCGATACGCAACAGCATCGCTCTCCTGAAAACAACAGCAGATGATACGTCGCGGTTGCACATTATCAGCAAGCCAACTGCATATCACAGACAGGGCAATATCAGTCGCTTCCTGAAATGGGAAGCCATAGATACCCGTGCTGATACAAGGGAAGGCAATTGATTCTGCCAGATGATTCTGCGCCAGTTGCAGACTGTTTCTATAGCACGATGCCAGTTGATCGCCCTGGGCGGGCGCACCTTCTCGATAGGTCGGCCCAACGGCGTGGATGACATAGCGAGCAGATAATCGAAAACCATCGGTGATTCTCGCTTCACCAGTCGGACAGGGAGCGATGGAATGACACGCCTGGGCTAATGCCGGGCCCGCTGCATTGTGAATAGCGCCGCACACGCCACCACCCGGCGCAAGCTGGCTGTTGGCTGCATTGACAATGGCATCAACTTCAAGTTTTGTGATATCACCCACGATGATTTCCGGGAGTTTCGGCATGGCGGTTTCCCCGTTCTGCGTCTTGTTGAGCAGTTGATCAGCAGGACTGCAGAAGTGCTGAGATCATTTCCACGTGGCGTTCAGTGGCTCCCTGATTTGAGCGGATAACGGCTCTGCCGTTTTCACCTAACTCGACTCGGCGGTCGGGATGATCTAACAGATCCCTGAGTGTGGATGCAAGATCACCTGCGGTTACCTGTAGTATTCCATCTCCTGCGAGTAGTGCATCCATCGTTTGTTGAAAATCAGCAACGGCCGGGCCCACAACTGTTGCTTTCCCCAGTGCGATCGGTTCCATCATGTCCGATCCGTGTAAATGGCCGAAGCTGCGCCCGATGACCACGATATCAGCCAGAGAATATGCAGCGCGCAATTCGCCGATCGTATCGAGAAGGAAGAGACCGGTCGGGCTGCCGTGGTCTCCGCGCGATCGGCGAGCACACTGGTGCATCACTTCGGCAGCCTGATCGAACCATTCCGGTTTACGCGGCGCGCAGAGAAGCTGTGCGCCATCGGGCAGTGATTGAAGTAGCAATTCGTGCTCACCGGGAGCGGTCGAACCGGCCACGATCAACGGGCGCTTGCGATCAATACCCAAATCAGATGCTAGCTTTTCTGCGCCATCAATTGAGTTTGTGATTTGTGCTGTGTCCCACTTCATGGTTCCGGTGACGGTGATATTTTCAGCTCCCAGTTCACGAAACCGATCTGCGTACATATGATCCTGTGCTGCGACGAGACTAAGTCGACGAAAACTAGGACGGATCAAAGCACCCAGATGGCGATATCGACGAGTGCTGCGCTGGGTGAGACGACCATTGATGACACCTATCGGTATGTTGTGTCTGGTGCAGATAGCGGTGAAGTTCGGCCACACTTCCAGTTCCATCAGCAGAACGAAATTGGGATTGACGGCTTTGAGGAAACGCCTGACTGAGAATGAAAAATCAAACGGGTAACGAACCACTCGATGCTTTTCAGAAAAGAGTTGAACGGCCCGGGCAAATCCCGTATTCGTTGTGCTGGCGATAACGATCTCTGGATTATCCGGGAGTGAATTCAATTGCGCTATCAGCAGACGGGCAGCATTTACCTCCCCTACCGACACGGCATGGAGCAATATACGTGGACGGTTCGTGGTTGGAATCTCGTTAAGGAATCCGAACCGGCCTTTCCAATCCGTTTTGTACTTCCCTGTCCGCAGGAGTCGATAGAGCCACACCGGGCTGCTGAGCAACGCGACAACAAGGTAGATCACATCGACGACGAGGGACATAGAGATGCAGTGTACAGCGAACACTGAGCTTTGCTGCTTTGGAATACGAACAATCGATTGGAGTTATTGACCTGAGTACATGAAACAAGTTTGGTCGCCCAGCGATACATTTTGATAGGTAGCAATTGTGGTGCGTTCTTCATTAAAGGGAATGAGGGCAACCACCCAAACCCTTCCCACGGATATATTTAGGACCGGTTCTCCCGGATTGTCCTTGGCAATCCCGCCCTCTTCTGTCACAATAACTCTGGAATTGAAACGGCAGTCAATCATGAGACACCCGCATTTCCATTCGGTGAGCATGACAAGGAGGTTGCAGCGATCATGATGGAAGTCCACGTATGCAATTCGAAAGGATCGGTCCTTCGCGCCTTTGCACTGGGCGACAGTAGTGAGTTGATCATCGGCCGGGATATGTCCTGTGATATTCGCATTGATGCCAAGGCCGTTTCCCGTGAACATTGTTCCATTGAAGCGGACGGCCAGGATCTGATCCTGAAGGATCTCGGATCCACTCGAGGCACGATGATGAAGGGGGAACGCATCGATCAGGTACGACTTCAGGATGGAATGGAACTCCAGGTTGGGCCGGCCATTTTGAAATTCTTTGATAACGATATTTGAACCGATCGCATCTCCCAGGTTTCTACAATTGATCCAAAAAAACACGCCCACATTTGAGTGGGCGTTGAATCGTTCGGTTATCAGAAAGGAAATGTTCAACCGCCGCCACGTCTCATATCAGCCAATTGTTTTCTGAGTTCCTCGATTAGGCGTTCCAGATCTTCCGGTTCAGGTACGCCCATGAGTCGGCAAGGCCAGGGACAACGATCATGCCACTTGATTAAATCCTTGTAGAGTGAAATGGTGGTACCAATGCGTTGTTGAGCCGATCCCGAAGCATTCTTATAGCTCAGACGAGCAAGGATTTTCGGAACCTCATCTTCACAACGCTCGACGAGTTTGGTCCAATCATCATGGATCTTTTGTCCATAACCGTCGATTTCGCGCCATTTAGGCAATTGGAGTAATTTCGCCAATTCCTCTTCTGTATCTGCAATACCATCGGAAAAACCACAGTGAAGAGCGTTGGAAGAGTTGAAGCAAAGATTGCTGTGCTCATCGGAGAGAATGAATTCACCGGAAAGGTCACCGTAAAAAGTGACTTCACCGGTTTCCGGATCCTTGTCGTACGAGCACAGGTATCGGCTGGCTTTCATCGACCGGGCAATGTGTTCGCTGTAACCGGCCCGATCAGCTAAATCGACCATAGATTGAATATACAACTCCTGCTCCTCACCCTGAATGGCAGAGCTACCCATAATCGTTGTCACTGAACCAGCCACGCCGTGTGTCATGAAATAGATCTCCTCACAACACATGGCCGTGGTACAGCCTGCGGACAGAGCCTTGTGAATCCACGCGACGACTCGATGACGTTTCCGCAAGTCGAATATGGTTTCATTGATCTGCTCTGCTTCACTCACCAGTCCACCGTCGGAGCTAATTTTCAAAACGATGATCTGTCCCGGGCCGAATTTATCCGCGTGCTTTCCGATTTCCTCGATCTCTTCGTGGCGCAGATACGTTCCCACGGTTCCTTCCAGGGGTAACAGAAAAACACCGGGTGAATCATCATCGGTTTTTGAGGCTTGCTCGTCATCGGAATCGCGCGACGGCCCGCGGCTGGCGGGTGTGTCCGGTTCATCATCAGACTCAGTTAAACCCCCATCGTCAATGGTTTTGATCGAAACGATATCAGATTTGAAAATGGTTTTCTTAACGCGCTTCCCGGCGAGAAAGCCGTCGACCTGGATGAACAAAGAAGCCACCTTAGTCAACTTCCCTTCCATGGTTACTTCCACGCCTTGCTGCATGAAAGTGACCTGGATGGTGGTTCCGGTTTGGCCGCGCCACTTGGAACCATCTTTGAGTTGGAGTTCTACAGATGATCCGGCAAGTGCAGCCGAAGCAAACAACAATGTGAGAAATGCTACCAGCAGGAAAGAAATTCGATTTATCATCTTTTTCACCGATCAATAGGTCTTTTCAATGATTCGTAGCAATAAGTAGTCAATCCAGCAGTCTCGAGAAAGCGGAGGATTTAATTCAGCCGCCGCCGGAACCAGTACCTCCCGGGGGTCTTCCACCACCACCGCCACCTCCACGCTGTCCCTGGCGCAAGGCACGGATTTGTTCCTTTAGCTGCTCAATCATGATCTCCAGGCCAAATTTCGACAAGCCTTGCATATTAAATCTGATTTCGACAGCTTTGTATCGGTTCATGGCGGCGAGTATGCGCTCAAGTTGCTTCTTGGCCTGACCAAGATATTTGAGTGCATCGCCTCCACTGGCCCAATTACTGAACTTGCCGTATTCATTCCAGTAATCAAGGCATCTTTCGTAACTACGGCGCCAGTCTTCACTGTACTTATTGAAAATCTGCTCGCCTTTCTCACCCACGATGGTGTATTCGCGCACACCCATCAACAACACGAGATCTTCAACCGAATCCGCGGTTCCCTTGCTGAGACAGAGATTTTCCGCCGTCTTGGCGGTAAAGCTCGTGGTGTGTTCATCACTGTTGTCAACGATATATTCACCGCGGTTATTCAGGCTCCAGTCAACCTGTCTGCCTTTCCAGGTACCACTGAGGGCAAACTCCGGTCGGCACATGGCATCGGCCAGTACCGGTGAATAATTGCCATGTTCCAGAAATCCTCGAATCAAGGCCATGTGGGCTTCGCGCATTTTCCCCTGGATATCTTCATCACCGAAGCTTTCGAACATTGAATTCAGCTGCCCCAGACCCGCCAGTCGAGCTTCGGGTTTGAAGTACATGTTCTCCCAGGACAGGGCGACCATCGAGCTGAATCCAAACGAATCCTGAATCCACATGACCTGAGGAATATCCTCTAGATCAGTATGGAAAAAACTGGCAATCTCACGGTATTCATTGATCGCGTAGAGTCCGCGCTCGTCCTTGTTTTCTTCCTGAGCCTCCGGGAGAAACTCCAGCGGACTTGATCCAACATCCTGGCAATCCATTTCAATGATGATGTAATCAGGATCCGCAGCGCGGATGTCATCTTCCATTTTCTGGTAGATTTCCGGATTGACATCCGTTCCCATCTGGCCGCTCATCGGAATGATATAAAAGCGAGTGGCATTCTCATTGTCCGACTCGAATCGGCGGAGTCCAAAGCGACTTTTCTTTGCCTCATCATCAAGATCATCCTGACGCGACTTCAAAGTGACATCGGGAACATCCTCATCTTCCTCTTCATCGGAAGCTGATGCGTCTTCCAGAGGGACATCATTATCAATTCTCTCAATCTCATTTTTCCTGATCTTCAACGTGGTTTTGATATTGATGTTGCGATCGATAAATTCAAATACCACTATGCCATCTTCTTCACTGATGATCTGGCCGTGCAGAATGCGGCCGTCGATCATATACAGGATATCTTCGGTGGCCTGGGTATCGTCATCGCCCGCCACAATCAGAGAGTTCGATAAACCCAATACCACGACAGCGATGAAGGCCAAGCTCCAGAGTATTCTGATTCGGGTCAACATGGATTATCCTCGCTTGAATCCACCAGTGTGTCAGTCGCTCCTACATACCCCACGATGGGGTATGGATGGATGGTCTCACCTGGATCTATACAGGTATAACGGCTTCCAGTGATACTGTATTCGACGTTGGTTACGCCGAAAAGTTCCCGAACTGCATAAAACCGGTCTGGGTGGAGATTTTCAGGGCAGTAAATCCAGATCACCCTGATTATTCAGTTGATTTGCCAACTGAATCGCCTCATTGCGGTTGCTGATGCTTCCTTCGAGCTGAGCATCGTAGACAGCATCCAGGATCCGCTTGAATGCCGGGCCGGGCGTGAAACCTTCCTCGATCAAATCATCGCCGTCGATCAGAGGCTCAGGTGCAATGCCTGTTTTTTCCAGTTCCACGATATGTCGTTTGATCTCGATGAACAGATCCAGATCCTCCGTTTTCAGCAACGCTAATCCTTCCCTAAAGGCAGTATCAGCCGCCAACCGTTTCTGCCGGGCCACGCCCATCTTTGTCCAGGAATCCTGGAGATCCTGATACACGCCCAGGCATCCCAGACATGCCCGCTTCTCTTCGTTGGAGAGGATGAGTGAACGGCTCCACTCTCTTGCGATTGAAGTGAGCGCTTCACTCCTGTCCGTATGCCGATCGAGTAGCCATGCCATGAGAGCCGTCGGAAAGGCAATGTCGTCCGGCAGCTGACCCAACCGTACTGGCGCGACAATGACATTTGGTTCGTCAAGCACATACTGATCAAGTCCGAGGTATTGCAACTCCCAGGCTGCAACTGCCCGATTGCGATCGTTCAACATCCATTTGACTTCCTGTCCCACACGCTCCCGGCTGATGCCCTGTAGATCTCCCGCAGCTGAACGGATTGCTTCCGCAGTATCGTGATCGATGGCGAAGCTGAACCGCGCAGCAAATCGCACCGCCCGCAACATCCGAAGATAATCTTCCTTCAACCGGGCAGATGGATCACCAATTGCTCGAATTACACCTGCTTCCAGATCAGACTGGCCGTCCACATAATCAATGATTGTCTGATCGAGGGGATTTTCAAACAGGCCGTTAATCGTGAAATCGCGTCGTGCAGCGTCATGCTGGGCATCGGTAAAAACAATTTCGTCAGGATGGCGTGAATCGGAATAGATCCCATCGGTACGAAACGTTGCCACTTCAATGGTGTACCCCCACTTTCGCACGAGCATCACGCCGAACGATTCGCCGACACTGTGAGCGTGCGGGAAAATCTTCCTGATTTCATCCGGCCTGGCGCTAGTGGCAATGTCGTAATCCTTTGCCGGTATGCCCATCAGACGATCGCGAACACAACCACCCGCAAAGTACGCAACATGATTTTCATCGACCAGACATTGCACAATCCACGTCGCTGCTTCAAGCTGCGTATGACACTGTGGTTTCCGTGATGTCGACGAACTCGGATCAGTCATTTTGTAACTCGATCACCCGCTTGAATCCATCTTCTCTGGTTCATAAAAGAGAACAAACATACCCTTTCCATAGGCATGTTCCTCTGGGCCGACCAATCCATCAACCTCACATGATTTTTCGTTCATGCCAAACGGACTGCGCAGGATGAGAAATCCCTCTGGTCCCATCACAGATCGGCAGCGCGACATTTGTGTGAGGATCTGTTGACGTGATTCTTCACGCTCCATCATTTTATAGGGAGGGTCTATGAATACGATATCGACAGGGCCTGGTGCACGAGCCAGGCAGACTGATGAGAGGGCGTCGCCACACATCGCCTGCGCTCGATCAGCGCAATCCAAAGTCGCAATGTTCTGCTGAAGAATCCTGAAAACCATGCGATTCTGTTCCACCATGAGCACTTCAGTCGCTCCCTGGCTCACTGCTTCCAGTCCCATCGACCCGACACCCGCAAACAGATCCAGGACACGGGCACCCTCAAACCACTCTCGCAGACGATTAAACACTGCCTCCCGAACACGATGGGGGTACGGCCGCGTGTTCTGATCGTCCGGCGGCGTCTGCAACCTGCGGGAGCGAAATTCACCAGAGATGATCTTCAGCATGCCCTGAGGATCGCTCTGGGACCGTTCCGAGTCAATCCCCAATCGCAAACCAGTTATGATTTATGCATGATCGATCGCTTCCAACGCATGCCATCCGCTCTCAAAGCCAACGCACGCTGGCTTCCGCTGGGCGAGCACAAGACCCCTGCACTGGTTGTTCATCCGGATTGGGCAGGTGGACAAAAGGTACCACTCGTCCTGTGGATGCATGGCCGGACCGCAAAGAAGGAAATTGATCCGGGGCGATACCTCCGCTGGATGCGGGCTGGGATCGGCACCTGTGCGCTGGATCTGCCGGGTCACGGTGAACGGTATGTTCCGTCACTCCATAAACCCAACCGCAGCTTTGATCTGATCACGCAGATGCTGGGTGAGTTGGATTCCGTTCTCGACGCCGTGGCAAAGATGAAGATTTTTTCCATGCAGCATCTGGGAATCGGAGGAATTTCCGCAGGTGGTATGGTCACACTTGCCCGCATGTGTCGCGATCATCCGTTTGTCTGCGCATCGGTCGAAGCAACGAGCGGTTCCTGGATGAATCAACACTGCCAACCCATGTTTGGAAGTCAGGCCAGGCATGAAATTGAAAAGCTCGATCCTGTCTCACACCTCGAACACTGGCGCGAGATTCCCCTGCAAGCAATTCACGCCCGACATGATGAGTGGGTATCGATCGAAGGGCAAAGAGAATTTCTTGACAAGCTCAAATGCCAATATCAGCAACCCAACCTCGTCGAGTGGATCGAATATGACCGAACCGGAGCGCCGTATGAACATGCAGGCTTCGGCAAAATGGCAGCCGATGCAAAAAACCGTCAACGTGACTTTTTTATGAAACAACTTATCGATAATGCACCTCGGCACGTCTCGTAAACCACCGATTCTGACATGCCAATGCAATCGTGAACTGTTATGATGATTTCAGTATTCACACAAGGGGGTCTGATTCATGGCGAGTGGCGCGGGACAATCTTGTTCTGATCCGGTCTTTCTATCCCTGATCTCTCTTCCGGAAGGTATGTCGGCTGAGGAAGCGGCAGAGATTGTCGGCCGGGAGAGTTCACTTGACACCAGGACGATGCGTTATGCGTTGAAGAAAACGCCCCCGTGCATCATCAGTCGCGTGCCGGCTGTTGTCGCCCGAGAAGCTCTGGCGGCACTGAAGGCTCACGGGGGTGACGGCTTTGCCCCGTCGATGGCGGATATCGAATCGCTCGGCCCAACATTGAAAATCAAGGACATGCGCCTGGAATCCGGAGGAGTGGTTTTTGATCTTTGGCGTGGTCCGACCATTACGCTCGTCACAACGGATATTGATTTTCTCATCCGGGTGCATCTGAGTGATGCAAGTACCGCACCTCCACAATTTCAAACTCTACCTTCATCTCTCAGTTATACGAATCCAACATTATTCAGTAGTAGTTACAGCTGGGGAATGGGCGGAGCTTATGGAGCCTCTCTCGCAGTTTACGCTACCGTGGCTGCAAATTACGTGGCATATAGAGAAAGCGATAGAATCACGACCATTTCTCACAAGCTGGATATACACGCAAAGGATGGCCGCGTTTTCCAAGTTGATGGTGACAAGTTCGGCTATCGCATCCTCGGGGATCAGCGTGGACACAGCGACAACGTCAACATCGACCATATGTGCGAACTCTTTGCGCATCTGAATCCCGAGGCCGTCGTCGATCCTTATTTCTCATTCTGGAAGCCACCACCGGGATACAAGCTCATCAAGATCCCGATGATGAAGATCAACAAGGATGACCCGGCTTTTGCATTTTACTCCCGCTGGTCTGCACTGATGTACCGTCACGTCATGGGGACGGGGCATTGAAACTGGTGGTCGATGACCGAAGCACACGAGGAAACATTCCGCATTGATCACTTCCAGCCGTGCTATTTGGCATCGTCAGTCGGGGACACACTGACAGCGCGGGTTGAGCAGGCATTGAAGGCACTTTCCAACTGCAGCATGTGCCCTCGTGATTGCGCAGCAGATCGCCTGAATGATGATTCACATTTCTGTGGCATCGGTCGACATGCTTTTGTCTCTTCCGCCTTCCCCCATCTGGGTGAGGAGGATTGTCTTCGTGGTTGGCGCGGTTCGGGGACCATCTTTTTTTCATCGTGCAACCTGCGCTGCGTGTTTTGTCAGAATTCGGATATCTCGCACTATTCAGCAGGACAGGAACTTGATGCAAAAGCCATTGCCGAAGTCATGCTAAAGTTACAGGAGCTTGAATGTCACAACATCAATCTCGTCACCCCATCGCAGGTGGTTCCCCAAACCGTTGAAGCGCTGGCCGTTGCGATCAACCGCGGCTTGAACCTGCCCGTTGTTTACAACACAAGTGCGTATGACTCGCTGACTTCACTTTGTCAGCTTGATGGCCTGATCGACATTTACATGCCTGATTTCAAGTTCTGGGAGAGCGACACAGCCGAACGTCTTTGCAATGCTGAGGATTATCCCCAGCGAGCGCGCGAAGTGATCAGGGAGATGCATCGACAGGTCGGCGATCTCCAGATGAAGCGAGATGGACTGGCCTGCCGTGGGTTGCTCGTCCGACACCTCGTTATGCCGAATCAGGTCAGTCAGAGTGCTGCAATCATGAACTGGCTTGCCACGGAGATTTCAAAGGACACGTTCATCAACATCATGCCTCAATATCGACCTGCTCATGATGTGAGAGGTGATGCGCGATATGCTGAGATCAACCGCCCCCCCACTCATGATGAGGTTGATCAGGTATATGACGCGGCTCGAAGCGCCGGTTTGTGGCGATTCGACCAACGAACTGGTTTTTCCATTTGATCAAATCAATCTTTCATTCGCTGGAGTTACTTGATAGCGGTATGCTGTTGTTATGAGCATGAATTCCCCCGTTCCCGACACAGCCGGGCGTTTTGGACCGTATGGCGGCCGTTACGTTCCGGAAACACTGATCGCCGCCCTCGATCAGCTCGACGAGGAATATAAAAAAGCCGTTGAGGATCCTTCATTTCAGGCTGAATTCGATGAATTACTCAAGCGATATGCAGGGCGTCCGACCCCGCTTACTTTCGCCACGCGCCTCACTGAATACGTCCGGAATCAATCGCCGGATAACGGAGCAAGCATTTATCTCAAGCGGGAAGATCTTTGTCACACCGGGGCGCACAAGATCAACAACACAATCGGCCAAGCACTACTCACCAAACGTATGGGTAAGCATCGCGTGATTGCAGAAACCGGCGCGGGGCAGCATGGTGTGGCGACGGCAACTGCGTGCGCACACTTCGGACTTGATTGTGAGATCTACATGGGCGCAGAGGATGTTCGACGTCAGAATCTCAACGTCTTTCGCATGAAACTCATGGGAGCGAGAGTGAACGTTGTGGAAGGCGGCTCACGCACTTTGAAGGATGCAACCAACGAAGCTCTTCGCGATTGGATGAGCAGTGTCGAGGATACCCATTACATCCTCGGATCGGTTGTCGGCCCGCACCCTTTCCCCATGATCGTGCGCGATTTCCAAGCTGTCATCGGAAAAGAATGTCGCGAGCAGATCCTACATATGGCTGATCGTCTACCCAACTGTCTCGTCGCCTGTGTCGGCGGCGGCTCAAATGCTGCGGGACTTTTCTATCCATTCATCGGCGATCCGGATGTGCAAATGGTGGGTGTGGAGGCAGGTGGACTCTCACCTCACATCGGCGATCATGCTGCCCCGTTGTGTCTCGGTGAACCCGGCGTGCTCCACGGCTCGCTCAGCTACGTCCTCCAGGATGAGTTCGGCCAGACGTCACCGGTCCATTCATGCAGTGCCGGGTTGGATTATCCCGGTGTCGGTCCTGAACACTCATACTGGAAGGATACGGGACGCGTCCTGTATACCAGCGTGACGGATCAGGAAGCGCTCGATGCGTTCAGATTGCTGGCGGAGCTTGAAGGGATCATCCCCGCTCTGGAGACCGCTCACGCGATAGCCGAAGCGGTGAAATGTGCTGCTGCGATGAGGCGGGACGACATTCTGATCGTCAATCTCTCCGGCCGAGGCGATAAGGATGTACAGGAAGCCTCCCGGTTACTGGAGGCTTCCTCGTAGATCTTATTGATGAATGTTCAGCAGGCTATCACCTGATGCGTCGACGGCGGAGCACAGCCAGACCGCCGAGGCTAGCAATACCCATCATTGCAGCCGGGGGCAGAGGAACGATCAACACACCAACCTGGACAACCATATCGTTGAAGTCAAAGTCGATTGCACCGTATGGTGCGTCTTCCCAGAACACCAACCAGGTTGGATCGATCCCATGACCTTCAACGAAGAAGGTGATCATGTGGTCCTCACCACCGTTGTCATCAGGATCTGAACTCCAGGTCGGCCCCTTGTCGCCTGAGCGTTCCCACTCAAAGTCAGTGCTCATGACTGGAAATGGGCCGTAGTCAGTTTGACCGGGATTATATCCCCAACCGAGTACATCAAAGAGTTCTGTGCTGGTACCGCCGGCAGTATTGTCCTTCCAGCCGAAGGTTTGATCCCATGAGGCGTAATGAGCCTTGGCATAAGTTCGAACCGTTCCATCGGTCCAGTTCGTGTCGTCAGCAGTGGCAAAGTTGCTGCCATCGAGACTGATGTTGGCACTGCCTGCAATGTCGTCGAATACGCGTGTGATCGTGTAACCACCTGTGGTTACAGCACGTAGCGGACCAACGCCGCCCGATCCCAAGAGGGGAAGAAAAGTGCTGGCAGCCGGTGTACCCCAGCCATTGTCAGCAAAGACCATGGACAGGATGTCCTGAACGCTTTCTTCAGCGGGAAAAGTCGTGTCGAGCACATCCGTGTAAGAACCGGCTTGTGTAATTCCTGACAAGCCGAACGCTGCAACGACAGCGATTGCTACCTTCTGATTTAATTTCATTGGAGTGTTCCCAATCTTTCCTGTGACTTTCTTTCTCGTTGAGTCATGCCAGGAAATCTCACTGTGAGACCCCTGCCCTGGACTTGAATAAAAACTCGCCCTCTCCAAGGACGAGTTCCGGAAAATATAGCCCATCAACTGGAAAGTGCTAGAACAAATCTCAAGAATAAATGTTTTTTTCATACATTTACAAAAATACAACGTCTGAAAAAGCAACCGCTAGGTAATTGTTCGGCATTATTCGTAATAACCAACATCAATATGAATCGTACAAATCCTACCTGTAAAAGGGGATAAGAAGAAACGATAATCAAGATATGGTCGTCGAAATCGTTTATGGCTGATCGGTTGGAATAAGATCAATCGCGACCGGATAATGGTCAGCAGCATACCCCTTTGGGAAGGGATCCTTACGCCAGTCGTAATCCTCATCGTACAACGTCCCCAATACCTGCGGACTACCGATGACTAGTTCACGATGAGCAGCCGAGTTGAGCAGGATGTAGTCGAGCACGCGGCCGGACTCATGTGTTTTGTACAGGTTCGGCTCCGTCGGATCGAAATCCTTCCATCGTGGGATGACTCGATGGGCTAACGTATCAATGAAACCTGCTTCCAGATAGACCCGCAGAGATTTATCCCAGGGGGCAGCGTTGAAGTCACCAAGAATGACCAGGTTCCTTGCAGGATCTTTCTCCCGGACACGATTGACCAGATCAATGACACCGATTGCTTCCGCTTCTCGCTGCCATCGATTACTCCCTCCCGATTTGTGATGCAACGCAAACAGGGTGAGTTCATATTCATCGGAAATCTTGATATCCACCCGCAGAGGACTCCGTTGAAAACGCAGATCTCTCAATTTTTCCCGTGAAACCTTGCTCCAGCCGGGGCCTTCTCTTTCAGGATCATCCAGTGAATACTCGGGATACACTTCCACCTTGGTAATCGGGAACCGGCTGAGAACGCTCTGCTCGACTCCCCGGTAATAGCCGACATCGACTGAAGCCAGATATTGATAGCCGGCATCAGGGAGATACGTATCCCGGAACCAGCGGAGACATTCCTCTGATTCCATTTCTTCCAGTGCGATGATATCCGCATCGATTTTCAGTATTGCAGCTGCAATCCCCCGGCAACGGTCATCTGATGTAGCCATATCGATGTCATCATGCTCTCCGCTAAGCTTGGGATCGTCGACATGATCGAACAGGTTCAGCACGTTGTACGTGGCGACTCGGATCGTCCCCGGCGTACGTGGTTTGGGCGTCGATCGACCGAACTTATTCCGCGCCTTATCGCCACCTGCCCTGGAACCCTCTTCCTTTGCACATGCCTGACAGACAGGCAGCAGGATCAAAACAGCCAGCACGATGAGACAAATTCTGCGGATTCTCATGTTTCCACTCCTGAAAATGGGAAGTCCAACAGTGTATCGTATTCAGTTGCATACGGGGTGTTTTGAATCAATGTGCTGAATGTGATCGATGTTTAGCTTGATCCGACCTTCACAAATTCAGTATTTATCGCCTGTCTTGGCAATAAATGGACTTTTTCCTTAAGTATCGAAGACGGGATCCATATATATTTAGGGAAGACACACTCGATGGTAGAGGTGAGCAATGTCATCGTGGGCATGTTTACTAATGCATGATGTTCCTGGTAGTTGATCGATCACTAGAATTGGCGGCGGGAGAATAACTATGAAAATTCAATATATGATGTTCGCAGTCGTACTGGTCAGTTCCATAGCTGGATGTCAGTCACAGCCTGCTGTTTCTCCAAAACCAGTGTCCGAAGGTCGGTTGTCGATTGACATGGGGCCGCCTCCGCCCGGTTATTGGAAGATCGTCGGTGGATCGGTGCCCGGCTGGCGTCCCGAGCATATGCACGGCCTGCGCCCCGGCCCTCGAAGTCCGTTGGCCTGGGAGCCGCTGGGTCCGCGTCCCATTACAGGTGAGTATTGGTCGGGCAATGATGATGCCAGCGGCAGAGTCGTGGGCATCGCTCCGCATCCAGTTGATCCGGATATCTGCTACATCTGCTCGGCCTCAGGAGGCGTGTGGAAGACCGTAGACGGCGGCGGCTTGTGGACACCCCTGACTGATGAGATGTCCAACCTCAACCATGGAGCGATTGCTACCGACCCGAGCAATCCCGACACCATTTACGCGGGCACCGGAGAGTACACTACCTACAGTATTGGTGATGGCGTGTTCCGATCCACTGATGGAGGCATGACCTGGGAGCGCCTCGCCAGCGCCACCGAAGTTGGTGCACTCTGCAGCGGTATCGTCGTGGATCCCACAAATCCCGACATCATTCACCTCACCGGCAATTACGGCTACTACCGCTCTGACGACGGTGGAATTAACTGGGTGCGGAAAAAAATGGGCATCGCTTCCGCAGTCGCGCTGAATCCAGTCGATCCCTCGATAGTCTACATCGGTCGACATAACGACGGCGTATATCGCTCCACCGACGGCGGCGACAACTGGGAGCGGTTATCCAACGGCCTGCCCTCCAGCGGCGTAAATCGCATTCTCATAACCATCTGTGCCAGCAATCCGGATGTCCTTTACACAGCCATGTCTACCGGTTCAAGCGTGTACGGAACCTACCGAACATCAGACGGCGGCGATACCTGGATCGAACTCACCAACACGCCGAATTTTGCCACTCCACAGGCATGGTACGACATGTACATTGCAGTTGATCCGACCAATGAGAATACTGTGTATTGCGGGGGTGTTTCCCCGATTTACGCCGTAGCCGGCATCATCAAAAGCACTGATGGTGGTGCAAGCTGGACCGAGATCAGTGCGGGTCCACAGGGAGGGCAAACCCATCCGGATCATCACTTCATGGCCTTCGGGCCAACTGGCATCATCTGGGAAGCGAACGACGGTGGTGTATGGAAGAGTCACAATGATGGGATGACCTGGATCAACACCAACGCCACCCTTACCATCACCCAGAACTACACGGTAGGAGGAAATCCACAAGACGAAGCGCAGATCCTGGGTGGTACGCAGGACGTCGGTTCCATCGAACGAGTTGTTGACGATGAAGATTGGCCCCAGGTCATCGGCGGTGACGGCGGCTTTCTTGCCTATGACTTTGACAATCCGAACATCAAATACACGACTTACGTATACCTGTCCGTCCAGCGATGGATCAACGGCAATTATTCTAATATCACCGGGCCGTGGGATAATGATCCCAAGAACTTCATTGCTCCACTGGTCATGGATCCCAACGATTCGCACACACTGTTTGGCGGAACGAACCGGGTCTGGCGAACAAAGAACGCACACACAAGCGCTGACTGGACTGCCATAAGCTCCACCGATGTCGCCAATGGTGGCACACTCAACACACTCGCTGTTGCCCTCGGTGCTCCGGATACCATCTACACCGGGTCATCCGTGGGAACTGTGTGGGTGACCACTGATGCAGACGTTTGGCACCAACGTTCCGTTGGTTTGCCCCCCAGCAACATCAGTGACATTGTTCTCAATCCGGATGAACCGGCCAACGCGTATGTGAGCTATAGCAAGCAGGGTGGGGGAAGAGTATTCGTCACCAACAACTACGGCGTCGACTGGACCGACATCACGGGCGACCTGCCCTACGGCACGAGCGTTACTGCCCTGGCCGTGGATTGGCAAAGCAATCCCCCCGGTCTTTACATCGGGACCGGCGCAGGCGTCTGGTCCTCTACCGATGGTGGAGTGACCTGGATAAAGGATGAGAACGATCTACCTAATGTTAACATCGGGGATCTCCAGATCGACACCCAGCGCAATACGATAATCGCTGGTACATACGGCCGCGGTACATGGCGAGCAGCGCTTCCCAACCCTCCTTGCTCTGCTGATATTACTGGTGACGACTACGTCAACATCGATGATATCTTCGCCTTGCTTGGATTATGGGGTTTATGCCCGGATCCCTGCCCGCCGTATTGCACTGGCGACTTGACGGAAGATTGCCTCATCAACATCGACGACATTTTCGCAATCCTCGGTCAATGGGGACCGTGTGAGTGATCTGGAAGAACCCCCGGTGTATTCACCGAGGGCTAAATATTAATGGTGCGAAGTAGTTAGCCCCCAGTGAATACACTGGGGGACAAGGTGAATAGTCGTATCTCTGAGTGGTGACAGTTTCAGGGCTCGGAGAGTCGAGATTCGCGGCCACCCCCCATCCGCATCCTGCCGCCTCCTACTCAAATCAACGAGGTTCGGATTGGGGGGAGTTGGCAAATGTGAGATTCAGGGTATAATACGAGATTCCAACCTTTTTCAGCTTTGAGTACTTCGTATTTGAGATCGGATAACCGTCATGCATTATCCTCGCCGCGTCAGCAAAATTAAACGGATTCGCAAGTTCGGTTTCCGGGCACGAATGAAGACCAAGAACGGCCGCAAGCTCATCAATCGTAAACGCCGTCTGGGACGACGCCTCAGCGCCGTGTAACCCCCCACACACTTCCCCCCACGTACTCAATCGGTGACACAGTTACCGAATCACCCCCCCACACCCACACATATCCGCATCCTGCTCGTCAGGTGTGGTTTACACTCAAATCCGGGAAATCCTGGAGCAATTGATCCGTCAATTGGAGCGGTGTATTGGTCGTCGTGTCGAGTACGATATCTGCCAGCGCCAGATAGATGGCCTCTCGTAATTGGAGCACCTGGCCGATTTCGTCAGCTGGATTGATTCCGGTCAGGCTCGGCCGATCTCCCAACTCACTTTTCAATCGGCGCGTGAGTTCATTCACCGAACATTGCAGATAGATCACGCGAGCTTGCCCATTTGAGCGGCAATCCTCGATCATATCGAACGCGGCGGGGATAACGGGTGTCCCTCCACCCAAGGCAATCACAGCCGTCTTACCTTGCAGGACTTGAGGGAGTGTTTTCAGTTCTGCTTCACGCCAAGCACTTTCACCATGCACTTCCCATACTTCACTGACACTCTTTTCTGAAAAAGCATCAAGAACGGCATCATCCAGGTCAATGAGTGGGTGATTGATTCGATCGGCTAATTCACGGCCAATTGTGGTTTTGCCGGAGGCGCGGGGACCGATGAGCAGAATGTGCATGGATCGATTGTAACCGGAACAGGATCAGCGTGAGATTGACTGATCACGCAGCTTGTCGGATGGTGCC
This sequence comes from Phycisphaerales bacterium, assembly GCA_028278245.1. GTDB lineage: Bacteria > Planctomycetota > Phycisphaerae > Phycisphaerales > SM1A02 > JANQEQ01. Next base: position 35,269 of record JANQEQ010000138.1, on the reverse strand, counting down.
GAGCCGCAGGAACTTCTTCAGAATGTCGCGATCCTGTGTGGCAAGGAAATCAGTAAATTCGATTGCCATCCGCCGGGGACCGGGATCATCATCCTGATCGTTGACCCAGACCACACGGGCGGAGGTGAAGACATCACCCCATCCTTCAGGAAGTGTCAGGGAAACAGCGATCATCTGCCCCTGTTCCAGCGGTTCATCGATTTCAATACGGGCTCCACTTATGCTGAGATCATACGCATGACCATCACAACGTTTGAGCATAAAGCCCTCATCGTCGGCCCGCCCCTGTATGTACTGCACACTGATGGAAGTGAGCATTGGCGGGAGTGTACTTCTCTCGTGATGCCTTCGATTTTCGTTGGGTGTGGTGTTCATGGTATTGCCCTGTTGACCCTGTTGTGCAATCAGAACACGATTGCCTGCTGAGCGTATCGGCCGGTGATATATCGGACTTGAGTGGGATTATTCGAGTAATGTGATGATTCGTTCGGATGAAGAGGAGAGCGCGGCAAGCTGAGGCGCTTCATATCCACGAAAAATGACGGCATTTCATACGGAATCTATGGGTGTTTTAGTGCCTTTGGGCGATGATCTGGAAATTCATGCCGGTGACATGGATGTTCAACTCCGATTCGATCTGCTCGATCATTTCATCGGGTACCAGTTCCAGGAGTTTTGCCCCGAGCTTCTCAGGGACATCTTCAATCTCATCCGTATCACGGTAGCGGATATGCGGGTGGATACTCGTATCAGCGTCGTAGCGGCAGGAGCCGTTGGTTGTGGGGAGTTTCCGCACGAGGCCTACCATACACAACGCGTCCAATGTGTTGTAAACGGTTGCCAGGCTGAGCTTTTCTGTGCGTGACTTGGCGATCCGATACAGCTCCTCAGCCGTAGGATGATCATGACGTTCCGCCAGCGTCTCGTACAGCGCGAGTCGTTGAGCAGTACAACGTAGATTATGCTGGCTGAAGAGATCTCGGGTATCAGTCAAGATAACATGCTCCTAAGTACCCGGAAAAGCTCACTTGAAGTATCGACCAGATTAGAATAGTTCTCATGTACTTCTCAGTCCATTGAGATTCATTATCAATCTAATGCACCCGGTGTAAGAGGATCTATCATGATGAAAATCATCCGCGGCGAGAATTCCATACCGCTAACCCCGCTTGATAACCTGACAGTCGTCGTCGTGGGTTATGGCAATCAGGGAAGGGCGCACACGCTGAATCTGCGTGATTCAGGGGTGAATTGTCGGGTTGCTGCACGGTCAGGAACAGGAGGATTTGAGCAGGCGGTGCAGGACGGTTTCACACCGACAACGATCTCAGAAGGGGCTGAGATTGCGGATCTGCTCATCATGGCGCTTCCGGATGAGATTCAGGGCGAAGTTTTTCGGGATGAGTGCGCCTCGAATCTCAGGCCGGGAAGCGTGGTTGGATTCTTGCACGGTTTTTCAATCCATTATCAACTCATCAAACCATCTTCGGATCTCGGCATCGTGCTGGTTGCCCCCAAGGGACCGGGACACACATTGCGCCTACGATATGAACAGGGACTGGGCATTCCCTGCCTCTTTGCGGTGCATCAGGATACCCAGACTGGTGATGCAGAAGCGATCGGGTTGGCATGGGGGCGGGCAATTGGTTGCGCTCGTGCCGGGATTGTGTACACCTCATTTGCCCATGAGACAGAGACGGACTTGTTCGGCGAACAAACCGTCTTATGTGGCGGTATGACCTGGTTGATGCTGGCTGCCTTTGAAACACTCGTTTCGGCCGGATATCCACCTGAAATGGCTTACCTGGAGTGTTGCCAGGAAGTCAAACAGGTGGCGGATCTGATGTATGAACGCGGGCTGGAAGGCATGATGAACGCCATCAGCAACACGGCAGAGTTCGGCACTTATCATGTTGGCCCGCAACTCATTGACGAATCCTTGCGTGAAAAAATGCAGATGATTCTGAAGGACATACAAAACGGGCACTTTGCAGAAACACTCGGGAAAGATGCAACATCCGGCTTTACCTGGTTCAGGAAGCAACACGATGAACTTGCCAGTCATCCGATTGAGCAAGCCGGTAAAGATGTACGTTCGTTGTTTCCGTGGTTTGAAAAGCGTACATAACCGATGTATGTATGTAACCTGAACTGATCGTCTATCCATCACACCTTTACTCATCGTTTGGAACTTTCTTGATTACAGAACTAACCATCTGGCAGGCAGTTATTCTCGGAGTTGTGGAGGGGATCACCGAGTATCTGCCGATTAGTTCGACCGGCCACCTGATCATCACCTCATCCTTGCTGGGATTGGATGAAACTCCACAACAGAAAGAGGCTGTTGATGCGTTCAACATCATCATTCAAGGTGGGGCGATTCTGGCAGTGCTCGGGCTGTACTGGCAGCGCGTCCGGCAAATGATCCTGGGGATTTTCGGACGGGATGCGGTTGGGTTGAGGCTTATGCGAAATCTTCTTATCGCATTCCTGCCTGCTGTCGTACTAGGCCTGTTGCTGGATGAAGTTATTGAGCGATTGTTGTTCAGACCACTGCCGGTGATCCTGGCGCTGGCGCTGGGAGGGGTGCTGATGATTTTGCTCACACCCTGGCAACGCAAACACTTTCACGAGGCTGAGTCGGGCGAATCTGCTCTGGGACATAATTATGTTGACATGGAAAATCTGACGTGGGGGAGGGCATTAATCATCGGCCTGCTCCAGTGTGTTGCGATGTGGCCGGGCACAAGCCGCTCAATGATGACGATTGTGGGCGGCATGGTGATGGGGCTTCGGCCACGGCAGGCGGCTGAATTCAGCTTCCTGCTGGGACTGCCGACACTGGGTGGTGCATGTGTTTACAAATTGGCTAAAAACATCACCGGTGATGGTGCGAATCTCTTTGACACTCTCGGGGTCGCCCCCGCAATCGTGGGAATTCTCGTGGCGACCTTATCAGCAGCGATCGCAATCAAATGGCTCGTGGGATATCTCTCCCGACACGGTGTGGCAGTGTTTGGCTGGTACCGAATCGCACTCTGCGCCTTTTTGGGAATCCTGATCTGGCAAGGAAAACTCACTATCACTCCCCCCCCACCCCCCCACACTTCTCCCCCAACACAAACTTCTCCCTCATCGCATGAAGACCACGTTGTTGGGAGTTCTCCAACAAGTTTAACCACTGAGACTGCATCTTTTCATGAAGATGACATTACATCTGGTGGGTGGCACGGGTAGGGCGAAGTCCACGGAGCCATACCCGTGTTGTACGCTTTACCCGCTCCCTCACGGTCGCGGCTCGTTGAAGAGTGGGCGCTCAGGAAACGGAACTTGTGAATTGAATTTGTACTCAACCCATGACTTGTTATGAGATCATGCTTGTTCCTGCTGTTCAAGCCACTGTTCCATGAGATCGGAATAGCTCACAGCGACCTGCTCTCCCAGAATCGGGGCAAAAACTGAACGGATCTCCTCGACAATAAGTCGGCACTCCGCCTGGTCGTGCTCCCTGCTGACAACTGCTTCCAGTTCCAAAAAGTCTCCCAGGCGATCCACTTCGTCCAGATGGATACGGGTATTCTCCAGCATCCACAAATCCCTGATCTTGCGGACAATGAGCCACTCTCGTAAGGAGTGTGTTCCCCATCGTCGACGGGCCTGGTCATCGCTGAGGATCGTGTAGTTGCTGACCTTGGGCGATACCTGATCACTGCGGTGATAGTAAATCCATTCGATCGGTTCGCCGGGAGCTTCTCGTATTTTCAGGCGGCCATCGGGCAACTTGAAATACGTGTCGGTCTGGCGCAGAAACCCGATGTGTTGAGCGTTGAGGATTTGACATTGCGTGCGGGCTGCATCAAGGTCTCGCAGCTCCGCTTTGAATTCAATGTTCTGCATGGGATTCTGCTGCCGGAGGATCAGTTGTCTGATGCGGTCGATGATGCTGGATCAAGCACAATCGGACGTTCATTTTCGATTGCTTCAAGCGATTCGATGGGTAATCCGGTTCGGATACGTACCAACTGCCGCTCCACAGCCAGGCGATCGGGGAGAGTCACAATCGTATCGGCCTGGTTATTTTGATCGATCCGGGTGATTTGCCAGGGGGCAGTGGATTTGAGTGAGTCACAAGCTGCGTAGTACAAGCCTTCCGGTGCGGCCACCAACTCCACCACTTGTGCCCAGAGTTGATCACTGAACGGCTGTGGTGATTGCTCTGCATTGATATACATGAGCTGCCAGTGCAATTGCCCTTTGATCCGTCCCCCCACGCTCAAACGCCAGAACCACGATTTGCCGTTGAATTGGACGGCTGGGAAGTCTGCCGTCTCCGCCCGAGGCCAGAGTGTCCCCCCCAGTGCCCAAGCCAATAGAGCCGCCATGACGAAGAAGATTGACAGCTTGATCAGCAGATTACGGAATCCCAGAGCAGCAAGTCCCATGGTCGGAGATTGTAGCGGAGGAATACATCCGTGGGTGAATTCAGTTCGGACAGATCCCTGTTGTATTACAGATTCAGCTTGGACCGCAGTTTTGCTTCATCCCAGATTGTAATTTTGAGTTGACGGGCTTTATCCAGCTTCGAACCCGGATTGACACCGGCGATGACGAGATCGGTATTACTGGAGACCGAACTTGCCACCTTGGCACCAAGCATTTCCAGTTTCTCTGACAGTTCCTTGCGCCCGAATGATTCCAAAGTACCGGTCAGGACAATGGTTTTGCCCGCAACCGGAGAATCGGTGCTCTCCACTTCCTGCCCAAAGAGATCGCTCTTCAGATCGACGCCGACTACCTCAAGCTGGTGAAAAACATCGTGCCCCTGCTCACTTTGCAGATAGTCGTAGAGTGTCCTACCTGTGATATCACCGAAATCATGGAGGGCAATGAGTTGGTCCAGATCCGATTCAAGAAGAGCATCAGCGTCAGGGAAATGTCGTGCAAGTGTTTTGGCAGCGGTACTACCGATATGTCGGATCCCTAAACCGGCCAGCACACGCGATAGCCCTCGGCTTTTTGCTTGCTCGATTCCCTTCAGCAGATTGTCAACCGATTTTTTCCCCATCCGCTCCAGCTCGATGAGTTCATCACGTCGAGAGTGTAGAGTGAAGAGATCCGCAAAGTGGGTTATGAAATTCGCATCGACAAGCTGATCGACAAGTTTTTCGCCCAGGCCGTCGACATCCATCTGCCCCCGGCCGACAAACCATTTGAGTTTTTCACGAAACTGCGCAGGACATTCTGGATTGACGCAATAGAGCTTCGGTCCTTCCTTCTCCACAACACCTTCACATGCGGGACAGGATTGTGGAGCGTGGATTACGTTTTCTTCACCGGTTCGCTTATCGGCGATAACACTCACGACCTGGGGTATGATCTCTCCTGCTTTTTCCACGAGCACATAATCGTTGAGACGAATGTCTTTGCGCTGAATTTCATCGATGTTATGCAGTGATGCGTGACGAACGGTAGAACCGCCGACAAAGACCGGCTCCATCGTTGCGCGAGGTGTGAGTGTGCCACCTTTTCCAACCTGCCAATCGACACTCAGTAGTTTTGTCGTTTTTTGTTCTGCCGGATATTTGTAAGCGATACACCAGCGTGGGGCCTTGCTTGTACTGCCGAGTTGTTCCTGCTGATCAAATTGATCGACGCGCACAACCATACCATCGACGCCGTAGTCAAGGTCGTTTCGTTTACTCGCAAACGTTTCGATGGTGATGATTACTTCATCCAGCGACTCACACTGCTGAGTCATCGGGCTGACGGGTATGCCCATCTTCCTGACGCGATCGAGAAACCGTGAGTGGTTTTGCACCCCAGGCATACCATCAATCACACCCCGGCCGTGGGCAATAAAACTCAGGCGTCGCTGGGCGGATATTTTCGGATCAAGGCTTTTCAGTGTCCCAGCCGTAGCATTGCGCGTATTGACAAAGAGCGTTTGTCCGGCGGAATCACGTTCTTCATTGATGCGCTGAAACTCACTGTTGGGCATGAACACCTCACCGCGGACTTCAAGCACCTCTGGTAGTTTTTTCCCGGTGAGACGCAGCGGGATTGCCCGAATTGTGCGGATGTTTGAAGTGACATCATCGCCTTTGCTGCCATCACCACGGGTTACCGCCTGGACGAGAATTCCTTTCTCATATCGCAGGCTGATCGCAACACCGTCAATTTTAGGGTCGCAAACGAGATCGATGTTCCCCTGTTCAGCAAACAGATCCGCCTGATCTTTCGCTGTCCCCAGACCTTTGATGACACGTTCGTACCAGGTTCGTAGATCGTCAAAGCTGTAGGTATTATCGATCGACTGCATCGGGACGAAATGGGCAACAGTGGTGAAACCTTCGATCGGCTCACCGCCCACTCGTTGTGTGGGGCTATTGGGATCGTGCAGATCAGGATAAGACGCTTCCAGCTTTTCGAGTTCCTTGAGAAGCTGGTCGTAGTCGCGATCGGACATGATCGGCTGGGCATCGACGTAATAAGCGTGGTTTGCCTGTTCCAGCAGTGTGCGGAGTTCCCTGATGCGCTTGTGATCTGCCGCCTTGCTCATAACGAGCATCGTACTCTGATCTGTGCAATTCGGGTGAATGATCAGGGTTGTATCAGTGTCAGGCATGAATGAGGCTGATGAGGCATTTCAGATTCTCACAAGCCTCAGCCGATACCATGTTGACCGGTTCTGCTTTATGCTGGAGGCGTCGCGTATGAAACGAATACACCACCTGCCAACGATTTTCCTGACGTTGCTGCTCTGGGCCACCATTACCCAGGCGGGTATGTTGGAGGATGTGGACCGGGCAATCCAGACGACTGCCCTGTCAGGTGGTGATGTGGCGGTAAGTGTGCGGGATGCGCAGACCGGCCAGGAACTGGTCTCGATTGATGCTGAGAGGAAGATGATTCCTGCCAGCAACATGAAATTGATTACCAGCGGAGCCGCCCTCCATACACTGGGTGCGGATTTTACATTCCAGACAAAGCTCTTCCTGGATGGCGATCGGCTCATCGTGGTGGGAGACGGCGATCCTGCGTTCGGTGATCCGGATCTCTTGCGGCTCATGACGGTCAACGGCGAGGAAGGCTTTGATGTCGAATCATTTCTCGATCTGTGGGTGCAGGCGGTGGCGGATGCAAAGGTGACGCATCTCAGCGAGGTGGTGGTCGATGATCGTATTTTCGATCGGGAGTTTATCCATGAATCCTGGCCGATAGAGCAGCTCAATCAGCGGTCATTTGCTGAGATTTCCGGGCTGAATTTTCACCTCAATGTTCTGCGTTTTTATCCGAAGGTGAACAAGGGAAGCCGCCCCAACATCTCGAATTTTCAACCCAAGGCAGGGTGGCTCATTCCGACAAACCGCGCAACCTGCCGCACGGGTCCACACGACGGAAACGATATGTGGATCTCCCGACAACTGGGAACAAATAAACTGACAATCTACGGCAATGTCAAAAGTGATCGGTATTCCGTCATGGTACCGGTCACCGTGCATGACATGCCCACGTTCTTTTCACATCTGCTGACGGATCGACTCCGTCGGGCGGGCATCACGGTCGACAAGTTTGGTGTTCTCGAACCAACTGCGCCGCTCCAAAGGGGGCAGTTACTGGAGCCGATCATTACAACGCCACTTTTTACCGTATTGACCCGCTGCAATCGGGACAGCAAGAATATCTATGCGGAATGCCTGCTGAAGCGCATTGTACCAGCCCGCACTCAACAGCCTGGATCGTGGAGCCAGGGAGCAGCATTGATTCGAGCGGTTCTCTTTGAAAGACTGGAAAGTCGTCAACTGGCTGCACAGGTAGTGATTGCAGACGGTTCGGGTTTGAGTCGTGATAACCGCATTGCCCCGGGAACAATGACGATGTGGCTCGGTTCATTTTACACTGATGAAAAACTGGGACCAGTGTTTATCGACAGCATGGCGGACGCGGCAGAAACCGGAACACTGGCCAAACGCTTTGGCAACATTAATCTGCATCGAGCACAAGTCAAAGCAAAGACAGGTTACATCAACGGGGTGAGCTGCTTGAGCGGTTATGTCACTGCGCCCAACGGGAAGTGCGCAGCTTTCAGCATCATGGTGAACAACCTGCCAGCACATAAAACCGTTTATCCTGCGAAACGTATGCAGGAAAAGATCGTCTCGGCGATTGCGAAAAACCTTGTTGAGAACACTGCAACTCCAGCTTCTCCATCGCCTTAATTTTCGAATCGCACAGATTGGGCAATCAGCTCGATCGGATGAAATGCCTTGCGTTGAAGGCCATCTAAAATCTGTTGGCGACAGCTTGTGCCCGTGGCAGCCACTATTGCCTCGGGATTTTGACGAAACGTGGTAAACAGTGATTGTTCACCGATTTGCAGGGAGAGTTCATGCCGATGGTGCGCATAACCCCAGGCGCCGGCCAAGCCACAACAGCTGGAGTCGAGCACGGTGATATCCTGTTTCAGGAAGCGTTGCAGCAGTTTCACGGTCGCATCTATCCCCCACAGCGCTTTCTGATGGCAGTGGCCGTGGAGAAGAATCGGCACTGTACTTTCCCGCTCTGGTGTGATCTCGATAGTGTGTGGGGGGGTGGGGTGCTGGCTTGATTCGATGAACTCGTCGATCATCATCACATTTCGGCTGACATCGCTCACCACTGAATCATCGCAGGTTAATTTCAGATCCAGCCAGTCGTCACGCATGGCACTGGCACAGCTTGGTTCACAGACGACGATCGCATCGACCTGATGATTCTGCATGATCTGATGCAGTTGCTGCGCGGTTTGTGAGCATACGGTGATTGCGTGATCGAGCATGCCCGAACTGATGTAAGATCGCCCACAACAGCCGACGCAGGGGAGGATGACCCTGTACCCAAGCGATTCCAGTACATGCACCGCAGCCTGGCCGATGTGCGGTTCCTGGTAGATGGTAAAGCAATCGGGGAAGAGGATTACTGCCGGTGCGCTGGGATCCAATACCGTTGGCTGCTTACGCTTATTGAACCAGCGGAAGAGCGATTTGTGGAATTGGGGTAGTCTGCGTTCTGGATGTATTCCAAGTGCTTGTTTCGCAATGGAACCAAACGGAGTGTGGCGTAGTGTCAGGTTAGCCAGTGGTGCGACCGCAGAACCAATCGAATTGATGCGACGAACGTTTCCCATGAGTCGTCGCTGCCAGGGGATATGGTGTTTGGCTTTGTGTCCCTGGTGAATGTACTCCGCTTTGAGCTTAGCGATGTCGACATTACTGGGGCATTCCCGCTTGCACGCTTTGCACGACAAACACAGATCAAGTGTGTCCAGGGTATGCTGGTCAAGCCACGGCTCCGATCCGCCCGGGGAGGATAACTGGCCGGTGATTGCCAAACGCAAAGCATTGCCTCGGCCACGGGTCGAGTGGCGTTCATCCCTGGTAGCACGGAACGATGGACACATCACCTCCCCACCCCCCCACACTTTTTCTCCCACACTATCATCGGGATCATCTTCCATGCGTGCTTTTCGACATAATCCCGCACCATTACATCGTTCGATCGCATCATTGAATCCATCATCGAAGCGAAAGGCGGTATCAGCTTCGGGGAAGATAAGTTTATTTTCGTTTGGATGAACACGCAGATGATGCGTCATTGCAGGCGGATCGACGATATTGCCGGGATTGAAACGGTTATCGGGATCAAAGATTTTCTTGATGCGGGCAAAGGCATCGCAAATTTGTGAGCCGTAGAAACGTCTCAACAGGTGTGATCTTGCGCGGCCGTCACCATGTTCTCCTGACAATGCACCGGCGTAGTGTTTAACAAGATCGGTCGTATCTTCCGCGATTGCCTGCATCGTTTGGCGATCAACATCTTCATGAAGACACAACAGCGGTCGCACGTGCAGGCACCCCACCGATGCATGAGCATAGAACGCGGCTTTGGTTCCATGCCTGCTGATCAATTCACGAAGTTCGGTGATGTATTCCGGCAGGTTCTGTGGTTCGACTGCGGTATCTTCGATGAAGGCAACGGGTTTTCGTTTTCCGATGAGGCCGTGCAATAATGGTTCACCTGCTTTTCGCAAGGCCCAGGCGTTGGCCATTTCCTGTGTGCCGGTGTAGATGTGCGTCGCTGATTCACCAAACTGTCGGGTCAGATTTGAGAGTTGATCTGCGATTTCCGCTTCATTTTGTGCGAAATATTCGACGTACAGGACAGCTCCAGCAGATGTACCATTCAGATCGGGGAGCAGTTCAACGTGATGTCGATGTTCGCGATTTTGCCGAGCCAGATCCAGAACAATGTTGTCAATCAGTTCAACCGCAGCGGGTTTTATTTTCAGGATTTCGTTGACCGCCAGGAGTGCATCATCCACCTGAGGAAATGCAATGATGCCTAAACCCTTATGTGGAGGAATCTCGACCAGGTCCAGAGTTGCCTTGGTCATGACTCCAAGTGTTCCTTCACTCCCGCAGATCAGATGTGCGAGGTTGACCCGATCAAATGTACCGGGGGAGCTGTTCTCAAGTTGATCCAGTATCAGATCGAGGTTGTAGCCATTGACTCTACGGAGAGTTTGGGGGAAGCGTTTGCGTATCTCATCACGCAGAGGTGTGATGACATCAACAATTTTGCGAGTAAGTTCACCAACCTTTGAATCATGAACTGCAGATCCCTCTGCAAGTGTGACTTTTGAACCGTCAGCGAGGATCACATCGACGCTGCGCAGGTGATCGACGGTTCGACCATACAGGATGGAATGAGCGCCGGATGAGTTGTTACCGATCATTCCCCCGATACCTGCATGGGTTGAGGTAGCAACATCAGGTCCAAACATCAGACCATGCGGCTGCAACTTTTGATTGAGGTGATCCAACACCAGACCCGGTTCGACGGTTGCGATTCTATTCTCCAGATCCACTTCCAGAAAGCGATTGCAATGCCGGCTTAGATCGATGATCACTGCCGCATTGACAGCCTGCCCGACAAGGGATGTCCCCCCCACTCGTGCCAGCAGTGGCTTGTCATGTTTTACCACCCAGCGGATTGTCGTCTGAATGTCATCAGTATTTCTGGGAATCACAACGCCGAGCGGTTCAACCTGGTACATGCTGGCGTCTGTAGCATAGAGCATGCGGTCGTGATGGCTGAATCGCACCTCGCCTGCTATCGAATCAGCAAGCTCGGTGACAAGATTCCTCTTCTTGTCCTTGAGTGAATCGATGATCCGGGGATGAAATCCGTGTGGATGACAGGCAGCCATACTGTCACCATATCATTTACGGGTCCGACTGTGGATCTTCGTCTGACAACTTCCCAACTTGTTGCAGGAGATCAACCGCTGCGTGGATATCTCGGCGGAGTGAGTTGATGTAATCATCTCCCGCTCCCACGTGGATTGCGTGGATCGTACCATCACCTCGAATGATGACCGTGGTCGGGATGCCTGAGATACCGTAAGCCGCTGCGGTCTGGTCGCTGTAATCCATTGCGACCGGGAGGGTGAATTTCTGTTCCTGCCAGAATTTATTGACCGCATCCAAACGGGATTGGGGGCTATTTTCCTGAGCGTCACAAATTTCCCACACGTTGATCGCAAAGATCTTGACGGGAAGTTGTTCATCCTCGGCCCAGGCAGCGACCTGATGGAGCAGAGGAAGAGCATGTCGGCAGGGCATGCACCACGTGGCCCAGAAATCCAGCACAACGACCTCCCCACGATGATCTTCCAGATCGATCGCTCCGCCATCTGCGGTTGCCAGGATAATTGACGGTGCATGCTTGCCCACCGCAGGTGTTCCAGGCTGCGCTGCGGGGGGCGTGGGAGGTGGTGGCGGCGGTGGAGGTGATAGAGATGCAAGATGTGACACCTGTTGACGGTCACCGGGAGAGAATGTGTATTCCTCAGCCGGAGGTGGTTTGTCGAACGTTGAATAGGTGTATTGATATCTGGTGGTGCTGGTGCTTCCCCCTGCGAGAAATGCACCACTGGTCATAACGTGTTCGATGGAATGAATACGGGAGGTAGTCGGATCGATATTGAGCTGAAGTCGGCCGTCCGGTCCTTCAAATGTAATTTGCTGATAGGTCTGGCCGTCAATCCTGATTTCTGCTACCTGCGTCGGGGCAATCTCAGGATTCTGCGGCATCAATTGCATCCACACATCTGTCGGCTCTTGCTCACCCCATAGCAGAGCAAGGTGTGGATAGGGAATATCCTGGAAAGCAATGAGCAATGCCCAAAATGGAGAATCTTCGAATGCTTCCACATAGTAGGAATGATCAACATCCTGATGGACGACATACATCTGCCCACGATTCAGATAGCAATGGCGGGAATCAAATTTGATAACTCCATCACCACCTTTGACGTAAAGCAGATCGATTGTCTTATTTGTATTTTTGACCGTGCCGTCGACTGATGTGATCTGTATGTCCAGCGTGCCCTGGATACGCAGTGCATCCGACTGGCGGTAGCTGTTCAGCACGTCTGCGAACGCTTTACTGGCAACTAGATCCGGCTCTGGTTGTGCCTGAGTTGGCAAGCATGTCGAAGCAAGGAATAGCCAACCAAGCTGGAAATAACCTGTCTTCATCATTACACGCACATGGATTACTCCAGTGCTTTGGCAACATCATTCTTGAGCATTGATTCCATCTGCGGGCTATACCCGTTGTGAATTTTAACAATCCTACCATCCGGGCCGATGATCACAGTTGCCGGAATGCCACCAAAGCCATACTTCCCGATGTAGGATCCATCCAGATCAAGCAGGACGGGGATAGTCCAGCCCTTGTTCTTCCAGTATTCAGCAATCTTCTGGGGTCTTTCCTCGACGCTGAACTTACGCTCCCAACTGTTTATCGCAAAGACCTTGATCGAATCATCCTGCGTCAGGGACCAGTTGTAAAAATTTTGTAGCAAAGGCATTCCTTTGATGCACCATCCACACCACGTTGCCCAGAAGTCGATGACGACTACGGAGCCCTTGAGATCAGACAGTTTCACAACTTCGCCGCTGGGAGTTTTCAATGTGAACTCAGGGGCAACGTCACCTGCTTTAGGGAATGATCGCGAGGTAGTTTCAGCCGGGGGTGCTTCCTCCATCGCGGGTTCAAGATCATCGAGAGTATGGACACGCATCCGCTTCCCCGGCGAAAACGTAATTGGGTTGTCTAATTCATCTGCGATCTGGGGATTGAACGCTGCCTTGATCGTGAATTTCTCGCTGTCTGGAGCAGCAGGTGGCTTGAAGGTGATATCAAGACCCCTGATAAGAAACTGCCCCGGGGAGATGTGGACTTTGGCAACGCCGTCGCTGGCATTGATCACCAATTCATGCATCGTCTGGTTGTCTGAATTCTGAACGGATTTGACTTCACTGAGCACCGGATCCTGCAGCATACCCAGACAGAGGCAATCGATGTATTGATCTTCGTTCCCGGGAGTTCGCATTAGGTAATGAAAAGGCATACTGCCGTTTGCACCAAGGACGTCAGTCATCGTAGCAACGACACTGGTTTTGATTTCCTTCTGAAGATATTTGTCCTCGACCTCTTCCATTTCGATGTATAACTGATTGTCCAGCGTAGTGAGCACTGCTCCCCCGGCGTTAAATCGACTGCTACCCTCCTTGCCCATGATCATCTCCAGCGTTTCCTTCTCATTCCCAAAGGGGCTGATGAACTCAAGGGTCAGGGTGTCGGTAATCGTTGGAGCTTGTTGATAGGTAAGTGCAGTTTTTTCCAGAATGGCTGCTGCTTCAGGATTCGTGCTGGTTTGTGAACCAGTATCTGCGGGTTGACCGGCAGTAACCAGAGAATAACTGGTGATGGAGATGGCCAGGAGTGCCAGCAGAAAAATGGATAAAACGCGAGTCATGGTGTGCTCCAGATGTGACTTCTACATTCGTTGATGAAATCGGAAAAGGATATTGTACGTGTGTGAGGCAGGGTCAGGGCTTGCTGGAAGAACACGATACCGAGGGTGAATATTCCCTGTTCTCAGAAGCTAAAACCCGTTCGTTCAATTCGCCAATGGTGAGATTGAGTACCGGATGAATGGCGTTGGGTGCGATTTCCGCCAACGGTCCTAAAACAAAACGGCGGGTAGGCAGGTGTGGATGTGGTACGATCAGATCATGCTCATCGCAGATGAGAGAACCAAACAACAATATATCCAGATCAAGTGTGCGTGGTCCCCACACGATATCCTCCGATCGTTGCCGACCGTGTTGCTCTTCAATACTCTGGCACAGTTTGAGTAATCGTCGAGCGGTAATATCAACTTCGAGTTTGACCGCGGCATTGAGGAATCGATCCTGATCCGGTTGGCCGATAGGTTCAGTTTCGATGTACCGGCTTACCGCTTCAACTGAGATTCCATCCGCACGGTCCAGCGTCAACAGCGCTGCATCGAAGGTCTTTCTGCGATCACCGATGTTTGAGCCTAATCCAATGTAGGCAATTTCAGTCAAGGTGCGATTCTCCTGCTTTGTTGTCTTAGCAGCATTACGTAGTTTATACCTGCCATAAAAGTGGGATATCTTCTGTTACGTTTAATATCGTAAATCTGAGCATTTGAAGGGCAGATTTGACCGCACGGTCTCGTACGACAGATCGTTCAGCCAGGAATTTGAATCGTCTGACAAATGAAGATAGTTCTCCGCGTGAGTTCCGTTGTCCAACAGCAATAAACACTGTTCCGACAGGTTTTGTTGCTGTGCCGCCTCCCGGACCTGCGATTCCCGTGACGGCAACGGACAGATCAGCCTGAGAGGAACCAAGCGCACCTTCAGCCATGGCACGAACAACCGGCTCTGAAACCGCACCATGCTGCTTGAGTAGTTCTTCGGATATATGCAGATTGTCCTGCTTCATCGAATTTGCGTAGGTGATCCAACCGCCGAGGAAGTAATCACTTGATCCCGGCACATCGACAATTGTCTTACTCAACCAGCCGCCAGTACACGATTCTGCTGTCACCAATGTGAGTTGAAGATCACGTAAAAGAGTTCCCACTGCACTGGCCAGGGTGACACCTTCTCTGCCAAATGAATACGGATGCCAGAGTCGATCCACAGTATCGGCAATCTCCGTGCAACTTTGCTGTGCATGTTCTTTAGAGCCATGTGCCCGGATGCGAGCGGTGATGATGGCTTCACTTGCCGTGGTTCCGACACGATCGTTCCGATTGCGATCGGTTATTTCCCCCAACCTCTGTGCCGCTTCCGCCTCTCCCATTCCATACTCATGGACCTCAGCCATCCGCACGGAAAATGCCTCATCAACTTTCGGTATCTCAGGAACCACCAGGTTCAGGAACATAGGTTGCATTTCCCGTGGAGGACCAGGTAGCGCGAAGATTTGGCAACTACTATGTACACCAGATAATCCAGGCGCTGTGCCATTTGGGTTATGAAGCATCCTCATGTCGCTCGGTCGAAGGATCTGGCGGAAATTTGATTCCGGTATTTCCAGTCCCCGATCAGAAAACCACTGCACGAGATCATCACGGGCCTGCAGATCCTCTACCAGCAACTCACCGGGATTGAGCACATCTCCCAATGCCTCTCTGGTCATATCATCCTGCGTTGGCCCCAATCCACCCGTGATGAGCAGGAGATCATATTGCTCTGCCAGCGACCGGATACTCAACGAGATGGCACTGCGATCATCCGCAACAGTACGATGCTCAGCGGTGATGATGGAGTGTTTCAACAATTCATAGGAAAGCCATGCACTGTTGGTATCACAAGACTGACCCAGGATCAGTTCATCGCCTATGGACAGGATGGCGGCTTGCTTGGACTGCATGGGTTCCATTGAGCACATCCTATGCGCCTTTCAAATCACAGCAAAGCGTCGATCACTGTTGAACATTCCCTTTGATCCAGAATCAGGTTGAGAGAAAAAAAGCCCCCGACGTGAGCCGGGGGCTGGGGTATCAGAATGAAATAAGATCACAATGGTGAATTACTCACATGGGCCCCACATACCGAGGACTGCAAAGATGTCATCGACGTCAACGATGCAATCTTCGTTTACATCAGCCGTGCAATAGGGCGGGCACGGATCGGGGCAATCACCCCAATAACCCAGAACAGCAAAGACATCATTGATATCAACGATCCCATCACCAGTCAGGTCAGCCGGGCATGGTTCAGAGCAGGGGCCAGAAGCCGACAGATCAGATTCGATATAGTCTGCCGGGACACCACCGCCGTTGGACAAGCCGCAGATGCCATCCAATGCGGTCAAGTTCAGCCAGGCGATGTGGATTTCACCGTTGAAGTACATCGAAATCTGGAAAGTATTGGCACCCGTGGCGGAATACTCCGGCACACCGTCCCAGGTAACGGCAACATGGTCTGCATCAACCTTCCAGGAGACGAGCCCACCTGTACTTGGATTGAGATCGTCATACATACCTGAAATGCGTGGCATCTCGAAATGTTCTTCCAGTGTCTCACTGTAGTCAGTATCACCAGCAGTAAAGGTGATGTAGCCATTGGAGCCGACGTGGAAGGAGTTGTATGAAGTCCCATACAGCGAAACTGGCTTGCCGGGTGTCACGGTCTCATAGTCATCATCGCTGAGCGGCAGGGTTGTACCACCGGTTGGATCAGTTGGTAATTCATCAATTTCCCAACCACAAATCTGATAGTAATCGCCCGAGCCGTCGGGGATAATAGCTACCGCAAAGCCGTTGAGATCGAATGCGGTAAACTCCTCAGTGAAGTAATCAGGCTGGTCCAGTGTTGTGAAGCTGAATACATCAGAGTAAGGACCGACACCGCAACCGTTGTCTGCCTGGACACGCCAGTAATAAAGCGTGAAGACATCCAGATTTGTCTGAACTGTGTGGCTGGTGTCGCTGGTTGATGCCGCGTAGACCACGTTCGTGAAGTTTGAATTCGTGGATATTTCAAGGTCATAGTTCGTGCCCTGTGTCGCAGCATCCCAATCCAAAAGCGGTTTTCGTGCGATTTCAGTTGCACCGTCGGCTGGGCTTACGAGATTAGCAGCGCCCGGAATCGCAGTGGAGAGCCCCAGGCCGATGCCTACGGTTCGCTCCTGTGAGACGGTGTCACCGTCAAGCTGCATCAGATAATCGCCAGGGGTGCCACCTGAAGTATTGGAGATGGTGAGGGTGGTTGTTCCCGGAGGAATAACGGGATTGGTAGAGAAGGATGCGGTCGTTCCAGGTGGATTACCTGTAACGCTGAGCGTTACAGGTTCGTCAAATCCGAGGAACTGCAGGACTTCGATGTCATACACAGCGTTCGCTGGAGCGCAGATATCCTGACTCCAGGGATCGACGGAAAGGCCAAATCCTGGCCCCTGTTCGCCACCGCTGACGATCAAGGCGAAGTCGGCATCAAGTTCAGGTGTTTCCACATGGCTGTCTTCAATAATCTCATCAGCGAAGACTTCGATCGTCCATGCTCCACTTTCAGGATACTCAACGAAAACATTCTCCACGGTGTCCACGATATTCGAGGAACCGCCGGGAGTTGACCAGTTCCCTTCCCGCAGGCCGTTGTTGCCCCAATACTCAGTACCTGAAGGTGACGTTACCTTGAGAGAAAGATCGTTGATGCGGTGCATCTGGGCACCGGGATTACCTGCAGGATCAGCATAAACAAGCGTAGCCTTCAGTTGTGGTTCATCTGACGGAACCGCAACCACGTATGAAATTGAGCTGAGGTTTGTCAGGATGTCTTCCTCATTGACAATCAGCATCTTTTCCCGCATGTCGTAAATATTCTGAACGCTCGGCATACCCCAGCCAATATGGGTACGCGTGAGGTCGTGATTGAGACCCGTGAAGGGATACTGGTTTGCGGTATTGATCATCATCGCTTTGGCGGTGGTCATGTGAGCTCTGTTCTCAAAGACCGTGCCACCGGGAACAGCAAGCTGATTACCGAAGACTGCACCATATCCTGTGCCATTATCATCAGCCCACATCTGGAAGAACAGGCCGGTATAGCCGCAGATGTTCGGAGTAGCACCACTGGTTCCGCCGAAGCTTGACGTGTAGGACGTAGAACTTCCTGACGTGGTGGTGAAAATATTATCGTAAAAATGGCAAAGGTCAGGTTTGATACGACCATCAGTTGCCGGACCGGTCGATCCGCCGTTGCACCAGCAATCATCATTTGGGTTCGTGTTGTCGTAGTGATAGATACCGCCGCCTGAGATGATATTCTTTGCCCAGGCCTGGGGACGTGACATCGGATCACCCGCATTACTTTGTGACTGGCAGTGCACGACATCGAACTCAAACAGTGAAGCATCGGTGTCTGCAGAAATCGTTGAATATTCTGTCGTACGGGGGCTTCCTACACTGGCAGTTTGGAATATGCCTTTGTAGGGAAGGTTGGGATCAACCAACTCGCCGGTATGCTGATAGCGCGTGGGGCCTTCCAGACCGATCGTGTTGTAGTCAGCCACGATACCCTGAGCGTCGGGCATGATGCCTCGCCCAACTGGATTACCAGTGCCGTCACCACAAACGATTCCTGATGTGGCGGCTCCATGGGAAGCACTTCCGACGGCACCGTGCTGGATCAGCGGGTGATGATTAAAGTCAACATGACTCAGGTTGAAGCCGTTGTCGAAGATCTCAGCCCGAACACCCTCACCGGTGTAGCCGGCAACGGTTTCCAGGTAGTTTGCCCCACTGACAATACGTGACTTGTCCATATCGACTTCGTATGGCCCCCAGCGGTCGATGAACAGGACTTCATCAAGCCGGGCAGTAGCAAACAGTTGCTCGGGTGTGAGCGTGGCGACGAGGAGGAATTTGCCGCCATCAACCTGATCAACGTATCCGCCAAAGGATGCGATGGCTTCGGTGACCGCTACTTTCTGACTCATCCCCGATTCCATCACCATGATGTTGTAGCGCTGTGATGGATACATCGACTGAGCGCGATCAACATTGTTGAGCATGAATTCTTCCAAACGATACGCGGGGTGATACTGACCAACCCAGCGAACGTAAGGCAATTGTGAAACAGCATCCTTGACATCAGCGTTCATCTTGACGATGTGACTGTGATGCGCGAGATACTTGTAAACAACACCCCCAAGCTCACGGATACCCTGGCGATACACTTCCAGCGGTTGCGTCACGAACTGAACGATGTACAGGTTTGTGTCATCACCCGCCATGAGTTCGGGCCGAATCGATCGTGTTTTCTGATCTGATAGTGGATCGAACTGTGCATAGCGCAATTTGATATCGTAAGAGGTTGCTCTCGCACGAGAGTAATTTTTCCCATCAAGACTGATGGAGTAGTGCGGTTTTATTTGACCGCTGACATCAGCTCCTTCCCAAAGTTGTACAGAAACATTTGTGTTGGGGACGTGGATAACACGTCCTGATGTTGCCTCATTGTTTGAAGCCGAAGCTCCAAACATCCCCATAGCCCCGCACAGCAACACCGGAATTACCGTTGTTTTAAACCATTTCCGGTTTTGAACCATACGCATCATTCAACTTCTCCTGGTTAGAAAGATAGTGAGCACACCTACAGCCGTGCATCGGTGAGCCGATAGCTCTTGTATCTCCCCGAAGATACCGACTTGGACAGTAAAATGGCAATGAAAAATATTAAAACCTCGCAATGTAGACCTGTGGCTCCTGAGAAACGACTTTATCGCCACCTATGTCACTCTGGGTAATCTGATCATGTTATGACCTCCAATCGGCAGAAAAGTCGTCAGTGCAGTTGATGAGATCACGAAAAGCGGGAGTGGATGGGAATCGAACCCACCTGGGACCTGATCTCCAAGCCCCACAACGGGTTTGAAGCCCGTGGCCGCCACCAGGCGTGCTGACACTCCCGAAAGCTCTGGATTGTCTCCCCTCCCCCAGAGTTATCTCAATCACTGTACCTTCGGTTCAAGGCACACACAACTCATTAAATAATGTTCAGGACTGGGATGAACTGCATGCCCGGATGATGGCATCCGGCATGAAATTATCCTGAGTTGGAAAAACCGTTCGTAGATCGAGCCAGAGGGAATCCTGACGAATCCGGGCAATGATCGGCGGATCACTCTGTCTGAGAATCTCTGCCAGTTCATCAACCGTCTTTGACCGGGTTTGGATGACCACAGCGACGCTGTGGATCTCCTGAGTCGGTACCGAACCACCCCCTAGGTAAGCCGAGGTTGGTTCGCAGCACACCTTTTTGATCCCCTCCACGCCTGAGAGGCGATCAGCAATCGATTGAGCGCGCTGTTTTAACTGGTCAACCGACTGATAAGCGAACTGCAGAACTGGAATTTCTGCTGAAGCCCGCTCATTTCGGTGTAATCGAAGCGTGGCAATCAGTGCTGCCAACGTGAGCTTGTCGACGCGCATGGCGCGCATGAGAGGATGCTTTTCAATACATTCAATGTATTGCCGTTTGCCGACAATGATTCCAGCTTGTGGACCCCCGAGGAGCTTGTCCCCGCTGAAAAGGACGAGATCCACTCCCGCTGCGATTGATGAGGTCGCATCAGGTTCATCGAGGAGCATGGCATGATCGAGTGCCGGTTTCAGCAGGCCCGAACCGATATCATGGATCACGGGCAAGCCACATTTCTGACCAAGCTGCACGAGTGATACGATCGAAGCCGATTCGGTAAATCCCTCAATGCGATAATTGGACGAGTGAATTTTGATTATGGCGGCTGCATGATCATCAATAGCCTGCTCGAAATCTGCCAACTTCGTCTTGTTGGTTGTTCCCACTTCCCGCAGGATTGCGCCCCCTGCCTGAATGATGTCCGGCAACCGAAAGCTTCCACCGATCTCAATCAACTCACCGCGGGATACAATGACATTTCGATCCTGCGCCAATGCTGACAGAACCAGCACAAGAGCAGCAGTATTGTTGTTCACGACGACGGCTGATTCAGCGCCGGTCAAATGTTGTAATAATTCCCGGACAAGATCGCTGCGCTGGCCGCGTTCACCGGTTGTCATATTCAACTCAACCGGGACGTAATGTCGAGCTGCATCAACGACTGCCTGGGCTGCGTTCTCAGCCAGTGGAGCACGCCCCAAACCGGTGTGGATCACGATCCCGGTTGCATTGATGACTGGCTGAAGCGGAAACCTTTCCGCAGCGTCAATGATCCTGGTTGCTTCTTCAACAAGCTGCTCCAGTGATGGAATCTCAATCCCACCTGGTTCGCCGGATAAAACAGCAGAGCGATATTGTTCGACAATGCGACGTGCAGCGTCCGTCACAACCTGCTGTGGAACGGATTGAATCCCATCATGCTGCATGAGTTGTTCGACTATGGCGTGGACCGGAGGCAGTTGTCGAAGTTTCTCATTTGCATCGGTGTTTGAAGAACCAGTTTGGGATCCGCCATCTGCCATTGTGTTACTCAATATTGTTTTCTGATGTTCCGTTCTATTTTAGCAGGCGAATATCGCCTTCCCGTCGAGTCAGTCCGATTCGATCGAGATATTCACAGATAGGTACCGCAAATTTCCGGGATGTATCCAGCAACTCGCGGATTTGGCTGACGGTCAATCCCTGCCCGTCCTGCATGGCTGCGTGTATGACTTTTTGCAATTCCCGTTCCCATTCCATGTGGAGAAACAGTTTTTCGTGAATATGAACCAAGTGATTCTCGCTCATCCCCAGCTCGATCAGTGCCAAAATTTCACCGCTGGATGAGGACATTTCGCTCACCAGGGCATCAACCGTCGGCGGTTGGAATTTCGCTCGATGAAAAGCATCAATCACACGATTCTTCAACATCTTCTGATCTTCAGTCAACTTCGGCTCGTGCTTGGGATGGGCGACATTCTGCTCATTTCCGATCAGCACTGAATCTGCAATCATTGAATCGATGACCTTTTCAATGGTCTCTTTTCGACTGTAATGAAGATGTTTGGCAATACGCTGCCGTGGAATAGAGCGTGCAAGTGGTGTATCCGCATGGAGCCTCTCAACGGCACGCAACACTTCATCCCGGATCGGTGTCAACACATCCCGGTGGAGTCGCAGGGTTTTACGCTGTTGTTCATCGAGTGTGATCACCGTCCCCTGCTGCTCCAGTTGCTCGAGTATGGATGAAATCGTGCCGGGTGACAGATCAGCATCCCGACATAGATCAAAGTCGGACCACGGATCGTCTGCCTTGAAGAAGATTGCCGTTTCGGCCCGGATCAAATCATCCTCATGATGTAAACAATCCAGCTTTTTGATCTTTTCAGGATCTCGCCGTGATATAAGCTTACTCACGGGGATCAGAACTTCCCCTCCTCCGATCGTATCCAAGGGCGATTCCCGACGCAGCACGAACGGTTGTCGGCAGGTTGCCACAATCGGTTCTGCACAAATCAACTGGGCATACGCGCGTTCACCCGGTTCGACACTGGTACCCCGCAGCAATCGGACACTTGCAATGACCTCCTGCGTCCCCAGGTGTAGCCTCACGCGTGCACGGTGTTTGAGCGGCTGCGGACTTGCGGGAAGCATATCCAGGAGCACGGTGAGACATCGGGTTGCCTGCAGATAACCGACGTCTGCAAGTTCGTGCCCACGGTGTATGTCCGTATGGTGTACATCAGCCAGATTCAACGCTGCTCGCTGACCCCGCCGGACTGTATCAGTCTCCTGATTGTGTGATTGCAGACCGCGCAATTTCACCGGCTTACCCGACGGAAGCCATTGAATTCCACCTCCCTGTGACACAGAGCCGGACCACACGGTTCCCGTCACGACCGTTCCCCTGCCCTTGACTGCAAACGAGCGATCCACCGCCAGTCGAAACGGCTCATCTTCATCACGATCCTGTTGGATCTGAGTTGCGAGTATTTGGAGTGACTCTTTGAGTTTATCGAGGCCCTCACCGGTTGTTGCAGACGTTCGCACAATCGGAGCTCCGGCCAGGAATGTGCCTTCCACCATTTGTTCAATGTCGTCTTCAACCAGCGCGAGCCAATCTTCATCGACCAGATCAGTTTTCGTGACCGCGATAAGCCCGGTTTTCAATTTGAGAAGTCGTAGGATCGCAAGATGCTCAACGGTCTGAGGCATGACCGAATCGTCGGCCGCTACCACCAGCATGGCGATATCCATCCCCGCTGCTCCGGCGAGCATGTTTTTGATAAATCTTTCGTGGCCGGGCACATCCACAATTCCCAGTTGATGATCACCTAGATCCAGATGGGCAAAGCCAATATCGATGGTGATGCCTCGTTCCTGTTCCTGAGGCAATCGGTCGGTGTTGACCCCCGTCAGCGCCTGGATCAGCGCGGTCTTACCGTGATCAATGTGTCCCGCAGTTCCCAGAATGAGTTGATGGGACATCGGAAGGTTCCTCAGGACTGGATGCGGCCGGGGGGGTTGATACAACAGATCAATAAATAATCCGCATCAACATAACAGGATCTAAAGTGTAATCACTTTTTTTGCATCGCTGAGGTGACGTATAATTGAATCCATATCCGAAACCTCTCCCACCACAGGCTCCAGCTTGAAATGATTCAGGCACGTTCCGCATGGGAGCAGATCAATTCCATCTTCGTGGAGATGATCCAGCAATGCCAGAACCGGTGATCCGTTTGCGACAAGCTTGACGCCTGAGTTGTAAAACACAATGGCGTCCAGGCCTTTCAACGCTCCGGTCTTGGCAAGGAATGTACCGAGTAATTGACGCCCCAGTTCAGTATCCCCATGTCCCATGTGATCATTGTTGAGAGCCAGCACAGTATTCATTATGTCCTTTCAATCATGAAAAACCCACACCCCGTAAATGGAGCACCTATGGTAGTCCATGATCAGATCGGTTCCAAATCGAGATTATGCTGATAATGATGTGCTCAGTGTCGTATGTGAAGATCTGCGTCAACCCGCTCGACGACATGTCCGATGATTGTGGCTGCGGTTTCACCAACATCGTGGCAGCGGGTGATCAATTCATCTGCAGCATGATGCGGCACCGCCACGAGCAAACCCCCTGAAGTCTGTGGATCGAAGAGGAAATTGTACGATTCGGCTTGCTCAGCTCCTTCTGCTACATCTGCTAACGGAAGAACGTACTGACGGTTCGCATTGAAACCGCCCGTGAAATGCTCCTGGCAGGCAAGCTCCAAAGCTCCGGGAAGCAGGGGAAGTGTGCTCAACTGGATTTCCAGACACACACCGCTTGCCTGCGCCATCTCACAGGCATGACCTGCCAGGCCGAATCCGGTGATATCAGTTGCCGCCTTGGCATTGCACGCCAAAGCCATTTTCGACGCATTCTGATTGAGTTGCGTCATACTGGCACATGCAGTCGAGATGGTCTCCTCCGGGCATTTCTCCTTACGGATCGCGGTGGTGATGAATCCCGTACCCAGCCCCTTGGTCAGCACAAGCACGTCCCCTGCACGGGCCTGGGTATTGGTCATCATCTGCTGGGGATCGACGATGCCGGTGACTGATATGCCGTATTTGATTTCGCTGTCCCGAACCGAATGTCCGCCGACCACGACCGCTCCAGCCGCTTCTACGCGTTCTGATCCTCCGTTGAGGATTTCTGCCAGGATATCCAGGCTCAAATCACCATCGGGAAATCCGACGATGTTGAGCGCCGTAGTGGGTTGCCCGCCGATGGCATAGACATCGCTCAACGAGTTTGCGGCGGCAATCTGCCCGAACACGAAAGGATCTTCAACCAGCGGTGCGAAGAAATCGAGTGTCTGGACCAAAGCCTGATGTTCATTCAGCCGGTACACTCCTGCATCACTGAAGTGTTCCACTCCGATGAGCAGGTCAGGATGCTGGGGCGTGGATAATCGCTGCACGACCTGTGCAATCTCCCCAATGGGGAGTTTCCCCGCTCAGCCGGCACAGTTGGCATAATCCAGGAGACGCTTTTCCTTGCCGGATAATGTACGGATCCTGTGATTCACGCGATTCCCACCTTCTTATCGTGAAATGACTTATGCTGTTTATTCATCGGTCCTGGTTGCCGGTGGAAAAGGGAAAAGGTCTGCTGGATAGCCAGAAACTGCTATCTGGCAGTGGAATCTATCGTTGCGATCAATATCAAAATGATGAAATGAAGTGAGGGAATGTAGTATTGAAGGGTCAAATACCTCTCACAAGGGTAACGGACAGGGCGGGATTCGAACCCGCGGTACCACTTGCGTGATACGCCGGTTTAGCAAACCGGTGCCTTCAGCCGCTCGGCCACCTGTCCTCGATATCCACGCATATTCCCATGCAAAATGACCGTCGTCAACCATCAATCATCGACCATGTCAGGTGCCGATCCGGGTGATTTTGATATGGGTACTGACATGGGGCCAAACATGCTGAGAAATCACCCGTTCCGGAACATCTTCATCGTAGTAAAAAAAACCCTATTTTTATAGGTCGAAAGCGCTTGTAGATCCGATAATGCAGCAGTAAAGTCTCAAAAAGACAGTGCCACATCGGCCTGCCATACTACGAAAGGAATCTCTGCGATGGCAAAGAAGAAGACCAAGAAAAAGGTCACCAAAAAGACTGGACTGAAAGCACGAACGAAATCCCAAATCGTCGGTGAAATCGCTGAACAAACAGACCTCACCCGAAAAGATGTTGCCAACGTGTTTGACGCAATGGCCGGACTCATCAAGAAGGACATTGGTCGGCGCGGCCCCGGAACATTTACCGTACCCGGTTTGATGAAAATCAAAAAGGTACACAAACCACGACGGGCTGCACGCAAAGGCATCAACCCATTCACTGGTGAAGAGATGATGTTCAAAGCCAAACCGGCTCACAATGTTGTCAAGGTCTTGCCGCTCAAGGGACTCAAGGAGATGGCAAAGTAAATTCACTCGTGCTTCCGTATCGGCCTGTTGCATACCTTTTTATGGGGGTGCGGTGCAAGCCGACACGACACAACAATGAAAGCCGCCGTATTCGTTCGGGATTCGGCGGTTTTCAATTTATTGTTACGATGCAACAACTCATGTGTATCTTCCCTGAAATTTCATCATGAACAATTCTTCACTTCCTGCAGATCGCGGACACCTGCGCACCGAACACCGTCACGAGTCATCAAAGAATTTTGATGCGCTGAATATCAAACATTGCGTGGAGCTGATGATTGAAGATCATCGTTGTGTTTATGATGCAGTCCATGATTCGCGCAATCAGATTTCTGAATTCATTGGCAATCTCGTGCAACACATGAGAGAAGGCGGGAGATTGATTTATATCGGCGCGGGAACGTCCGGCCGCCTCGGTGTTCTTGATGCATCCGAATGCCCCCCCACTTTTCAATCTGATCCCGAACAGGTCATTGGAATTATTGCAGGCGGCGATACATCGCTCAGGCGCTCATCAGAGTCCCGGGAGGACGATCCCTGCGGAGCGCACGACACTCTTTTAGAACTGTCATTGCAGGCTCACGATACGGTACTGGGAATTGCTGCCGGCGGCACGACGCCTTACGTCCTGGGTGCGATTCAATATGCTAAGCAGTGCGGAGCCAGGACCGGCCTTCTCACCTGTGTCCCCCTTGCGGAACAAATACCTGATTGTGATCACGTGATTTGCCTCAATACCGGGCCGGAACTTCTGACCGGATCGACACGTCTCAAGGCAGGATCGGCAACCAAGCTTGTATTGAACATTATTACCACAACCACGTTTGTTCAATTGGGGAAAGTGTACAGCAACCTCATGGTGGACCTCCGGGCAACGAACGACAAGCTGACGGATCGCGCGCTGCGAATTCTGATGGAGTTATGCCCGGGTTTGATGCGTCAAGAAGCTGCCGAATTGCTGGAACAGGCACACATGCAACTCAAGACCGCCATTGCGATGTTTCATCGTAAGATCGATTTTGGTGAAGCGGAGCTGCTGCTCAAAAAGCACGATGGACAATTGCGCCCGATCATTGAAGAGTCGTAATCAAACAGAAAACAAAACCGCATTACGCTCCCACACGACAGGCGGTCTGGAAATTCACCATTCGCTCATCAATATTCCCTCGGGTTAGATTTGAGAGTCTGTCCAGGGAGAATGATTCGATGGTAAAGCTGGCGATGATCGTTCCCCAGGCAAGTGCGGTCTGCAGCGAAGTAAAATCCACCCGATCCTGCGCTGCCAGGTACCCCATCATCCCGCCGGCAAAGCTGTCACCCGCACCCGTCGGATCAATTACCTGGGTCTGTTCAGCAGGATAGGCCGGGAGTACCGCAAGATCGTTGTGATGACGCAAGAGGCACCCGTGTTCTCCTTTTTTCACAACGACGAACTTCGGACCGAAATCCAGAATCTTTTCTGCCGCGGTAACTGCATTTCGTGATCCAGTGAGCATTTCTGCTTCCGAGTCATTGAGCACAATCCCATCCACCAGACGCAGCAGTTCGATCAACTCATCGTGAGCGATGTTGATCCACAGATTCATTGTGTCCACCACGGAGATAGCACGATTGGGAAAATTCTCCAGAAACGCCTTCTGCTCCGTGGGATGCGTGTTGGCGAGAAAGATGTAACGACTGTCCCGATACGATTCAGGTACCGGCGGCGGATCTTCCTCCAGTACATTCAGATCGGTGAATAGTGTCTCGCGTTCGTTCATGTTGTCGAGGTATTTTCCGCCCCAGGCAAATGTGCTGGATTGGCTCCGATGCTCCAAACCCTCCAGGCAGATGTTGTCAAATTGTTCGATCATGCTGCGATGTTCGCTCGGCCAATCTCCCCCCACTGCTGCGACAATGCGCACCGGGCAGAAAAATGAAGCTGCTGCAGCAAAATAAGAACATGAACCGCCAAGAACACCTGTGACTTCCTGGGTGGGTGTCTGGACGGTATCAATGCCAACGGTTCCGGTAACAAGTAAACTCATGAGGGCAGTATACAGGTTTGTGCTGCGTGGATCATCCTCTCCCACACGAACGATTGGTGTGATTCATCTGTTTGCCTGTTCGAGGCGCAATTGTCCGCATGCCGCTGCAATATCACGCCCCCGACTCGCGCGCAGGTGTGTGTTAATTCCGTGCTGACGTAATGTATTTTGGAATGCATACACATCATCTGAAGTCGGGCGATCAAACGGAATCCCCTTGACCTCATTGAATCGGATCAAGTTGACATTTGCTCGGATTTTCCTGGCGATTCCCGCCAACTGTTCTGCATGCTCCAGTTGATCGTTGACGCCACGAAGCAGCAGATATTCGAGTGTGATCTCCCGGCCGGTCTTTGTGAAGTAGCCGTCGCATGCATCAAGGATTTCATCAATCGTGGCGTATTCCGCCCAGGGAATGAGTTGGCGACGCAATTGATCATTTGGTGCATGCAGACTCAATGCCAGCGTCACCGGAAGTTCAAACTGCGAGAATTTACGTATCGCAGAGGGTAATCCCACGGTTGATACCGTGATACGACGTGCGCTGATTCCGAATCCCCACGAGGCATTGAGGATGCGAATGGCACGGGTCACAGCTTCAAGATTCGCTAACGGCTCACCCATCCCCATAAACACGACGTTTGAAATGCGTCGTGCATCCGATGAAAATTGAAGGCGATGCACCTGCTGCACAATCTGGCCTGCGGTGAGTTGACCGTTCAATCCATTGATACCAGATGCGCAGAATCGACACCCCACTGGACATCCAATCTGGCTGGACACACACACCGTCCTGCGTGCATCCGTCGGAATCATGACACATTCAGTTCCCTGCCAGGCTTTTTGCTCCGTGGATTCATTCGATGCAGTTGATTTGTCATCGTCCCAGGAAAGCAGCAACTTCTCTGTGCCGTCACTTGCCGTCTGCGATGATAAGACGGTACCAGTGTAAAACCGTATGTGATCAGCCAGTTGCTGACGATTCTGCAGTGAAATGTTGGTCATAAGACTCGGATCGACGACGCCGCGCTCATACACCCACTGGCATAATTGTTGGGGCAGGTAACTGGGAAATCCCTGTTGACTGCACCATGTCTTCAGTTCATCGAGCTGGCAATCAAAAAATGAAAACGGGTCAATCATGGCACTCCCCCCTCTGAATCTGTTTCTTCAAGAGGCACAAACAACCCGTGACAGTGCATGATCACGTTTTCCCCACAGTCAGATCGATGACCTTATGAGGAACATTCTGCTGCGTCAGCCACGATTCGATCGCCGCTGCCGTATCCATACTGATACGTCGACCGGTGGGATCGATTCCCTGTTCTCGCATGAATTCCTTGAGCGTACCGGGTAATCCGAACTCCACCGACTCATGGTGAATATCGTGCAGTTCCACCTCTCCGCCGAAGCGAGTGATGAGTTCCACAATCAAGTCCTTGACCAGATCCTCCGGTGCACTTGCTCCAGCGGTGATGAGGACGGTTTCCACACCATCAAACCAATTATCCACAAGTTCGCTGGCATCATCAATGAGTTTGGCGGGCTTGTCGAATGCCTGGGCAATTTCCGTGAGTCGTTGGGAATTGGAACTGTTACTTGATCCCACAACCAGCACCAGATCACACTGCGGCGTCAAAGCACTGACAGCACTCTGGCGGTTGGTCGTGGCATAGCAGATATCATCGCTGGGTGGATCCTTGATCCTCGGAAATGCATCCTTCAACGCACTGATAATCCTGCTGGCATCATCACGACTGAGAGTCGTTTGTGTCAGATAGACCAGCTTTTCCGGATCCTTGATTATCAGGTTGGGCACGTCATCCGGCGATTCAACGACCTGGATGGCGTCCGGTGCCTCGCCTCGGGTTCCGATGACCTCCTGGTGCGAGGTATGTCCGATGAGCAGGATCTGATATCCCTTACGAGCATATCGGATTGCTTCGGCATGGACCTTGGTCACCAGTGGGCAGGTTGCGTCAATGGCAACGAGATTTCGCTCCAGTGCCTGCTGACGTATGAAAGGGCTCACACCATGTGCGCTGAAAACGACGATTGAATCGTGCGGCACTTCTGTGATGTCATCAACGAATTGGACGTTTTGCTGACGGAAACGATCGACTACGTGTCGGTTATGCACGATTTCATGATGAACGTAGATCGATTGCCCCCTTGCGATGCTGAGTAGCTGGTTGACGACATCAATCGCCATGTAAACGCCCGCGCAGAAACCTCTCGGATTGGCAAGAATCAATTTCATCGTTGTTCCATGATAGCTTAGTGTTTCGTTCCTGACCGGTTCCGGGAGAAACAAACACGATCTGGCCGGTTGTGCGAGTTCACGTTACAGTGAGGGATTCCTGACCCAATGATCCCCAAAAGTCCATATGCACAATCCGGTTGAACAACTCGAACACTACGGCCCGGATCAATGCCGGCCATGTTCGCTGGATGAGGCACAAAAGATGTGTCGTCAACTCGCACTGGGACGCTACGAAAACTTCAGCGTGTTGAGTTGGTTTGTCCCACGTCAACTTCGTGATTCCTTCGCTGCCGTGTATGCCTTCTGCCGTTGGGCTGATGATCTTGGTGACGAGATTCCCGATCCACAAAAAGCACTGGATCTTCTGGTGTGGTGGCGTGCGGAACTGGAGGATTGCTACCGGGGCCAGCCTCGACATCCGGTGTTCATTGCTCTGCATCCGGTTATTGAGCGACATGATCTGCCTCAGCAACTTTTTGATGACCTGATCTGTGCGTTTGAACAGGATCAAAGGATCTTCCGATACGAAAACTGGGATCAGTTGATTGGCTATTGTCGTTTGAGTGCCAATCCAGTGGGTCGGCTGGTACTCATGCTGCTGGATGAGCCACGCGAAGATGCGCTGTTCCACAGGAGTGATGAAATCTGCACGGCTCTGCAACTGACAAATCACTGGCAGGACATCCATCGGGATATCATGAAGCGCGATCGAATCTACATCCCCGCTGAATGCCATAAGATCGAGGGTTTTGAGGAACGATTAATCGGAAGTGCTCGCCAGGGATATGCAGTTGACCGTGAATTCCTGGGAGAAAGTTGCCAACTGGTACGAAACCTCGTGGAGCGCACCTGGCCGATCTATGAACGCGGTTCAAAATTACTGGAAAAAATCTCAACGACCAGCCGCCCGATCATCTGGCTTTTTTCCGCCGGTGGTCAGCACGTGTTGCGGAGTATTGAACTCTGGAATTATGAGACGGTTTTACACCGGCCGAAACTCTCAATTCCTGCTAAACTTGGTCTGCTTTTCCAGGCTGGTCTGATGACTAAGTTGAAGCGATTCAATCGTTAATTTGATAAGGCAAGGTTCAGAAACGTGACGGCAGTTGAAACATCCTTCGCATCCCATGCAACACAGCACTGCCAGGATGTTACGCGCCGTGAAGCGAAGAATTTTTATTACGGTTTGAAATTGCTACCTGAGCCGCGCCGTACCGCAATGTATGTGATCTACGCGTGGATGCGCAAAGCAGATGATCTTGTCGACGGGAACTCCGAAGCCGGAAGCGCAGCGATCGACCAAATAGAAGATTTCCGTCAGGAAACGATCAATGCATTGTCAGGCAGGCCGGGCCATGATGATCCCGTTCTTCATGGTCTGGGAGAAGTTGCCGGGCAGTACACACTCCCGGAGCAGGCATTCCACGACATGCTCGACGGCCAGCAAGCTGATCTGTCAGATCATGTCTATCAGACATTTGCAGACCTGCGCGAGTATTGCCGCTGTGTCGCTTCCTCTGTCGGAAAGGTTTGTCTGGCAATCTGGGGAACCACCAATCATCAGGCATATCCATTGGCAGAAGATTTGGGAATTGCCTTTCAACTCACCAACATCCTGCGTGATTTTCAGGAAGATTATTCCCTGGGAAGAATCTACCTGCCGAGTGATGATTTTGATCGTTTCCAACTTACGCCGGACGAGCTTCTCGATGGCGAAGTATCAACCCGAGCGCAGGAATTTCTACACCATCAAATTCAACGTGTTGAATCTTACTACGCCTCAGCCGAACCGCTGGAATCCATGATCGACAATGAATGTCGACCAACATTGTGGGCAATGCGCAACATCTATCACCGATTGCTCCTGAAGATGAAGCGCGATCCTGCCACGATTATTCGTGGGCCGCGAGTACAACTCAGCGCGCTGGAAAAGGGAGCCATCGCATTGCAGGCTAAATGGGCGACCCGCAACAAGAAACAATCGTGAAGAAAAACATTGCCATTATTGGGGGAGGTCTGGCAGGGATGGCTGCTGGGGTTCAATTAGCCAAACACGATTGCTGCCCCATCATCATCGAAACCCGTAAACAACTTGGTGGGCGGGCGAGTAGCTTTTTCGATCAGCAAAGCGGCAAGCTGCTGGACAATTGTCAGCATGTGCTCATGGGGTGCTTTACTCACTTGATCGATTTCTATGAGCGCCTTGGCGTGCTGGATCAAATCGACTGGCACCGCGAATTCTACTGGACCGCAGGGAAGGGAATCATCGACGTTTTTCGAGCCGGCCACCTGCCCGCACCGTTGCATTTGGCCGGTGCACTGCGACGCATGAGCATCTTCAGCCGACAGGAAAAACGACACATTCAACGTGGCATGTGGCGCATTATCCGACTCGGAATAGCTGCGCGACATCAATGGAGTGGACGGGCGTTTGGTGAATTCCTGGCATCGTGTGATCAACCGGAACACGTCATCCACAGGTTCTGGAACACGATTATTGTCAGTGCATGCAACCTGCCGGTTGATCGGATTGATGCAACCTATGCCCTGCAGGTTTTCCAGGAGGGATTCCTGTCTCATCGATGGTCATCCACGATGGGTATCGCTCGTGTACCGCTTGTTCAGCTGTATGATCCGATCGAATTAATTCTCAATGATGTGGGGGGGGAAATCCTCCTGGGAAAATCAGCCCGCGCAATTGCATACGATGGCAACAGGATTACAGGCGTCGTGACTGATGACGGTATGGTCGAAGCCGCGGCAGTGATATCAGCCGTCCCCTACGATCGATTGCAAAAACTCGTAAGTGAAACCCTACAGCAGCGCGATTCCCGTTTGCATCATCTGGATCAATTCCAGCTCAGCCCGATTCTTGGGGTGCATTTGCATTTTGATCAACCCATCATGGATCTTCCACATCTTGCGATGGTCGATCACGATCTGGATTGGCTTTTCAATAAAGGAACCGACGAAACCGGTCGGCAGCACATTCTTGCTGTCATGAGCGCAGCCGACGATTGGATGCAGATGAATGGAGAAGAAATTGAACGGCGTGTGGTCACTGACATTTACAGTGTTTT
Source organism: Phycisphaerales bacterium (assembly GCA_028278245.1). Lineage (GTDB taxonomy): Bacteria > Planctomycetota > Phycisphaerae > Phycisphaerales > SM1A02 > JANQEQ01. The sequence goes on along the minus strand of JANQEQ010000138.1, from coordinate 2,083 downwards.
GCCACAATCAAAGGGCTTGACGCCGTCATCAAACAGAGTCATCAAAGAAAAACGGGCTACGCTTGCATTGACTCCTGATGTTGATCAGTATCGGCCGAGCATTCACCCGACCACAATGGGGATGCAGGGTGATGTGCCTAACCTGCTCATCGCAGGGGACTGGTGTAATACAGGTTGGCCCGCCACGATGGAAGGTGCTGTGCGAAGTGGTTATATCGCTGCAGAAGCGATCACCGGGCAATCGGCAAAGATTGAGAATGTCCAATCCGGCTGGCTGGCGAACATTCTGGGTTTGAAGAATCTGTAACTCGGATTGTGTGGTTAGGCCGTTACCCATGAAGTACCGCGGCTATACCGCGCTTCATGGAAACAACACAAACTGCTCAATATGCGCTTGCTGCACGAATATCAATTGAATTTCGTATAAGGAAATGATCGTGGATGAGTCGCAGCGCATCATGAGCCTGGGATGAAGGCAAATACCATGTGCAGACATCAGAAGAGGCAGTGAAATGCTCAACTGTGAAATCGGACTCTGACAGACTGGTGGTCATTGAAGCAATATCTCCAGGATTATCAAGCAATCCCTGGCCAATCAATGAGAGGCGCGATTCAGGTGATGAAACCGACAGATCACCTGATCCAATATCATCGAGCCAATGACCTACACAAGCTGCCGCTGCCTCACGATGCGATTGCTCCACTGTCAGCATCAGCATCGATCCCCCGGCAATCCTCACTGTCTCAAAATGACGAAGCGTGATCTCCTGCATGGTCAGTTGATCCAACAAAGGTTTGATGTTGTGAAAATCAACGGGAAGGTGACAGACTGAGAGGCGGCAGTAATTTTCGGTGAGTGTGCAGGCCAGGAGTGATGTCTGTTCCATCGAGGGACAATCCGGCAGCGTAGCATCACCAACCACTGTCCCTCCCTCAGTCGCCTCGATATGCTGTATGTGCAGGGGCAGGTGATGACGTCGAGCCAGATCCACCGCGCGTGGATGTACGACTCCCTCGCTGTGATTCACCAGGTTCAGCAGGGAGTTGTACGATAAGGCGGGCAGGCGTTGCGCCTGTTCGATCAATTTAGGATCTGCGGTATAAACGCCGTCAACATCCCGGTAGATTTCACATCGTCCGTTCTTCGGCTGACCGTTGGTGGAAATGGCCAACGCCACGGCGGTGAGATCCGATCCGCCCCGCCCCAGTGTGGTGAGATGGCCATCCTGAGAGACACCCTGATATCCGGCTGCCACGATGATTCGGCCGGCCTGAAGGTGAATGTCATATACCGTTCGATCGACGTGGAGGATCCGAGCATTTCCTGCCTGATTATCCGTCACGATTCCCAGATCAGCCCCGACCAGGCTTACGGCATCACCCCCCAGATCGTTGATTGCTATTGCCAGCAGACCAGAGGCAATCTGCTCACCCCGTGCCAGCACCTGATCGAGTAACTTTGGATCAGGCCGCGATGCTACCTGATTAGCCAAATCACATAATCGATCCGTGGTCATCCCCAGAGCGGACACGACCGCAATAACGCCGTACCCGGATTCGTGCTTTTTCATCGTCTCATGGGCGCAGCGACGGATGGATTGGGCGTCCTGGAGGACCGATCCGCCGAATTTTTGCACAATTACGCTCATGGGCCGAGATTCTATCGTCCTTGGACTGAAGATGATGCCAATGAAAATTTCTCCAGGCAGATAATCACGGTTTGATCCAGGGACACCGATTTTGGTAAGAGATTCCGCTCACCCCTTCCCCGAAAGGTAACCAGATCGTTAGCATAGTAGGACTCTGGAGCGGGTAGAACAGCTGCTCCTTCTAGCTAGTCCGGTCAGACTCATTGCTGCCAGGCATCTATGATTCTGACACTTTTCAATTGGAGAAGATTCACATGGCAGAAACCAACCAACAGTACGACACCATTCTCGGTCCCGACGCCAGTTTCAAGGGCGATCTGAGCTTCAACGCTGCCGCCAAGCTTCTGGGGAAGTTTGAAGGATCCATCTCCGCCCAGGGGAAAGTCCTCATCGCCAAGGGTGCCACCTGCAAAGCCACTGTCAACGCCAAAGAA
>JANQEQ010000126.1 GCA_028278245.1 Phycisphaerales bacterium | reverse complement strand
AACTCAAGCTTTTGGTGGTAGATGACAATGAGATCAATCGGCGTGTGGTTGGACAGCAGCTTAAAACACTGACATCCGACGTGCATTTTTCCGAAAACGCTGACGATGCCTTTGCGAAGATCACGCTAGCTGCAAGCGAAGATCGGCGATTTGATGTGATCATCATCGATCACATGATGCCGGAAACCAGCGGTGTGGAACTGGCAACGAAGATTCGTAATCAACCTTCGCTTCAGTCTACAAAACTCATACTGTCTTCATCTTCCGGACTCATCTCTTACGAAAAGTCACGGCAGCTGGGTTTTGATGCCATGGTACCGAAGCCGGTGATGCAAGAAGCTTTGTTCGCTTCGATTACCGATCTTGTACTAGAGCGCCCGAACAAAGACAGGCTCTCAAGCGGGGCGACATCGGATCTGCAAGCACAACAGGCGATACGAATTTTGCTTGTTGAGGACAATACCGCCAATCAACGGCTGGCGACACAGATTCTCCAGAAGCTGGGCCATGTGGTTGATGTCGCTGGAAATGGCGTTGAAGCCATCAACTCTGTTCGTAACCGTCCATATGACCTTATTCTCATGGACATCAACATGCCGGAGATGGGCGGCATCGAGGCCACAAGACGCATTCGTCAGCTGGGCAATCAACCTATCGGCACTCCAATAATTGCCCTCACCGCAAATGCTATGAAGGGCGATAAAGAGAAATACATTCAGGCCGGTATGAACGACTATCTTTCAAAGCCGATCGTCATGAAAGATCTACGAACAAAGATCGCCTTCTGGACCCATCAAGACACACCAGAAATGGGAGAGGAAACCGAAAAGCCTGATCCTCAAAAGGAACCCGAGACTTCTGATCAAGGCACGGCAGCGCTTCAGGGACTCTTATCTAAGCTCAATTAGCTACGTCTATTTCGATCGCTGGTCGAACGGCCGAACTTCATCGATACCGGTCTGTGGTTTCAATGACGGCATCTGTCATGCCGCCGTCGCCAACAGAATGGCCAGCATTGGGAACGATGATCAAATCTGCATCCGACCATATGCGGGCAAGCTCCCACACCGTGATCTGA
>JANQEQ010000123.1 GCA_028278245.1 Phycisphaerales bacterium | reverse complement strand
GCGTGGGAAGCGCACTGCGATCAGTAGCAGTGTGCCGCGCAGCCGGTAGACCAGCCGGTTCCAGAGCGGAATGCCGCCACGCGGTCCGGTCAGGACGACGATGGCAATCCCTGTCACGACCGCCACCGGAATCGACCATCCCGGTACGGCCAGACTGAACAAGGTGTAGGTCAGACCTCCGCCGACACCCGCCAGCAGCAGTCGCTTGAACGGGATGCCGAACACGCCTTTCTCGTCGCGCAGCAGCACATGTGATTTGAAGTCCGCTGCCACTCGTTTCCTCCTTGCTAAACTCAAAGGGGATGGGGTGCGCCGCTCGTGTGACGCGCCCCACCGTGTTATTGCCGATCTTGTTGGTGAACTAGGGGAAGGTGATGAGCGTGGTGACGCTGGAGGCGAAGATGACGAAGAGCAGCCCCATAACCACCTGATTGGCGGCTTTGGGATTGTCCTTCTTCCAGTCCCCAACGATGGGCCATGACGACCCCATGTACATCACACCCAAACCGATGAAGCCGATGACAGCGATCAACGGCGCGATGACCTGTGCAGCAGCCTGCACATCTCCGAAAAACTGCTCGATGGCGGTAGCCAGATCCACTTGCTGTTCCTCCTCATGAACACGATGTGTGGAAATCGCGGCGGTGGCTCGTCCTGACTGTGCGCCATGACGCTGTATCGTTCAGAGTGTGGGGTCATCCGGCACGTTGGGGAGGCCCACCGCCACTGCGTTTCCTGAAATGCGAATACTTCGCACACTCAGCGTAGCAAAGTGGGGTGGTGCGAATGTCCGAATTTTCCGGTTTTGGCTTGGGACTTTTACAGGATGGTGAAGCAATATTTCAGACGAATGCATAAACGACAGAGGCAACTCACCAAAATGATTTGGCACTTGTTCATTCAAACCATTAAAGTGATTTTAGAGTTGTCGAGAAAAGCTCAGCAAGAATCTTGACATTACAAAGCTTGATGCGTTGCATATCAAAGCAGTTATTCATCGAAAGTAAGGGGCATTCTTTTGGATCATATTGAACAGATAGAACTCGCACGTCAAATCTTGGATCGAGAGTACGTGACATCAATCAGTATCGAGCGATTGAGCGATGAAGTCGCCCTTTCACCGTATTACTTGATTCGCCTTTTTCATCGTGCCTACAAACTGACGCCGCATCAGTATGTCATACAATTGCGGATCCAGAGAGCAAAAGATCTCCTGGTCAGCTCTGATCTGA
>JANQEQ010000109.1 GCA_028278245.1 Phycisphaerales bacterium | reverse complement strand
TTAGGAGGACCTGATTATGTCGATCGAAAATCACACGGTTCCTGTGACGGTGCTCACTGGTTTCTTGGGCTCGGGCAAGACCACCCTGCTCAATCGCATCCTGTCGGAGAACCACGGAAAGCGAATTGCCGTGATCGAAAATGAGTTCGGCGAGGTTGGTGTCGACAACGACCTGGTGATCGGGGCCGAAGAAGAAATCTTTGAGATGAACAATGGCTGCATCTGCTGCACCGTTCGCGGGGATCTGATTCGCATTCTTGGCAACTTGATGAAACGCCGTGACAAGTTCGATCACATTATGATCGAAACTACTGGGATGGCTGATCCTGGTCCTGTCGCGCAGACATTCTTCATGGATGACGAACTGCGCGAAGCGCTCAGCCTTGATGGTGTTGTCACGCTGGTCGATGCCAAACACGTGCTGCTCCATCTCGAAGACAGTAATGAAGTCAAAGAGCAAATCGCGTTCGCTGACGTGATCTTGCTGAACAAGGTCGATCTTGTTTCATCGACAGAGCTCGATCAACTAGAAGCTCGAATCCACTCGATGAATTCGGCTGCCAAGATCTATCGCACACGGGATGCGGTCGTGGATATGGAAAACGTGCTCAACCTCGGGGGATTTGACTTGGACCGCGCTCTCGAAGTCGATCCCAAATTTATGGAACCTGAGTACCCGTTTGAATGGAGCGGGTTGTTTGAGCTCCAGGCGGGCGACTACCGCTTGATCCTCAAGCCTGGTCCAGATCCAGCGATGAATCTGAATTTTCGCTCCGCTGCAGAAGCCAGCGAGTCTGCCATGCGCGATACAGTCGAGAAAGCAGTTTTAGTCTTTTCAGACGATGAAGTCGATCTGAAAACTGGCGCCGCGATCGAGCCCGGCGAGCAGCTGAGTCAAATCAACCTCGAAGAGGACCAGCTTGAATACATCTTGCGTGTTCCGACAACGGGCTCCTACGTGCTGTTCACCGAACATCATCCTGATGAATTCGAAGCGCATGTTACCGATACACAGGGCAATCGCGTGGACGCGAACTTTACTCGTGAGTACAAGCCGGATCATGAACACGACGAAGAAGTAACGTCGGTTGGAATCAACACGCCGGGCGATCTGGATCTCGAGAAGTTTCAAGGTTGGTTACGTGATTTGCTTGCGAACCAAGGTCCGGACATCTTCCGCATGAAGGGCGTATTGTCGTT
>JANQEQ010000108.1 GCA_028278245.1 Phycisphaerales bacterium | reverse complement strand
GGGGTATGTGTGGGGGGGTGGGGGAGTTATGCGAGAAGGTCCAGGAGTGAACCGAGGTTGGTAATATGGGGGATCAAATCCAGGTGTTGGATGGATGTTGGCGGCGGCGTAAGGGAAGGATCTTTGACAGGAATTTCCCCGAGTGGATCGACTGCATGAGGTTTAGGCTGGGTGGAAGGAATGGTCAGTGGATCGGGACCGTGCTCTGCGCTCCAATAAGCTTCGCCAGCCAGGAGGAGATCGTACCAGAGCATGAGACGGCACATCTCACTCAAATCCATGTGGTCTGGCGGGTGTGAACATGACGGATTGCAGTGTGGGAGATTTATGTGCGCAGGATGGGTGCCATGTGTATGGGGGTCCATGGTGGTATGGCTCACGATGCTACAGGAGCAACTCATACCTCAGAAGAAACACGAGGAGTACCAGAATATGGCAATGAACCGACGTTCTGATAATGGGCTGGTTTCCAACTTAGGAATGGCTTCAATAACGTTAAAAATGTGCCCGACTTGTGATAATTGAGGTGGAATCCTGCGGGATGTTGATTCTGTGAACGGTCAGACGCAATACACTGTGGCTATGACGCAACCTGACCTTCCCACGTCGAAGTTGGATTACGACCTGCCGCCCGAACTGATTGCCACACGGCCGGCTGAGCCACGGGATTCTGCCCGCCTGCTTGTGGTACATCCGGGTGGCGAGGGAATCGAGCATCGTTGTGTTCGGGATTTGCCTGAATATCTCAAATCCGGTGATGTCATGGTGTTCAACAACACGATGGTCTTGCCTGCCCGTTTTATAGGTCGGCGCGTGGACACAGCCGGGCGTGTGGAGGGCCTTTTTCTTCACACAGATCAAGCGACTCCTGGTCACTGTGAGATGATGTTGAAGAGCAATGGCCGATTGCGCGTAGGATTGCACGTTGAATTACTGGATCGCAAGGAACAGCCGAGCGGGCATATATTCAGCCTAATCGAAAAATTGGATGAGCCGTTGGGGGCATGGATTGTTCAATCAGAGTCACCCGGCAATCCTCAGGATTGGCTTCATGAGGTTGGTATCACGCCGCTGCCTCCGTATATCCAGCGAGCGAGAGGGGACCAATCTGTGGATGATGAAGCAGATCGCCGGTGGTATCAGACGGTTTATGCGAAAACAGCGGAGCGTGAATCAGTTGCTGCTCCAACAGCCGGTCTGCATTTTACGCCAGAACTGTTACAGGAAATCGATGCAATTGGAGTGAATCGGCAGGAAGTGACCCTGCATGTTGGTGCGGGGACGTTCCAGCCGATCACAGTTGAAAACCTGCGCGAACATCACATGCATGAAGAGTTTTTTCATATCGATGGTGCCGTGATTGATGCACTGCGGGGATCGAGCCGTGTCATTGCTGTGGGTACAACATCTGTGCGAGCTTTGGAGTCACTACCTGCTCAGCGCCATCCGTCAATTGCTGCTCAATCCTATGAAGGAGTGACCGATCTGTTTATTGCTCCTCCATACGATTTCAAGAACGTCGACGGCATGTTGACGAATTTTCATCTTCCTCGTTCTTCTTTGCTGGCGTTAGTGGGAGCAATGGTAGGTCTTGAACGTTTGCTGGAGATTTACCGCGTGGCGGTGGAGGAGCAATACCGTTTTTACAGTTACGGTGATGCCATGCTGATTTTACCCGATAAGTAGGCAATAACCCGATATGATCCACAACGAATAACCCTTCCTAAGTGCGCGCCAAGCCAAGATGAAGATTTCTGAGTTGATAGACAACCTGCCGATCACGCTGATCCGTGGATCCGGAGCGCGCGAGATCAGCCAAATCGTGGAAGATTCACGGCAGGTCACGCCGGGGTGCCTTTTTGTGGCGAGGAGAGGTACTGAACAGGACGGACGGAAATTTATCCGGGATGCTGTCAACGCCGGGGCAGTGGCAGTACTCAGTGATGAATCTACGGAGAGTTCGTCAGAAGTGGCTACGCTCCAGGCTGGAGATGTCAGTGTGGCATCGGCAATGATGGCAGAAAGACTGGCCAATCACCCGAGCCATCAGCTCTCACTCGTGGGTATCACCGGGACCAACGGTAAAACGACTGTGGCGCATATCGCTCACCAGATTCTCAGTTACGTCGGTATTCGCACCGGACTTATGGGCACAGTTTTAGTGCATGACGGGAAACGGAGCCGAGCAGCAGATCTGACAACTCCTGCGGCTGTTGATGTGAGTCGAACACTCAATCGCATGGTTCGCAACGGCTGTCGCAATTGCCTGATGGAAGTTTCCAGCCACGCGCTTGATCAGAATCGTGTGATTGCCCTGGAGTTTGCCGGTGCAGTCTTCACGAACATATCCGGCGATCACCTTGATTACCACGGAACGATGGAAGCGTATCGCAAGGCTAAGACCAGACTCTTTCGCGCGATTGATATGAGTGGTTGGGCAGTGATCAACAAGGATGATCCAGCGAGTCGTGAAATGATCCAACATTGCAGTGGGCGGATTTTCACCACCAGTCTGCAGGATCCGGACTGTGATTACTGGGCAAGTGTACAAAAGCTTGACTTCAATGGAACGCACATGGAATTGAACAGCCTCGGAGGTCAACATGAATTGAGATTGAAGCTGATTGGTGAGCACAATGTTGCCAATGCGTTGCAGGCTTTCGCAATCTGCCATCAACTGGGAATGGATGAAGCGGATATTATTTCAGTGCTGCCACAATGTACCGCTCCTGCCGGTCGACTGAATCCGGTTCAGGTACCGAGAGTGAAATTGAATGTGTTTATTGATTATGCCCACACTGATGACGCGCTGGCCAATGTGCTCAAGTCGCTTCGTCCGCTGGTGCCGACTGGGGGCTTACTTCGGGCGGTGTTTGGATGTGGAGGTGATCGCGATCATTCAAAGCGCCCCCGCATGGCGCAGGTTGCCTGTCGCATGGCGGATGAAATCATCATCACCTCGGATAATCCACGCCGTGAAGATCCCGAAGCGATTGTGGCTGATATCCTGGCCGGGGTGTCGTCGTCAGATCGTCCACGTGTACAGTGTGAAATCGACCGTGAACAGGCAATCCACCTGGCGATCCGCCGATCCGCACCTGATGATGTTGTGTTGATAGCAGGCAAAGGGCATGAGGATTACCAGATCATTGGATCGACGAAACGTCACTTTGACGATCAGGAAATAGCGATCAATGCACTTTCAGTCTGGCGAGGCAAAGTAAAAGAACGATGAGTTTTTTTGAGCCTGATAATCTTCGCGACGTTACTAATGGGAGGTGGATACAGCGCTTAACCCAGTCAGTCGATCTGATCGGTGTCGGTACGGATAGCCGATGCAATCTTTCCGATCGGATTTTTCTGGCTCTGCGTGGACCGAATCACGATGGGCATGATTTTCTGCGAGCTGCGGTTGATGCAGGATCTGCTATGCTCATCGTTGATCGCGATGTGGATATAACCAGATTGTCAAATGACGTTGGCGTGTTGAGGGTACATGATACAAGGCAGGCACTAATACAACTGGCACGAAGTTATCGCAGTACTTTGAAAAAAACCACAATCATCGCAGTGACCGGTTCGAACGGTAAAACCACGACAAAAAACCTGATCGATACTGTACTTTCGTCAATGTTGAACGGTACCGCTTCACCACGATCTTATAACAACGATATCGGTGTTCCTCTAACAGTTCTTTCTACGCAGCCGCAGGATCAATATCTTGTCGTAGAAATAGGAACGAATGCGCCGGGGGAAATTGCTCAGTTGGCAGCACTCGTCAAGCCGGATATCGCAGTGATTACTGCGATCGGTCATGCACACCTGGAAGGATTGGAAACAATTGAAGCAATTGCACAAGAAAAGCTGTCACTGCTTGATTATCTTCAGGAAGGAGGATTGGTGGTGATCAATGCAGAGGCTGCCGAATCATGTCATCACGAGATATTGACGAATTCGGTGATCCGTTACGGCTTCCATGATAATGCAGATCTACGCATAACGGATTACAGTTTATGTGGTCGGGGAGCGTATTTTCAAGTTAATAATCGTCAGGTATTTCCCCTGGGATTGCCCGGCCGACATAATGCTCTCAATGCTCTTGCCGCAATTGCTGTGGCCCAAGAATACGACATTGATGACCAAAGGATACAGAATGCCCTGGCTCAAGCTCAACCAGAACAGGCCCGGATGGAAATCAAACAACTAAATGATGTAACTATTTATGATGATTCTTACAATGCTAACCCGGAATCAGTGAAGGCTGCTCTGAGTACATTCTGTGAGTTAACTACAGAGGCGTCAGGAAGAATTATCGTTTTGGGTGATATGCTCGAACTTGGCAGATCATCGGAAGCTCTGCATCGCGTGCTGGTATCAGAATTGATAAATCTCGATCACCAATACCCTCTGACACATGTCATTCTTGTTGGTGAACAGGTTCGGTTTATTGCAGAAGGTTTGGCCGAATTGTGGCCGACGAATCGCTATGTTCATTTTTCGAGTATCTCCAGGCAAATAACCAGGCACATCAATAGTCTGTGCCAATCGAATTACGCAATTCTATTGAAGGGATCGCGTGGAATGGAGTTGGAGAAGCTCCTGCAGTGGTGGTCCGACCCAGTTCCAATACGAAATGGGGTATGATGTAACCGGTCTTTGTTCATTGCTAATCTTCTTATGCTCTACAATCTCCTCCAACTCACAGACGATTGGCTTGAAGCAGTAGGCTTGTTCAGATTTGCACAGGTGCTCTATCAACTCGAATTCCGCGCCTTCTTTGCCGTGGTCGTAAGCTTCCTTCTGGTTCTTGTGTTTGGTCGTAAAACAATCCGCTGGCTGATCAAACAAAAAGTCGGCGATGCACCTGAGTTTTATCACACAGATCTGAATGATCTCATGGCGTCGAAAGCTGCTACACCCACCATGGGTGGTATTCTCATTTGCGGTTCGATTCTGGTAACTTCTCTTCTGCTTGCCGATCTGAGAAACGCTTACGTCCATCTGGCTTTGATTGTTCTCGTGTGGCTGGCATTTGTGGGAGGCGCAGATGATTGGCTCAAGCTGACCAGTGCTCGGCGTTCACCGGGCTCACGTGAAGGTCTGTATGTGTGGGAGAAATTGCTGTTTCAGCTCGGGATCGGTTTGATCGCAGGCGTATTCCTGTATCGTTACGGCTCAGCGCTGGAAGGAGAGAATTTCCGCAATTCAGCACACGCTCTGACCCTGCCCTTCCAGAATACTTATGTTCAGGGTACTTTTCGATTGGAAGATGGAATCATCATTCTCCCGGCTGCACTCTTTATTCTCATCGCGGTGATTCTGGTTGCCGGGACATCCAATGCAGTCAACCTGACTGACGGTATGGATGGCCTTGCCCCCGGCACCTTGATGGTTGCATCATTTGCATTGATGGTGCTCTGTTTTATCGCCGGGAGTGAGACCGTTACACCGCGTCTTATGTTCCCTTATATCCGGGGCGCTGATGAGATGATGATTATCACGGGAGCGATGGCAGGTGCGTGCCTGGGATTCCTGTGGTTCAACTGCTCCCCGGCAATGGTGTTCATGGGTGACACAGGCTCACTACCACTGGGAGGATTGATGGCTTATGTTGCTGTGGCCATTCGACAGGAAATTCTGTTGCTGATCATCGGTGGCGTGTTCTTCATGGAAATGGGAAGCGTTATCCTTCAAGTTGCCTACTTCCGATGGACTGGAGGAAAACGGATTTTTCGATGTTCACCGATTCACCATCACTTCCATCTCAAGGGATGGTCTGAGCAGCAGGTCGTTATCCGATTCTGGGTCATTGGTGTTGTGCTGGCTATGCTCGCGCTGGTATCCATCAAGCTGCGATGATAACCACACAATCAACGCACAATTCAAACATAAAATCAATGAAATTATTCAGGAAGCATTTCCGCAAGGTCAATAATAGTACCAGAGGCATTCACTTTCTGAGGATTCCGATACAAGCGCAATAATCGGATCAGCAACGTCATATCATCATGGAGTGGTGCTTCAAACTGTATTTTCTCTTGCGTCATTGGATGGGTGAATCCAAGTAAAGCGGCATGAAGGGCTTGGCGCTGTTGCAATGTTTGGCGCGGTGAGAGGGAGGGAATGCTGTATTTATCGTATCCGGAACATCCTGTCGGTCCTGTGATATCTCCAACAGTGACGTGCCTACCGCCGTAGATGTCATCGCCGACGATGGGATAACCCAGATGTGAGAGATGAACGCGGATTTGGTGGGTTCGACCTGTTTTGAGTTCCAACTCGACGAGCGAAAAATCATCATAAAGTTCGCGCACTCGATAGAGCGTTACGGATTCTTTACCGGTTTGGTCCCAGCGTACTGCGTATTTGTGTTTGATCGTGTGATGTTTACCCAGCGGGCAGTTAATCACATCCGCAGCAGGTTCAACGCGACCATGCACCACAGCAAGGTAGCGTTTTTCTGTTTGGCGCTTTTCAAATTGTTTTCCCAGCCGCCAGTGTGCAGTGTCGCTCTTTGCTGCCACCATTACCCCTGTTGTATGCCGATCCAGGCGGTGAACAACACCCGGTCGAGTCAGATCCTGTCCTACCTGAGATAATTCCCCACCGTTGTGGTGTTCAAAATGATAGACCAACCCGTTGAGGATTGTGCCGGAAAGATTTCCTCGCGCCGGGTGGACGATAATGTCATCGTGCTTGTTGATGACGATAAGATCATCATCCTCGTAAATGACCTGGAGTGGGATAGGTTCAGCCGGTATCTCCTTGCTGGGAGGGGGTGGAAGCACCGCAGTGATTACATCTCCCTTTCTCAATCGGGTGGATGCTTTGGGAATGCGACCATTGACAGTCACCGCCTCTTCTTTGATCAGCGCCTGTAACGATGTTCGACTCAGAAAGGGGATCCGATCGACCAGGTATCTGTCGAGACGTTTTTGGAGATCCTTATTCAGCTTGAACTGAACCGATACCGGCGCGTCATCATCGCCGGCAACTTCGTACAATTGGTATAAAGCCTCACGATCAATCTTACCCCCCGCATTGCACAACTCTTTGGTTGATTCAACGTGATTTTCGTTCTCAGTACCGATCGTTGCGGTCATGATTCCTCGTCAGGATCACCCAGAATGAGATCGTACAGAGCGCTATTGACCTTGGCAGGAGTGCGAAGTGTAGCCCCCCGTGTTTGATGCACGCGTGCTTCAACCTCTGTGGGGAGAGTAATCGGTTGCGTAATATCCGCCAGTGATGTCAACCGCTCATTGATGACTTCAACCAGGTCGAGATTAAAAATTTCCGCCCGTGCTGCTGCTTGCTCGTACATGGCAGTAGCAATTTCGATCTGCTCTCGCGCTTCAGCAACAGCCGCCTTTCCCATACACGCATTGATGTAGGGGAGTGTGGTGGCGAGCGAACCTTCATCAGCGTCAATCACCTGTTGGTACAGGCGATCCGCCCGAGAGAGCAGTTCATCACGGCGTTCGGGAGTGAGTGGTTCGTATTCAGGCTCAGGCGGTGGTGCTTCAGGATCTTCCTCTTCAACTGTGACGGTACCCTCAATGACTTCCTGGCCCTGCTGCACGATACTCAGAAGGAGATCAGCAGCGCGCAGTTGAGACACAATGGCCAGACCTTCCAAATCCGGAAATTCCTCAGCGACATCTTCGAAGCTGCCGGCCGTGTCTGCATTGTAAAAAGCGAGCCAGCCTTTGTTCTCATAATCCGCTTTGCGCGACTGAAATTTAATAATCGCCATGTAAACGATGACGCAGATCAGGATAGTGAGCAACCACGACGGACCCTTGGTCTTGAGCCAATCGACGAAATCTTCATTAATGCGGCTCTCGGTGAGATCAGTCTGATGCACCTCTTTGAGCCGATTGCGATCCATAACAATACCTCTGGTTAGTAAGTCGAAGTGGAATCGAGCTATCCTACGATTCTCACCGGGATCTGGCAATATATTTCAGAGGAGGAGTCCTATGTCAGCTCATTGAGGGCGGTTTCCAGCCATCCCAGACAAGCTTCAAGATGGCGTGGGTGGCCTTCAGATTTGATAAATTTCGGAGCCGTGCCAGCCAGTAGAGCACGTCGTATCATCGCATAACGAGGGTAATCACCTCCCACCGGCAAGCCGTGCCGTTTCCTTGCCATGGCCATCGCCTTTACCGGCTTGAGCGGTTTCATGCGTTCCGGACGAGCCCAGAGTTGACGTTCCAGATAGATCGCATCCTCAAGCCAATTCCCCGCGTGTACTTCAGCCAAATCAATCAAGCAGACCTCACCTGATTCCATTGAATCGCGGCTCAGAGCGTTGGCAATATGCAGATCGCCATGTTGCCACTCATCAGTGGCTCTGGAATCCCAGGCTTCCACTATCGTATCCAGATTCGAGCGGAGTCTTTTCGTGGCCTTGATCCACCTGGATTTTTCAGCAACGGGATTGATGCGTAGATTCTCCAGAGATTCACCGATAAGATCATCCCAGGCTTCTACTTGTGGGGGTTGATCCACAGGAAAACTGCGCGCAGCAGCATGGAAACGGGCAGCAGCATCGGCGATTCTGGCGATGTGATCGCTATGCCATTGCAGCCCGAGTGGGCCATGCGGTAATTTCTCGATGATCACCCAGGCCAGATCATAGCCTCCCAGTGATTCACCAGACGCATAGAGTCGGGGGATGACGGGATGTTGGGCGTCTATAGTCTGGAGGCGCCTGAGCCAGAGGAGTTCGCGCTGCACCACGGGCAGTTTGAGTATGACCGGAATGGTGGATCCATCAGGTTGCAGATAGCTTGCTGTTGCCGTAGCCGCTCCCCCCCGTTGCCAGTCTGCTTTGAACCATGCAACATCGGCTAGGTGTTGATCACAAGCCTCATTAAGGAGTGGAAGGAGACTGGCCGCAAGTGAGCGGGAATCGGTCGAGATGGCATCACCTGGTACGGATGTCAACCGCGATGCTCCCTGGTATTCATGTCCCCAGCGTAAACGGATTGCCCCGAAGTCGCAAGGATTCAATTCAAGATACTTGCCCTCATCGAGTGGTCTTTTTACGGTTAATCCATGCCAAATCAATTTGATGTACTTGTTGTTGACCTAGATGGAACCCTTCTGGCTTCAAATGGCACCGTATCTCACAGGAATCGGGAAGCGATTGATGAAGCGCGAGCAGCCGGTCTGACCGTGATTATCGCCACCGGTAGAGTAATGGTAGAGTCGCTGGAGCCGCTCAAGGCCATCGCACACGAGGGTCTGGTGATCGGGGCAGGTGGGGCGCTTTTATCTGATGCAAAAACGGGTCAAACGCTCATCAGTCATACGATGCCCGAAGATTTGGTCGTGGATGTTACTCATGCTCTCCTGAAACATGATCACAAGGTACTGATACTCAAGGATTCAAAGGTAGCTGGCTACGATTATCTGGCGGTGGGTGATGCCGAAATGGATCCCGCTTCAATCTGGTGGTTTGAAGTACTCCCGGTCACGGTCAGGTTTGTGATGACGCTTGCTGAAGATCCTCATCCCCATGAGAGTGTACGAGTAGGTGTTGTTGCCAGTGAGGGGGAGCTGGCACCCCTGGCAGATCAACTCAAACAGCAGGTCGGCGATCGCTGTTTCATGCAACACTGGGCTGCCGTCACTGAAACCGCCGCTCGTGGTTCGGAAACACATCTGCTGGAGATCTTTAATCCCCAGGTCAATAAATGGACGATGGTGAAGGATTATTGTGATCGGGAGGGGATAGACCCAACTCGAGTTGTCGCAATCGGTGATGGGATCAATGATGAGGCGATCGTACGCCATGCCGGCCTGGGTATTGCCATGGCCAATGCCGATCCACCTGTGCTGGATGCCGCAGATTGGGTGACCAGCCATGATCACAATGAGGATGGTGTGGCTGAGGCAATCGGGTACATCCTGAATGGTCAGAGGTGATTTAGAGGTCCATCTCTCAAATGCGGCTTACAGGGTAAGTTTTGTTTACAATCACCCAATACCGTGTCTCAGTTACCTCCATCTCTCGGCCAACGTCTCACATTACCAGATGGTCAATGCCTCCTGTCGGGGCCGTTTGCGGTTCTCAAAGCAGTATTGGAAGCGGATAGCCCGGTTTCGTTGATCACTGGACCGGATCAGGGTTCCTTTCAGTCTTTATACAAAGCGGCCTTGCAGGAGACCGTGGCAGAATTGTTGCAGAAACACGGGACAGCCTGTCAGGCGACCCTCGATGCGCAACGGGGATTGACACTGGCGTTCCACGCTGCCCGGGCAGGTCGTGCTGCTGTGGCGTGTGTGCCCAATGACAGTCTGGATTCTGCATTACCGATGTTTGCCAGAATCAGTCAGGCAGCGTTTGATCGCAGTGGTGCTATGTGCATTATTGCGGAAGATCATCCCGCCCGTTGTGCATTTTCATCGCCTCGGCATGTGGCAAATCACTATGACCTTCCGTGCATCGAACCGGGCGACGTCACCCAATTCCGTGATTCCATCGAACAAGCTCTGCGAATGAGTCGGTCGGGTCGAACGCCGGTCATGATCGTGGTCCATTCTTCGATTCTGCAATCCGCAGAAATGGTTGAAGTCCATCCGAATCGTGAAGTTGATGAAATTGACGCCCTGTTGGCACGCCGCCGCCGCCGCCGTCGTCGTTCGAGTCGACCCGAAGCAATCGGTGTATTGCGTATGGGTCGGCGGATGGAATTGAACATCTCGCGAAGCCTGCCCAGCCCCGGGGAAAGGTTGCGTATCGGATTTATCACTGTGGGACCGGCCGAGGGCGCGCTTCGACATCTGATCCATGTACTCCAACTTTCGGATCGTGTACCCGTTCTGCAACTTCGCCTGATTCATCCGATCGATCACGCCGCTGTGGAAAGGCTCATGACACGCTGCGCACAGGTCGTGATTCTGGAACCCCGTCCCGGTGAAGTCGAACAGAATATCCTGGCGTTCGCAGAACAGCTCCGAAGACAGGGGCAGCAGCCCGCTTCAATCTGGGGTAAGTCGATCCCGCCTCCTCCGGAAAGCGAGATTCAAGAAGTTTGTGACAATCAGCATCTGCATCCTTCTACACTGGCTCGCAACATTGTTCATCTCCTCCACGATATTCGCCCAACAGTCAATGTCGCTACCCAACTCTCCCCGGAAATAACATCTCGCGATTTCCAGCTCACTGAACGTGGATCAAGGGTCGGCTCAGCAGGTGCATTGGAAATCGTCCGTCAGGTTGTAGCAGATGTCGACCAGTGGCTTCGCGAGCATACACCCACAGACGAAGAAAATTCACAACCGACCGCTCTGGTCAAAGAAGGTATCGAACCGGCCGGCGATGTCGCACGTCTGGTTCCTGTGGAAATTGCTGATGCGCGTAAGTTTTCAACGGAGATTATTAGCAGCTTACCCCAGGCAGCAAGGGATTATCGACCGGGTATATTCATCATCGCACTCGTGTCTCCTGATCAACTTCGTGATGTCGAACGGTTGACCACTGCGATCATTCCCAGCCGCTGGACTGATCGCACGCACATCATCGTTTCCCAGCTTGCGCCGGATATGGAATTGCATCAGACAATTCGTGATGCCGCTTTGACGGATGACTTTACAGTGATCATCGTAAGTGACAGTTCCCCACCGCAATACGATCTTGCCGGAAGGGAAAAAGATCTTGCCGAAATCGATCGTCTGGGATTTCAACCACATTATCGAGTTGTGTGGCCGACCAATGTCGCTTGTGCCTGGCCGTCAACCGATCCGGAATCTGCTGAAGAATTATTCTCTGGCCGTGTGCCTTCAGCATTGCGCAGCACTTTTTCCATGGAACGTCAAACAAGTGCAAAGTCTCGTGCATTTCTGTTTCGTATTAAACCTCTGCTTGAGCAAATCGATGTGCAACGGACCAAGCCACCGGCAAGAGATACGCTGGTCAATCCATCGACTCACTTGCCTCTTCCAACACCTCAACATGGACATCAGCCATATTGGCGCGTCCATCTGGCAGGCTATCGCGGCAATCCGCCGGGTCCAGCCACGCGAATCTTGAGCGAAGCCGGAACTCTCATGGGTTATTCGGTGAAGTATGTGCATCATCCCGCTACGATCGGTCCCGGTCGCAGAGCATGGACGCAAGTGCTCTTCACAAGACCGCGAGAAAATGAAAAAACAACTCCTCTCACGACAGTAATTCCCTTTGGGGAAGCGGATCTGATCCTTGGTTTGGATGTGGAGGAAACGCTCCGAGCGCTGGGCATGGATTCTGATCTGCGGGTAGCTTACAACGCCCGCACCTGTGCCGTGGTCAATGACGATTATTTCACCGATGAGACTGAAACGGAACACAATCGCCGTGTGCGCAATCTGCTTCCGATGATGTTGGATGAAACGACCCGGGCTGATCATCATCATATTGCTCATTGTGCCGGTGCTTGCCGCACATGGTTCCATACCGATCGAGTGACTGATCTTGTACTTCTGGGTATTGCATTCCAACTCGGGTATCTGCCTCTCACCTGGGAAGTGTTGGAATCAGCCGTTCAGCGAATCGAGGCAGAAGGGATCGGCCGATCTCACGAAGGTATTATGTTCGGGCGTCGCCTTGCGGTCGATCAACGCTTTTTTACCCCCGAAAGTGAAGATCCGGGAGAGTCCGTCGCCCGTCTACTGGGCAGGTTGGAACGTCATTACTCCCGCGGGCCCTGGTGGAAGCGTTCGCACGGCCATCGATTTATTCAACTCATGCATCGCTCTCTCGATCAGATGCCCGGATTAGCCGAAACCGATCCCGGTCGTATTGCCCGTAAGGAAGTGTTGTTAGCGATGTATCGATGCCTGCAGTGGGGCGGGATATCTTACGCCGAGCAGTTCATCGATCTGATCGTTCAGCTTTACCACAAGGATCGTGGGGATAAAGGTCGTTCGATTACGCGCAATGCCGTGCTTCCTCTGGCCGAAGCGATGCTTATTCACGATCTTATTTATGTAGCAACCATGGCCACGAGTGTGGAGCATCATCGCCGCACGCGTAAGAGACTCGATATCAAACGTGCCCGCGAGGATAAACTCGAGCGACGTTACCTGACCCGGATCGAATGTGTAGCCTTTGGCCGACGTTACCGCGCCGATCTCCGCTCCAGCGATTGGCCGGCGCGCATTGTGGCCTGGATACGTCGTTTCATTCCCATACGCTGGCGGGGTTCGCGTCGGGATCGTGATATTCGCACTCTGGTCATAGAATTCATCCGCAATTCAATCGACGGAATCGATCAGGATTATGGTCATTTCGATCGAGTCATGAAGAATCTCCATTCCCAGGCAAAAAATAATCGCCTTCGCGGCATGGCCCTCTCCGAACTCCGCATGCTGCTGGATGTTTCTTCATCTCCTCCTGTCGAAGAAAATACTACGGCTGATCAGAATTGAACTGACATATGCTGGGCAAGTGGGTGTGTGGTGGGAGTGAGCTGGCGACTGTGTCGCCGGTGTATTTGTGTGTGGGGGGGTGGGGGATAGCTTCGAGTCAACGAATCGCAGAGGTTTTTGTTGAGTGTAATTTTAGGGACGCATCTGCATCTTCCCCTCACAATGGGAATAAACTACGAAACCATCACGAACATAGGATTCTCTCATGGTAGGGGGCCTGATACAAGCCCCAATCTTGAAGTCCGTTGTACAATTTGCTGTTGAACAGGGATCGGCAGCCTAGTCCTAGCACCATGCTCCGATCGAGTTTGAGGAGTCCGGCACATGGCTGATACGACACAATCCCGCATCACGCGCGCTGCTCTCATCCAGGCAGCCAATGTCATTTCCGATATGTCCGATCTTGGTGCGATCAAGGAAGCGATGCTTGAGAAACATCTGCCACTGATTCAGGAAGCAGCCGATCGGGGTGCGAAAGTCTGTTGCCTTCAGGAAATCTTTGCCGGTCCTTATTTCTGCGCTGAACAGGATAAACGCTGGTACGAGTTAGCTGAACCTGTCCCCGATGGTCCGACGATCAAACTCATGCAGGATGTGGCGAAGAAGCACGGTATGGTGATGATTGTGCCGGTCTATGAAATGGAAATGACCGGTGTTTATTACAACACCGCAGCGGTGATCGATCAGCATGGCAATTATCTGGGCAAATATCGCAAACATCATCTCCCGCATTGTGAACCGGGATTCTGGGAAAAGTTTTACTTCACACCGGGTAACCTCGGTTATCCAGTTTTTGATACGAGCTTCGGGAAGATTGGCGTGTATCTCTGTTATGACCGCCACTTCCCCGAAGGCGCACGCGAGCTAGGACTCAACGGCGCGGAGATCGTGTTCAATCCTTCCGCTACAGTCGCTGGTTTGAGTGAATATCTGTGGAAGCTGGAACAGCCGGCCCATGCGGTGGCAAATCAGTATTTCATCGGCGCACTCAATCGCGTTGGCACCGAAGCTCCGTGGAACATCGGAGAGTTTTACGGCACATCTTATTTCTGTGATCCACGCGGCCAGATTATTGCCGAAGGTAGTCGCGATAAGGATGAGGTTGTTATCGCCGATCTCGATCTGGACATGATCCGCCAGGTGCGCAATGTCTGGCAGTTTTACCGCGATCGTCGGCCGGAGAGTTACGAAAAGATCGCGAAATTATAAATTATTTAATATTATCTACTTTGGAATTTTGTAGTTAATTCTATTTTGTCACGAATATATTGAAAGAGACTTTCTTCCTCGCGTGTATATACATGACCTAAAGCTCTTATCAACTTGTTCGAAAATTTCTTTTCAATGCTCGGAGATCCTGAATTATGATCTGCGATGTCTGAGTGTATTTTATAAAGTTTTCTTCCTTCAGGATCATCGCTTGACCAGCATGAGAGATATGCATTTATAATAAAACCAGTATTGCTTTCTAAGAATTCTTTTCCACCCGTACACTGCTCAATTTCAGTAAGTACATCCTTAGCATATAATTTTCCTGAACAATAATTATAATATATATCAGGCCTTGCCAACAATAAACCGACAAGAAATCCCAATGCATATGGAGCTAATTTATTATTGTGTTGAGTAGATCGTAGAATAATATCAAATTTAATAAAACATTGTTCCTGATCACGCAGACTCAAATTGAATAATCGCTGGACTGCAATGTACGATTCTAAAATACCTTTTTTATCAAACGATCCATCCTGACGGTTACTCATTAAAGTGTCAAAGCCAAATAATTCCCATAGGATATGGGAATACACTTCAGGATCTGGGTATGGTAAATTAAATTCAAGATCGATGAATCGTCGCAAATATCCATCCGCATCCATTCCACTGCCATATTCAGCACGCACAGAATGTGATAACTGATTGCGATCCCATGCCAAAATAAACACAAGGCCCGGGACAGAAAATAGATGTTTTAATCTTTCAAGCAACTGCACTGCATATAAAGGTCTACAACGATCGAGTTCATCAATAAAAAATATTATTGGATGCAGATCCGGGTTATCTGATATGCTTAATGTAGTCACAAGTTCAGATAGGCTATTACGGAATATAGTCATAGCATTTTTTTCTTGAGTAAATGCCTCAAGCCTATCTTCAGCAAGAGATTGAATTGATGAAGCTATTTTACCCTTAGCTACTTCTGACATGAATGATTTAATATCATCAAGTTCAATTGCCCCCTGAGTTGCCGATCTTAATGCAATAGGCGCAGTTACACGAAGCAGGGCACCTCCAATTGTTTTAACCTTATCCCACGCTTCTGTACGCGATGGATGTGAACTAGCGTTAGTTGCAAGAGAGTCAACTGTATTTCCCAATTCGGCAATTAACGCAACCAATGGGTCATCAGTAAAATCATGCTCCCAAGCATTAAATGAAATAGTTGTAAAACCTTGTTCCTTTAAGAAATTATCCCACATCTTGATAAATGTAGTTTTTCCAGTACCCCACGCACCATTTACACTCAATGTAAAGGGTTGATGTGTTCTATCGATAATCTTCGTGAGGAATTCGATATCATTACGTCTGCCAAGCTTATCGTTTGAAAATGGATCACTAGAATCGATATCAATAGGTAGTATTTTGTTTAGCATTTACTGATTGTAACCTTGAAATCCAGATTGGTTATACCCTGTGAGGGTGAAGTATGCGTGAACCAAGGATTCAACGATACTCTATCTACTATGATAGCACAGAATTACGTAATAGAATGCATGAATTATTGAAAAAGATATCAGTGACAACAGTGTGTCACTCATTTGCGACAAGATCATCGCTCTGTTGCACGAATGCTTTACAATCCCAATTCGTGTCTGTGTGAACTTTTCCATGTCGGCCGCTTTTCACTGCTGTCAGACGGCGAAAGAGTTCCGCGTGCGTAGTGAAATACTGCAGTGCGTGACCACGGAAATCCTCGATTGTGTCAAAACCGTGTCGGTCCATGAACGCAGATAATTCCGCACATAACTTATGGATCAGTTCGTAACCGTGAATCATGACACCGGTGCATACTTGTGCTGTTTGCGCACCTAGAAGGATGAACTGCGCTGCATCATTTCCTGATTCGATACCCCCGATTGCGGATAGTGAACCGTTTGGGAATTCGCCCATTGGAGTTGTTGTACAGAAGCTCTTTATTGGACATGCTTTGATATTGCCTGACTTGCTCTGTTTCGGATCAGGTGCAGGCTGAGCGTCAAGCTCAGGCGGTATGGATTTACCGGAGTTACCCCCGTACATCATTGTGGCAATTTCCATGATCATGCGTAGCGTGATTGGCTTGATTGCTTTTCCTGAATAACCACCGGGTACGGAAAATCCTTCGACGGTCGGCTCAGGCCGCAGTGTGTCGAGGTTGATTCCCATCACACACAAAATGGTATTGATCGCCGCGATCCCGTCACATCCCGCTTTCATGGCTGCGCGTGCCGGTTCAACAACGCTTGTCACGTTCGGCGTCATTTTGACCCACACGGGAACGGTTGACACTTCCTTTACCCATCGACACACATCCTCAACGATCGAAGCGTCCTGTCCGATTGCAGATCCCATTTTCTGTTCAGGCAATCCGTGAGGACATGAGAGGTTGAGTTCCAGTGCGTCGACGCCGGTTTCCTGGGTTCGGCCGACAATTTCCTGCCAGGGATCTTTGGCATACTCCTCCGTGATGGAAGCGATCAGAATACGATCGGGATGCTTGTCCTTGATTCGTTTGAATTCGTCCAGCCACTGGCCAAACGGTCGGTCTGTAATCAATTCGATATTTTCCCAGCCGAGTACTTCTCTTGAGTCAGCAGCACGCATTCGAGCATATCGTGGTGCAACGTTATTGATTTTTGTCGCGTCCAGCAGTGCCGTTTTGGTCACCACGGCTCCCCATCCTTCATCGAATGCCTTGTTGATCACGTTCGCATTCGTGCTGGGCGGACCGGAGCCGATGATAAAGGGATTCGGTAACTCCAGACCATTGATGTGTACGCGAAGATCAGCCATCTCAATTTCTCATTGATCATAAATGAATTGATAGGCCGGTAGCGTAGCCGATACTGCAGCCACCGGGTACCCTTGATACAGGCAAGCGTCAATTCCATAGCGGATTGATTAAAACAGCCTGGTCATGGTGAGGTATTGAGATGGTTAATCAGAAACTGATGGCAGCATTCCTGGACAGTTTGAAAAATCCTTTCCTGTTTGCTGATACCGAACACATCACGCGCTACATGAATAAGGCTGCCATTGCCCACTATGAACAGGGTGAAGAGCTTCTGGGACGATCATTGATGGAGTGCCACAACGAATCCTCGCAAAAAATCATGATCGATATCCTCTCTGACATGCACAACGGACTGGAAGAGCAGCTCATTACGGATAACGAGAAATACAGGATCTACATGCGTGCTGTGCGTGATGAAGAGGGCAATCTGCTGGGTTACTACGAACGATACGAACCGCCGGTGGCTACTGGAAGTTGACCTGATATTGATATCTCACGAAGAGTGTGACTGGACTCGACTGTATGACAAGAAGGTGTGATTTTCACGAGATATGATTGGTTCAAAAATCACATACCGCGTATTTTTCATCAGAATCCAGGTACATGAGTCCTGACCGGGCTCCGTCTATTGGATAAACGAGTCCACAATAAAGACATCAATCTTGCCTTGGTCATCCTGCCTCTACAATTTTGGTGCAAAGTTTCCTAATAAAACTGAGTACATATTGCAGCTCACAACGACAGCCACCTTCGGAGGATGATCTGTCGCTTGTGTCATAAAAGGAGTTGGCATCATGATAACCCGATCATTCCTCTGTCATGCCGGGGTGTTTGTGCTTTCTGTTGCGGTGGTTACATCGTTCTCCAGCACCGCGCTAGCCGGTCCGCCGGAAGACGAGCACAAAAGCAAACAAATTCTCGAAGTTCCCAGTGTTGAAGAAGCGTATGAACTGCAGGGAGGAGGTGAGTGGGAGGATGCGGCTTATGCCTGGAAGCAGATTGCCAAGGCAGATCCGGAAAATGCAACCGCCTGGTTCAATCTTGGCTATTCCCTCCACGCAGCAGGTAATCTCGAAGACGCAATCAAAGCGCACAAGAAAGCATCCACTTTCGATGAGTATCACGGCATAGCCTTGTACAACCTCGGTTGTGCATTTGCCCTGATGGGGAAGCCCGACCAGGCGTTCAAGGCACTGTTTGCTTCGCAAGAGGCAGGCTTCCGAATGCGTGGTCAAGCCGAATATGACACCGATCTCGATTCGCTTCGTGACGATCCGCGTTATGAGAAACTGCTCTCAAACGAAAAATCCGAAGTGGATGAGAGCATAGATCACTTCATGGGTATCCTGAATCAGTATCTCGATCGATTGCCTGAGATTCAGCAACAGGTCTCGATGATTGTCCAGGAGATTATTGTGCAGGCACTCCAGGCTCTGGATCAGCTCAGCGAGGAACTGTCTAACGATGAGGAATTGGCAGACATAGTCCAACGACTCGATGCCTGGCTGAATAAAAAGCATGCAGAGGGATTGCATGGGGATGCAAGTCACGAGCATGTTGCGGAAGTCTCTGATGATCTCCAGGCGCTGATTCAGAAGGCTGCCACACTTCAACATGAAGGGCATTGGAAAGAAGCAGCAGCATTGTTTGAGGTTGCTACACAGAAAAGCCCGGACACGGCGATGCTCTGGTTCAGCTACGCCTATTGTTTGCACATGGGTGGGGAATATGAAAAAGCGATAGACGCTCATAAGAAGGCTGCTGCATTTGACGAAACCCGAGGCATATCGCTGTACAACCTTGCCTGCGCATATTCTTTGACCGGCCGGATCGATGAAGCAATGGAAGTACTTCACGCTTCACACGAGGCAGGATTTGATCTTGAGGATCTCATTGAAGATGACAGTGATCTTGATAATCTGCGCGAAGATCCACGGTTTATGAAGTTACTGTCAGAACTCGGCATCGAAAATTAATCTGCAGATACGTGAGCATGGGACAATCAGCTAGATCGGGGTATTACCTTGCTTACTGTGAACCTTGCAGGCTGCTTCAGTGAGTAGTAATGGTGTGGTGTTACGATTGAATGGCCTGATGAGGTGATGCTAGCAATTTATCTGCAGGCACCGTCTTAGAAAATCCGGCTCGTAACCATGATTCATTGGAAGTATTTTCCAGCAATCGTCGGGCAAAATACGCCATGCCGGGGATCATATCTCCAATGGGAACATACTCACGCACACGTAAGTTCAACTGATGTGCTGCATGCTTGAGCTCATCTGCCATGCCATACAGCATTTGCAGTTCAACTGCATCGGGAGGCAGACTTTTCTGCTCAAGCATTGCCAGAACCGCTGAGATGGATCGAACATTATGCGAACCCAAGGCTAATGAAACTCCTCCATCTCTCCGATCACCGGGGATAGCGTCAATGAGCATGCCAGCGACACGCTCAAAGCATGCATCGGTTTCATGCTTATGGCTCCACACAGGGGACTGCTTTCCCTGTTCCATTGCAATGCAAACTTCCTGGTCGTAGTACGCCCCCTTTACCAGACGAATGGTGATGTGTCGTTTATTGTTATACGACCAGTCGATGAGCTTCTGCGCATCTTCCTCCACCTGGCGTAGATATGTCTGCAATACGACACCGATGGGAATGTCAATCTTCTCTGCACAATGCAGAAATATATCCAGAATCACATCTTTAACTGCTGCATACTCCATGTCGACGTGGATTTGTGCATTTCGTTGCTGCGCCACCTGTAAAATCGGGATGAGATTACCAGCAAGCGATTCGATATCCGCGCTTGAGTAGGTTTGCTTGAGATTCGGGCAAAGTGAGCTAATCTTCACTGAGATATTCACTCGGGGAAGCTGCCCCAGATGATCTTGTTCACATTGTTGATTTTCTGGCCAAAGTTCAGCAGCATCGGCCAGTGAATTAATCATATCAATGTAAGTGTTCTGATATTCCTGAGCTTCGTAACGGTTTGTGCATGTTTCACCAAGCAGAGAGGCAGTAAATGCTGTATCCCGAAGCCACATCTTCTCCAGAACAGGGAGTGCTGAAACAGCATCCGTCCCGGCAATAAACTTATGAGCGGTTATTGAGATGAGTCGTGATGCAACATAAGCAAGGACACGCTTGAGACCAGTGTACTTTGCCAATATCAAAACTGAACACAATCCTCGCGGTGGTGTTACGCCTTCCTCAACAACGTATCCTGCAAGGTAGTCGTATACATCGTGGTGGTCTCTCATAGATGGAAATACATCGACAAAGCGAAGCATTGCTTCCCTGAATGCATCATCGCTCATTGCGCGATCCATCATCTTCTCAGACCAATACCTTGCGGTGAAGAATCCCTTCGAACCCTTACTCGTGTGCTTGAGTATATCTCTGCCGATTTTCTGAATTCGCTCTTCCAAAGCGTGATCAATTCCTGCGTTCGAGATCGAATTCGTATTGTCTGGCGCAGCAATACCGCCTTGCTTATCACTCTCAAACTGATTCGATGAAGAGGAGTCTGTCATTGCGCCTAGGGTTTGCCACATGAACTGCCATGTTTGACGTGGTAGTCCTGGTGATAATCTTCTGCCGGCCAGAACCGATTTGCCGGCTCGACAATCGTTACAATCTTGCGACCATTGTATTGATCGTTCTTCGTCAATTCATTAATAATACGATGAGCGATCTCTGCCTGCTTGTCCGAAATAGTGAAAATCGCAGATCGGTATTGGCTGCCTACATCCGGACCCTGACGATTCACGGTCGTGGGATCATGAATCTCAAAGAAGAAACGCACAAGTTGCTCGTAAGTTATCTCTTCCGGATTGAATTTCACCTTGACTGATTCAGCATGACCTGTCTCTTCGTAACAAACATGTTTGTAGGTTGGATTTTCAAAGGTGCCATTTTGATAGCCTGATTCAGCGTCAACTACGCCGTCCAGATGTGCGAATCGATCTTCGATACCCCAGAAGCAACCTCCCGCAAAGAAGGCTGTGTTATGGTCCGCAGGTAATGATTCCGGTGGAATGAGCTCACCAGTCGGGATAAATTTGAGTGCTGCGGAATTCAAGCAGTACCTTCGACCTGTCGGAGGTGGACCATCGTCAAATACGTGACCCAGATGAGCACCCGAGCGGGCATCAAGGATTTCAATGCGTACCATGCCCAGGCTTTTATCCTCGTGCTCAATGATATGGTCCGGATCAAATGGCTCGAAAAAACTTGCCCATCCTGATTTGGATTCAAACTTGGCCTCGGATTTAAACAACGGTAACCCACCGACAACTGAGACGTAAATGCCTTCATCCTTCGTGTAGGTAAAATCCCCGCAGAACGCAGGTTCAGTACCTGCTTTTTGTGTGATACGGACCTGCTCGGGAGTCAGGGTTTTACAGATCTCGTCGATCTGTTCTTTCGTCAGTGGTGTTAGGTCGTAACCTGATCGTGAGTAGACAGGGGAACTCATATTGCTTGCTCGTACCTGAATTGTTTCATGCTTTGATGATGGCGATGTTGTCGATTGAGAACCATCACTACACGATGATGCTGTCAACAGTACTAAAGATAGGGCACAGTATGATAGATATGACCTGTCAAACCAATATCGTATTCGAAGAAAGTTCATCATAGACATACAACTCATCTTTATATTCTATTTATTCCGGAAGTTGATTTTTCGAATACAACTTGGCCAATCAAGCTCTCAATCTATCACGGTGCTATGATGGTTCCACTATGGACACAGCGAAACCAACTCTCCCAGAGCATTATCGTTCTACGGTTCGCACCGTACTACGATTTTCGATTGCCATGATCGTTGTCGCAATCCTGTCAGGCATCTTTTTCCAGGAAGCAGTGAGGAAAATGGATTATGCACAAGTTCCTCCTGGTGAGAATCTGGAAGCGAAGATCCACTTAGCCCTGGTCCACGGCCACATCTTCACGATCGCGGTTTTTATCCCAATCGCTATGGCAGGCGCGCTGCTGATGGCTTATCGCATCGGTTGTCAGGAACTCACTTCAGGGAAAATCAAGTGGCTGACACATGGCTATCTCACGTGTACTGTGTTCACCGTAGCTTTGCAGTTTTACAAGGGGGTGCATTTTGTATACTCAGCGCGAAGCGATGCCAGCGATTTTCAGGAAATTGATGCATCGTTATTTGCCGGTTCCGCAGTACTACGCCATGGGCTTTATGGTTTCGTCCATACCACACTTGCCATCACTCTGGGAGTGTTTCTATTTTTCCTCTGGCGGAGCATGAAGAAGCGCAGTTGAATATGAAAATTGATCGTGAAAGTGGGGTGGTTTGTCTTTTTGGCGGTTCAATCAACTGGCATTGACCAATCATGAGCAGTCAATTTTGATCTCGTTTCCATCAATCTGAACCGGGTATCGAGTGATATCTCGAGTTGCGGGCGGGCTCAGCACTTGACCTGTGGTGATTTCAAACCTTGCTCCGTGGTATGGGCAGGTAAGTTCTGTGCCACAGAGAGAGCCGTTAGATAACGGCGCTGCACCGTGGCTGCACTTATCCTCAAAAGCGTAAAACTGACCACCCACATTGAAAACCACTACATATCGTCCGTGTACGAATACTGATTTGCATTTGCCTTCAACGATCTCGTTGGTGTCGGCAATGGTGATGAGATGATCTTGTGGTCTAGAATTGTTCACCAGTTATCCACCTGATCTCAGTAGCTTCGTCGTGGCATAAAATCCAAATTCAGGAGGATTGTAGTATCTGAGCGGGGGTACAAAAAACAAATTAGACGGTTTTTACGATTTTATTGGATAAATATGACCGAACTTGTTATTATCCCCTCAGAAAAAGAAGGCATCACCATGATATCTCGTGCTATTCAACTCGGTTCACGCCAATGGGAGCTGATCATCCTTATTGCTCAGCTAGGCCCTGTGACGTTGGCAAAATTGACAGACAAGACCGCTCTGGCAAGAACCTCATTGCGTCAGCAGGTGGATCGTCTGCTGGCGGAAGGTTGGCTATCCCGTGAACATCAACAAGGTCACATGGGGCGGCCGGCTGATCTCTTTTCCATCACGGATCAGAGCAGACAGCTCTTGGCCCAGCAAACCGATGATTTCGCCTTGGCATTAATGTATGAGATCCAGAGCCAGGATGGGGAGTCGAAGTTACGCAGCCTCATCAACGGGGTGGGGCGACAGATTAGACAGAAACTCAGTCCTCTGATTGGCGATGGAACACCCGCGGAGCGTGTAACCAGATTATCCAACTGGTTTGCAGACCGGGGAGCGCTTAACGACTTGACGGAAACAGAAAACGGAATGAGGTTGACCGTTCACACGTGCCCATTCCATGGTCTGGTCAATGATCAGCGTCTAATCTGCGAAATGGAATGTGAAGTCCTGTCGCAGCTTGTCGGGGCAGAGACCAAACTCAAAAGTTGCATGCCCAATGGAGACCAACGCTGCGTTTTAGAAGTCAATTTCAAGAAGCAGGTAGCCAAAGCGACGAAGTGACGTGGGATTGAGGAAAAGAAGAAGCTCGAACTTTCAATAAAAACATGAACAAAGTAACTAACCAGAACGCTATCCGGGATCGGATATACCACAACAACACTGACGGAGATCGAGGTGTCTATGAAAACCACTGACAAAAAAGCGGTGAAGTCTGCTAAGAAATCCAGCACTCCCCCCGAGAGCGCTGCTGCAGGTTCATTTGATCTGTCAAAGCCGAGCCCCGTTTTCACCATCACACACATGCAGATTCTGGATGAGCAAGGGAACATCAATCATGTCGATGAGCCGGACCTCAAGCCGGAAAAGCTGAAGCAACTCTACGAGGCGATGGTGCTGGCGCGAGCGGTGGATGACCGCCTGCTCAAACTGCAGAGACAGGGTCGAATCGGCACGGTCCCCCTGTGCAAGGGACACGAAGCGATCAACTGTGCATCAACCCTGGCGATGAATGATGACGACTGGTTCGTCGGATCCTATCGCGATCAGGGTGGCCGACTCATGCGGGGTGAGCCGATTGAGAACGCCATGTTGTACTACAACGGCTGTGAAGAGGGTGCTACCTTCCCCGGTGGTGAACGAACCCTGCCGGTATCCATCATCATTGGAGCCCAGTTGCTCCATGCGGTAGGGATTGCCTACGCGGCGAGATTACGGGGCGAAACAAACACTGCCGTAGTATGCCATTTCGGTGATGGCGCAACTTCTGAAGGTGATTTCCACGAAGCATTGAATTTTGCTTCGGTGTGGCAGGTTCCGGTCGTGTTTATCTGTACAAACAATCAATGGGCAATCTCACTGCCCCGCGAAAAACAAACCCGATCTCAAACCATCGCACAAAAAGCGATTGCTTACGAAATGCCCGGTGTGCAGGTTGACGGTAACGATGCCCTGGCCGTCTATCAGGCAACACACGAAGCACTGGAACGAGCCCGCCGCGGTGAAGGACCGACGCTGATCGAGGCGGTTACTTATCGCGTCTTGATGCATACCACCGCTGACGATCCCACCCGCTACCAGGAGCCTGAAGAGTTAGCGAACTGGGAAGCCCGTGATCCCCTGCCACGATTGAAAAATTACCTGGTGCAGAAGAAGCTGTGGGACGATTCACAGCAGGAAGAGTTGGATGCAAGGGTGAAGCAGCAGGTTGATCAAGCGGTAGCAAATTTTGAAAGTCGAACTGACTTCAAGCCTGATGCGCCGTTTGATTACGTCTTTGGCACTGAGCATCACCGAATCGAAGAACAACGAGCTGAATTTCTCAACGAACTGAACAAGGAGTCAGCTGATGGTTAAGCTGAATATGGTACAGGCAATCAATCTCGCCCTTGATGGGGAGATGGCACGGGACGAAAACGTCATCACGCTCGGGCAGGATGTCGGAGTGAACGGCGGCGTGTTCCGTGTGACCGATGGTCTGTATAAGAAATATGGCGAAGAACGAGTCATTGATACTCCACTGGCTGAATCCGGTATTCTGGGAACCTCTATCGGGATGGCCCTGGCAGGGCTCAAGCCCGTGGCGGAAATGCAATTCTCTGGATTCTCATACCTCATGCTGGGGCAACTCGAAGGTCATGCATCGCGTCTGCGTTCACGTACTCAAGGTATGATGACCGTTCCGCTGGTGGTGCGTATGCCCTACGGCGGCGGTGTCCGGGCACTGGAGCATCACTCAGAAAGTCACGAGGCGACGTTTGCTCATGTTCCAGGAGTCAAGGTGGTTATCCCCTCGACCCCGAGCAATGCCCGTGCGCTATTGATGGCTGCGATTCGTGATCCTGATCCTGTGGTATTCATGGAACCCAAGCGATCCTACCGAGCCTTCCGGGAAAATGTAGATGAAAATACTGAGCCCATGGAACTAGGCAAAGCTCAGGTCGTGCAGGAAGGCACAGACCTGACGGTTATTTCCTGGGGCGCCATGATGAGGCCGACCCTCCAGGCCGTTGATGCAGTGCAGAATAAACACAATGTCAACCTGGAGCTGATAGACTTACTGACAATCTCACCGATGGACACTGAAACTATCGCGGAATCTGTCAAGAAGACCGGTCGGTGCGTGGTCGTACAGGAAGCACCGCGTTCGTTCGGTCCGTCATCGGAGATCGTGGCCACGATCAATGATCATGCACTCATGTATCTGGAAGCTCCGGTACGAAGAGTGACCGGATTTGATGTGGTCATGCCGTTCTTTGAACGTGAACTGGATTACATTCCGACGGAAGGTCGTGTGATCCGAGCTATTGAAGAAACTCTTGAATTCTAGGAGATCGTTGTGTTTAAATTTATCTTGCCCGATCTCGGAGAAGGTGTCCACGAGGGCGAAGTGCTGAAGTGGCATGTCGAATCCGGGGCTCACATAGAGGAAGATGAGCCCCTGGTCGATATCGAAACGGATAAAGCTGCGATCACTATTCCCTCACCCCGCAGTGGTACCGTGGTTACTTGCAATGGTAACGTGGGTGATATCGTCCTGGTGGGTGATGTCATCGTGGTCATTGACGATGGTACGGGATCTGCTGATTCAGAAGTGATGGCAATTGCTGCCACTGCTGATACCACAAAAGCACAAAGTGCTGATGCAACAGTCTCAAGCCAGAATCCCAACGGACAATCTTCTGTTCCAGCTAAGGCAAATCGCCCCGGAAATCGAGTCATTGCGGCTCCTGCAACACGTCGACTTGCACGGGAACTGAATGTCAACATCCAGGAAGTGCCTCCGACCGGACCGGCAGGTCGTGTGACACCCGAGGATGTCAATAACTTTGCAACTCACGGTGCCGACACAGCTCAATCTGTCCAACCGGCAGCTGATCCTGAGCAGTTTGATCATGGATCGCCAACAGGAACCCATGCTATTCCACTGCTCGATATTGAATCCCTGCCTGATTTCTCGAAATGGGGCGAGGTCGAAGTCGAGCCGCTACGTTCAATTCGTCGCAAGGTTGCGCGGAAAATGGTCACGTCCATGATTATGGTACCGCACGTTGCCCACATGGATGAAGCGGATGTAACTTTGCTTGACGAAATTCGCCGCAAGGAAAATCAGAAACGAGCTGATCAGTCCGGCGGGAAAGTAACCTTGCTCGCATTTGTGATCCGTGCTGTAACCGAGGGTCTGAAGACCTGGCCGATGTTCAACGCCAGTCTTGATGCGGTCAAAGAGCAGATCATCTACAAGCATTTTTACAATATCGGTGTTGCGGTTGATTCAGGGCGCGGATTAATTGTTCCAGTCATTCGAGATACTGATCGAAAAAGTGTTTTGCAGCTTTCCACAGAGATTGCTGAAAGCGCAGCAAAGGCGCGCACAAATGAACTGGCCGTGGATGAACTCCAGGGCGGATCATTTACCATTACGAATATCGGTTCACTTGGCGGCACCGGGATGATTCCCACGATTAACTACCCGGAAGTTGCCATCCTCGGAATGGGGCGGGTGCAGGATAAACCGGTCGTTGTTGATGGTGAAATTGCTATTCGAAAAATGATGCCTCTGACCCTGGCATTTGATCATCGCATCGCAGATGGCGCTGATGCGGCAAGATTTATGACACAAATTGTAAATCGACTGTCGGATCCCCATGCATTACTGATCGAAACATAAGTAGAATGTGTAACACTGTTGAAAGTGTTACAGGAGTTGCATGAATGGTCGTTGGTAGTTTACGTCAGGAATGTGAAGTTGCCGTGATCGGCGCCGGCCCGGGAGGTTATGTTGCAGCACTGCGGGCCGCTGACCTTGGAAAAGACGTCACGGTCATAGAAGCCAGCGATCGGCTTGGTGGTGTGTGCCTGACTGAGGGATGTATTCCGTCAAAAGCACTCATCAATATCGTCGAGTTGGCCTCTGCTGCACGTGATGCGTCCAAAGCAGGTTTGACATTCAAGGATCTCACCATTGATCCAGCCGCCCTCAGCCAGTGGACTGATTCTGTTGTTGACGGCTTGACGAAAGGCGTTGCTGGTCTTCTCAAACGTCGTGGAGTCGAGGTCATTCGAGGCAAAGCACAATTCGACGGCCCTAATTCCCTATTAATTGAGGATTCAGATACATCAGGAATTGACTTCCGACAATGCATTATTGCCACCGGATCACGTATCAATGAACTCCCACCCGCTTATGACTTGCCCATCTGGTCATCAGCAGATGCCCTGCGTGTACCGGAAGTTCCCCAGCGGTTGCTGGTAGTGGGGGGTGGGTACATCGGCATGGAACTGGGTCTAGTGTATGCCGGTCTTGGTTCGAAGATCACGATGGTGGAGTTCTTCCCTCGTTTGCTCCTGGGAGCAGATCCTGATCTGGTCGATGTCGTCGTCAAGAATTGCAAAAAACAATTTGAGTCAATCATGGTTGATTCGAAAGTTACTGCAATCGAACAAACATCATCCGGCTTTGCCGTCACGATTGAACACGAGGGAAAAACGCTTGTTGAGGAATATGACCAGGTGCTCGCAGCCGTTGGACGTAAACCGAACACGGATAAAATCGGCCTGGAGAATGCGGGTATTGTCACTAATGATCAGGGATTGATCGAAGTCACTCCGGAGGGACGTACGAATGTCCCGCACATCTTTGCCATTGGAGATGTCACTCCCGGTCCGGCACTGGCACATAAAGCCAGTAGGGAGGCGAAGGTTGTTGCTGAGGTTATAGCAAATCATCCCGCAGCATTTGATAACACCGCCATTCCCGCCGTGGTGTTTACCGATCCGGAACTGGCGTGGACCGGACTGACGGAACAGGATGCAGAAGAGCAGGGGCGAAAGGTCAATGTTGGCCGATTCCCGCTTTCAGCGCTCGGCCGCGCACGAACCATGGGACGCACTGACGGACTTGTCAAAGTCATTTCGGATCCGGACACACAACTCGTGCTTGGCGTGGGAATGGTTGGACCGCACGCATCGGAGTTGATTGCAGAAGGCACTCTTGCGTTGGAAATGGGTGCAACTCTCGAAGATCTCATGGTGACAATCCATCCTCATCCCACATTGTCCGAAGCGATCATGGAGGCATCCGAGGTCGCAGCTGGTTCTGCAGTTCATATCCATGCACCACGGGAGTCAGTCCGTGGATAGCACGCAGTTTCCACCGTATTGCCAGGATGATGATTTAGTTGCTTCAGTTCAGAATGATGGATTGACGCGCGTAAGCATTTATTGCCCGACCTCCATTTGTGTGGTTCTGGGTACTGGTAGTTCTCCTGAAACGGAATTGCACATTGATGCGTGTCAGGCCGATGGTGTTGACATATTCAGGCGGCGCGGCGGTGGTTGCGCAGTTGTTCTCGATCCAGGTAATGTGATCGTATCAGTCGCTGCTGTGGGATTGCCATTTGGTCAGCATCGTCAGCAGTTCAACATTCTCACGAATTGGTTAATAGCCGGTTTGGAGCACATCGGTTACCCCGGAATTGTTCCTGAAGGTATATGCGATCTTGCACTCAATGATCGCAAGGTGGGAGGAGCGTGTTTGTATCGTTCGCGTGATCTGCTCTATTACTCGATCAGTCTCCTTGTCAATCCGGATCTTAATCTCGCGATGCGTTATCTCAGGCATCCCCCGCGCGAGCCGGAGTATCGGCGTGGGCGAGTTCATGATGATTTCATGGGATCAATTAACGCAGCGCGCTACAATGAAAACTCTGAGAAAGAGAGTATGATGCCCAGTTCTGAACAGGTTGCCGGCAATCTTCGAGATACCCTGGAGCCTCCTGTCTTTTCACAACCCGATCATTCCTCTGGAGTCTGTATTCATGGGTGAGAAACAATCATCAGAAACAAGCCACGCTGTGGATACACAATCTCTGGATTCTGTATCCATTCGCTTCGTCGGCGACTCGGGCGATGGTATGCAGATTACCGGTGGTCAATTCACCAACACCACAGCAGTGTTCGGAAACGACTTTGCCACATTCCCGGATTTCCCCGCTGAGATTCGTGCCCCCAAAGGCACAACATTTGGCGTTTCCGGTTTTCAGATTCAGTTTTCTTCAGAGGAAATTTATACCCCCGGCGATCGGGTTGATGTGCTTGTGGCGATGAATCCTGCCGGTTTCAAAACGAACATCGAGGAAGTCGTATCCGGAGGCTTGGTTGTTGTTAATGAAGATGAGTTCGATAAAGCGAGTCTTCTGAAATGCGGATACGAACCGGATTACAACCCACTGGATGATCCCTCGTATAACCGACGCTTCAAATTGTTCAAGATTCCAATATCGCGACTTACAAGCGAGACTCTAGTTGATGCCGGAGTTGGTGCCAAAGACATCAACCGATGTCGCAATATGTTTGCATTGGGTATCGTCTACTGGATCTTCGATCGCCCAATGGATACAACCATTGACTGGCTCAACGACTACTTCGGCGGGCAGAAGAAGAAACCGAAGATTGCAGAGATTAATGTCAGCGCACTCAAAGCGGGTTACTTTCTCGGGGAAACGGCTGAGCTTTTCCCGGCCAGGTATCGTATTGCACCGGCCAAACATAAAGCAGGATTGTATCGACAGATTTCAGGTAGCGGCGCAGTGGCGTTAGGCATGGTGGCGGCGTCAAAGAAAGCAAATAAACAACTTCTCTATGCAAGTTATCCTATTACACCAGCCACTGAAATCATGCATCGTCTGGCTCATGTCAAGCATTTCGGAATAAAGACATTTCAGGCGGAGGATGAACTGGCTGCGGTATGTGCAGCCATCGGTGCATCATTTGCCGGAGATCTGGCCGTCACCGGAACATCCGGTCCCGGACTCGCTCTGAAAAGTGAAGCGATCGGTTTGGCGGTTATGATGGAACTGCCTCTGGTCGTTGTGGATGTTCAAAGGGCAGGACCGGCAACCGGTATGCCGACCAAAACAGAGCAGGCAGATCTTTTACAGGCCATATGGGGTAGACCCGGCGAAAGCCCATGCATTGTATTGGCGCCGCGAAGTCCTTCCGATTGCTTTGCTCTTACAGTAGAGGCATTCCGTCTCGCGGTGCGCTGTATGCATCCTGTAATATTGTTATGTGATGGTTATATTGCCAACGGTGCAGAGCCGTGGCTGATCCCGGACATTGATGCAATCCCACCCATACATTGTGAACATCCTACTGAAGCCAACGGTGAAGATGGAGAATTTCTTCCTTACAAACGCGATGCAGAAACGCTCGCTCGGCCCTGGGTACTGCCCGGTACTCCAAATCTCGAGCATACGATAGGTGGCCTGGAAAAAACTGAGAACACAGGCGATGTTTCTTATGATCCGGAAAATCACGAAAAAATGGTTCATCTACGCGCTGAAAAAGTCGCACGTGTTGTTGAGTTGGTTCCACCAGTTGATGTACGAGGTCCGGATGAGGGCGATGTGCTATTACTCGGCTGGGGAGGAACCTATGGCGCGATCACAACAGCGGGCGATTCATTACGTGAAATGGGTCATAGTGTGAGCACCGCCCATCTGCGCTATCTCAATCCGCTGCCTCAGGATCTGGGAGATGTACTGAGCCGATTCAGGAAAGTGATAATTCCTGAAATTAACCTTGGTCAGTTGCGAACGATCATACGCGATCGTTATTTGATTGACGTTAGCGGGATCAATTATGTGGAGGGAAGGATGTTCCGGGCGAGCGATCTGATCGATCATACATTACAGATCATGCAGGACTGTGGGATATCAATTGAAAATCAACCTGTTGCAGCGAGAGTTCAATAATGGCTGATGTAGCAACAAAACGTTATAAACCGAAGGATTTTGCCACCGATCAGGATGTGCGCTGGTGTCCGGGTTGCGGCGATTACGCTGTTCTCAATGCTGTTCGCAAGGCATTATCAGAACTGGACAATGCCCGTGAGGATTATGTTTTTGTCTCGGGCATCGGATGTGCCGCTCGGTTTCCATATTACATGCGCACTTTCGGCATGCATTCAATCCATGGCAGAGCACCGGCCTTTGCTACCGGAGTCAAACTCGCCAATCCTGATCTGCAAGTGTGGGTGGTTTCCGGTGATGGCGATCTTCTCTCAATCGGCGGTAATCATACCCTACATGCGATGCGTCGTAACATCGACATGAATGTTGTCCTGCTTAATAACCGCATTTATGGTCTCACGAAAGGTCAATACTCTCCCACAAGTGAATTTGGTAAGGTTACAAAATCAACTCCGATGGGATCGCTTGACTATCCGATCAATCCATTGAACATGGCTGTTGCTGCAGGTGCAACTTTTATTGCACGTTGTCTTGATGTCGATGTGAAAATGCTCACTGAGATATTACAAAGAGCGGCAGCTCATCAAGGATTATCATTTATTGAGGTCATGCAGGATTGTAACGTATTTAATCACGGCGCATGGTTTCATGCTTCGCAGAAAGAAAATCGTGACGAAAACACCGTCCTGCTGGAGCACGGTAAGCCGATTACATTCGGCCCCGACCACTCTCGTGGTATACGGTCATATCATGGCAGGCTCAGCATCGTCGAACTCGGTCACGGGATCGAGGAAACCGAATTACTTGTGCATGATGAAAGCGATCGTGGTCGAGCTTATCTTCTGGCTCAGATGCTGCCTCCGAATTTCCCCGAACCCATGGGTGTGTTGTACTGCAATACCGATCTACCATCTTATAATCAACTTATGCGCGATCAAATGAACGAAGCGATTGAAAAACATGGAGAGGGTAATTTCAATGAATTGATCCGCGATACAAATACCTGGATGGTTGAAGATGAGCTGGAAAGTCGAGTATCAATCACCACACACGAAGAATAATCTGTGTCCATTGTGTGATGAACTGGAGACGGCGTGTCTTATTCTGAATCGGGATCGGCAAGAGCACGATACCTGTTCGCTTGTTCCGGTTTATCCCACGCCTGGTAAAGATTGGTCAGAGCGGTTGCAACGGTTCTCGTTCGATTATGGTCCGCACCCAAGGATGCAGATAAGTTCTGATATGCTTCCTTCAGGGTGGTTTCTGCGTCATCGAATCGTTCCATACTGGTCAAACACAGGCCGTACTTGTAGAGGAATACACCGGTGTACCAATGTCCTTCTGGTAAGGATTCCCTGGCACCTACGATGGTTGTAGCAAACAATGCGGCAGATTCTTCGTATCTCTCCATCCTATGGTAAAGATCAGCCAGGTTGTTAGCGGAAACCAGTGTATGAGGATGCTGCTCTCCGAGCACACGACGTTGAGCTGTGAGTACCTCACTCCACAACACCTCGGCTTCCTCATAGTTGCCGTGCTCCTTACACAGCACGGCTAAGTTATTCATGGTCTTGAGCGTCTCAGGGTGATCCTCCCCCAATGTAATACGCCTAACATCCATGACCTTCCACAAGAGTGGTTCAGCCTGGTCGTATTTCTTCTTACTGTTGTAAGCCTTGGCGAGTGAATTCATGGACATCAGGGTCTGTGGGTGATCTTCGCCCAAAGTAAGTTTCCGTGTTTCCAACGCGCGCAGGTGCATGGCTTCGGCCTCATCATAGCGTCCCATAATTTCATAAAGATTGGCCAGATTGCATTCACAGGCTGCGATTTCCTCGTGCTCCGATACAAACAATTGACGTCGCACTTCGAGAGATTCCAGGTACAGTAGCTCCGCCTCTTCGTGCCTGCCCTGAGTATGGTAGAGTGTGGCCAGGTCGTTCATGGACACAGATGTTTCAAAGTGTTCATTGCCGAGCAACTCTCGCTTTCCAGCCAGTGCCATAGTGAACAAATCTTCCGCATCGTCGTATCGAGCGAGCCTGCGGTAGATCAAGGCAAGATCTTCCATCGCATCAAATACATAAAGATGATTTTCTCCCAGCGCCTCTCGATAGAGTTTCAGAGCTTCCACGTGATGCGGTTCTGCCAGTTCATATTCCCCAAGATTCTCGTAAGTCGTGCCCAGTGTCCTGTGAATCGACGCTGCCGTCTCCGGTTGACCTTCAAACTTACCGGCGACTCGCTCAGATGCGGCATCAAGCACTTCGCGCATCGTAATTTCTCTGTTCGATGAGTGAAGTGGACCTGCTGCAGCAAGCAGGTCGCTGTTTAAGAACTCGTTGACAGCTTTGGCCTTATTTGCTTCGATTTCGGATTGCTCCAATGCAGTCTGTGTGTGTTGCCAGAAGCTGAAGGATGTAATCGTTGCCGCCATCAGTGCCAAAAACACAATCAGTGCCGTCACTACTGGAATCCGGTGTCGGCGAAGTGTCTTGCGCAACACATACAATGTGCTGTCTGCCTTTGCATCAATTGGCAGGCCTTGCTCTAAATGCGTAAGATCACGCGCTAAATCTGCGACTGATTGATAACGTCTCTGCTTGTCTTTGCTGAGGATCTTGAGCAGAATCGTATCTAATTCATCATTGATTTCAGACCTGATGGATGACGGCCGCGCTGGTTCATGATCCAGAATATTCCTGACAATATCCACGAGTTGACCGCGGATCGGGTATGGATGGTCACCGGTGAGTGCTTCATAGAGAATCACCCCGAGCGAGTACACATCGCTGCGCACATCAATGGAAAGCGGGTCTCCACTGACCTGTTCCGGCGCTGCGTACGCCAGTGTGCCCAAAAACTCCCCCGCCTGTGTCTGGATTGAGCGATTTTTCGAATCGATATCATCCAGCGGTTTGGCCAATCCAAAATCAAGTAAATGCGGTTCCCATTGTTTATCAATCAGAATATTGCTCGGCTTCAAATCTCGATGAATGACGCCGTGCTGGTGAGCATAATGAACTGCACCGGCGATCTTCTGAAACAATGTCAATACTTCGGCGATACCAAGTGTGTTATGCTGGAGAAAGACATCAAGTGGTTGACCTTCAACATAACGCATAACCAGGAACATGTAGCCGTCATCTGTGCGGCCGCTGTCAAATACCGGCACGATGTTTGGGTGATCGAGAGGTGCCGTCAGATCAATTTCGCGCTCGAAACGTCGTCGTTGCATCTTGCCGGCAAAGCGACCATGAAGCAGTACCTTGATCGCTACATTTCGATGTGTTGATAGTTGTTTTGCTTCGTATACAACACCTTGCCCGCCTTCGTAAATAGTGCGCAGGATTTCATAACCGGTGAGTTTGAGTGATGTCATGTCCGCTTGAGTATCGGTTGGTGTTTGCGTCTGAGAAGCACGCATTTGTTCCAGCATGCGATTGTTTTTTCCCATCTCTTCAATCAGCGCTGTGCAAGATGCACACGAACTGAGATGCTCTTCAAGAGAGCTTCGCTTCACATGATCCAGCTTGTCATAAAGATACTGCTCAAAGTCTTCAAAGTCAGGGCATGCTGTCTGTGGTCCATCATTGTTCGAATCACTCGATGACATCGATTTGATCCTGCAATTCACGCATTCGTGTCAGCACACGATGCTTTGCCTTATATACAGCATTACGTGTCATGCCGAGTTCAGCCGCCACTTCATCTACCGGTCGATCGTTTAATACGTACATCTCAAAAGCATGGACTGTATTCGGTTCCAGTTCAATCTTAACCTGACGAATACACTGCTCGAATATCGTTCGTTGCCAGGTTTCATCCCACGATTGACGAATGATCTCTTCCGCCGGCAGTGCATCCCAGAACGCGGTTCTCTGACCGGCTGGTTGACGGTTACGGTCATGAGCTACTTTCCGCCGTCGACTGAGCACTGTGCGATGGGCAATTCCGAATAACCACGAACCCAGGCGACCCTGTGATCGGTCATATTTTCCATTGCGATAAGCGGTGAGGAATGCAGTCAGTGTTTCCTGGGCGGCATCTTCCGCCTCTTCAAACGACAAGCCAAGATTGTTGGCAAAGATCACAATCGGTTGGCGAAATCGCTCCAGGAACAACTTCCACGTTTCGGCATCATTGTGCTGAAGCTTCTCAAGAATGAGTGATGTCGTGACCCATTTCATGCTCAACTTCCCCAGACATGAAAAACGACTCGTCAATTATACAAGATCGCCGGATCATCTAAACCCCTTTATTTCAATGTTTTGTACCTATCAACCAATCGCTGCGTTTGATCACAATCCACATCATTCTGATTTTCCTGGCAGAACTGGGTAGGTCGCGACAAGTCTCAGTGGCGACGGGGTTTGCCACCCGTGGCGCCCCGTCGCCGGCCGCTTGATCGGCACTGCGGCCGGTCGATCGCGCGACCATCAAAACATGCGGCCCGGAAACGAGGAATTAATCATGATAAGCCCACTCATGTATAAAACTGTGGCAATCGTCTCTTCAGTCGTGTGGTTAACACCGACGGCATTTCCCGTGGACAACTACTTCTTGCCCCATGGTATTCAGGACTGGCATGTGCCGAGTAACTGGAGTCAAGGATACTGTCCACTCCCAGCAGAGCATGTCTATATCCAAGCCACTACCACGACGCCTAAATACGTAATCTACGACTGGACCGGTGTGAGTGGGTACGACTCTGTTACCATTGATGGTAATGGCTCCACCTACTATGGCGCCATCTACCAGGACGATCTCTGGCTTGATACCGACGATCTGAAGATGAGCGTGAACGGAGATTCCTACTACCACCTCGAAGGACCGGCATACCTCTCAGCCACGGATCATCTCTGGGTCGGGTACACCGGTACGCATCCCGCGACTTTCACCCTGGAGACGGTAGCGGATACCTCGGCCGGACTGTCCGTCGGCAATTACTTCTACGTCGGTTACAACGCTCCGGGTGAATTCAACCACCAAACTGGATTCGCCGAAGCTCCCAATGTCTACGTCGGACAAAGCGACGAAGGTGAGTACACCCTCAGCGGGACCACCGCCGGCAGCAAGTTGACCGTGACTTACCATCTCGTCGTCGGGAACGGTGATGTCGGTACCTTCACGCAGAACGGGGGGACGATCGAACAAACGCATCCCGCCGGTAGCTTGACGCTGGGGCTCAACACAGGAGGCATCGGTACCTTCAACATGACCGACGGGCAATTCGACCTCACCAGTATGTCCATAGGATGGAACGGTGATGGGTACTTCAACCACACAGGCGGCACAGTCACGAGTACCGGCAATGTGACAATAGGGCTCGATGGCACCCACCCCATGCGAGCGTGGTACAAGATGGCCGATACCAACGGCGATCCGGAACTGCTGGTGGGTGGTGATCTCAGGATCGGCCCCAGTTCCCTGGCAAAGTTTGAGCAGAACAGCGGTGGTACGACGGTCGTTGATGGCGATATTGAAATCTGGGAAGGCGCTCCGGGTGACTACAGCTATCTCTACCTCGGGCTCAGTGCCGATTGGATGAGTGCCGCACGAATCATCAATCATTCCGGGTACTACGATCAGGATGGCGGGGATGTCAGCACCCCGATTTTCACCAATGATTCAACCTACGGCATCAACCTTGACAACAACGCCGATCTGCGCGCGACTAACGTGACCCACAATACCGGCACGTTCCATATGTGGCGTAATGCGATTCTACGTGGTCAGTATGCCGGCGGTGGAGTATACAGTCCCTGCAATTTCACCAACAACGCCACCTTCCAGATGGGGAGTGTATCGTTCGACGGTGGTACCTTCTTCGGTAATTTCACCAATCACGGTACCTTCAATTACTACCAGGGGGACTTCAG
Organism: Phycisphaerales bacterium; assembly: GCA_028278245.1. Lineage (GTDB taxonomy): Bacteria > Planctomycetota > Phycisphaerae > Phycisphaerales > SM1A02 > JANQEQ01. The sequence continues at coordinate 45,850 of JANQEQ010000108.1, read as the reverse complement.
CGAGAGTACGTTCACCAACCATGGTGGAAACGGCTCTGTGAATCTCCACGAAGACTTCACCTGCCGGAGATTTGTTAACTACGGTAATGTTTCGTTACCCACTGGTCGGTGGATCAACGCCGACGGCACGGGATACCCCAACGCCGTGGAAAACAATGGTAACCTAACCATGTACCCCGACAGCCACTTTGATGTCGGCTATGGCGGATTGCTCGTCAACAACGGGCCCATGTATGCCGGCGGACCTGAGAGCGACTATGCGCACATTTTCGGTAACATGATCAACAATGATTATCTCCTGCCCAGTTTCAGTAGTGGACAAGTGGGCTTCCTCTATATCAACGGTGACTTCACAGCCAATCCCGGTGCAGAACTGAGAATACGAATCCATGGCACGACCACGAATACAAAAGATCGTCTCGCTGTCCAGGCGCATGCGAGTCTGGGTGGTGAGTTGGATGTCAGATTCACGAATGGTTTTGTCCCGAATCTGGGCGATACGTTTTCTGTCATCGCTTATGGCACTCACAGTGGTGTGTTCAATCCCGTCTACCTGCCGGCGCTGCCCGCCGGATGGGAATGGGATATCGAGTATGGTGAACATTCAGTTGACATCACGGTGGTTGAAGAGGGCGATCCCTGCCCTGCCGATCTAACTGGCGATAATCAAGTTAACATCGATGATATCTTTGCAGTACTCGGTTTATGGGGTGATTGTCCTGATCCCTGCCCGCCTTATTGCCCCGGTGATATCACTGAAGATTGCACGGTGAATATCGACGACATCTTCGCGATCCTCGGCCAGTGGGGGCCGTGCGAGTAGTCATCACATTCCAAGCATTGACGTGGTTGCCACCGCGTCACTTTGAGACATGAGCCGCCCTTCACGGGCGGCTCTTTTTCGATTATCTGTGATGCACGTCGCGCTGAGGTTCAGATGTAATCTGGTTTTACATGTCGATAGATGAGTCTCGTTGATTTTGTGCAAGGCTCAGTTTGGAGATTCGAATCATCTGAATAGCAGTACCATTACCCTGCTGTTGCTGTAGTGAGTCTATCACTCATTTCTCATTCAATTTCCAGGATAAAGGCTATGGTAGGGCTCTAAGGTCATGTACAATGACCCAATGGAGGGTCGGAAACACCAGAGGCGTGGTGTGACAATTCATGAACGTTACATCGAGAGTGTCGTGGCACCATCCTGGTTCCGGACATTCATCACCTAAAAACGTGGCGAAGGGTAGGGCGGCAGTTTACTGAGATTTTGCCGTACACAGTCTGATGATCGTGACATCTTGCCGCGATCAGGAAAGAGAAAACAGGAACAAGGAGCAGGTTTATGAAAACGTTGGTTTCAACCGCAGTGAATGCCGTCATGTGTGGTGGCTTGGCTACAATGGTCACGGCGGGCTACATCGATCCAACTCTGGAAAAAATGTTTGAGGAGTCTACCCCCGGACAGATTCATTCAGCTTTGGTTTATCTGGAGTATCAAGCTGATGTGGAGGGATTGAAGGCAGACTTTGATGCGGTACGTGAAAAGTTAGCGATTCGACACGAGGAGATCGTGCTATCGCTGCAACAAACAGCGGACCTGACCCAGGGACCGGTGCTTGATTTCATCGACGACTTGCAGAACCAGAACGAAGTCACGCTTGTGCAGCCGTACTGGATCGTCAACGCTATGCGCGTAGACGGCACAGAAGCAGCACTACGTGCCATCGCTGATCACGAAGATGTGGATATCGTATATTTCAACTTTCCGATCGAGAACATCACGCCTGAGAATGCAGGAAAGATCCAGTCTCCACCAAATCGGGGTGGAGGAGGTGTTCGCACTCCGGAAACAGGCGTGGTCGTGGTTCGTGCCCCGGAGGTATGGGCTATGGGCTACACTGGCACAGGAGTGATTGTGTCGACTCTTGACACCGGTGTGGATGGGAGCCACCCCGCACTTGACAGTCGATGGAAAGGCCGTGATCCGGAGTATGCCGGGCATCCTGAATGGGCTTTCTTTGATCCGGTGACAGGCTGGACTGAACCCCAGGACAGTGGCAGCCACGGTACGCACACCATGGGCACAGTCTGCGGTGGTGCGCCAGGCGATGAAGTTGGTGTGGCTCCCGGTGCGAAGTGGATTCACGCGGCGGTGATTGATCGTGTGAGCATTCCCCAGACCGTGGCCGATGCGATTCTCGCCTTCCAGTGGACCGCTGATCCGGATGGCAATCCCGGGACGTACTGGGATGTGCCGGCGACATCCTCCAATTCATGGGGGCTGGCCACCGCACACGGCTATCCCGAATGTGATGAGACCTTCTGGACCTACATCGACAACATGGAAGCGGTTGGTGTGGTGGCGATCTTCTCTGCGGGCAACGAAGGATTCAGTGGCCTGCGCCGTCCCGCTGATCGCGCTACGGATGACTATCGCAGCATGGCCGTGGGAGGTATCCAGGAGGACAGCCCGACATACGAAGCGTACACCAGCTCGTCGCGGGGCCCAACGTACTGCACGCCGGGTGGAACTATGGCGATCAAACCAGAAATTGCTGCTCCGGCGGTCAATACGAGGTCATCCATTCCAGGTGGCGGGTATGGTGAGAAAACCGGAACTTCAATGGCGTCCCCGCACGTGAATGGTGTTGTTGCCCTGATGCGTGAAGCCTGCCCCGATCTCACTCCCGATGAGATCAAACAGATCATCTACGATACAGCACTGGATCTCGGTAGTCCCGGCAAGGACAATACGTATGGCTACGGATTAATTGATGCTGTGGAAGCGGTACTCGAAGCTGAGGCATTGTGTGGTCCCAGCCCGCCACGCGCCTACGACGCTTCATACCAGACCGGTGTTGATGTACCCCTCAACATCACGCTCGTAGCGCAGGATCATGACGGCCAACCCGGCGGTCCGTTGCAATACAAAATCACGGTTCTGCCCGCCGCTGGTAATACTGTTACTGATATGGGAAACGGGCATGTCATCCTCCCCGGTGAGCTGCCCTATACCCTTGTCAACGACGGTAACCAGGTGACTTACACTCCTACCGGAGGCTATTACGGCAACGATGAATTTCATTTCGTAGCTGACGATGGTGGCACTCCACCTGAGGGTGGTGATTCTGAACCGGCGACCATCAGTATCCTTGTACAGTTTGGGCCGCCCGTTATCACGACCTCTTCGCTCCCTGACGGGTATCTCGGTTACTCCTACGGCCCTGTGCAGATCGAGGTTGATCAAGGTCAGCCGCCGCTGACGCACATGCTGATTACCGACGAGTACGCCGAAGCTGACCTGGGTTCCAGTATGTTTGCTGAAACCGGCGTCGATCAGAACTGGAATGCTGATGACAATTCTTGGGCTTACGCTCTACCGTTTACGTTCACGTTCTATGAAAACGATTACACTTCCTGCTGGGTGTCCAGCAATGGATATATCGACTTTGCCAGTTCGATTTCTGATTACTCCAACTCGGATCAGGAACTCATTGAAAATGTGCGCATCGCACCGCTGTGGGATGATTGGGAAACCGATTGCGGATCCGGTGGGGATATTTACATTGATGAGTCGGTACCTGGTGAAGTGACCATCCGCTGGAAGGCGCAGCGATTCCCATGCAGCGCAGAAGGCGATTTCTCTGTTACGCTGATCGTTGATGGCACAATTCGCTTTCATTATGGTTCGACGAATGGCGATCTGTCGCCGACGATTGGCATATCAAGCGGCGATGGCTCGAACTACCTGTTCTCGATGTACAACAATTCAGGCTCGCTACCCAGCGCAAACTCTGTGGAGTTTTACCCGCCGTTACCCCTTCCAGAAGGTATGACCTTCAGCCCCTCAGGAGTTCTGGGGGGTATCCCGACGGAGATGGGGACATTTGAGCCTCGCTTCCGTGTGATTGATGCGTTGGACCGAACTGATACCCGCCAACTCGAGTTGGTTATCACCGACGGTGTGCCACCTTGCCCTGCTGATCTTACGGGCGATTATCAGGTCAACATCGAAGATGTCTTTGAGGCGCTTGGGCTTTGGGGTGCATGCCCTGATCCCTGCCCGCCATATTGCAGAGGAGATCTCACGGAAGATTGCACCGTTGATATCGATGACATCTTTGCGATCATCGGTCTTTGGGGACCATGTGAGTGACAAAACCGGTCATTGGCTATATATCCAACGGTCCTGCTCCCGGGCAGGGCCGTTTTTTTCAACGGAGTTCTTCTTATTCCACGAAGATGCCATCCTCATCTGAATAGGATCTGCGGGCATGTTGTTGCGTAGACTGCCGTAAATATCTGTGTTCTAAAGGCTTACCATGCTTGTTAGGCCATCGTCGCAACAAAAAAACCGCTTTCCCTTGAGGGGATTCAAATGAGATTGGGATTGTTTATCCCTGAAGACGATATGTCTTCAGCGTGATGGCCGTTTCGTAGTGAGCTTTTTTCATCGGCATGGTCCTGAATGCATGAGCACCTGCCCGAGGCAGAATTCACAAGTATGGTCTTGGACTGGTTGTGAGGCACAGTACACTGGTTGAGTAACGGTCGAGGTTATGAACGTGTGCAATCCTGGTCTAGCCACCATAAATGGAATTGCATTGACCGCATTACTTCAATTCCGGCGGAGGTAGAAACATGTTAAACATTCAATCAACGGTTAAATCTTCGACATGGCTGATGGCGATGAGTGCAATTTTGTACTCCATAACAATGGGTGGTGTTGCTGCGCCGAGTGATCCATCTCAAGTGGCTGACGTGGCATCTCTTCCTGCCGTAGGTCAACCATTCGAATGGCAATTGGATGGTATTGCTGCCGAAGCTGCCGCTTGTGGTGAGGTGCGCGTGGTGGTGCGAAGCAGAGGAGAACAGGGACGGATTACTCCAACAGCTGATGAATTCAGCGATGCTGAACTATGGCATTTCACCCCTCAAAGGGAAGGCACCCATGTCATCGCTACGGTCTGTGAGCCTCCCGCGATTACAGATCTTCATATCGAACGTTTGTATTACTATGAAAAACAATTTGTTCGTGTTAATCCGGCTGATCCTGAATCAACTGGTACTGCCGGTCCAAGTGCATCAGCAACGGCAAAGTTCGGCCATCGACTGGAAATGATCCCGCTGGTTGATCCTGCGTTCCTGACAGTTGGTGCTGATTTACCCCTGAGAGTAACTTTCGATGGTGCGGGACTCAACGGCGTACCGATCACTATGACCGTACCCGCATCGGCAGGTGAAACGGAGGGTGAACAGCCGGCAGATAACCTGCAATCCAATACTTCCGGTGGAATCAACGTAAAAATCAACCGCGCTGGAAGGTGGACGATCACGGTTCAACATCAAGTGGCGGTCGACCGCTCACTCACCGGACCGGAAGAGGTCGTAGCTGCTGCAGGTCCAGCTCGGTTTGTGGCTCGTATCACATTCGATGTGCGTGACGATGAAGCCCGGGAAACTGTCACGGAGGAATCAAAGCCTTCTGATGAAACTGCATTTGCTTTGGAAAGCGAAAAAAACCCTCTCGCTCACACGATCCGACAATCCCGTTCGACCTGGGAGCCGTGGGGTCCGGCGCCCATTGGTGGGGTGGAATATACCGGCCGCGTTGCTGCACTTGCTGTCAGTCCAACTGATCCGGATCGATACTTTGTCGGAAGTGCTGACGGTGGTGTCTGGCGCACAACCGACGGTGGCTCGACCTGGACCGTATTGACCGATGAGATGCCAACCTCAGCCATTGGAGCGTTGGCGCTTGATCCCAACGATGAGAACACAATCTATGTCGGTACGGGCGAAGCGAATTTCGCGTACCACAGTCGGTTCGGTTTGGGTATTTACAAAAGCACAGACGGTGGCGACTCGTGGCAGCATCTTGCGGAATCAGATTTCGGCGGTAGATGTATTTCGCGAATCCTCGTAGATCCATCCAATTCATCGGTTGTGTATGCAGCCGTCACACGAGCCGGGGGTTTTCTGCCGGGAGGATCCGCTGCGAAGAACCATCCTAATGCTAACGATCCAGTCGGCGTGTTTAAATCAACCGATGGAGGAGTAAGCTGGGCGCAGCAGACGAATGGTCTGCCGAATCTCGACGCCACTGACCTGGCGATGCAGCCCGACGATTCACTGGTGTTATATGCAGGCATCGGCAACATTTTCGGTGATTCACTGAATGGCATCTACAAGACCGATGACGGTGGACAAAGCTGGACCAAGCTGGGTGGCGGACTTCCCACAACAAACGTCGGACGCATCTCGCTGGCCGTCGCGCCTTCCGAGCCGTTGCGCCTCTATACAGCAATCACGCAGGAGGCAACTGACACCGGTGGATCGGCTGAGCTGCGCGGAGTGTACCGCACCGACAACGGAGGGACGAGTTGGACTCAGAAAACCATCTCCAACTACATGTCAACTTACGGATGGTATTTGAATATCGTTTCCGTCCAACCCACGAATCCTGACGTTGTGTTGGTAGGTGGTCTTACCGCACATCGCTCGACCAATGGTGGTTCAAGTTGGTCGAATATCACGCCTCCACATGTTGATATGCACGCCTATGCCTGGGATGCATCCGGGCGACTGCTTGCCGGTGATGACGGTGGTGTGCATCGTTCGCTCAATCTTGGAAATTCCTGGCAGGCTCTAAATTCCGGGCTTGGGATTATCCAGTTCTACGCCGGCTTTTCGTTGCATCCCACATCCGATGATGTTGCGTTCGGCGGAACCCAGGATAACGGCACGAACAAGCGAACCGGGCCCAATTCGTGGTCTCACGTCTTCGGCGGCGACGGCGGTTACACGGCGATCAATCCATCCAATCCAAACATCGTGTTCTGTGAATATCAGGGGACAGGCAACCTCTACAGATCAACAAACGGTGGATCCTCATTCAATTACGCAGGCAGCGGCATTTCTGGTGGTGATCGCAACTGCTTCCTGCCGCCCTTCGATATTGATCCAGTTAATAACAATCGCATGGTCTACGGAACGCATCGAGTGTACGAAAGTACATCCGGCGGAACTTCATGGTCAACTATCAGTGGTGATCTGACCGCAACCAGTTATGGAGCGATACACAGCATTGCCATCGCCCCGTCTGTTCCGCAAACGATCTGGGTGACTACCAATGACGGTAATGTGCAGGTTACGTTCAACGGTGGTAATCAGTGGAATCTCGTGCGCCAGAATCTTCCTGGTTGGATCCGTTCTATGCGGCAGGTATTCGTTTCCCCGGACAATCATCTTGTCGCATATCTGGCTGGATCAGCATACGGAACAGAAAAAGTATTACGAACACAGGATGGTGGGCAGAATTGGGAAGTACTGGACGGCAATCTACCGGACATTCCTGCTAATACCGTTGCCGTTGATACGCGGCCTGCTGTTGATGTTATTTACGTCGGTATGGAGGATGGCGTGTATCGTTCGCTGGATGATGGTGCTTCGTGGCATCGTTACGTTGAAGGTTTACCCCGCACCGCGGTGACTGATCTTCGTCTTGATATAAATCGCAATCGCCTTCTGGCGTCCACGCAGGGAAGAGGCGCGTGGATGGTCGGTTTGTGCGCTGCTGATCTCACCGGCGACGGCGTGGTCAACATTGATGACATCTTCGCTGTGCTTGGTCTCTGGGGCGATTGTCCAGATCCATGCCCACCATATTGCATCGGTGACTTTACCGAAGATTGCACTGTGAACATCGACGACATCTTCGCGATCCTCGGCCAGTGGGGACCGTGCGAGTAAACAGAAACTACCCTCCCGCGAGTAAACAACTGCGTGTAAGGGTTATTGTCGGCCTGGCTACACCAGGGGACATCAAATAATCAATATTGGAACAATTTTCCTCTTGTTGAACTGTATTCAACAGATTTCAAACTGGATGGGACTTTTTTGTCAATTCTTTGTCCCCTCATGCAAGTAAAGCAACAACAACCAGTAACACAATGGGATTTGAGGTCCACAGCCCGTGCATCTTTTTGCCGCACTTCAATTCCCGTGAGTGACTTGAATGTCGGTCACAAAGGAGTCGATCAATGGAATATATGACGTTACAAATCCAACAGTTTCATCGAATACAATGGCCCAGCATGTTCATCAAGGTGGTTTGTTTCTGTCTTCTGAGCTCTTCGGTATTTGCACAAGACACAAACGAAATTACCAATATTGATCCGAATAGTGGTCTGCAAGGTGAAACCAGTCTCCTGGTGACGTTCACACTCGATACGGATGCGCCCCCCGCACCGCCGGCCGGGGTGATGCCTGACAGTGTGATGATCGGCAGTATGACGGGCTTATCCGTTACACACGACAATCAGTACACCGTCACCGCGCTATTCAACATTCCATCCGAGGAGCCAACCGGACTCAAGGATGCGTCGATCACTTTCACCACACCACACGGCACTCTGGTTTTTTCAATGATCGACGGATTTACCGTGGTAGAAGGATCAGAAATGCCTCCGACCATCACCCAGCATCCCCAATCCCAGACCGTACCACCTGGAGGATCGGTGACATTTACTGTTGCTGCATCCGGTACGGCACCACTGGAATACCAGTGGCAGAAGGATGGTGAAGATATCTCCGATGCTGAAGAGACATCCTTTTCCATTGATGCAGTATCAGAGGATGATGCCGGAAATTACCGGTGTGTAGTAAGCAACGATTTCGGTACCACAACTTCCAACGAAGCTCTGTTGACAGTTTCAGAATTGCCGATCGGTGCTTACCCCGTGGTCGATACGGCACAGGATGTCTGTTTCGATAATGATTCTGTTATTTCTGATCCTGAGCCCGGCGATCCATTCTTCGGCCAGGATGCGCAAATCGATGGCAATCTGCCATCCTACACTATTAGTACTGATGGACTTTCAGTGTACGACAATGTTACCGGTTTGACCTGGACGCGTGATGCAGACTGGGATGACGACGGGGACATCGATGTCAATGACAAGGTGACCTTTGCTCAAGCCCCGAGTTATGCCGCTACCCTCAACACACAGAACTATGGAGGGTTCAACGACTGGCGTGTACCTGGTATCAAGGAGCTTTATTCTTTGATGGATTTTCGGGGTACCGATCCGATGCTTGTGGATTCCACCGACCCGATTCCGTTCATCGACACCGATTACTTCTACTTTGCCTATGGTGATACCGGTGCGGGTGAACGGATTATCGATTCACAGTGGGTGACGACGACTCTGTACTTGGATACCGTGATGGGTAGTCAAGAGGCGATGTTTGGAGTGAATTTTGCTGACGGACGTATCAAGGGATACCCGACGAGCGGTAAGGCCTTTTATGCGCGCTTCTGTCGTGGGAACACTGACTACGGCATCAACAATCTTGCCGATAATGGTGACGGTACAATTACTGATCGCGCAACCGGATTGATGTGGACGCAGGACGATCGGGGTGATGGGGTAAGCACTGGTCCTCGCTCCGGCATACTCTGGGAAGAGGCGCTGGCCTGGGTGCAGCAGAAGAATGATGAAAACTACCTGGGATACAGCGATTGGCGTCTGCCCAACGCCAAGGAACTGCAAAGCATTCTCGACTACTCCCGTTCACCCGGTACCACCGGTTCTGCCGCCATTGATCCGCTTTTCAATACCACCCAAATCACGAATGAACTTGGGCAGGATGATTATCCCTGGTTCTGGTCGAGCACAACGCACATCCGCCAGGATGGTTCAGGCTCAGCTGGCGCGTATGTCTGCTTTGGTCGCGGTACGGGTTACATGTCCGGAAACTGGCTTGATGTTCACGGAGCCGGTTGCCAACGCAGTGATCGCAAGGATGGCAATTTCGCCGGCTACACTTATGTGCATGACGGATACTACTTCGGCGATGCGCCCCAGGGTGATGCAGCACGCATGTACAACTACGTTCGACTGGTGCGCGATACAGCTGATTGCCCAGCCGATCTGACCAGTGATGCACAAGTCAACATCGACGACATCTTTGCCGTGCTCGGTTTGTGGGGCGATTGCCCCGATCCCTGCCCGCCTTATTGTGCCGGCGATCTTACCGAAGATTGCACTGTCAATATTGACGACATCTTCGCGATCCTCGGCCAGTGGGGACCGTGTAACTGACACATACCTTAATGCAGAGAGCGATTGTCACACCATTGTCGAAGATCCTCCCGAGGAAGAGGCGGATCTTCGATGTTCCTGACATCAGTTATGCCCCTGCAATCCCGAGCTGTTAAGTCTCCCAGACCATCAACATGCTGATTTTAACTAATCCTGATTTTTGTGTCCCCACAGAATGACGATCATGCAATATAAGATGGATAGTCAATGTACGGATCCGGAGATCCCTGTCATCACTCGACACACCGGATACGTCATTATGGAGAAGGACCAATCCAATGAAAAAGTTGTTTCTCACATTATTTACAATCTTGTATGCAACTGACATCGCGCTCGCCCAAGAGCCATTCGACGGTGTGACGATGATCTCACCGCTCAATAGCACCACCACGTACATGTTGGACATCGACGAAGCGATCCTTCAGTCCTGGAATGGAGCGAACCATCCGGGCAGTTTCGCTTACCTCCTCCCGGATGGGAGCATCATGCGTCCCTGTATGGATCCAGGCGGCAGCTTCTCGGGTGGCGGCGTCGGCGGGCGGATCCAGCGCTTCAACTCAAACGGTGCATTGACGTGGGATTACTACTTCTCGACGTATGACTACCAGCAGCACCACGACATTCAGCCCATGCCGAACGGGAACGTTCTGGTGATTGCGTGGGAGCGAAAGACCCAGCAGGAGGCTATCGCTGCAGGCCGAACAAATATCAACGGTGAAATGTGGCCGACACTCATTGTGGAAGTGGAGCCGGTGGGATCAAGTGGGGGCAACATCGTCTGGGAGTGGCACCTGTGGGATCACCTCGTCCAGGATGCTGATCCCGGCAAGCCCAACTATGGTGTGGTCTCTGAATATCCTGAACTGATTGACATCAACTATGGTAATCCCGGACCGCAGGGAGGTGATTGGATCCACGCTAATTCAATTGACTACAACGAACAACTCGATCAGATCGTGTTCAGTTCGCGCGCGTTCAACGAGATTTATATCATAGACCACAGTACCACGACTGCCGAGGCCGCCGGACACACCGGTGGCAACAGCGGTATGGGGGGTGACATCCTCTATCGTTGGGGTAATCCGATCGTCTACGACCGAGGTTCATCCAGCGATCAATACTTCTACGTTGTACACGGCGTAAACTGGATTGACTGCGGCATGCCCGGAGCAGGGAACATCCTGACCTTCAACAATGGCGATCGTTCGGGATCGGGCAACGACTATTCCACCGTTGACGAGATCGTTCCACCGGTTGACGAGGACGGTAATTACCACCTGGATCCCGGCGGAATCTACGGTCCGGCTGCACCGATCTGGACGTATGGCGGTCCCGGGTGGTATGCCGGGCCGACTCAGTGTGGTGCCTTTCGTTTGCCCAACGGCAACACCCTGATCACGGCCACCGAGAGCCGTCACGTATTTGAAGTGACAGAGGCAGGTACAACGGTCTGGAACTACGTTTATTCTTCACGCATCGCGCGCGGGTTGCGCTACTGGATTTTGGATTTTGACGACTTCGAGGTGTTTACCGGCTGCATGACCGGGCCGGGGGGTGGCTCCGCTGGTTGCGAAACGCACGAAGTAGACTGTGATGGCGACATCGACATGGATGACTTCATCAAGCTCCAAGACCGCTTCGGGGAGTACGTTGGTCCTTAGCAATCCCTGTTAGGGGGCAACTTTGCATCCCCGGTGGCTTGAATGGCTGGTACAGGCAAGCCACTTCCCGCAAAGCCAACAGGGATTGCAGAACGATCATTTGAATGAACCTCAAGAAGACCCAAGAGAGGATTGATCACATGCTTCGGAATCTGACAACTGCACTACTAGCCGTCATCACGCTTTCCGCGACCACGCAGGCTCAAATCGTGACCGTTTCACTCACATCAACAGAAAACGGTCAAACAGTTACACCGGGAACGACAGTAAACTGGATGATTACAGCCTCCGTCTCTACTGACGATAATGAAGGTCTCGCCGCCATCGTGGCGGATCTTGTCCAGGATGTCGCTAATCCCGAGCTCATTGACATCCCCCAGGCTGATGGTGTCCCGACCTTGATGATCAATTTCAGCCGACCAGATGGCGTCACCAATCCCGGTGAGAGCGATCCGGTCACGGGGTACACTGGCGTTCAGCGCGGTGACGCTGGTGAAATGAACCTCATGCAGATCGGTGGCGGCCAGAACACTTTCGGTGAAGCGTTGCCGCCTGGGACTGGTGTCGCAGAGAACGCAGTTGTCACCGCCGGCGTCGGCCAGAGTGGTGCAGTGATTGTGGCGGAAGGCAGTATTGATGCCCCGAGCACCGTCGGCGATTATACGTTCTCACTGGCGGACGTGATGGCCAACGTGGTCACTCAGGTCAACACGCCTCCGGATTTCTCTCCGGTAGCACAAGCGACAGTAGACACTACTGTTGATAGCTTCACGTTTACCGTCGAAAGCGAATGCCCTGCTGACCTCACGGGTGATGACCAAGTTAACATCGATGATATTTTCACGGTACTTGGCTTATGGGGCGACTGCGATGATCCCTGCCCGCCTTATTGTGCCGGCGACCTAACCGAAGACTGTATCGTCAACATAGATGACATATTCGCGATTCTCGGGGAGTGGGGACCGTGTGAATAGGTGACACCATACTTCGAGTAGTGAATAGAAAGGGCCGCTTTTCGGAGATCCGAGTTACCAAGATTCTGCGATCGTTACTTGCAGGCACTCCCCCCTCCCCACACTATCCCACACCACCCAACACTATCATCAACACTGCCCTCATTCACTCCAGAATTCTTTCTGATAGCCTATAATTTGTACTGTCGTAAATGATGAATGAGGCACAGAAGATGAATACGACAAGATATGAACGAGCTTTGATAGTCTCTTTGATCTCAATTCTGTTGATAGGGTGTTTCCTGGGTGCGCAATGCAGTATTTCAGAGCACATCATGCCGGATGTTGGATCAACAGTGCCTTCCGACCAGCAAGATCTGCAGACTGCAGCGCTCCTCTTTGAGGAGTTGTCGAAATATCTACCTGAAGAATTCTATGAGAGAATCCATAACGAATGGGGAATTCAACCCATCGCACTGGTGACATCATGGGCGATCGATCCTGATAAGGATGGCCATTGGAATCCGGACAAGACTGATCATGCATTGAATCAGTATGTCAAAAAAGGTTGGCTTCCACCTGATTACGATGGTTATATCTGCCTCGATTGGGAACACCCCTGGATGGGATATTTATGCGGGGAGTACGATAACAAGGCAGGGATGGATGGGCGGGGAGGATGGCGTTACGGCCCCGGCACTCCGGAAGGACGTAAGGCACTACAGGATGGATTGGGGCTGCTACGTCGGTTCAAGCGACATTGGCCGAACGCCAGGATTGGCTTTTACGGATTGCCGACGCGAGAGTACTGGCATCAGGATGAGACATGGCGAAACAATGCACGTTCCGTATTACCGATCCTGTTTGCAGAGTGCGATTATGTTTCACCGTCGTGTTATGAGATCTACGGTACTCAGCGCAAGAGAAATGGCAGATTGGTTGAAGCAGAGGGAGCGAAGGATCATTATATCAAGCGCTATCAGGAAATTGTCAGGCTGTCTCTGGAACTTGCTGGCGATAAACCGGTTATTCCATGGATTCACGGCCACTGGCACGCCAATGCCAAACCACCGTATGCCGGTCAACAGATCCCAGCTGAGCGATATCGATGGTTTATTGAATCGCTCAAGGCTGTAGAGGTTGAGGGGAAATCAATTCAGGGGGCAATACAGTACGGTTTGACGATTCGTGAGAAGGAGGCAGATCGTTTATTTTGCATTCTGATGGATATCTTCGGTATGGAGGAGTGCGGTGTGGAATATGTGGATGTCCCGATGCCGCAATGGAAATAAACCACGGTCATTTGGAGTCAGAAAGCAATTCAACAGATACCGCGAAGGTAAAAAACCATGCTGCAATCACACTGCCGGTGAATGTAATCAATCAACAGGTGTTAATTGTAAACGAAGCGAATCCCTGCTTCATGAAACATCGCAGCCGTGACGATGTTTATTTTCTTCGGCGAAGCCAGATCAATCCGAGACCGGCAGTTCCGAGCATGAGCGTTGTGGGAAGCGGAACGATGACAATCTCATCCTGGATGCCGTCATTTACAAGTGCGTAGAGACCTGGCATGCTAGCGTTCAACCCAACCGCGCCAAAGATAGTCGCAACATTAGCTGCTACATTGGCATAAAGTGGTGAGCTATTCGTCGATCTTGCTTCGAAGTTCCCGCCGGTGATATTCAGGCTGGGCGCAGTACCATCATAGTCATACGCGATTTCCCAGATCGCAATCTGGAAGGCGCTGGAAAAATCGTTAGTGCCACCACCACCTGATGTCGCAAGTGCTTGAGAACCATACTGGGAATAGATGTCAACGATCGCTTGCGCTTTCGTTGGTCCCATTGGAGTACCCGGAACCGGGGCATCCTTTAATTCCACGACTTCAAACGGATTCTGGTTTGAGTTCGTGTATTCACCCAGTTCAGTACAGAAGCAGGTGTAGTCGCCATCGACCGTTACGCCGCCGACCGTACCCTGGAGGTTATGCATCAATTGACCGGCAAATGTTGTTTTCCAATTTGCTCCTCCATTGGTCGTCCATTGGACATTACGACCGAGTCCTTTTCCAACGTATTTTACATTGACCGTTTCTGCCCACGATGACGAGGCGTTAATTGCCAGTGTCAGGCAGGCTGTAAAGATAACATGTCGCACCATTTTCGAGTCCTCCATTTGGAACGAAGTGCAAAATGATAAATCCCACCGCCGGCACCCAACTTCATCCCTCCAGTGTACCGGACGAGTGGGCCAGAAAGATTCTTCAGCCAACGTACATCATGAAACCGTACGTTCCATCAGGGTAAACCCTGAAATTCTTATTCACACTGAGTATGAAACAGAAAAAGCTGATGTCTAGAAATTTCTTCGTGACTTTTGCTATCTTTTTACAACGTGCAGTAGAGTATTCTGAAAATGAAAATTGGACCATTCCCTCTCATTGATGATATTTAGTCTATATGGCGGCAATGGAATTCACGGTCAATTTCTAGTGTATCGTTTCCCCCTCGAAAACAGATATTCTGATGAGTCAATCTCACTCAACTCGTGATCAATAATGATACTTACTCAGTCATCATCAAAGGATAATTCATGAATAAAGATTATGATCTTGTACAAATAGAGAATCGGCATGGTGTGAGGATGTTGACTCTTAATCGGCCGGATGTTCTAAATGCAATGAACGCAACAATGATGCAGGCATTGTTGAATGAAATCCAGGCTGCAGCAGATGATACTTCCGTGCGCTGCCTTGTTATCACTGGTACGGGAAAAGCTTTTTGCAGTGGACAGGATCTGGGTGAATACAGAGAGCGTGCAGAAAGTGGCCATCCGATTGATCTTGAAAAGCGTCTGCAGGATGTTTATCACCCGGTCATTGCAGCACTTCAGAGAATTGAAAAGCCGGTGATTGCTTCGGTGAACGGATCAGCCGCAGGAGCGGGTTTCAGCCTGGCACTGGGATGTGATTTTCGAATCGCAGCAGAGTCAGCGAAATTTATCCAGGCGTTTATCCGAATCGGCCTGGTTCCGGATTGCGCCAGCACATACCTGCTTCCCCGACTCATCGGGACTGCGCGGGCAGCCGATCTGATGATGACAGGTCGTGTGGTATCAGCACAGGAAGCGGAAAGCCTTGGATTCGTCAATCGAGTTGTTGCTGACGATGTGCTGATGGTTGAAACGTGGAGAGCAGCTGAGGAGTTAGCAAAGCTACCCACGAAAGCTGTGGGCTTGATCAAACGAGCGATCAACGAAAGTTGGTCTGTTGATCTTGAAACACAGCTTGAATTGGAAGCCAGGCTGCAGACCATCGCATCGAACACCGATGATCATCAGGAAGGGATTCAGGCGTTTTTTGAGAAACGCGAACCGGAATACCAGGGGAAATAAAGCTTCAACTGAAACTTCAATATCAAAAACCGTGAATCACAAACATATTACTGACGCGTTCCTGGCCGATCGTGGTCGAGGGACCATGACCGGGATGGATCGTCATCTCATCGGGAAGACTCATGACGACATGTTTGATGGTGTGGCGCATGTGATCAGGATTTGAGGTGGGAAAATCGATGCGGCCGATGGAACCGGCAAAGAGCGTATCGCCGACAATAGCCTGGGACGATTCATTATAGACAAACATCACACCTCCCGGGCTGTGTCCCGGCGCGTGAATGACCCGCCACGATGTGTCGTTGAATTCCAGTGTTTCCCCGCCGGCCAGCCAATGGTCAGGCTCCCTGCACGTCACCGGAACACCTAAGAGCGATGATAGATTCAGACTGGGATCAGAGCAGTAGCCTTTTTCATCCTGATGGAGATAGATAGGCAACTCGCCGAAACATTCCAGCGCAGCATCCACACCGGCCATGTGATCGGGATGAGAATGAGTCAGTAGCAATGCTGTGGGTGAAAGTTTCTGCTGCTGTATGTAGTCAAACATCGGCTCCGGTGAGAATCCGCAATCCACGATCCAACAATCAGAGGGATTCTCAGGATGGTCCGGAACGGTCAAGACGAAGCAATTGGTGAGAAATTCACCAAGGACGAATGTTTCAATATGCGGTTGAAGCACGCTCAATTCCTCTCTGGTTGGCTGGTCTGAAACTACTTATCTGCACTACAGTACCTTCATACTACTGCAAATGGAGACATCAGATGCTAATCAGACAATGGGATTCAGTTGAGGGGCAAACACCTCAGATGGATGGTGTGAAGGATGTGACGATGCGGGTCATGATCGGCCGGGATGACGAAACGCCGAATTTCGCATTGCGGCACTTCATCATAGAACCCGACGGTCACACCCCGCGCCACTCACATAACTACGAGCATCAGAACTATATCGTCGCGGGATCAGGGAAAATCTGGTACGGAACGGAATTTTACGATATCAAGCAGGGTGATTATCTCTACGTGGAGCCGAATGTCGAGCATCAATTCGTCAACACCGGTGATGAGCCGCTGGCGTTTATCTGCCTGGTACCCATGACATTTCAGTGTGGTGATGAGGGGGAGATGCCTGTGCCGGGAAGCTGAATCTCAATGAACCTGCTCCTGTGATACCACAAACTTGCCGATGCAACAGGAAGCATCCTCAACAGGAGAATCCTTTTATGAGTACGAACAGGACTGGGACCAACAGTGGGAGGACAGCATTGTTATTCGGCATGCCCACCCTGTGGAGTGCTCTGTTGATTCTCATTGGAATTGTGCAGTCCGATCAGAGTTGGGGTATACCCTGTCTCATTGTCGGCGGATTGTGCGCCTTGATTGTGATCATCTCATACGTTTTCCGATCATGGGTAGGTGCGATCTGGGGTGTCATGCTCGTGACAGCGGTGTGTATGCTCCTGTCCGCGTTTATCATGTTTGATGGAGAGCCGACGATCATCTCCATCGGTGTCATGTGTATGGTTGTACTTGCAGTTTCACTTCCGGTCACACTGCTACTGAAGGATATTGCATCACCCAACAGCGACCAGTTTGCGCCGAAGGGTGAGATAAGTACGTTACGTGAAGCGCTCCAGCAGATACACGAACACACAATGCTGTCAGATCACGCCAAACGCGTCCTGTTTCGTGAGCGCGAATTAGGATTGTTGCGTCAAGCAATCGAAATGGATATCCAGCAAGGCAAATACAACGCGGGGCTGGCATTATGCGATCAGATGGCTGAGGTGTTTGGTTACAGGGAAGAAGCAGAAGCATTCCGTTCCCAGATACTCAAGATCAATCACGAACACCGTGAACAGCAGATTCAACAGGTTTTGAATGTTGTTGATAACTATCTGAATGTCTCTGATTGGAGAGCAGCCTATCAGGAAGCCGCACGATTCAAACGGCTGTTCCCCGATCCAGATCTGGTCCAGCAGATTGATCTTCGCATCCACCAGGCGCGCGAGGCTCATAAACGAGATTTGGAAACTCAATTCCTCGATGCACATCAAAAGGAGGACACCCCTCGAGCGATGGAACTGCTGCGCGAACTGGATCGCTTCATGCATCGCGAGGAAGCCGGCCGTCTGGCTGATGCGGCTGCGGAGATCGTGGCAAAGCACCGTGAAAATTTGGGAACTCAGTTCAAGATGGCAGTCAATGACAAGAGGTGGGCAGAGGCACTTCGGATCGGTGACGAAATCGTGGCTGAGTATCCCAACACGAAAATGGCGGAGGAGATCCGCGAGATGATCGACACGCTCCGGACGCGGGCCAGCCAGCCGTCAACCTTCTGATCGAGTCCATCTCAATATGCGCGGGCCTGGATTTTCTCAATGTCGTCCTTGCCGAACATGTGCAGGAGTAGTGCGATCCGAATGAACTTACCGCGGTTGACCGCTTCCCAGTACATCGCGCGGGGATCGGCATCAATTTCGATCGGGAGTTCAGTACGTCGGGGCAAAGGGTGGAGAATGCAGGCGCTGGGCTTGAGGTTTTGCGTGCGTTCGGTGGTGAGATTGTACTCGCCGTAACGCTTGCGGGTTTCTTCTGACGTATCGCCGTATTCATCCTGAATCCGCATCATGTAGATCGCATCGACCTTAGGCAGGACCGCGTCCATATCTTCGGTCTTCTCCCAGGCGATATTGTTTTCATCCAGGTATTCGGTGAGATCATCGCCCATCTGCAATTCCTCGGGGGCGATGAAGGTGTGCTTGATCTGGGGATAGAGAGCGAGCAGGTAGGAAAGCGAGCGGGCGGTACGGGATCGCTTGAGGTCGCCGACGATGCCGACATTGAAGGTTTCATCCGTGTTGTTGAGATCAAAGTGGGCGACGAGAGTGTAGAGTTCCAGCAGGGCTTGGGTGGGGTGTTGTTCAGAGCCGCTGCCGCCGTTGACGATGCGTGTGGACAGGCCGCGGGAGATGATTTCGTGGGCAAAGCGCTCGATGAGCGAATGGTCGCCCTGGCGCATAATGACCATGTCGACAAGTTCCGCCAGGGTCAGCAGCGTATCCAGCTCGGATTCACCCTTGTAGAGCGAGGACATCTCAGCATCACGGATTTCCTCATTGATCATGCCGACCGTCTGGGCGGCAAGTGAAAACGAGGTGAACGTACGGGTGGAGGGCTGGGTGAAGTACAGTGCGCAGGATTTTTCCTTGAGCAGGCTGCGGACATAACGACGAAGCTGGTCGTTGTAGTGGGAGGATCGAATCAGCTCCGCCAGTTCCAGAAGGTGGTCCAGCAATTCGCGGTTGAGTTGCTGGGAATGGATCAGGATCCGCATATTTCCTTCAGGAGTGAGATAATACTGCCCCTTCTCCTTGGGGGAGAGGGCCTCGAAATCCGGCCAACTCAGCATGGTATCGTTCTCCGTGTGCGAAAATCCCTCGACCGTGCTCGGTTTCGTCATCGTCGTCATGATTTGATTATCCGTTATTACGAACGTATCTGATACGTCGACCTGTCTCCGCTCTGGCAGGCCGCGTTATAGTAACACATTGTTTCACAACTCGCACGGGGAGATCGAGCATATTTCAAAGTTTGGTGTGTAACGCTAAGTGCAGTCGAAGGCAACAAGAGCCTTTCCCGATTTCCTTGATCCTGATAGATTGAATTCATAGTGGAGAGCAACGCGCACCAACAGCTCAAGCGTCTGTCGCTGGCATTTTTACGGGAGCACGGGTGCCTGGCGGTGGCCACGGAGGTGCGGTGCCCGATTTCTCGTTACCGGGTGGATGCGGCAGGGTATCTGGAGCGGGCCCGGCATCCGGGAGTGGGAGAGGTCAAGCCAAAGCCACGGGAAAATGGTAAGCGCTTGAAACCGCCGGAGAAAGCACCGGCCACAGTGATCATTGAATGCAAGCAGTCGCGGGCTGATTTTCTCCGTGAACGATACGATCAACGGGCGCTATTGGATCGTAGGCAGCAATTAGACCGATTGCGCCGAGCGATTCAAACCCAGCGCATCATGCAGGAAGAGCCGCATCTGAGGCAGCAGGGGCAGTCGCTGTTTCCGGAGCTTGATGTATGGGATTTTCCCCGCAGTCGCAATCAGGCATATCAGAAAGTGCTCCGACAATTGCGGCGGATTGATCAGATGCTGCATGGGCAAACGAAATTCTGCATGATCGCCCGCTACGCACTGGCGGATCGGCTGTATATCGCTGCCCCGGAGGGCATGATTAAGAAACGCGAACTGCCCCCGGGTTGGGGTTTACTGGAATGTCCGCGCAAGGTACTGAAGAATCCGGATCCCAATGCGGATCTGTTCGGAGAATCGGTGCTAAAGATAACGATCACCTCGCCCCGACATACGGCCCAGCGACAACGAAGGGAACGAATGCTGCGCAATATTGCCGTATCCGCCAGCGCGGCGCTGTCTCAATCACTCGGGATTCTCGCCGGCACCCGTGGTTGAGGTGGGGCAAATCAGGCTGAAGATCACATTGACGATAAAGGCGCAGATGAACGCCAGGGGGAGGTTGTAGATTTCAATCCCGGTCTCAGCTTTTACTACGTCGGTGTAGATCAATGGCCAGATGATGGCGACGGTAAAACCGGTGAACATACCCAGCAGGCAACCCACGTAGCTGGCGCGTTTCCAGAGCAGGAGCAGGATCATCTGCGGGCCGAACGATGCGCCAAGTACCGCCCAGCCGTAGGTCAGGACAAACTTGTATACCCCTTTTTCTTCATCGAGCGCCATCAACACGGCTCCAATCCCGATCAGGAACAGGATGGAGCGGTTAATGATCATGTGCGCTTTTTCGCGTGACTTGGTGACGAGTCGGGTGTAAAGGTCGTTGGCACCACTGGAAGCCGCGACGACGAGTTGACTATCCGCGGTGGAGCAGATCGCGGCGAGCACGGCAGCAAGGACCATGCCACTGAGAATTCCGGGAATCATAAATTTTGCGGAGAGGACGAGTCCCGTTTCCCCGGCGGTGGCTGAATTTGTGGCAAGCTGTTCAACGTAGGGAGCGGTCCATTCGGCTCCATCAATGGTCAATGCACGAACGACCAGTCCGATCGTCACGGCACCCCAATACACCATCGCGGCCCAGCAGACGGAGACCACACCGCCGATGATGGCGTCCTTACGACTGCGCATCGCCATGAAGCGCACCAGCACATGGGGTTGACCGGGATATCCGAAGTTGATTCCCAGCGCACCATGTCCCAGAAGGAAACCGGCAAACATCGCGGCCGCTTTGCCGGCGGTCTCCTGACCTGTGTTGAGCGGTATCCAGTTGGTCATTGTGGTACCGACGGAATCGAGTTGCGGGAGAATCCAATCGTATCCACCGACTTTGCTGAGCAAGAAAAGTGGAAAGATGACGAGCGTGCCGACCATGACAATTCCCTGGAGGAAATCAGTCCAGCACGCTGCGCGGAAACCACCCAGGATGGTGTAGATGAGAACGATCACCGCCCCGATGCCGACCCCTTGCCAGTACTGCAAGTTTTCGAAGGCGGCGGTGAAGGCTTTGCCGGCCGCGTTGAATTGCGCTGCAACATAGAGCCACATTGCGGTCAGGATCACGATGACCGACAAGATGCGCAGGAGCGGGAACTTCTCACGGAAGGAAAAGGCAAAGAGATCCGGCAAGGTTAGCGCGCCGACTTTTTCCGAGGCATCGCGCAGTCTCGCCGCGAGGAAAAACCAATTGAAGATAAAACCCAGCAGGCAGCCGGGGATGATCCAGTAGGCACTGACGCCACTGATAAATGCCCAACTGACCAGGCCCAGGGTGACCCACCCCGATTCACTGGAGGCAGAGGCAGAGAGTGCCGCCACCCAAGGACCGAGTGATCGCCCGGCCAGGAAGAAGTCCGCGTCACTTCGTCGGGCATAACGGGCAGAGTAGACACCGACCACGACGATGAGCAGGGTGTAAATCGCAAAGGAGATCGTAAACGCCATGCCAACCTCCAATATGCCCCGGGGTGAGGGTTATTTCAGTGACACAGGCTACAATCCGGCCTCATTTCCTGCCACTTTATGGCCGACAACTGTGGAAATAAACATATCGGACTTACGTTCCAATTGATACGGCGAGGCAGGTGGTCAGTTTTTCTTCCATCTTGGGCAGAAATTGCCACATGGCGCATCCTATCAAGTGCCTGACGGAGATCGATTTGAGCGAAACGACGGCATTCTCCACCGGTGAAACCAACGAGACTGCTGCGATGCGAGGTGATCGTGACGCAATGCAGAAGTTGTGGCATGCACATCGGCGGTGGATCGCCGCCGTCCTGCTCACGCATAAACCACGGGAAGTTGATCTTGAAGACCTCCTCCAGGAAGTCGCTATGACCATGGTTCGGAAAATCCATACCATCCGAGAGTCGACCAACGTGCGTGCATGGCTGCGGACTGTAGCCATCAACACAGCCCGGGCGACGGCTCGTTCACTCAACGCCCGACCCAAGTCGGTGCAGTCGGAAATAACTGCCGAATGCTCCGACTCCGATGCACATGAGAGCGCTTCGACGAGTGAATACGCTCAGAAAGTTTTACACTGTGCCCGCCAGTTGCCGGAGATCTACCGCGAGCCACTCATGCTTCGCACTCTGCACGGCTTCAGATCTAAAGAAGTTGCTGCACTCCTTGAAATACCGCCAGCCACCGTGGACACCCGTGTTGCCCGAGCACGCAGAATGCTTCGGGAGATGATTAGCGGCACAGATGACCAAACACACAATAACACTAAGCACACACTTCAATCTGTGGGGATCAACAACGGTGCAGGAGGTGCACCATGAATCATAAAACAGAACAATTGATGTCACGTGTCATTGACCAACAGGAAAACGATCAGGATTGGAAGCAGTTTACTGCGCTTGCAGATCAGGATCCCGAGCTGTGGCGTGAATTGGCTGAGTCGTTCCGCGATGAGCATGCACTGACTGATGCAATGAATTGCAGTGTTGCAGTGGCAGATACCGTGGAAGCACCTGTGGATCTTCTTCCCGGAGCGTCGCCATCAGCTGAAAATGATGATGAGCAAGTACCAGAGATCTATGTTGGTCACTGGAAACGAACGACACAATGGGCTGGGTGGGCCGTGGCAGCGCTGCTCGTTCTGGCGTTCGCAATTGTCCGCCTGCAGTTTCCGATGATCACCGATACTCCGGGAATCATGCAGGCAGGTACAATCGGCCAAGTAACGCCCATTCCCACAGCCGACGAAGCGCTACAATTATATCTCAATCGCGGTCAGCAGCGGGGGACCGTGTTGCAGGAAATTCCCCAACATGTCCTGTTGAGTACCAGACAACTGCCAAATA
Organism: Phycisphaerales bacterium; assembly: GCA_028278245.1. Taxonomy (GTDB): domain Bacteria; phylum Planctomycetota; class Phycisphaerae; order Phycisphaerales; family SM1A02; genus JANQEQ01. The sequence goes on along the minus strand of JANQEQ010000108.1, from coordinate 22,393 downwards.
ATGAGGGTTACGAGTTACTCTATGTTCGACAGATTCTCGAACGTGCCGTAGTGCCCGATCTGTACCACCACCTGGGGCAGAATGAATCCGGTCAGCCCAATCTTGTCCGGTATCAGCAACCGCAACGCACACAACGGCCAGTCTATTGACGAACATACTCCGTCAGTGATTTTATTGCGCTTGTCGGATAGATAACCACCAGGAGCGCATCACATTAGTCAGAAACACCGACTCAACAAACTTGGATCAGCATAAGGAATACACCATGTTCAGTGATAGTCGAAATTTCATATTTGGAACAGCCATCCTCTGGGCGGTGACGTTCACCTCACCCATGCTGGCGGGTCCCGATTGTGACAAGGAAAAAGCCAAGGGCTGCACGGAGGTAACGAAGACCGTCTGCGTCGAGTCCTGTTCGAAAGACAAGAAAAAGACCAAAGAGTGCGCGAAAGAGTGCGAAAAGGTCTGCGAAACAAAATGTTCCAAAGAGGAACTAAAGAAATTTATCACCACGTGCAGCACAGATTCCAAGAAGGGTTGCGAAGATGCCTGTTCGAAGGAACTCATTGAAGCGTGCCTCAAGCTGTGCGGGAAGGACGCGAAAGATTGCAAGGACCTCGATCACAAGAAATTGCTGGAAACCTGTATCAAGCTTTGCGCGAAGGATCCCGAAGCGTGCCAGAGCAAGTTCTACCATGATGCTAAAAAAGCCTACGTACTGCTTGGCAGCAAGGATGATAAGGGATGCTCATCATCCTGCTCGAAAACATGTGAAACCACCTGCTCATCCGGAAAACTCAAATCCTGTGTCGAAACCTGCTCTACGAAAAGCGGAAAGGCAGAATGCCAGATCAGCACCTGCCTGGTGGCGGGTGACGGTGAAGAAGCAAGTATTCAGATCGTGATCGCGAACGATGATGTGAAAGTCATCATTGATGGTGAAGAAGTCGACGAGGATCGCATCATTCTCAAGGGTGATCGCGTGATTATTCTCGATGAAGATGGAGATGTACTGCGAGAATTCAAAACCTGGAATGAGGGCAGCGGAAGCTGGACATTTTCCGGTGACGATCTGAAGAATCTGTGGGTGGAGGAGTACACCCCTTATACCGATAAAGCCAAGGATATGTATCTGAAGGCTTTGGGGGAAAAGGAAGATCTCCAGTTTCAGTTCAAATTTGACGAGGCGAAGATGCCCAAGGTGATGCTTGGGGTGATGCTGGATTCCCCCAGCGAAGCCTTGTGCTGCCAACTGCAGTTGGAACCTGGAACGGCGACTTATATTCAGGAAGTTTTCGAAGGTCTGCCGGCGGATAAAGCTGGATTGAAGAACCATGACATTATTGTTAAGATCGCCGGGTGCGAATCAGCGTGTACTGAAACACTGCATAAAGTGCTATCGGAAAAGGAACCCGGTGACACACTGAAGATCGCAGTGATGCGTGGCGGTGAGATTAAGAAGCTTGCTGTGGAACTGGAAGCTTATGATCCCATGGTGATGAGTCAGGGGAATGTATTTGAAGTTGATGAACTGGAGCTTGGTGAGCTGGATCTATCAGAAATCCGCGAAAAAGTCCTGAAGAATCTTGGTGAAGGATATACAGAGATTTATGTTGCTCCGGAAAAGGAGAAACAAAAGATCCAGGAATTCATCTTTCCTAAGAAGATGAAGTTTGATGAAAAGGATCTGGAAGCCCGCCTGGAAGAACTGCAGGAACAACTTGAAGAACGCCTCGAAGAATTGGAAGAAATGCTCGAAGAACTGCTGGAAGAACTCGAAGAGAATTCATAACTCTCGATTCATGACGTCGCACATATTAACGCTGAGGTGACACCCTCACGCAACCTTCTGAATCGTTCCCCACCTCGATAGGGGAACGATTCATTTTTTATTTAACAACAGGTGGATAGTGACATTGAATTCACTGATTGCTTGCTGCGAATCGAAAGCGGCGTAGAATAGAATAATGAAGCGTTTCTGGATCAAGATGATTGCATTCCTTCCACTGGCGCGCACGACGGTGCTGATTACAAACGGTAAAGCTCAATGTAAGCGTGGCCGGATTCGATCCACATTGCTGGATGAATTAGAAGAGGTAGCCAGGATGAATGGCATTACTGATGCCTGCATCCATGCATCCCAACGGGGTGGATCCATTCACAATAATATGAGGTCCGCATAGCGGACCCTACAAAAGACATGATTAGACTGTCACAATAGGATCCGCTGTGCGGACCACTTCAGTTCACGTATGTGATTACGCGGAGGCGGTTTCGGCAGCGGGAGTTTCATCCTGTTCATCAGATTCAGCTTTACTCTCAGTGGGGTAACTGATGCGGCCGTGGTGGATCGCGCAGAGGCGGCTGATCATGGCGTCTTCAATCAGGTTCAATTCCCGGAAAGTAAGATCGCAATTACTAAATTGCCCGTCCATGAGTCGTTTGTGAGATAATTGATGAACCAGACCTTCAATCCGCCCGGGGTTGGGTTCGGTGAGGGCGCGGGTGGCTGATTCCACAGCGTCAGCCAACATAAGAATTGCAGCCTCTCTGGTTTGTGGCTTGGGGCCGGGATAGCGGAAGGAAACTTCCTCTACCGATTCCTTATCTTCGGACTCGGCCTGGGTTTTAGCAGCATGGTAGAAATATTCGACGAGCGTTGTACCGTGATGCGATTCGATGAAATGTAGCAGAGATCGAGGCAGGTTGTACTCACGTGCAAGTTCGATGCCGTCTTTTACATGCCCCACAATAACAAGCTGGCTCATGGTGGGTCTAAGCTTACTGTGCTTGTTATAGCCGTCTGTTTGGTTTTCTACGAAGTATTCGGGCTTGTTCATTTTCCCGATATCGTGATAGAGCGCGCCGACATATACGAGCAACCCATCGCCGCCAATTGCGTCTGTGGCTGCTTCAGCAATGTTGGCAACCTGCAGCGAGTGGTTATACGTGCCTGGTGCTTTTTGTTGTAGCTGACGGAGTAGTGGCTGTTTGGGATCGCGGAGTTCAGCAAGGGTCATGCCGGTAGTGATGTCAAAGAGCCGTTCGATGCTGGGGAGGATTCCCAAAATGAGGAAACCGACGCCAAAGCTCGCCAGAACGGCTGCCAATGTGCGGAGCATAATCTGTGGCCACACACCTTCAACCATCGGTGTCGTGAACAGGCCGAGCGTGATGTAACCGAATCCCAGGACGGCAGCGGTTACGACGGCCGCTCGAATGATGCTGTTGCGGTTCCTTACATCCTGAAGTTGAATAATCATGGTTCCCGAGCCGGCAGCGAGCAGGAGAGCAAATCCAACGCCTTGCGATAGAGCAATCGCCGTCATGATGGCCTGTGCGATCCCGGAGAAGAGTGCCAACCGCTGGTCGTAGGCAAGCATCACGACGATGACGACAAACAGCGTGGGCGCGATAGCTGCAGCGATCAGGAAAGTGGGGGATTGTGAGCTGACAATAACCGTGATGGCAATCATGCCGTCGATCAACAATCCCAGAGCGACGAGGCGCAACGTGTTTTTCACAACGCGGGGATAGTTGATGAACATAAGCGAGCTGAGCAGAGCAGTGATGAGGAGAACCAGACCGATCGTTCCCAGGCGAGGAAGCCATAAGCGTGAAGGAGGTGCGTGCGCTGCGAAAAACTCCGCCTCTGTTTTTACACTTTCGTATTGCGCTGGCGTGAGCAGGTCACCTTTGCGGAAGAGAACTTCACCCTGGTGGTGCTCGACCATGATGGTGCTCACCTGGTCGGCACGCTCCTGTGCGAAGCGATCCGTTTCATAGGCATCAAATTGAAGCGTTGGCTCGGGTTCCCAGAGCAGGCGTGAAACGATAAATGGGGAGATTGAATGAGGGAAGCCGGCTCTGGTGGCCAGATTGGTCAACTGTGGAGTGAGCGCTTCTGTGTCTTCCGTCAATTCGATTGCATCACCGTGAAGGAGTTCCAGTTGATTCTCTTCAATCAGTGCTCGCTTGTAGGTAGTGGAGAAAAGTTGATACTCTTCGCTGTCGATGAGTGGCCGATAGCGCAATTGGTTGTTGATGAGATCTTCGACAAAACGCTGCCAACGGATCGTCGGTTCACCGTCGACAGCCATGGGTTGCAATGCAGTCAGACCGACGTTGGTGAGTTGGAACTGCTGACGCAACTCATCACTGATCTCTTCCTCCACGGAAGCTTTCCCTGCCACCGCTTGAGGTAAACCAACAAGCGCAGCAGAGAGACGCTGGAGGTACGCTTCATTTTGTCGGTAGATCCTGGGGGAAGATTTCCTTGCCTCTTCCCTTGCGGTTTCTGTGGCTTCATCGTCAATAACCTGGTAATCAAGCCGTTTCAGTTGTGTTGTGGTCATGACCTGACCGTCACGGACTAAAACGTGCTCGCGTCCATAAATCAGTAAGGAACTGGTGACGATGACAAAAGCGATTGCCAGGAGCATGGCATTGACAAATTCTGGCTTTTCCAGAAGTACCCGGGGGTCGAAGCCGGGTTTGGGCAGTGATCGCCGAAGCTCCTCGCGCCTCAAAACCATCTTTGCCTGGCCAGATTTTGGCTTGCCGCTTTTCGACATCCGGCATATCTCCCCTGACTGATCGAGCGAGGGTGAATGACATCTGAAAGTGAAGCCCACCAGCATATCGGCTCAATACAAGGAGGCAATGATTTTGGGCGAAAAAACCGAGTATTACCCTAACATCGCCGCCCCACATTTACCTTCTTATTGACAGTTCAGACAGGTTCGTTCATTCTGATGTCGCATGGACAGCAACGAAATCTGGCTTTACAGGTAGATTTGGCCTATGTTCGGGATCACAGGAAAGAAATTCTTCCAATTTCGTGGCATTTGGATTTGTACGTGGATTTGTTCGTGGGTGTGTGTGGGGGGGGGGGGATGTGAGAAATCGAAAGCTGTTTCCAGTGACTACCTCACAGTCGAAGAATATCTCGGCAAGGAAGTTGCGGACGTTTCGCCATCGGGTGAATCTGAGGATGTTCATGCAGGGATCAAGCCCGAACTGACCGGTGAAGAACGAGCGAAAGTGTTAGCCATTATGCAGTCAGCAGCGCGTGAACATGTGCCGCCCCCGTTTGTTGCTCAGGGTATGCGGTGGACCGATGTGCCGGAGGCACTGGAGCTGGCCTGTGACAAGAAAGGTGTGGAGATGGGGATCGTGAGCACGGAGGCGGACGATCAGCACTATGATTTTCAACTCGTCACGATAGAAGATTGGCCGGTGCACCTGGTAATCGAGCGGCTGGAAGATGAACGTGTTTACGAGGTCCGCACCGTTGAGGTGGGACGGTTCAACAACCGTCCGGAGCGGGGTGATGCATTGATTGATGCGCTGGCAGAGTCAATGCAGGAGATTGCAGAACGACCACGGTTCCCGGAAGAACTTGAACCTTCTGACGGATAATCATCACTCATTCAGAGAGAGATCGGTTCAAACGACAATTCTCCAAGGAAGAGTCGGTTTTATGGAGTTATTTGTGGGAGGACTTCAAATAATCCTCGCGCGAGGAATGCGGCGCCAAGTAAGCCAGCGTCGGCGGCAAGCTCGGTGGGTAGAAGTTGACAGGATCGAGCGCGGGCGGGAAAGACCGATTGCGCGAAACTTGCCCGAATACGCTGCATAAAAGGTTCGCCGAGCACCTCAGTCATACCGCCGCCGATCACAACCCTGTCTAGTGCGAGCAGTGTGATGCAGTTGGCGATGGCAGTCCCGAGGAGATCTGCTGCCTGATTGATGACTTTGCAGGCCAGTGGATCATTCTGCTGATAAGCCGAGACAAGTTCATCAGTACCGATATTCTCTGGTTGGTCGTTTGTGATTTTTTTGAGTAACGAATCGGGGTAGTCAGCCCATTGCTCTTGCACATTGCGACGCATGCCGGTTCGGCTGCTCCATTGCTCAAGTATTTGAAGATGATCATCCTCATCGGGGAAGATGACGGTGTGGCCTATCTCTCCGGCGGTGAACAGTGGGCCATGGTAGAGCTGCTGATTGAAGACAAGGCCGCCGCCGACTCCCGTACCGACCCATACGCCAAGCAGACTGCTTGATCCACGACCCGCACCGGCACAAAATTCACCCCACACTGCACCGTTGACATCGTTATCAAGGACGACCGGCAGCTTGAGTTCTTCAGACAGTCGATCGCGCAGGGGGATATCGGTCCACTGCAGATTCGGCGCCTGCAGAATGATCCCTCGGGGAATGTCGATCGCGCCGGCTGCAGCGATGCCTACTGCCTTCAAGTCAGAGATGGATAAGTTCTCTGCTTCACACACGGATTTGATGCCATCGATAATTTTTGCGATGACTTGGTCAGAACCGCGAGAAGATTCGGTGCGTTGGGCAAGGCGACTGACTATGGCATTGTTGGCATCCACCACGCCCAGTTGCATATTCGTCGCTCCAAGGTCGATTCCAAGAACGAGTGACGGATGTGTGGATTGTGCAGTCATGTCAACACTATACCTCACTTCCCATCTGAGATACTCGCATGTTTGTGCGTGGTGTTGGGGTTTAGTAGGAAGCCACGCCTGAGCGCAGCAAGTCGTGGGCATGTGTGGGGGGGCACTGTCGGTACGATTCCCCTACAATAACCACCTTCAGTATGAGGTATTCAGATGAAGGCCCGGAAGCAGAAGACGCCGCGTGAGATAGTTGTATCTTGGTTGATCATATTCGCCGTTGTCACTGTCGCCGTCACTCCGATCATCTGGACCAAGTGCATCAAATACCAAATTTTACCGAAGAACTTCGGTCCAGTGATCGAGGGGCGGATTTATCGTTCGGGACAGAATCATGCGCGAGTGCTGGGGGAGCTTTGTGATGATCTCGAGTTGAACACGATCATCGACCTGGGGGGAGAAGGATGCGAAGAGCCTGAGAATCCACGAACGGTGGAGCAGAGGCAAACCGCTGCGGATAAGGGTGTGACGCGCTACAGCTTCAGATTGCCGGGTGATGGTCGGGGCGATCCGAACAAGTGGGCTGCAGTATTGCGCATCATGAGCGATCCGGAGAATGAGCCGATGCTGGTGCATTGTTCTGCCGGGGCACAGCGAACTACAACCGCAATTCTGCTCTATCAACTTGTCGTGGAGGGCAAGCCCATTCAGGAGACGTACCCTGAATCGTTCAATTTTAAACACAAGCCGGACGAATGGGAACTGCTGGCATTCCTTGCGGATAATCTCGAGAAGATCAGGGAAGCCTACTACACGGACATGCCCACAGGTGATGCTGACTTTGATAGTATTACGGACTTATTGCAAGCGTATCGCAATAACAATCCGGTTGAGGGACAAGAGAAGGATCAGCAGTAAGCAGGTTCTGATGAATTTTAAGGGAGGTACCGGATTGCGTGTGTAGTGGGGATCCACATCTTCCTCTCGTGCTGCGATTGTTCGTCACATCAGATCGGCAGCTAATTGGAAGAGAAAAGGGAGCCCAGATCAATACATGTATATGATCCATTAGGTTACCATTCCCAATTCATATCTTTATCTCAGGAATTGCAAGTATGGCTCAGCGTCGACTAATCCTGCTCTCAATTCTGTTCCGTATCGCTGTTTGTGTGGTATTGCTGGTCGTTGCATTTGCGATATTTGGACTGATGGTGAAAACCAAACCGAAACCGCAACGGACGAGCGCAACTCAGAACCTGCCGCTAGTGAAAGTGATGCAGGCTCGACCGGTCAGCGTGAAACGACAGTGGGAGGGGTACGGCGTCGCGGAATCACTGAACTCTGCAGACATCCCAGCCCGCGTTACGGCTACTGTGCTGGAGATTCCCTCCCAGATCACACCGGGCAACCCCGTGGGAGAGGGACAATTGATTGTGCAACTGGACGACCGAGATTATCGCCATCGCCTGAACATCGCCGAGCAGGATGTGGCGGATCTGGAATCACAACTTCAGAAGCTCGATGTTGATCAAATCAGCCTTCAACGACGAGTGAAGTTAGCAGGAGAACGGGTCGAACTTTCGCAAACGGAATATGACCGCACAGTCGCTGCAGAAAAGAAAGGCGGTGCAAAACCTCGTGAAGTTGATGCTGCTCGGCAATTACTGGTAGCAGCGCTGCGTGATCTGTCCACGGTACAAAGTGAACTTGATAAATTGACACCTCTTCGTCAGGGTTTAACTGCGAAGAAGCAAAGTCAAGCCACGGCCCTTGCTTTGGCGCAATTGGATTTGGAACGATGCCGAATCGAAAGCCCGATTGCGGGAGTCATTCAATCAATCGATGTTGAGGTGGGTGAGAATCTCGTACTCGGCCAGAGGGTTGCACGCGTGGTTGATGTGAGTCATATCGAGGTCATGCTGCGATTACCGGCCGGTGCTCGTGAGCATGTCAGACTGGGCGATGAAGTGCTCCTGCGAACTTCGGGCATTGGTGAGCGGGTGATCAGGAGTGAGGTTACACGGATTTCGCCGGAGGATGATGCGGGCACGCGCACCATGGGGATTTACGTGGAATGGCAACAGGATGTGCAGGTGAATTCCGGCTTGCGCCCGGGGCAGTTTGTGCGGGGCACAGTGGTTTCTGCTGAAAACAGCATGCGATGGATTGTGCCGCGCCGAGCGGTGTTGCAGGATCGCATTCAGTTAGTTCGGGATAATAAGATTGCCAGTTGGGAAGTTGAAGTTGATTTTCAGATCGAAGCGCATTATCCGGAATTAGGTTTCCCCGATGTGCAGTGGATTGTCCTTCGTAAACCGTTGCAGGCCGATGACTTGATCGTCGTCACGGCCAGTGATTTGTGGACGGAAGGAATGACCGTTGAGGCAAACATCGCAGAGCCGCTTCACGCCGAAAACTTGAATGACCGGGAGGTCAACCGGTGAATCTCGCACGGTTTGGAGTCACTCGTCCTGTTCCCGTCAACCTGATGATGTTGACGTTTTTGATTGCGGGTGTTGCCTGCGGTCTGACCATGACGAAGGAATTTTTCCCCGAGATGACGCCCGAAGGTGCGAACATCTCGCTCCCTTACCCCGGGGCTTCGCCGGAAGAGATTGAAGAATCACTGGTCAAAAAGGTTGAGGATAAACTTGCCGACCTCGACGAAGTTGAGCGCATGACAACCACTATTACCGAGGGATTCGCCAACATTTCTGTTGAATTTCGGGATGGGATCGATGACGTCACGTTTGCGACGGATGAAATAGAACGAGCGATTGATACGCTAACGGACCTACCTGATGAAGCAGAGCGCATTCAGGTTCGCCAGCAGGAACCGGTGTTGCACACGATTATGATGACGCTTTATGGATCGGCTGAGGAAACAGTTCTCAAGCAGGTCATGCGGGATATCAAGGATGATCTGAACACACTACCGGGTATGGGTGATATCACGCTTTCTGGGGTGCGGGACTATGAAATTCGTGTCGATGTCTCGGCCGATCAGTTGTTGGAACACGGCATGTCACTGCCGCAGGTGAGTGATGCAATCTCACGGTGGATGAATGATGTGCCCGGTGGAACGGTCCGCACGGATGTGGGGAATGTCAAAGTGCGAACGATGGGTGTCATTGAGCGAGCGCAGGCAATTCGTGAAATCGTGGTCAAGGCATCAATCGATGGACAGGTGCTGACAGTTGGGGATATTGCAGAGGTTCAGGAAAGTTACGTTGATGAGGAAATCAAGACTCGCTTTCGCACGGATGTTGGTGGGGGCACTTCAGCCGACCTCACAATTTTTAAAGTCGGCGATCAGGATGCAGTAGAGATTGCGGAAATGGTGCGCAGCTATTCTCGCGGCCGACGTGCTGCATCCGGTGATGACGATGCTGAATTTGAACCACACATGATCGACCGTGTGTACGCGGTGTGGAATATGATGGCGGTATCATCATCAGGTGAGAAGGCGCCAAAACTTGTACATTCAAAACGATATCAGGCTTACCTGCTGGGACTTCAAGCCAGCGCACTGCCGGAGGGGTGTTATCTACAAATCCATTCCGATCTGGCGCGGTTTATTGAAGGGCGTCTGGATTTACTCATCCGCAACGCCAAGTGGGGTGCCGTGCTGGTGTTTGCCACACTTTTGCTCGTGCTGAACTGGCGTGCATCGATCTGGGTTGGAGTGGGCTTGGTGACGGCCCTGGCGGGAACATTACTTTTTATGACGATCTTCAATATCACACTGAACCTATTAACAATGTTCGGATTGATTGTTGTGCTTGGTTTGCTGGTGGATGATGCGATCGTCGTTTCTGAAAATATCATGGCGAGGCATGATCGCGGGGAACCATCACTCGTCGCTGCGATTAAGGGGACCAATCAAGTCTTTTGGCCTGTAGTTGCGACGGTGTTAACGAGTATCGTTGCGTTCCTGCCGCTGACTTTCATTCGAGGCACAATGGGGGATTTACTCGGCGCTTTACCCTGGGTCGTCACCTGTGCACTGGCGATGAGCCTGGTGGAGTCGATATTAATTCTCCCCAGTCACCTCGGGCACAGCCTCGTACGTCTGGATAAAAAGCGCGCACGGAAAGCGACATCGTGGATCAGCCGGTTTGAAAACCGACGCGATTATTTTATTCTCGAAATAATCGTGCCGAATTACGCCAAACTTCTTGGTCTGATGTTGCGCTATCGCTACATAAGTTTGAGTGTTGCAGTGGCTACACTGACAATTACTATGAGCATCGTGGCTGGGGGACGATTGGATTTTACTTTCATCCCGGCTTCAGATTCTGAAACGATCATCATTGATTTGAAGATGCCCATCGGCACCGCGCTCGATGTGACCGAACAAACTGTACAAAAGATTGAAAATGCTGCGATGGCGCAGCCGGAAACACTTTCGGTAAGCACCTTGATCGGGGTGAGCGTGAATGTGGATGACACGACTGGTTTTACCGGTGGAGGATTTGGTTCGCACGTGGGCCAATTGTTCCTGGAGCTTCACCCGGTTGAGGATCGACAGGCAAATGGGTTGAAAGAATCAGCGGATGTCATTAACGCTATTCGTTCAAGTGTCGTTCCTCTGGAAGGTGCCGAAAGCCTCAAGTTTGCTGAAATTCAGGGTGGACCCGGCGGCGCGGATATCACAGTGCAAATCACCGGAAATAATGAAATCGAACTGCTTCAGATTGTTGATGAAGTGAAGGCATTACTGGCGACGATTGAAGGCGTCACTGATATTGCAGATAATCACGACGGTGGTCAACGCGAAGTGCAAGTCACGTTGAAACCCGGAGCTGCTGCGCTGGGATTTACGGTTGCTGATGTTGCACGTCAGGTGCGCGGTGCGCTGTATGGCCTTGATGCACATGTGTACTCGGATCTGAGCGAAGATATTGATGTTCGAGTTCGCATGGATGAAGCGTCTCGGCGCAGTTTGATGTCCGTGGAAAATATGTGGGTCATTGCTCCCGGTGGGCAAAATGTACCACTCCAGGAAATTGCTGACCTTGAGGAAGGAAACAGCTACAGCAGCATTCACCGAATCGACCGAAAACGATCGATCAGTGTGACGGCGGACACCGTGCCCGGATTAAGTCCGGAACTGGTCACCTCTGCTCTTGCCGTTGATCTGCAGAAAATTCAACAGAGACATCCCAACATCGGTTTTGAAATGGGAGGAAGACAGCGGCAACTCAACAAGGCATTTTCGTCGCTGCCGATCGGTTTTCTTACTGCTTTGATTCTGGTGTACATCATCCTGGCGTGGATGTTCGGAAACTATCTTCAGCCGTTGGCGGTGATGCTGGCGATCCCGTTCGGCTTGATTGGTATCGTATGGGGTCATCTCATTCTCGGATATGATCTTACATTCCTGAGCCTGATCGGTTTTGTTGCTCTGAGCGGTATTGTCGTCAACGATTCGCTTATCCTGGTTCAGTTTTTCAATGAACGGAGACGCGAAGGAGCGAGTTTCCGCGATGGTTTAATTCAGGCAGGCCGGCAGCGTTTGAGACCTATTTTCCTCACAACATTAACAACCGTCCTGGGACTGACACCGCTCATGCTGGAGGACAGTTTCCAGGCAAAGTTCCTCATTCCCATGGCGATCTCGCTTGCGTTCGGCCTCATGGGAGCGACGGTATTAATCCTTCTCATGCTGCCATGTGTGATCACGATCTTTGATGATATCAAGGGTGTTTTGTATTTCCTGTGGTGCGGTGAGAAACGACCAGACAACGGTCCGGCAACATTGGACCTGACCAATCTCGATGCGGAATAGTGTGAGGGAATTGCCGGGGATAGAGAATTGAGTAGAGATGCCAAACTCAATGGCCTCACTTCCCAAAGCTGCATATCTATTCATCATCAGTGCATATCATGAAATTGAAAAACGCCGGTGAATGAATCACCGGCGTATCATTATTCATACAACCGTAATCCAAAATGGTTCTTACTAACACGGTCCCCATTCACCGAGGATCGCGAAGATGTCATCGATGTTCACTGTGCAATCTTCGGTCAGATCACCATCGCAGTACGGCGGGCAGGGATCATCGCAATCGCCCCATAAACCGAGCACGGCAAAGATGTCATCAATGTTGACTTGATCGTCGCCGGTGAGGTCTCCCGGACAATTTGATTGAGCCTCACATGAAAGGACTATGTTGCCGACGCCTTCAGCGCCATTGTAGCCGCCGATTCGGATGATGTAGATATAGTTTTCCTCAACCTCGAAGCTCACTTCAGAGCCCGCTCCGACACCACATGCATCATCGTCGCAAGCGATGAGTTCACCTGGGGCACTGGGACAATCGCCCTGATAAATTGCCATGACAGTATCAAAGTTGCTGGTGCATAGGCTTACTGTTGCAATGCCGTCGCATGTAGCAAAGAACTTGAACCAGACATCATGCTCGATCGCTGAGCAATCACCTGATTCCGAAGGTCCGCCAGTTGTGGCGCCGATGTTGCTATAAAACGTAGAGCCGTCGGTGATCCACTCTGCGGTGTCACACACATCGCCGCAAATCCCGCAATCTTCCGGGCATGCTTCACAATCTTCGTCGCCGTTACATACCCCGTCACCACAGTATGCGCCGGAAGCTCCATAGATTGCGATGATGCCGTTGATATCATCGGAGTGAAGGTCGCGCTTTCTTGTTTCACAATTGTTTGTGTAACCGTACATTGTTTTCAGAGCGTCACCACCGCCGTATAAATCCGCCAGGCAGAGTGTGTGACCAAGCTCATGTGTAGCAATGTTCCAGATGTCCATACCCTGACAACCGCCTGATCCATTCCACCAGGTGTAATCACGGTCGTTGAACACAATGTCTGATTCAGTCATGTTACCACCTGAAACCCAGTGGAAGTTTGCTGCGACATACTGTCCGCCACTTGGGGGAGTGGTGTCAAAGTAAATCAGATTGGTTCCGTTGTATGACACGGACGTCTGGCTGGACGTTCCCCCATAGGTGAACGCAAAATCAGCCCCGGAATTATTCCATGCATCAAATCCATTCTGGATCTGTTGAATTTGATCCGCCTGAGTACCGGATGCAGCATCTGAGCTGTTGGGATTGATGTAGCAATTTTCACCCATCGGATTAGTTTTATACGTCCAGTCATATCCGCACAGGCCGTAGCGCAATCCACCCATGGGAATCTCAAAATTACCCTGGTAAGGAGTCATGTCATTCAGGGATTGACCAGCCGGTAAAGCCTTTTCGATTTCCGCTATGAAGCTTTCTATTGATTGGAGTGAATCTCCATTCACTCTGTCGCATGAAGGTGACATACGCGCGATCGATTCACCATCTGTCAGGTACGCGCCCTGATAACTCTCCACTAGCCTGATCTCATTGCTGTTGAGGAACAGAAGAACATGATCACCTTCCTCAAACACAGGCAAGACAGAAACATGAAGCGTTGTATCATCAACCGTGCCACCTGCCATGGTGAATACTTCCGTACCGCTACCCTGTCCCAGAAGGTAATCAGTTACACGGACTTCAATACGGCTCAGGATCAAGTCGTGTGTGTCATTCCAGAAACTGTTGACCTGAGCTACGTCTCCGACGATGATCTGCTCAGCCTGAACCGTGAGATCACCGACATCTCGGTATACAACTACGGCTTCAGTTGATTGTGTCATCAAGCTGCTCAAACAGATCGCAGCTCCGAGTAAAAATAATTTCTGTCGCATAAGTGCCTCCTACCTCGAAAGTGTCTTTGGATATGTACCTGGTACCGAAATCGCAAGGAATCACCAGGCTGATCCTCAATCATACAGGCTGAGGATCATTTCGTAAGTTGATATTTTGCACAGTTTTGAATGTCGATCTGCATATCTCGATAGTCTCATTTCAATCAGGCCCCTTCCTCTAGTTGCATCCCGGTGCTATTGCAGACCCACCGCGCAACATCTTGGGCATGATATCGATCTATTCGCATGGATACTGTGGTCGGTTCCAGCGTGTTTTTGTATCTTTGTAAACCTCCGATAATCATGCATTTACGATTACGACTGTCATTGACAAGAGAAAAATCCGCAGGAGATCAATCCTGCGGATTTGCTTCCCTCTTGGGTTTTTACATCAAGCAGTGCAGCTTATCCCTTACCAAACTGTCTGCGAAGCAATCAATCGCAGGGTCCCCATTCCCCAAGTATCGCGAAGATGTCATCAATGTTCACAGTGCAATCTTCCGTCAGATCACCAGCGCAATACGGAGGACAGGGATCCGGACAGTCACCCCATAAACCGAGCACTGCGAAGATGTCATCAATGTTAACCTGGTCGTCACCTGTGAGATCTGCCGGGCATGGTGAACCACATGTGATGTTGAGCGTACCGCTTCCTTCCTCGCCGTTGGTTCCACCGATACGAATGGGATAGATGTACCACGCTTCTGCAGTGAAGGTCAATTCACTCTGGAGTCCACAACTGTTGTCATTGCAGGCCAGAAATTCACCCGGTTCTGTGGGGCAATCGCCTTGATAAACCGCGAGCACGGTATCGAAATCTGCATTGCAGACTTCAAGTGTGACTTCACCATCGCAATCAGCCATGTATCGGAACCAGACATCGTTTTCAAAGGCACTGCATTCACCAGCTTCGTCAGGTCCATCTAGCGTCGCACCGACTGTGGTGAAATCAACCGGCCCATTCATGATGATATCAGTGCTGGCGCAGTAATCATTTTCCGGTCCAGTCAGGAAACGGAGTTGGGCAAATGAAGTACCCCAGACATTCGTGCTTCTGCCATATTCTTGAATCGTCCACAAAGTATCATTATCGACCGGATCAACCGTGCACAGGCTGTAGTCACCCCAGCGGTTTCTGCCATAGGAGTCAATGTTATTCTGTGCTGCCAGTCCCAGCTGGTATTGGAATGGATCAGCCATCTGCCCTGCTGGATCAAAGGCTGAACGTCCGGTGTAATAACAGCCGGCATATTGGCTGGCGTTGGATCCGGTGAATCCCATGACGGCGTGGCCTGCGTCATTCACTGTGATCGAAGGGAAGAAGTAGTAAAGTGAATTGTCAGCAACTGTTCCATACTGGTTCAAGATTGCCGTGTTTTCGTAAATCTTGTACCAGCGTACGGCAGCACGGCCGTTGTAACCGATGGTATGTGTCGTCCAGATGAATCCATCGCGATACACGGCATTCATCATACGGGCACCAACCGTGTCAAGAGGAGTAGAGCTTCCCAAGGCAGGAGCATCCGGCGGCTCACTGTAGCTGGGTACTTGAGGATGTGTCCCGGAGACAGTCTGCAATGTGGGATTGGTCATCGGGCCGGTGATTTGGCGTACCCGAAGCCGTGTATTGAAAGATGGGTGTTGTGAGACAAGGTATTCTCCACCTGAATCACCAAAGGTGTGGCATGGCTGGATTGCACCTTCATAACTGAGTTGCCGCCAGGCGGTGATCGTTCCAAGACTAGGAGTCGGCTCAAGGAGAGGTGCCTTATCGATTGCCCAAATTGTCATTGTGCCGAAGCCGCCGACCATAAAGGCAGCCGTATAAATTCCGTTGGCATCCACACCGAGCGTTGGGTAATCAGGCCAGGCGCCGGCATCAGATCCCTGTGACATCACAAAGTTGGATTTATACCAACTGCCGGTCGGATTATCCGTCAGAGAAAAAGCGATATACAACCTTGAATTGAAGTCCGTTACGATGACAATCCACCGTCCACTGTGCTGGTCGAAGCAGACGCGAGGATCACCGCTTGATCCCGGGAGAAACGAACTCAGTGAAATATTCGTGATCTGACTGCCGGTAGATTTGTTGTAGACGGCGAAGTTACGGTTGACCACTTCCACAAAGTGGTTTGGGCCGATTGCACCGCAAGTGTCCGGAGGATATGACCATTGGCCGGCATCCCCTCGCTTTACACCGTTGTGGTAACTGATCAGAGCAGGCAGTGTGGCATTCCCTCGTTCAACTACCGGGTATTCAGTCACAGCATCAGGATCCGGGATCAGTTCCGCATCCGGTGGGACCACTGGCGAATGCACAGATTCATCATCCTGCTTCGGTTGTGGCGTCAGCCCCTTTTCCCATGTGAGACCCTGATAACCGCTGCCGGTCAAAGTCTGCCGGTAATTGCAATCTTCAAAATCGATGATTGTTGTTTCTGTTTTTAAACCTGGTTTGGTTGAAACTGTCGTATATTTGATGTCATCGAGAGCGTACCAGCCAGCATTTTTGAATACCGGTTGTGCTTCGAACACAATGCGATCGATGTGACCCAGCTCGATGGAGAACCATGCTGGGCGGCTGGAAATTTCCGTGAACCATTCCGTTCGTCCAACCTCTTCACCATTGAAATAACCAATTGCACGTATACCGGTTGCCCAGACACCAGGACCACCTTGACCGGCAATATACGTTCCTTCCATATTCACCGGTTCAGGGAAGCCGATCGCCATCTTCGTATCGCCTGCTTTGTTCGTCACATAATGCGTGCCGGAATGGGGATAATATGAAGATCGACGGGAAGGTACGACCCACTTGCCTTCATACCCGATCTGACTCTTTTTCGGATAGTATGGTTCCCCACCCCTTGCTTCATCACGAGCGATGGCATCGGCGAGTGTCTCAATATAGCCTGCATCAATCGTCGAGGCAGGCAGTTGTTCGCCGTGGATTGCCTCCGCACTTGGATCATTGTCCGCAGCTCCGATGGACGCAGCTGCCCAGGGTATGATTAATCCAAGTGATAGAATCCAAGGCTTCCAGTGGGAAAAACGACAAAAACATTGGCGATAATTCATGGTCACAAAGCTCCTCTTGATCATCATGAAATGAGTTTCTTCCTCACCCGGACACCCGGAATCTCATAAAACCGACCGCGCCAGGCCTTGATACCCACCCGAACCTACTATACGTGGATTCTATATGATCGGATGCTTCAGAAGTCATCTACAACCGATAATTGCTGAACCGATAGGATAATTCCAGAAAAAGTGCAATCCCGGGCAAAAACGGAGGATTTGCAGACGAACGGGGAGGGATATGCCTGGCAGTAGATACACCGCGCTATTGGCAGGATTTTATCCCTCATGGTTTGTCATGAGGATACGCGTTGGGGCGTCTTGAGGTGATTGAAGTAGTGCGTTGAACTACAAGGGGATGCAACCCGGTCCATTTCGACCGATAAACATGGATTGTGAATGCCACGAGGAGGAAAGATGCACCCCCAAGAAACCGAGAAAAGATACATGCAACCACTCGGCAATATTGCCATGCTATAGGTCTATCCCTGCACCATGATTCCCCCTGTTTTTGTAATCCATTGAGAGCAAACGTCAAACCTCATAAATTCGAGGAGTCAATAATAATGAACCTTTTCCCACATTCTGTTTCTATGCTTTGCGGATTGAGTGTGCTGCTGATCACAATCTTGGCACAGCTCGCTCTAGCTCAGAATACGACCGTTCCACAAACCAATGCAGATCAGATGATGCGCGGTGGTCCACCTCCTCAAGGGGGGGCACCGGGCAACGCCAATGGTCCGAAAAAGGAATTCCCTGATTTTAAAGACGTCGCCAAGGACTTCAAGAAAGTTGTCTCCACTGCTGACGGTCGATGCTTTTACACCATCTGGACCAGAGAGAAGGATGGTCAGATGCTGGCGGAGTTATCACCCGGATTTGAAGGGCAGCACATTTTCATTGCCTACACGATTGCCGGTGGTGTCTCGACTGCTGGTGAGCAGGTAGGAGATATGTACTGCTATTGGAAACGCTATAACAAGCGACTTGCGCTCATGCAGCCGAACATTGCAGTTCGGACTACAGGCGATCTGGAATCTCAAAAAGCCAGAGATCGCGTTTTTACAGATCGAGTGATACTGGATGTCCCGATTCTTGCTATGGGACCAGGCGGTGGACCGGTAATAGACATGGACGCTTTTCTTCTGGGGAACGCACACATGTTCTTTGGTTACCGCGTCTCCGGTCTCCAGGCGACCTTGGCGAAAATCGTGAAAGCCAAGGCATTCCCCAAAAACGTAGAAATTGCTTACGAAGCTCCGCTTCGCAATGGGAGGCTGGGAACGCTTCATTATTCCATCAGCGCCCTGCCCAGGGAGACCGGCTATAAACCAAGAAAAGCCGATGCGCGTGTTGGTTTCTTCACTACCACGCACAAGGATATCGGTGATGCTTCTGCAGAAACGCCGTGGATTCGTTACATCAATCGCTGGAAACTGGAGAAAGCCGATCCCAAGTTGAAACTCAGCCCACCGAAGGAACCGATCGTTTTCTATCTCGAACACACGATTCCCGTGCGTTATCGACGCTGGATCCGCGAAGGTGTTCTGGAGTGGAATAAAGCATTTGAAAATATTGGGATTTTCAATGCCATTGAATGCTATCAGCAGGATGCGCGCACCGGCGCACACATGGACAAGGATCCGGAGGATGTCCGGTATAACTTCGTTATCTGGACCAATGCAGAGAATGGTTATGCGATAGGTCCCAGCCGCGTTCATCCTTCGACTGGGCAGATTCTCGACGCGGACATTTCCATACCGGAGGAGTTTATCACCGGGTGGTCCAAGTCCTGGGAGCGTTTTTTCGCCGAGGCTGCTATGGAAAGTATGACCCCGCAGACACGAGCGTGGTTGATTCAGAATCCACAGTGGGATCCCCGCCTGCACCTGGCTCCTCCATCGCAGCGCGTGGCACTGAAATATGAGTTAGCCCGACAGTTTCAGCAACATCAGACCGCGTTGGGGTACGACCATCCCGCAACGATCGGAGATCCGACGCTCATGGGTGATGATGATTTCGACGGCTTGGCCGGGCGCACCAGTCAGGTCAATGGTGCCTGTCGATGCGCGTCCGGTCTTGCCCGGGAAGTCGCGCTCTATCGCATGATGGATGAGGTACTCTGGAAGGAAAATGAAGATGACGAGGATGATGAAGGTGATGAGGATAACGGTGAAAAGGAGGAGCCGGAATTCCAGGTTGATGGCATGCCCGAATCGTTTGTCGGACCGTTGGTCAAAGATCTGATCATGCACGAATTCGGACACATTCTTGGTCTGCGTCACAATTTCAAAGCATCTGCTGCGTACTCGCTGGAAGATGTCAACTCTGAGGATTTCAGTGATGAGCAAACCATCGCCGCTTCAGTCATGGATTACCTCCCACTCAATGTCAATACCGACGAGGAACTGGTCCAGGGTGATTACGGCATGATGTCCATTGGAGCCTACGACTACTGGGCAATTGAGTACGGCTACAGCTTTGATGATCTCAAACCGGTGCTCGAACGAGTCAATGAGCCGGAACTGATGTATCTGACTGATGAAGATACCTGGGGGCCGGATCCCAGGGCACGAACTTTCGATTTCGGAGCCGATCCGCTCAATTACGCTGAATCGCAAATCCAACTCGTCAACAGGCTACGTGGTGAAATCCTTGATCGATTGGTCGAAGAAGGTGAACCCTGGGCCAAAGCTCGTCGGCACTATGAGTATCTCCTTAGCCGACAGTTTGGTGCGATTGCAATAGCAGCAAACTTCCTCGGCGGGATTGAGGTCAACCGCGATCACAAAGGTGATCCGGGTGATCGTGATCCGCTTACGCCTATCTCTGCCCAGCAACAGCGTCGTGCACTGCAATTCGTTATCGATCAGACTTTTGTTGATGAAGCTTATGGCTTATCGACCGAGCTTCTTGCCAAGATGACAACTGAGAAGTGGTGGGATCCCGGAGGTTTCAGAGATATCTTCCAGGATCCAGCTTGGCCGATTCACGATCGAATCGGTGGTTTGCAGTCCGCGGCAATTACTATGCTGCTTAATCCGGGTGTTCTCGATCATGTCTACGATAACGAGCTGCGCATTGCTGCTGATGAAGATGCGCTGACACTGCCTGAGATCATAGATTCGATAACTGATGCGATATTCTCGGAACTTGAATCTGTACCCTCGAAGAAAACCACAGTGCGTCAACCTCTCATCTCCTCACTACGCCGAAATTTGCAGCGAGAATATTTAGAGAGATTAATCGATCTGGGTCTTGCTCAGGGTGGGTATAGCTCATCAGCCAAGCCTGTTGCGAACCTCGCCATACTCAAGCTACAGGAACTTGATGCTGCGATTGGTGATGTCCTGGACGGTAAGTCAAGCAAGATTGATCGTTACAGCACCGCACATCTAATGGAAGCTAAAACCCTTATTGAGCGTGCCTTGGAGGCTCAGTACATCTATAACACTGACGATCTGATTGGATCGAGTTATCCGTTTTTCTACTTCCGTGATACGGAGAATTGATCAGTACCCCAGGACACAGAATTGCACACATTCTAAAAAGTCGCATGCTGCGGGACAACTCAAATGTTCTGCAGCTTTTTTAATCGCTTATTTCTGGTTTCAATCATGCCGACGTAATCAACAAGATTGTTCTTTCTGATCAGGATTTTGATCTTTGAGGAAAGTCAGCGTGTCATACCAGAGTCTCAATAAGCCATTCCTGAGAAATGGGGTGCGAGACCTTGTACATACTCGACTGGAGACTGGAGAAATACCGAAATTGATAGGTGATCTCACATCTTTTAAACATCATATCCTGTTTATTTACAGTGATTTATAGAATTTTCTATTGATTCTTTGATATTTATGTCTTGAAAGGGAGGCCATTTAGCCAATTTTTACTTCCATGAACTGCGATAAAACGCATCATTTTTGGGTGGTATATCGAATAGTTGCATGGTAAAGTGATGCCAGAGGGTGCGCTGATCGAGAAAGCTTCTACAGGCGCAATCTAGCCAAGGTCACTCACTCGACCTGGCGCAAAGACAAGGTGGGGGCAATGTTGTTGCCCTATCTCGGGCAGGTTCTGTCGACAAGGCTCCGGAGCGGCAGAAATCCCCGGTAGGCATAGTATTTCGTGTCCTAAACGGCTCAGAATGGAAGAGCCAATAAACAAGCCAAATATATAGGAGGCTGATGATGCGACGATTTTTACTGTTTGGAGCAATTGCGGCACTGGCGTGTACCACGTCGGGTGCCAATGCTCAATGGTCCGATGACTTTGACAGCTATGACCCAAATTCTGACATTAATGGTCAGGGCGGCTGGAGATGCTGGGATGGCGATCCTCAGTGGACGACGTATGTCTCAGACGGCGCGACGGAACCTTTTGTAAGTGCTCCGAATTCGCTGCGGATGATTACGACGGCTGACGTCATCCACGAGTTTGCCGGTTACGATTCCGGTGAATGGATGTTTACCACTTGGATTTACATCCCCGATAATGTGACTGGTACCGGCGATCCGTATTTCATCATGCTGGGTGATTATTCAGACGGCGCAGGGCAGAACAATGAATGGGCTGTCCAGTTGCAGTTTGACGTATCCCTGGATACGGTCAACAGTAACTACGACAACTTCGAGACACAACCCATCTACTACAATGAGTGGGTTCGTATTGCCGTCTGGATTGATCTGGACAATGACTGGCACACCGTGTTCTACGGCAATGATAATCACGGCCACAGCCTTTTCTACGAAAAAGCCTGGTCAGCTGGTCCGAACAATGAAGGTGTATGCCCCTTGGTCATCGATGCTCTCGACCTATTCTCCAATGGCACCAATAACAATTGGTACTACGATTCTTGCACGTTGGATGAACGCCCCGGTTCCTCATGCCCGGGCGATTTGACCGGAGATACCATTGTCGACATCAACGACATCTTCCAGATTCTTGGTCTCTGGGGTCCGTGCCCCGATCCGTGCCCACCGTACTGCACGGGTGACCTGAATGAAGATTGCGTGGTCAACATCAACGACATCTTCGAGATTCTCGGTCTTTGGGGACCATGCCCCAGTGACGATGAAGGTGCCTGCTGCTATCCCGATCAGTCCTGCACAATGCTGTCTGAATCTCAATGCTACACCACAGACGGCCAGTGGTACTCCTGGGCGAATGAATG
>JANQEQ010000103.1 GCA_028278245.1 Phycisphaerales bacterium | reverse complement strand
CCCAAGCCGACCGCACGGAATGGGCTGTGGATGATCCATGAGCGGTTTATCTTCTTCAACTCCTCCCTGATTGCCGAGATGTCGGCCTCCCATTGCGCTGACTCGATCGTTCGCGATGATTGATCATCAGCAACCCTTGCATTGCTGGCGGCTTTCAGATCTTCCAACGGTTCATGGACAGGATTCGATTCATGATCTGACGTTGTCATATTGAGTGTTCCTCTCGATAAAAAAGGGCACCGGACTGCGACCGCACACGGAACCCCCGCCAAGGGGCAGATGCAACAGCCTCAGCCGGCGCCCTCGATCGAGGGCGCGACTCAAGCACTGCCAGCATCTCAGGTGAGCACAAGAGGCTCAGTTGGCGGTTTTCCGTGTAGCAGTAACCTGACGCACGCGCGTCACTCAGTTGTCACCAGCCGACCAATGTGGTCGGCTGGTTGTCTATTTGTTGCTCCTGTAGTGAAGTGTCATCCTCTGGAGGCTGCTTGTGTATAGGGCGACCGACATGGCGTCATTGTATCGGGAGTGAAAGGACTGGAATGGCTAAGAAAGCAAGCAGAAAAATAGCAGAACAGGCGCAGCAAGAAGAGCCGCCGATCGCACCCACAGAGTTCTCGATTCCTGGAGCCGAGATCAATCTGAAATCAGGCCGATTTGAACTGCGAATTGGTTCAGTGCATGTCTGGTGTGACGATCCAGCAGACGCGGCGATGGTGGCTTATCACTTCTACAAACAGCTTCATTACAGTGATGACAGCAATGAAAATTCGCTGATGAAGCCGATCCCATACAAAAGCATGTCCAGGGCCGCGAGGTATGTCATGGACACGCTGAATCTTCAAACAATGGGGGACTTGGCGGCATTATCGACCGGAGATTTGATGATCTATGGCAGGGCTAGACAAGAGGTGGTGTTCGAGATTCAGGCATTGATGAAGAAGTTCGGTTTGCCGCCGCTGAGCAACCTCTGAATAGTCGATAAAGCGCATATGACGCAAGACCGCTCTCTTGACGATTTGTTCGCACCGATCGGTCCGCTCATATACCTCATTGCACAATCGGCTGACCTCGCAGTATTTTACGAATCTGACGAGTTGCCGGATCATGCAGAATCCCCGGATGTGCTGTTGGATGGGTGGCTATCGCTTGTCCACGA
>JANQEQ010000086.1 GCA_028278245.1 Phycisphaerales bacterium | reverse complement strand
ACAGATCGATCCCGGTCCGATACCAACTTTGACTGAATCTGCTCCGGCGTCAGCGAGCGCCCGAGCTCCGTCAGCGGTCGCGATATTTCCAGCGATGATGGCGATATCCGGGTAGGTTTCTCTGATTTCCTTAATGGTATCGATAACACCCTTCGAGTGACCGTGAGCTGTATCAACGACAACAACATCGACTCCGGCTAGGACCAGTGCCTGGGCTCGTTCGCTGCGATCGGGTCCGACTCCGACGGCAGCCCCGACCCTGAGACGCCCACGGGAATCTTTGGCCGCATCGGGATAGAGCTCAGCTTTCATCAAGTCTTTGAGTGTGATCAGGCCTGCCAGTGTGCCATCTCCGGCCACAACGATGAGTTTTTCGATCCGGTGTTTATGAAGGAGAGCTTTGCTGTCTTCGAGGCCGATCCCTTCGGAGACGGTGACAAGTTTTTTTGTCATCAACGCGCTGACGGGTTGATTGAGATTGCTGGCAAATCTGACATCGCGGCGGGTGATAATGCCGACCGGTCGCCGCCCTTCAACGACGGGGAGGCCTGAAATATCCCTTGTCTGCATCAGTTCGAGAACTTCGGCCAGATCGTGGTCAGGAGGTACAGTGACAGGGTCAGCGATCATACCGGATTCGCTCTTTTTGACCTTGGTAACTTCCTGAGCTTGCTGGCTGACTGACATATTTTTATGGATGATGCCGATACCGCCGACGCGAGCCATAGCGATGGCCGCAGAGAATTCCGTGACAGTATCCATAGCAGCACTGAGCAGAGGGATTTTCAGGTCGATATCACGGGCCAAAGTGGTGGTGATATCGGCTTCATTCGGAAGCACCTCGCTATAGGCTGGCTCAAGCAAAACATCATCAAAAGTTACGGCAGTTTGGATATCCTCGTTAAGCACTGTTCCGGACCTTTCCCGAAAGGGATCCGATCAATTAAATCGGGTCCCCGACACTGGCCGGAGTATAGAGATCGATTGCGTGAAGGTACAGCTTTTAGAGTGGTCTAGAAAAAGATGTTAAGAGCTTGTTTCAAGAAGGGGTTTGAACGGGCTTGCTACTCAGCGGGGAGCACCCAGAGGACCCATTCGATAAGGTCTCCTGATACTATGGCTCCACGGTCTGAGACATGAAGCGTCCAGTGATCACCCTGAGGATCTTCTCCAATGAAATCATCCAGGTTCCCAACAGGGGTAAGGACTGTATCGTAAACACCAATGATATCATCGTCACTGCTTCCGGTCATGTCATGGAGTTGAACAGTTGTTCCAGAAGGACTGGTTAGTGTTACAAACAGGTCACCACGGTATCCGTGGAAAATGCGAACACCTACGAGGACGTCTGCAATTTCAGACCCCAACCATGTACCACCACTGATTTGTGCACTAATTCCGGTATCATCTCCATCCGGGATACTCATTGGGAACTCTGTAAGGTCTTGTGCGCTCCAAGCTTGCCGCTCGTAGCCGGCGGGTTGTGGCGGTTCATTTTCGAATCCCGGTGTAGGCCACAAGGCCGGAAGAACATCTACGGAGTTGTCATGAATGTCAGCTCCATCGGGGTACCGTCCGATTGATGTGTTCCAAGAACCGTGGCCAATTCCCGGGCTGGGGTCGCCTTCGCCTGGAACATCTCCGCCAGTCTCGAACTGAACGGCGTCTACCACAGTACCGGTCGTTCCATCCCAATCGGTGTAGAGGATCAAGGTGTCCGGACCATTTTGGATCGTTTCACCATCCGGATATTCCATATCAACCTCATAAATCGGCACAGGCGGTACCATACCAACTGTGAAAAATCCGTCTGAGTTGGTTGACTGACCTGTAAGATCAATCGCCCACACGAAATCATCACCCGAATCGTTGCCGTTCATGTGCACGATAGTATATCCGTCGAGGCTCATATCACCGCCGGAGTAGTAAAGCTCGATGAATTCGTAGTCGTCAGTGCTGTGATCGTCATAAGCGATTTCGTTAATTGTCAGGTAGTCTCCGCAAGCCCAACTATCAGAGCAATCATCATCTGCGCAGTCCGATGAACCATCATCGTCATTGTCTTCACCATCCCAACAATTAAGCTCTGCGTCACCACACGTGCCAACACCGAAGCATTCCGGATCGTCGCAGTCAGCAAGATCGTCAAGGTCAGCATTGTCAAAGCCATCATCACAAATCTCAGCACATTCGGTAGCATCGAAACATTCCGGGTCAGCACAGTCTGCGAGATCATCAAGGTCTTCATTGTCCATGCCGTCATCACAAATCTCAGCGGGTTGTTCGAAGTAGTCAGTTTCGTCTGGAATGAGGGTGTTCTCGGGACCTGCGGAGATTCCAACCGTGGTGGTTTCGTCAGATGCAAAACCTTCCAGAGGAATATCGAGGTAATAAATCTCGATTGACCCATCGCTATTAATCGCAAATTGGAAGGAATTCACAGTATCGCTGTCGTAAAACGGAACGTCTGCAAAGGTCACAACGATTCTTTCAGCCGTATCGTTCACTGAAACTGTTCCACCACCTGGATTGTAAGCATCAGGATCGGGGTTCAAATCGGCGCAGAGAGCGCAAATCATTGGGGCTTCGAAGAATTCCTCAATTGTATCGATAATTTCATCAACGTAACTTCCAAAAGAAACGTATCCGTTGGATTCAACGAAGAAGCTTGTGTAAGTTTCGCCAAAGAAGGTGAATTCTGTCAGGTTTACAAAAGTATATTCTGCGTAATCGTCATCTCCGAGATCGAGTGTTGTATCGCCAGCTTCGTAAGGGAATTCTGTGATTCCTTCTGTTAA
>JANQEQ010000050.1 GCA_028278245.1 Phycisphaerales bacterium | reverse complement strand
ACGGCGAGGCTGGTGACTGGGACTAAGTCGTAACAAGGTAGCCGTAGGGGAACCTGCGGCTGGATCACCTCCTTTCTAAGGGATTTCCTTAGACTCGGTTCACTGGAAGCACCCATCGGGAATCCCTCCCGTGAAAACATCCTTCCAGCGATGGAGCAATCCATCACCGAGTATCGTCAGCATATCTCTCGTCCCGCTTAGCGGGAAAACGGCACGGCAACGTGTCGTGATGGTCTACCCAACTGTTTCACAATATTCACATCACCCCCGTTTCATCACGAATCGGGGGTGTTGTCTTTTTGGGTAGGGATCATTCAAAAAGCGTCGAATGTTTGGTATATGATAGGGTTATATTTTTTAATTCGACAAAATTACGTAAAAATGTGGTTGACACGAGTATATGAAGCATTATGATTTATTTGATTACACTGTTACACATAGAACAAATCAATAGGGAGATCCTGTCATGCCAGTCATACGAATATCAGAAAGAACACAAGAACGACTTGCACTTCATGCACGGCCATTCGTTGACACTACGCAAGACAAAGCGATTAACCACATACTTGATCTTCTTGATAAATTCGATGAGAAGACGGGAAACAATCAAGAATCAAATGGTAAATCGACCATTCTCAAGAAACAGAATACAACAAAGACAGCAAATCAATTTCCAGCGATATCGCCACCAGATCTAACGCACACAAAGGTTCTTGGTGCATACATCAATGGCGAAAGGGTTGCTGATTGGAACGAACTATTGCGTGAGGCCAATCGCCAAGGATTTGAGATTGAAGGAGATTTTGAGAGTTTTAGAACAAAAACATTTTCTAATGTCAGGGAAGGCGAGTATCGTTGGGATGGGTATAAACCAGTTCGCACCGGTGAAATTTCCGTACAGAATCGTTCATCGAATAATGCTTGGGAAGAAGCCCGTTATCTTGCTAAGCTTTACAATTTTAAACTTGAAGTCGAATTCGAATGGCGTGATAAAGAAGGTGCAGCGCACCCAAAGGAACGTGGAATGATGAAATGGCCACAAGATGGATCACAGATTTAGGTGTGATGGTGCAAATCAATTGAAACCAAAACCCCGGGCAAGCTCGAGGGTAATGATGCCCCCCGTGTGTTGACGGGGTAAAGGAGTGGCCCCCAGTGTATTCACTGGGGGCTAAATAGGTGGGAAATGTGACATGGCCCCGTGTGTTCATTGAATTGAAGAGGCCCCCCATGTATTCATGGGGGGCTAAATAATCACGGGGAGCGAAGTAGTTTTGGATGAGTGTGTATTGTGTAGTTAGCCCCGAGTGAATACACTCGGGGCAATGTGGTGCGGTAATGAGTGACACACTGGCGATTATGATCACCATGACGACATACGGAACATGGTTGCGAGGCGATGCACGCGGCTGGGTTGATGATGGTGTGATTTATCCGCCTAACCCGGAACTGGAAGATGCAGATCGTGTACGATTGAAACATCCCGTGTTCCGTTTACCAACTGATCAATTGATGAACGTTGGTCAATGGATTGGTCAGTCATTAATCCAACGATTGGAACAACAAATCCTGGCGATGACGGTTCAAACGTGGCACGTGCATTTTGTGATCAAAGCGACATCGGTTCCGGTTGGTCGTGTCATCAAATGTGCGAAAGATGCGGTGCGGTGGGGATTGCAACCAAATCAACCGATATGGACCGAGGGGTATGACAAGCAATATTGTTTTGATGAGGAATCGGTCAGACGCAGAATTCGATATGTCGAAAGGCATAATGAAGAGCATGGTTTGCCGGCACGGCCGTGGGAATTTATTGATATGACGATTTTGTAAAATACAGCCCCCGTGTGTTTGTGGGGTTTGAAGATGCCCCCCATGTGTTCATGGGGGGCTAAGTATGTAGGGAATGGAGATCCCCCCGTGTATTCACGGAGGGCTAAGTATTTTGAATTGAAGATATTTAGCCCGGGGTGAATACACCCCGGGGACGGGTAGGAATAGATTATCTAACTTGGCCGTAGGAGAGGTTGAGGCAATTGCGGCAGAGGAGGCGGCGGCCGTGGTTGAGGAAGAGGATGCCGTAGCGGTCGGTGAGTTGGGCGCGGTATTGCATCAGGTCAGGTGGGAGCGGGCGGCGAGATGATGAGCGGTACTCTTCGAGCAGGTTCAGCCAATCTTCGGCGAGGTCGGCATCACGCGCTTCGGCTTCAGTGCAGAGCGGCATGAAGAGTTTGCGAAATTTGTGTTTGCAATCGGGGCAGATGAAGAAGTGTTGGGCGAGGCGTTCGTGGAGACGGTGGCGTTCGATGCGCAGGGTTTGTGTCCAGTCGTACCACAGGCCGAGTATTTTTGTGCGTGAAGCGCCGCGGTTGGGGTTGGAGTGAAGATACCCGGGGCGGCGCTGCGCTCTACCCCGGCTTGGGGGAGAAGTTGATGACTTCATCGCGTTGGATTTGGCAGTGCGGTGATCGCCGATGAGTTGGAAGGGGAGTCGTTTGTTGTGGAGTTCGTGGAGTTTGTGTGCGGTGATGGTGAAGGTTGCGAAAGCTTCCAAGCCGGGCGATCGACGACGGTAGGCGCGCAGATTTGTGTACGGCCACACTTCCGAGGCGCGCAGTTCGATGCAGGCGGAACGGTCGATGTGGTGTGCGCGGTTATGCCAGGACGATTGTTGGTTGAGTGTCGCAAGCGGCGGCGGATTTGGATAGGAAATGCCCACGTCAAGAGGATAGTGATGTCAGGGGCGGGGAGCAAGAATGTAGACACATCATGATGATGAAGAAACCCGGGGCGATGTGGCGGGAGTGACGTGCGGTGACTAAAATGCAGTAACTGAATCAGATAAGGAACGATCGACCATGAAGATTGATATCCACTACTGTTCGGAATGAAACTATGAACCCACAGCCGCCAGTTTGGCGGATGAATTGCAGCAGGCATTAGATGTGCAGGCGAATCTGGTTGCGGGAGGCGGAGGCATCTTTGATGTGATCGTGGATGGCAAATTGGTGTATTCCAAAGCGCAGACCGGCCGATTCCCCGAGCCGAATGAAGTGACGGAGTTGATCAGGAATTAAACTACATGCAGTTATAATGCTGCGGGGGCGGTGACTTTCGGGGCTTCGTGGGTCGCGAGATAATTACGCACGATTTCCTTGCCTTGTGCTTTGCGCGCATCATCATAATTCCAGCACACTTCGGTATCTGCGTAGCGGTCGAGGATGTAATCCATATTCGGATTGCAGGGATTGAAGCCCCATTTCTTTTCCCAGTAGGCGTAATGTGAGCGGAGGATATTCATTCGCCAGGGATTCCACTCACGGTTCTTCGAGCGCAGGACAACATTTCGGAATCGACAGGCGGCTTTCTGAATGGTTTGCGCTGAGAGTAACTTTTGTCCCTTGCCGGTGTCACGCCGGTTGCGTTGTGAGATTCGATGCAGGACGAAGACCTCGGGGAAGTAATACACCTTTTTACCGAGGGTGCGAATACTCAGGCCGAAGTCATCATCATCAAGCCAGACGGGCGCGTAGCCGGTGTCGATGCCACCGAGTGCGTCGAGATCCTCGCGCGAGAATATGGTACAGACGGCAAGTGCGGTATCGACTTCACAGATATCATCGTATTGCTGATGATTTGTCGTGCGGATCACGTTGTTATCAAAGGTGCGTTTGCCGACCGGTTCGGTAATGGTAGCGCCACGGTCGTGCAAACCTTCCGGGCAGACGACCATGCGTCCTGCAGAATGTAATTTCCCACTGTCAAAGACGATCTTGGCCACAACCATGCCGACACGCTCATCAGAGTTGTAGAAATTGACCATTCTGGTGAGCCAGTCTGATGATTCGATGGTTGCGTCACCATCGAGGCGAACAAACAGTTTGCCCTCTGCGATTTCCAAAGCGCGATTGAATGAATCACCGGTGCCGGCGTGTGGCTTGACGATGAGCGTAAAGTTATCGAATTTGCCGGACTGCTCCCATCGCTTGATGACTTCGACGCTGTTGTCAGTCGAGCCGTCATCGACCACGATCAACTGGTAGTTGCGGTAGCTGGTGTTCTGCAGAATGCGTTCGAAGAAGAGATCGAGAATCGGCGCATTGTTGAAATTGGGGAGGATCAGGGAAACAGGATCTTCAGTAGTTGCATTCATGTTTGTTCTCAGGGGTGTGGGCGAACATCGAATCTGACATGGCCAAACTATACACCGTTCAGGCAAGCATTTCAGACGAATCCATGACGAAAAACCCCGATATGGATCGGGGTGTCTTTCGTGGAGAGGTATTGAATAGTGCGTAGGTGGGAGTCAGAGGGTGGGTGATTACTCTTTGATGCGTTTGGATGAGCCTTCAAAGGATTTATACTCTTTGCCGTCGGGTCCTGTGGCAAAGCCCTCGAAGGTATGATAGTCAGGATCGGACATATCATGCGTGCCGCGCATGCTGTAGTACTTTCCGGTGGCGGGATCGCGATGGCTGCCATAGGAACTGAGAATTTTTGTATCGGGGTCATAGCTGCCATGCTGAAGCATGATGCTGGTGGACATGTTATCCATCCAGATGAACTCGTATCGACCTTCGAGGTTATTGAAGCCCATGTAACCGAGGCCACGGAATAATCCCCATTCAGATTCGGTGGTAATTTCCTCTCTGACATAGTGGCCGTCGAGTACCCACTCGCGTGAGATATCGCCGTCCATCTCCATCCACTCTTCATCGGGCCCCATGCGGAATCGGTACTTACCGGACCACTCGCCAACAAATAAATCGAGATGCTTGTGATGCTTGCTCGGTGTGGAAGCCTTCATCATCGCTTCCATCTCCGCCGTCATCTGCATCTCCTGCTTGTCCTGTGCCAGGGCAGTGGATGTTAGAGGAACGACAGATGTCATCCGGCCGGCCAGGAAAGCGGCAGCGCCGATGAGCGTGACTGAAATCATGGTGTGGGTGATGCGCATGTGATGCACTCCTTATTTATGTGTCTGTGTTGCTTGTTGTGAGGTGATCATTGATCTTGCTGGATATCAGATCAGGTCATGGGGATGATACCTCAGGATGTGATAATAAACCTGTGAAAATGGATAATACCGAACAATGACCGAACGTCAAGAGGTGATCCATCTCGATTCCTGCTCATTTCGGGACTTTTTCAGGCATTTGGCTGTACGCTGTCGCATCCATAAGCCCCGAGATAGGAGTATTCCGATGCCACAGCAAAAAGTTTCCATTGTGACCGGAGCAGGTACCGGCATCGGCCGCGCTGTGAGTCGGCAATTGTCCGAGGCAGGCTATGCCATTGCGCTGGTGGGGCGGAGACGGGAAAAACTGGAGGAGACAGCAAAGTCACTGGCCGGGGAATCAATGATCATTCCTGTTGATCTCGCCGGACCTGAGGCAGCAGGCGAAGTCGTCGAAACAGTTCATTCTGAGTGGGGACGAATTGATGCGCTGATCAACAATGCGGGACTTGCAGAGGTGGTACCCATTCCCGATACGACGGAAGATTTCATGCAACGAACATTTGCGATCAACACGCTCGCCCCGGCCCGGCTGATTGCACACGTTTGGTCGATCATGAAGGAACAAGGGGAGAGTAATGAAAGCAATAAAGAGGGTGCATTAGCGCATGGGCAAAGTGTGGGGGGGAGTGTGGGGGGTGGGGGGGGGTGTATTGTAAATGTATCGACGATGGGTGTGGTTGATCCGTTTCCCGGTTTCTTTTTGTATGCCGCAAGTAAGGCCGCGGTGGAGAGTCTGACACGTTCGATTTATAACGAGGGATCGAAACTGGGGATCAAGGGTTATTCGGTCGCGCCGGGCGCGGTGGAGACGGCCATGCTGCGGGCAAGTTTTTCGGAAGATGTTTTACCGACGTCGGCAACGCTCAATCCGGAAGATGTCGCGGCAGTGATTGTTGCGTGTGTGTTGGGAGAGAGGCCAGAGGATGAAGGGAAGAGCATACTGATTCCGAGTGGGTGATGGGTGAGGAAATGTAGGGGATTTGTGTGAAGAACCCGGGGTGGCGCTACACTCTACCCCGGCTTGCCCTCCCTCACACCCACACTCCCAACAAATATCTGCATCTTCCTCGGGGACTCGTCAGATTCAACTTGTGTAGATTATGGGGCGGGGTATCGCTTCAGATAGTGTAAAAAACTCATAAAAGGCACTTGGATTCATCACATTTATATTGGACGGTAAGTGTGGCTGGACATCTTTACCGTCGGAGACGGCATACATGAATGATGGGGTGAGGCAGAATCGGAGGCGGCGAATGCCACAGTCTGATAATCAAATTCG
This sequence comes from Phycisphaerales bacterium, assembly GCA_028278245.1. Lineage (GTDB taxonomy): Bacteria > Planctomycetota > Phycisphaerae > Phycisphaerales > SM1A02 > JANQEQ01. The sequence continues at coordinate 31,903 of JANQEQ010000050.1, read as the reverse complement.
TTTTCCGCGCATCCTTCTTCTGGAGCCGGATTCCACACTCAGCTCGCGCATGGTCGAGATGCTGGGTTGGGAGTGTCAGGTCAGCAAACAGACAGAGGCGATCAACTGCCAGGAGGAGAGTGTGTATTGCCAAATCTGTCACTCCTGTCAGGTGGAAGGTTCATGTTGTTTCGTACTGAGCAGTTTGCGCGAGCTCCACGAGTTCGATCTGGATCTGGTGGATGTGGTGATCTGCTCTGTGAATCTGCAGGATGGAACGGGTTTGGATGCGCTGGCGTTTGTGATGGGAACGCGAAGAATGTTGCCGGTAGTGCTGACGGGTGATTCGAGTGATGCGGAGATGGCGGTAGAAGCGATCCGGGCTGGGGCGGCGGATTTTCTCGTGATCAGCGAGTGGGAAATCCATGCCTTGCCGATGACGGTGGAAAAAGCGCTCGTACATCAACGTATCAAGTTGGAAAACGAACGGTTGCAGAATGATCTGAGCCGCTCATTGTCGGAGTTGGGCCTTAAAAATCAGCAGCTTCATGCTGTGATTACGCAACTGGAATCCATGGCCCGGACAGACGACCTGACGGGCATGGCAAATCGTCGCTGGTTGAACCTGATGCTCGAAGGGTGCTGGGCTGATGCGACACGGAACGATCTTCCCCTGGCGTGTCTGATGATCGATCTCGATGGATTCAAACCGCTCAACGATCAGTGCGGTCATCAGCGGGGTGATGAGTTATTGCGGCTGGCAGGTCGAGTGATCCAGACAAACTGTCGATCAGTGGACACAACAGCACGCTACGGCGGAGATGAGTTCTGCGTGCTGATGCCGCACACTGTCGCAGAGGAAGCACAACAGGTTGCACAGCGCATTTTGCGAGAGTTTGCGGTGGTGACGGCAAACATGAAGGAAGATGAGCCGAAGGTAACAATGTCGATCGGGATTTCGCACATTGATTTGAGCCGGCCGATCAATGCCAGTCAACTGGTGACACATGCGGATGAAGCGCTATATGCAGCAAAGGGGGCGGGGAAGCAATGCGCGATGATGCACGAAAGTGAAGGAGTAAATGTGCTGTTGAATGCCGCATAATCACCCCCACTAGTGATGTAGTGACTTATTACCAATGTATTCAATGTGTTTGAGTAATTGATTACTCCTCATCGCCCCCGGTGTATTCACCGGGGGCTAATTATTTACTTTCACCCAGTAATACTTAGCCCCCCATGAATACATGGGGGGCATCTCTCTTCGTAATCTCAGTAATCTACATACGTTTGGAGAGGGCGCGATCGATATCGCGCTGGGCCTGCTTCTTATCCAACGACTGGCGTTTGTCTGCTTTGCGTTTGCCTCGCGCCAGACCGATGAGCAGCTTGGCGCGTCCCCGGACGAAGTACATTTTCAGTGGAATAAGTGTGGTGCCCTTTTCCCGGGTCTGTTGGGCAAGTTTGCGGATCTCTCGTTTTTGAGCCAGGAGAATTCGAGCGCGTGTTGGTACATGCTGGTTATTGGGACCGGCGGGTGCGTACTCTGCGATGTGGACACTGTGGAGCGTAAGCGAAGGGGGAGCATCCTCCGCGCGGACATATCCCTCTGCCAGGCTGACCTGCCCACTGCGAACCGATTTGACTTCGGTACCGAGTAGTTTGATGCCGCATTCGAGCGTGTCTGAGATGATGTAATCATGTCGAGCCTTGCGATTTTCGATTTTTGGCTCATTGACACGTTTCGATTTAGCCATATTCAGCAGATCCGTATAATTTCAGACATGATTATGAGTTATGGAGAAAACTCGCCAGAGTCACTAGTTTAACGGAAGTTTATTTCTCAACGGTGTTTAAAAGCTGGAAATGGGGAACTTCTCACTGGTATTGTTCGGAGGATTCCATATATTCGGTGAAACGGATCTGACCACAGTCAGTATCTCATAGATGACGATATTGTTGAACTGAGTCCCTCCACTATCTTTATGCTCCAAGAAAGAGGAAGAAAACAGATGTATAAAAAGAGTATTCGATCCCGCTTCACAAGCGGGGCAATGTGTTTGTTAGCGGGCTTTACCTTGCTGGGGTCAAGCGCCTCAGCGAATGTTGATGCTCGCCAACTGGAACTCCAGCAGCGGTTCCTACAGGAAAATCCGCAAACTGGTTTATATGAAGAACTCGGTCGTGTGCGAAAGGTGTATGGGCCAGCTTTCTCATACGGGATCTCAGCGGAGGCAAGTGCTGATGCCTTCGTGAACGAGCATGCAGGAATGTTCGGCGTGGACGCGAACAATCTTGTGTTGGGTGGTCCGTTTGAGGATCAACGTCACGAGCAGGGCATCATGTATAACCGGGACACCGGTACATACAAGTTCACGGGCGTGTACTACCAGCATGTCATTGAAGGCATCCCAGTATTCCGCGATCGATTAATGCTCCTTGTACGAAACGATACAGGGTATCCACTTGTACTTGCTTCACCCGATCTGCATGATGTCAGTGCCCTTGAACCGTTGAACAACGTATCGAAGCGGGATGCGGATCGCGGCATTGCCAATGCCCAACGATTCTCTCAAAACCTGATGTATTTCACACAGCCGGAGTTGGTGATCTGGGCTGGTCTTGACGGCTGGGAAACAGATGAACCGACACTGGCTTATACTTTCATTGGTGACGATACCGGCACACCGGGCAGCACTGAAAAATACTTGTTCGTAGCAGATGCAGCAACCGGCTCCATCCTCTACTACGAGAACATGATTTACCATGTGGATGTAACCGGCAACGTGAGCGGGAATATTACGGAAGATCACCGGGCTGGTGTGTGTGCTGCGGAAATCCTGCTACCCCTGCCCTATGCCTATGTGACGATCAATGGTGGTAACGGGGCATACGCCGATGCCGATGGAAACTTTACCATCCCCCATGGCGGTTCAAGCCAGGTGACGGTTCGTTCAGAGGTACGCGGTCGTTGGTTTAACGTGCAGAACCAGGGCGGAACAGATGCGTTTATTGAGCTTGATGTTATTCCCCCGGGACCGGCGAACTTTGTGCATAATCCCAGCGGTTCGGAACTTACGACGGCGGAAGTGAATGCGTATTACGAAGCGAATCTCACCCGTGATATGGTGCTGGAAACAAATCCCTCATATCCGACTATTGGAACGCAGACGAATTGGCCGGTGAATGTCAACATTGGTTCCAACTGCAATGCGTATTACAACGGTTCATCCATTAACTTCTACACCTCGGGTGGCGGTTGCAACAATACTGCATTCGGCGACGTGGTAGCTCATGAGTACGGCCACCACTTGATCAACGTGGGAGGCAGCGGTCAGAATGAATACGGCGAAGGAATGTCCGATGTCGTGGGTTTCCTTATCACGGGTCGCTCGGAGCTGGGTATGGGTTTCCAGAGTTGTTCCAGTGGAATCCGTAATGCGGATAATAACTGCCTTTATCTCCCCAGTGGTTGTTCAACCTGCGGCAGTCAGATTCACGCCTGTGGACAGCTTCTCTCCGGTTGTGTCTGGGATATGCGTGAGAATCTCATGGTGACTGAACCGGTCATGTGGGAGGCGATCACTATCAATCTGGCGATCAACAGTATTTTGCTGCACAGCGGAGGTTCAATTACACCTTCGATCACGATCGATTTCCTCACACTGGATGATGATGATGGCAACATCAACAACGGTACACCGCACTACCAGGAAATTAATGACGCGTTCACCGCTCATGATATGCCCGGTCCGGATCTGGACCTGATTTCCTTTGTGTATCCCACGGGTAAGCCAGATATAGCTAATCCGGGTGAGAGCACGACGTTCGAAGTAAACGTGGTAGCGGTTTCGGGAACACCTGTTTCCGGCACCGGTCAACTTCACTACAGCATCGACGGTGGTGCGTATGTTGATGTGGCGATGACGGAAGGCGCTCCGAATGAATACGAAGCCACATTGCCCGCAGCGGACTGTGATAGTGTGTTCAACTGGTACGTCAGTGCCCAGGCCGATGGTGGAATGACGGTAACGGATCCGAGTGATGCCCCGGCGTCCACTTTCTCCACAGTCGTTGCCACCGATATGATCACGGTGCTTGACGACAACTTTGAAACTGACCTGGGATGGAGCGTCGTGGACTCGGCCGGACTGGACACCGGAAGCTGGGTACGCGTGGTCCCGACCGGTGGTGGCACGCGAGGCGATCCGCCAACGGACTTTGACGGTTCAGGCAGGTGCTATGTCACCGGCAATGGCTACCAGGAAGATATTGACGGCGGCACAACCTGGTTGATCTCGCCTCAGTTTGATCTGAGTACCGGCGATGCCGTTTGCACGTATGCCTTGTGGTACACCAATCACTATGGTGCCGATCCAAACAACGACCTGTTTATCACCTGGGTATCCAATAACGATGGAGCTTCCTGGGTGCAGGTCGAAGTGGTTGGTCCGGTGACCGCAGACGGATGGAATATCCATTCCTTCCGCGTCGGTGAATTTGTCACCCCGAACGATCAGGTTCGAGTGCGCTTTGAAGCATCAGATCTGAACTCGGGTTCGGTCGTGGAAGCCGGCATTGATGCGGTGACCATGATCCAGTTTGAGTGCGATCCGGGATCGGAATGCCCGGCTGACCTCACGGGTGATGAGATGGTCAATATCGATGACATCTTTGCCGCGTTGGGCTTGTGGGGTGAGTGCCCCGATCCATGCCCGCCTTATTGCGCTGGTGATTTGACCGAAGATTGCACCGTCAACATTGATGACATCTTCGCCATTCTGGGTGAATGGGGTCCCTGCAACTGATTCCTCCTCCAGTTACGTTTACGTTTCCTCATACAACCCCCGGCACATGTCGGGGGTTTTTCATTTACCTCCTTCCGAACAGGAAAATCCCAGTTCGGAGAACGAAGCTGGTGAGCGAGTGGCAGCAGTTTGCATCTGGAATATGTAGATGAAAGAAATACAGCGACGAGCCGTAGCTATTTTCTGAGAATTTCCTCATTTACCACACTCAGATGTGTCTTCAGATCGTAGTGCTTTCATTTTTTCTTTTTGGGAAGAATCTGGATACTCGGCCTATGATCCTAAGACAAGGGCATCAAATTGCCGAAGAATCTAAGGAATTCGAGATCCAGCCATGACCCCCACGAGCCGCCGCAAGCACAAGACAATCAAACTCGATGAGATTGATCGCAAGATCATTAAGGAGTTGCAGAAGTCGAGCAAGATTACCAACGCCACATTGTCTGAGCGGATCGGGATCAGCCCTCCCAGCACGCTGGAACGAGTACGCAAGCTCGAATCCAACGGCGTGATCACTGGCTATGTTGCGCTGGTTGATCCATTGGCGGTCAAGAAAGGTGTACAGGCGATCGTGCATGTCAGCATGAATCGCCACTCCCGGACAAATCTGGAAAAGGTCAAGCGGGCTTTGGCGGCGTTTGAGGAGGTGATGAGTTGCTGGCACACAGCCGGTGATGAGGATTTCGTACTGCACGTCCTGGTTAGTGATATTGAGGAATACGAGCAGTTCGTCACCCGCAAGCTGTCGACCGTGGGCTTCATCGGGAAGATCAGATCTGCGTTTGTACTCAGCACGATCAAACATACGACCGAAATACCCCTCAATTCCACTTGAGAAGTCAGTGGGAAGGGGACACGGGTGTCAGGATGTCCAACTCCTGAATTGATTGCGGAATCGTCAATATGGTGGAAATTGGTTATCTGTGGCTGTCCGATAGTCAATTAACCTACAGAATTGCATCGATTTCCCATTTCTTTGCCATATCTCGTGGCATGATGCGTTGAACGTACAGTTGCAGAAGGCTTATCGTTTGTACAGGTAAGCTGAGCGCAATGGAGTTAGAATAATCCCCTCAGAGACGGCTTAGGATCCGTGCTTGATCGCGGAAAGCTGCTGTGACAAGGAGTTTGAAAGTAATGACTGGATTGAAATCCTTCCGGCTATCTGTGGCGAAACTGGTCGTGAATCTGGTGGCTGGTGTGGCGATTCTCTCGAATACCGCTTCGGCACAGTTCGGTGAAGCTGCAGGAATCGCTGAAGCGATGCAACCTGAGTATTTCAATCGCGATGTCATGCTGATAGTCCAGGAGTTGGAACTGGATGAGACCCAGAGAGTGATTCTCGATGCTCTGTACGAGGATTATCAGGATGATTTTGACGCCGGCCTCGATCACATGAAAGAGCAGTTCATGGGGATGAAGGACAATCTTTCGCACGGCGATCAGAAGCGCGTCATGCGCCTGGTGTTCGCACCCTGGGAAGACTGGATTGTTAAACGCAAACGTCTTGGGGCAGATTTTCTAGAGAACGTCAAGGTTGTTCTTAACGGTTATCAACTGGAACAATGGCCGGCGTTTCAGAGACAACTCTTCAGGGAAAAAACGTTGTACAAGGGACGCTTCTCCGGTGAGATGCTTAACCTGTTCAACATCGTCCGGGACATCCATCTGGATCAACCGATGGAAATGCTCGTTCAACCGGTGATGCAGGACTATGACCTGGCGCTGGATGAAGCTCTGCGACGGCGGGAAGAAATCTTCAATACAACACAGATGGGATTGCTTCGATCACTCCAGGAAAATGATCCCCAGATGAGCCTGAAGGCTGTCGAAAATCAGATCACAGCGCGTGTGGACGTGCGAAATGTCAACGACACATATATCGAGTTGATCACCGCGGCACTACCTGGTGGACCGGGATCCGAATTCAGGGAGTTGGCATTGGAAACGGCTTATCCACGTGTGTATCGGGAGTTGCCGTTTATGCGTTTGTTTGAAGCGGCACGTGAAATCGAAGGTTTGGACGAATCGATTCTGGTCCAGATTGATGCTATTGAAACAGCTTTCCTTGCGGAGCTTGAATTGATCAATGCCGATCTTGTTGAGCAACTCCGTCGCTACGATCCGGAATCAGAACTCCATCGCGCCAAGATGACGGCAGCACGCATGGCTGGAGATAGTGCCCCGGGGTATGACCCTCCTACGCGGCCCAATTTCGTTCATCGCGAGGCATTGTGTCGAACTTACGCTCAACAGCTTCAGGATATCCTGACGGAGGAGGAATTTGCCTCATTGCCGGGTGCCCAGAGGTGGATTCGCCGCGAGCCGAGTGAGCGGCCAGTCACCGAAACTCCCGATGGAGGAGAAATCCGCAATCGCGGGAGCAAAGGTGTTGGATCCGCTCCGGACCGCGATAAATTGATGGGGAAGAGATCTCCAGGGCAATAAAACGCTGCATTCAGACGTCCAATAGCAGAGGATACGAAGCGTGGCCAATCGTGAGCGCTGGGTCGATCAACCCGGCGTAGCGCATATCACTCGTGCCGGTATCCGAGTATCCTGTGGAGCGAAACTTCCAGTCTGCCGATGACCATTGACGCCATGGATGATCCGACCCCAATGCCCCCGACGCCGACTACTGCTACAGAGACATCTCTGACTCCCGATTTACCTGCCACAGAGCTGGAATCGCCGGGAATGCCGACACCGGATACCGAATCAATTCGGCAGCGCTGCGAGGTATTGGGGATCAAGTGGCTGGAGAAGGCACCTCCGCCGACAGATGAAGCTATTGCATTGATCGATGCTGAGGCGGCGGTTCGACTCCGTGTGGTCCCCTTGCAGATTGATGATAATCGGCTGACGGTGGCCATGGTCGATCCGCTGGATATCGCAGCGATGGACGAGGTTGCTACGCTCACCGGCTATCCCATCACACGCGTCGGGCTTGAGCAGAAAATTTTCTCCGATCTCATGCGTGATCACTACGGCACGACGGCGGCACGAATGGCTGAAAGCCTTGCCGGGGAAGCAGACGAGCAGGTTGACGTGGAGCACAACCTCGATGCGATCGAGGCAGAAGATATCCATCGTATGGCTGAGCAGCCCACGCTGATCAACCTCGTCAATTTGCTGCTGCTTGAAGCGATTCAACAACGAGCTTCCGATGTTCACATAGAACCGTTTGAAAATGAACTGAAGGTGAAGTATCGCGTGGATGGTGTTCTGGTTGAGCAGCAACCTCCCCCAAAGCATCTTCAGCCGGCGCTCATTGGTCGTATCAAAATTATGAGCGGGATGAACATCGCAGAACGCTATGTTCCGCAGGACGGTCACATCACGCTCAGATTTGAGGGACGCAAGGTTGACATTCGTGTGTCAACGGTACCGACTTTGTATGGCGAATCTGTAGTGATGCGTATTCTGGATAAAAGCGCGCTGCCGCTGGATCTGGAAACGCTGGGAATGTCCGAGGATTTACGAAGACACATGGACACGCTCATCGCCAAGCCGCATGGTATGGTGCTGGTGACGGGTCCGACCGGCTCAGGTAAAACCACGACGCTGTATGCTGCGTTGTCTAAACTTTACGATCCCAGGAAGAAAATCATCACGATTGAAGATCCGGTGGAGTATGAATTAACCGGCATCAATCAGATACCGGTGAATCCCAAGCGTGGTCTTACATTCGCAACCGGCCTGCGCCACATTCTGCGTCAGGATCCTGATGTGATCTTCGTTGGTGAGATTCGCGATGGTGAGACGGTGGATATTGCGATTCGCTCTGCTCTCACCGGCCACCTGATCTTTTCCACGTTGCACACGAATGATGCGATGAGTTCGATTGGGCGAATGATTGACATGGGCGCTGAATCGTATCTGGCAGCATCAGTATTGGAGGGCGTGTTGGCGCAGCGGCTGGGACGCCGAGTATGTCAGGAATGTGCAGAGAAAGTTCCTATCGCGGAGGATGTGGAACATCGCCTCTCACCAGCCGAACTGGAGATGTTCAACGGAACAGTCACACGCGGGGCGGGGTGTGATGAATGCAATGGTGCAGGAACCTACGGCCGGCTGGGATTTTTTGAACTGCTCCGTATCAATCCTGCATTGCGTCGAGCGATTTCTGAGAACCGTTCGGTGGCGGATATGCGGAAAATGGTCGATGATTCATTCATGACGATGCGTGATGATGGACTGAACAAAGCTGCTGCTGGAATGACGACTATTGAAGAGGTTCTGAGAGCCACGCAAGATACTGAAGATTTAGGCGTTTAATCGGCGATGCCGACCTTTCAATACCAGAGCTTGACGCAAACAGGACAGTCGCGCGATGGCACGATAGCTGCGGTCGACCGCGCTGACGCTCTGCAGCAGCTTATCGGCCGCGGCGAAACGGCAACGACACTGGTTGAAGTCGACGGCCAATCAACGAAAAAGAAGAAAAAATCGGCACCGGTGAGAGTGCCACGCTCAAAGACAAGTACTGATCAGAAATCTGCCGGGGCGGGATTTTCACTATCACTTCATCGCCCAAGTGCATCTCGATTGAGCCGCACTGAGATGGCGAATCTGATCCGCGAATTGGCTACGGCTTTGGAAGCAGGTTTGCCGCTCATGCAATCGCTCAAGACTGTGCGAAAGCAGGCACCCGGGAAGGCGTTGCCGGTGATTCTGGATCATCTCATTACCCGCGTCGAAGCGGGTGATCAACTGCACCAGGCTGCGCGTGATTACGGCCCACCTTTTGATGATCTCATCGTCGGCATGTTGCGCGCTGCAGATGCTTCGGGCAAAATGAGCGAAGTACTGCATCAACTGGCAGACCTGTTGGAACGATCGCTGGAATTGAGACGTGAAGTTCTGGGCGCGACGTTTTATCCCATGATCGTGGGGACCTTGATCGCTGTCAGCGCCGTCATCCTGGTGACCGTGCTGGTACCACGGTTAATCGAACCGTTGGCGGGTCAGATGGAACTTCCCTGGCCGACCCGGATCGTGCTGGGTTTTGCTTCTTTCCTCTCATCATACTGGATCTACTGCATTCTGGCAGTGGGAGTAGCCTGGGGTGCGTGGCACTTCTGGTCTGCAATTCCACAAAACCGTTATCGGATTGATCTGTTTAAACTTCGCGCTCCGTTGATGGGGCGCTTATTGCGGGACGTTGCAGTAGCTCGTTTTACCCGAACCCTGGGGACGTTAACCGCAGCTGGACTTCCCATGCTCGATGCGCTGCGCATCACGAAAAATACGCTGGGGAACTCCGCGCTGGAGGCGGCAATGGAGGAAGTGCAGGATCAGGTGACGCACGGCAAAGCGTTGGCCGATCCGCTGGAGCGAAGCGGGTTGTTTCCTCCATTGCTGGTTCAGGTGGTTAATCTCGGTGAGCGATCCGGGAAACTGGAAAATATGCTCATGCATTCAGCGACAGCGTTTGATCGACAGGTCAACGTCTCGATCAAATTGTTTACCAAAGCTCTCCCACCGGTGTTGCTGGTGATCATGGCATCCATCGGTGGATTTATTCTGGCAGCGATTCTTCTCCCACTGCTGGAGTTACAGTCAATCGTGCAATAAATCATTCAAGGATCTGATACTCAGGGATATATTCGATGCTTACTTCAACCATGCAAACATCCCGACGTCGTAAAAAGCTCAGACACCGTGCATTCACACTGCTGGAAATCATCGTGGTGGTGACGATCATAGCTCTACTTGCGACACTGGTTGCTCCGAGGTTTTTTGCCACGGTAGGCAAGCAGAAGCAGAAGATTGCCACTGCAGACTGTGCGAGTATTGCCCAGCAGGTCAATATCTACCTGCTCGATCAAGGATTGAGCAGCCCGCCCGATGATTTTGAGTTATCTGTGTTGACCGAAGGCGAAGATGCAATGCTGGCTCCCAAGGATTTGATCGATCCGTGGGATAACGAGTATTTCATCCGCACGGGAATCGATGCAGTGAACATCGGTTTCGATATTGTGTCTTACGGTGCTGACGGGCAACCCGGTGGTGAAGGGGAGGATGCAGACGTCACCAACTGACGTGTCAACATGTTTCCTCCGCCTGATCCAACTCGACGTTTCCAAACACGACCATACGCAACCGGTTTTACTCTTCTGGAAGTTATCGTCGTGGTGGTGTTGCTGGCGCTCTTGTCATCACTCACAGTTCCCCGAATCTTTGGCACGCAAAAGCGAGTCTTTCAACAGACAGCCAATCAGGTGGCGGACCTGATGCTGATGTACGCCCAGCGGGATCGCCTGGGACAGAAACCGGTAGGACTGCTCTACAGCGAGACGGACAACTGGTTGATGCTGGTCGTACTATCTGAAGATGATGCGATACAGGGTATCGATCCATCATGGGAGCTCGATGCAACGGTGGCGCCGGTAAAACTGCCTTCGTTTATCGAGGCGGGCGATCTGGTGGTTTACACGGATGGAATTTCGGTTGATATTCGTGACTGGCCTCTGGCCAACTCGCCGGGACGGGATCTTCCCACCATTGAAATCGAGTTGTACGGGCCTGATGGACAACTCGCGACGGTGGTACTTCCATCGGGTGCAATTGCCCCGGATGTGTACGGCTTTGATCAATATCCAATCCCGCGCGCACAGGCAATAGACCTGGATGCAATCGGTCGCAGCCGGGAGGATTGGTGATGGCGCGAAATATCCGATCACGCCAATCTGATGTTAAGCTTCAACGCAAAGGTATTGCGCTGCTGGAGGTGATCATCGGTGCGACGCTGCTCGGCATCGGACTAGCGGTGGTCATCAGCCTTTCCAGCCGCGCACTGGCGGCGCAGACTGAAGGCGAGAAGCGCTTGCAGGCTGCGTGGCTGGCGGATGAACTGCTCACCATGGTGATGGTGGAAGGGCCGAGGGAGTATTCCCGGATTTACGATACGACCGGTCGATTCGAAGAGCCGTTTTCTGAATTTACATTCAACGTGGAAATTGATGATGTTGATCTCGACCGACTTTATTATGTGTCGGCTACGGTGAGTTGGCCGGGGCGAAGTGGGGAACGATCAGCGCATGTGGAAACTTATATTGCTCAGCGTCAGTACGACGAGGAGGGAATCCTTTATGAATTGATGGAAGAGCGCATTCCCCTGGAACCGATCGATCGTGATGCAAGGTGGTACGGTGAAGATGATTATTAGTAAACCAACTTTGCGCCGCAGCGGTTTTACCCTGGTTGAGGTACTTGTCGCAGGTGTCATTCTGGCATTTGTGATGGGTAGTGTTTCATTGAGTCTTTCACAACTGGGCAAAGCCAAGTCCTCCAGCAAGCAACGCTTTGATGCGTATCACCGTGCTGATGTTGCGTTGACCGCGCTCCGCCAGAACATCGTTGCAACCATTCGAAGTGATGATCTCTTCTACACACGCTTGTTACTCTATGATGATTCCATGAACAGTGATGTCGGGGAGGTTGATCGAGATGAAATTCTTATCTTCACCAATCAGTTACGGGAAATCTATCCATCTGATTATGCCGGTGAGGGATGTGAATACGAAACACAGTTCAGGATCGAGGATGACGAGTATGGCCCGGTGCTCTGGCAGCGCCGCGATGCAGTACCGGAGGAATTTCCACTCGGCGGCGGGTTGATTAAGCCGGTTGTTGAAGGAGTTGTTTCGCTTTCCATTGAGGTGTATGACGGTGAGCAGTGGCAGGTCAGTTGGGATTCTGACATCGATGGCTTGCCTTATGCCGTGCGAATCACGGTGATGGCAAGCGGGCATCGTGAGCTTGATGATCTGCCGACTGCTCCACTGGCTACCATGCGCACAGTGGTAGCGCTTGATCGTGTACTTCCGCCTCGTGATGTGATCGAAGATCTGTTGCAGGAAATTGCAGCAGAAACTGAGGGCGCTGAAGAAGGAGAAATGACGGAAGAAGAATTGATGCAACAGCTTCTGGATGGAGGGGTGGTCATTCCTGAAGGTGAAAACGCACTCGAAATGAATTTTGAGATCCCAGACGGGACAGGTGAGCTGAGACCACCCGGTGGACCCGGCGTTGAAATCCGTGAAGGTCCCGGCGCGGGTGGAAGTGGCGGCGGAAGCACCGGTAGTGGTGGAGTCAATTCTGGCTCAGCGTCCGGCTTCGGTAGCGGATCATCCTCCTCCAACAAGGATCCCGGTGATCCGGGGGATAGGGAATAACGACCATGATGAAACCACAACACAAAGCAAGACGTGGATCAGTCGTGGTCGTAGTCATTTGGGCAATCGCCATCGCAGCGCTGGTTACCAGTGCCGTACAACTTACCGCCTATCGTCAGGCAGTTTTAGGACGAGAAACACTGGGGCGGATCCAGGCGCGCTGGGCAGCGCGCGGAGGCGTGGAACAGAACATCTCTGTCATGGCCTATCACACTGAGCTTCCTGATCCGGATCGTGCCTGGTGGGCTCTGGTGAACGATCTCTTTTACGCCGCGGACGGTGAGACATTCGACGCCACGTGGTCAATAAGTCATTTTGCCCAGGATAAGGAATGGGGTGGACCATTTGACGAACATTCCAAGTTCAACATCAACCGTGAAGATTTTACCACTGAGATGATAGACATTCTCGAGAACATGACGATCGACATTGCCGCGGAGATCGTGGACTGGATCGATCCCGATGACACGGTGACGATGTTTGGCGCAGAACGTGACTTTTACCTGAGCCAAAGCCCACCCTATCAGCCACGCAACGGGCCCCTGCGGACAACGGCGGAGCTTGAATTGGTTGCAGGCATTTGGCCGGAGATTTTGCGGGGAGAGGATTGGAATCTCAACAACCGGCTCGATGCCAATGAAAACGACAGTGACATGTCGTTTCCGTACGATGATCCGGATGACATTCTTGATGCCGGCTGGTATGCCTATCTGACGAGTTATTCAGTAGTCGGCGGAGCGACCGCCTCAGGATTGCCTCGTCTGTACCTGCGTCGATCCACGCCTGAAGAGTTGATGGAGCGGATCGAAGATCTCGATTTACAGCAAGCCCAGGCGTTGAAATCATTCGGCTCAGATAACAACAATAGTCTGGAATCGCTCGTATTTTCATCAGGGCAGGGTAATACCGGTGGGGGAAGTGGCAGTGGTGGAAGCGGGAGCGGTGGGGCAGGAACAGACCCGGCACTATCGACATTGACAGATGATCAACTCAGAGCTGTGCTCGACGAATTGACCGTTGACGATCCCGTGGCTCGACTGCCCGGCAAGATGAACATCAACACGATTTCCCGTGATTTTCTCCGTGATTTGTTGCCCAACGAGGAAATCCTGGCAGATGAAATCCTGTATCTCCGCGACAGCCGTCCTGAGGGCATTACCAATATGCTCGATCTGCTGGAAATCAAGGAACTGGGGCAGGCAACGTGGGAGCGGTTGTCGACGATGATGACAACCACAAGTAATGTGTACACGATCACCTCACGAGGCCGATCTTTGTCAACTGGACTTGAAGTTGAAATTGTTGCCGTAGTTGATCGTTCTACTATTCCCGTTCGCATCATCGAGTATCGAGAACAGTGACCAAAGCACCATCAGCACAACTCGATTCCAGCATCCTGGCGGTACTCCACCCCGGTGGAGGCGGGTGGCGGCTCGTTATCGCTGATACGCAGTCGGGAAGTCCACGGATCATCGAAGCACGCAACGTAACGGCCCAAGAGGTAGTGAATCTTGATCCGGTGCTGGAACCGCATCGAGTCGGTCGTGTGCTCTGTGTATTGCCTTCAGCTTCAGTGATCTGCCGCACGAGTCCGCTTCCTGATGCTGAGCCGGAACAACTCGATCAGGCATTGCGACTCCAGGCAGAGGCACAGTTGCTGGGAAGTGCCCCGCCGCATCGGTTGGCCACGGCGGTTCTGCCTGCGGCATCGTCTGAGACGACCAGAGTAGGCTTGATTCTTGCCTGGCCGGTTTCTGCCGAATTCGTACCCCCGGTGACAGTACGGCCGATCTCCTACACCGCAGATATTGCAGCGCTGGCAGCGCTACTCAATTCTCACCGGCCACAGAATCCGGCACTCTGGGTGGACCGATCTGATGGATCCATCGCCACGGCAATTACACACAGCAGCGGTGTGATGTTCCGTGCAGCCCGTGAAGGTTCCAGCGATGGCACGACCTGGCAGCAAAGTGTGATCAACCTCATCTCGGAAACTGCGTTGTCCGTCGGTCACACGACCGGTTATGTCCATGATGCTCAGGCAATATTCGACGCAGCTCTGACATCGGTGGGTACTGACGAAACCGCTTTGATCATAGATCAACAGCTACTCACCGAATTGGATGAACGAGTTACCCTCCCGCCTCATGATGAACATTGGTTAACTGAATATGGAATCGCGGTAGGTGGGGTACTCGCAGCATGCGGTCCGCTTTATTCACTGACACAATTGCAGGCTGATCCACCTGTCGAATCACCATCGCTGTTCCGGATGGTCGTGCGAAAGCTCAGAAGTCCGGCAGCAGCGTTGATCACGGTGGTAATCTGCCTGCTCATCCTGGCGTTCCTGCCATTGGTTACCAGTGGGGCCCGTTTACTGATCCTGCAGACAATGAATCGAGATCTTGCAGATCGTAAAGCTGCCGTCGATGACGTTCGATACAAGTTGGCGGTCTACGACACACTCCGAAGTAAAGCCTGGCCGATGACCAAGCTGCTCAGCGACATCGCCTGCAACACGCCGGTGGGAGTTGAGTTGGAGTTGATCCGCCTTGATTACGGCAATCAGCTTTCCGTTTCGGGTATCGCTAAACCTGACCGCAGTGAAAATCTAGGGGCTCCGGATGTGGTGGCGCAGATGCAGGCGAACATGCGGGAGTCGGGGATCTTCAGCGATATTGATCTGAACTGGGGAGACGGTGACGCTTACAGTAATTACACGTTCGATATCACAGCGCGTGTAGCCAAGCCTCATCAGCATCGGCAGTATCCGGTTGCGCTGGATTTTCAGCGCTGGACGATGCAGAACCGAGTGGATAACAAACCACCTCCTGATGAGGCTGAAGACCCCAAACAGCTTGCTTCAGCACCAACGGGGAACGAGACTCCAGCGCATGATCCTCCACCGGCTTCGGTTGAAGACAACGAGCCGGGAGCCATCGTGACAAAACCCGCACCGCCGGAGGATGCATTGGTCGAAGCAGAGCCGGATGATGGTACAAGTCGATCCCGGAGACCGGGATTGAATCTCGGACCTGGGCGACATTCGAACGGCGGAGCAAATCCCGGTGATGCCGGGGAAAGAATGACAGCCGGAACCGGGCCGATCGAAATCCCCGAGCCGCTCACTGCTGAGCAAATTCAGGCAATGGATCTGGAAGAGGTACAGGCTGCACTGAAACTGGTGGCACTGGCGAGACAACATGCGGATCTTGATGAAGAAACCGAAGCTCGTCTGAAGGAGGAATGGGATATTCTGTTCGCACGTCTCAAGGAGTTACAGAAGATCTCATGAATGCGCTTAGCAACTCCATCCAGCGCTTCTTTGAACTGCCTCGCGTCTGGCAGTGGGCGATCATGGCGATCGTGTTCATCGTTGCCTTCCTCCTTTGGGATCAGACGATCCGACAACTGGCATTCCAGTGGGATGCTCAGGCGGACAAAATCGAACGCGATATAGAATCGGTGCAGCACAGTGAATCGCTACGCAGTGATCTCAACAGCAGCAAGGGATTCATCACGATTGCCGGCGAGGTGCGCATACCGGGTACTGTTGCCGAAGGTGAAATGGCGTTGAGTCGCGCGGTAAACGAAGTGCTTCGCCGTCATACGGTCAATGATGACAGCTACAGCATGAGAGGCCGCAGGCCGCTGGGCAAGGGTGTGCTTTCTGAGCTTACCCGGGGAAATGCGGAGCGCGTGGAAGTACTCAGTAGCGAATTGAGATTTGAAGCTTCACCTGAAACGACCATGGCAATTATCGCCGAACTCGAAACACATCCCGACGTGGAGTCGGTCAACAGCGTTCGATTGACGAAACTCACCACGACCAAGGTGAAAGCTCGTTTGTCGATAGAAACGTGGGTGATCGGCGAGAAGCCACAGTCAGCCCGGAATCGAGCAGGAGGTGCCGGATGATGCAACGATTTGGCATCAACACTTCTGCCGCGGTGAGTCTGGTGGTTATTCTGGTTACGATCGTTGCGATATTGATGCAGATCCCGAGGCTGTGGAATGCGGCGTGGGGCTCCACCTCAGATGAACAAACGCCGGCGGATACCTTAGCGCGATTCGTGGCAGACCATGAAGATATCCATCAGACGTATCAATCACGGTTTGATGGTCGCTCAGTTTTCCACACGCCACCCCCGACACCACGACGAGCAGCTCCGAGACCGAAACCACCTGTCGAGACTGAACCGGAACCGGAACCGGAACCGATCGACACCGGCCCTCCTGCTATGTACCAGGGGCCGAGCTTGATTGCGATTGTGGGTAATGAAGCGTGGTTCAAACCACCACGTGAAGGCGAAAATATTCTTCAGATTCCGGTGGGTGAGGAAAAGGGAGGTGTTGAACTGGTCTCAATCGATTCCATTTTCAGCGCAACAGTGCGCTACAGAGATGGAGAGTACGATATCTCGTTATTTGGGGATTGGAATCAGGATGCGCCCTTCAAGGATAAATCATCTCCGGCAAAACCCGTTCCCGGTATGATTGATGTGCAACCGGAAGAGTCAGAGGTTATTCAGGAGGAGGAGAAGCCGAGTGATGATGTTTCAGAACAAGGATCGCAGCCTGACGATGCATCATCAACTGAAGGTGAAGAGGAGAGGAATGAATCAGACGAAGAGGATGAGAATGATGACACATCTGCTGATTTAACGACTCGCACTTCAGCTACAGTACCAGAGGATCCATGATCTTTTGCTCAATCCCGGAGGCTTATGCCCTTCTCATCTCTACTCAAGGATGATCTTTGTGAACATGTTCCGTACATCATTTATCGCGCCGGTTCATCTCCTGATGGTGCTGTTGGTTTTATTGATTCAAATCCCGACGATGGCGCAGGATCAGGAGGGGCGGCCGCAACCGTCATCACCGCCGACCACCGGGCAGAACGATGAAACCTCCAACATGGGGGATCAGGAAAATGAATCCGATTCACCGGAAGTGACAGATCAAGACAGTGGTGAACAGTGGATTCTCAATCGAGACTCTCTCAATCGACCGAAAATCTTTGAAGGCGAAGAAGCCATTCTGGGTCTGGATGGAATGTCCGTTGAGGAATTGATTCCGTTCATCCACCAGGCCACCGGAAAGGTGATTATGCCGGTGGAGATGTCAAGGCTCAAAACCAAGTCAGTGACACTCTTCAGCGAAACTCCCATCAGGAAAGAGCAGGTTATCGATCTGATTTTCACTTACATGCGGCTCAACGGGGTCGGTGTGATTGAAAAGGAAGAGGTTATCATCATTGGTTTAATGGAAGATGTGGTTCGTTTGGGTGTGATGCCTGTTCTTCGCGCATCGGATGATGTGATGAAACGAACCGATCTCGGATCCATTGTGATCAAGATCTATAAACTTCAGGAAGCGGAAGCAGACAGCGTGGGTGAACAACTCAACGAGAATCTGCCCGACAATGTCACGGTCACTGTTGATCCGAATTCAAATCAGATTGTCGTGCTGGGGAGCATTGAATTTTGTCAGACAGTTCAGCAGTTAATCAATGAACTGGATCATTTGTGGATCAAGGAGGAAAAACGCACCTGGAGGCTGGCTCATTCTGATGCGACGGAAATTTCCCAGAATATTATTGATCTTTTTGAACAGGATGCACGGACACAGGCGGGACGACAGCAACGCCCTCAGCGTGGTGGGAGGCCGGGTACAACACAACAATCACCCAGCACACTCGGTCCCGGGCCGCAGGTTGAATTGCGCGTCACGGTCAATGTGCTGCAGAATGCTGTAACAGTGTCCGCAGCCCCGAAGGTGATTAAGGAGATCGATAATCTTGTTACCGAATACTGGGATCGTCCCCGTCCGGATGGTACGGCAAAGGTGTATCGCCTGTATTACACCGATCCGATCAAGATGCGCGACACGCTCGGTGAATTGCTGGGATCTGGCTCGGGATCATCATCAGCCGGAGCGCGTCGTGCGGGTAGTGCAGCAGGCAGTGGCCAGCGCAGCGATGTTCAGCAAATCCTCAGCGGGATCTACAAGATCGAGGCATATCCGGATATCAACAGCCTGATCGTTATCTGCAAAACCGAAGAGAGTTTCGACTTTCTCGACTCACTCATTCAGCAGCTCGATATGAAGTCGTTCGTCGGCTTGCCGCGTATTGTCGAACTCCATCATGCCAATGCCGTGAGCCTGGCAGAGGAAATCAATGCGCTACTGGCAGAAGCCGGATCCAATGTGTCACTACAAAGACCGGGCGAAGGATTGAGTGGTCAGGGGGTAGGAGATGACAGCGGCGGCGGTGGAGCGACCACAGGTGGTGGTGTGGCAAGCGGCGGCGGATCGGCGGGAACAATCAACTTCCCCTGGCAACGTGGTCGTCAGCGGGAAGATCAGTCACCGGAATCGTCACTCATCGGTAAGGTGCGTATCGTCCCGATCATTCGCCAAAACGCGCTGGCAGTGCTGGCACCGCCCGCTCAACTGGAACCGATGATCGATATCATCCGTGAGTTCGATAAACCGGGACGGCAGGTGATGATTGCCGCCATCATCACCGAAGTTGAATTGCAGGATGATTTTGCGTTTGGCTTGCGCATCAGCAACGACGGATCGATTCTCTCCGGGGCGAATCCGGACTACAGACTCGGTGGGACGGCCGACATCACCGGAAGTGAAGAAAATCCTTTCAAGAGTTATTTTGATACATCTTTGCTTGAAGCGTCAATACCGGTGAATGTAGTTATCCAGGCGCTGGATCAGAAAACAAATGTCCGGATCATTCAGGAACCGCGCATTTTCACAGCAGATAACCAGGAAGCGTACTTTTTCGACGGCCAGGATATCCCGTTTATCACGAACACAACGATTAACACCCAGGGCAATCCTACTGATTCGTTTGAGTACCGTGAAGTCGGTGTTGTGTTGAATGTGAGGCCGCGTATCACTGCGAATCACGATGTCGATATGGAAATTAACCTTGAACTGTCGAGCATCGTGCCGGGACAGACTCTGTTCGGCGGAGCAATTGTTGATCGCCGCCAGACAACGACACGAGTTATCGTACAGAATGGGCAGACGGTCGTGATCTCCGGCATTCTGCGTGAATCTGAATCGAAAATCACGCGCGGGCTGCCGCTCCTGAGCGACATTCCCTTCATCGGCGAACTTTTCAAATCACACGAAGATACAACTGTTACAACAGAGTTGATTGCATTTATTACACCTGTTGTGGTTGAAAATCCATCGATGAACGATACAGAAAAATCACTCCAGATGCTCGAAGACCTGACCCGGCCGGTGAAAGAGCAAGTTAAGGATCAAAAGAAGAATCCGGACCAGGTTCGTGAGCGAGTGATCGAGAAACGCAGAAAACTATATGAAGAAAATGAATCAGGAACCGAAACGCCGGTTGACATTGATGATCTATAGTCGTTGCATAATCCTCACATTCTTAGCACTCTGCCTGATATTGCTGGGTTCGTGTCAGTCAAGCTCAACATCATCTCCCGATGCTTTGCGGTTAACAGATAATCCTATTCCTGAACAAAGTATCGTCAGATCAACGACTTCAGCAGAGCGAGGCCCAATCGATACACGTGCAGCGCATGTGCGAGCATGGGTGATGTCACATGGATCAATTCCTTATGACAATATGACCTTGCCGCTGGTGAGTCCGGATGGACAATTTGTTGCCACACAAACAGGTGTATCCCCAACCTGGGAGACGATTCTTGCGCAACCAGACGCGACTGTTCCCCACGCATCGCGGATCGAAATCTATCAAATCAGTCAAGCTCCAAATACATCTCCGCAGTTGATCGCCACGATTTCCGAGCCTGTCTTGCTAGGAAGAGCGTGTGATCAAAGTGGATTTCTCATCGAATCACCTCGCGAAGATGGGTCACGCTGGATCGGGCATGCTGCATGGGAATCGGCAGAGATTCGCTGGCTGGTCGATGATCAATCAGTCAATGCATTTGCAACATTAGGGCCAAGCGGTCAGCTTGCCTGGTCAAGTAAAACACCCGATGCGAATCATTTCTCATTGTCGGTGCGGCGTGGTATCAGAACGTTCACCATTCCTGCGCAGGGGAGAGACTGGCTCATGCCAGTCTATTCCGGTGTGGGCGATTCGCTGTTCGCTCTGACATTATCAAACGGCTTTCTTGATGCTGTGTATGGATCGGCAACAGATACACGCGCATTTCAGCAATCAAAACAACATCTTACAATCGCTCAAAATGCTTCACCCTGGACCGCTTATCAAACACTTGCCGCAGCGGTGTCGGTCATAGACGGCAGTGTTCCCGAGCACGAACAGCTTGCATTTTTCCACATCCCAAGATCGCGGGCTGCAATCTGGCGCCCCCTCACCGGATCGCGTCGCAACCTGACATTTCTCGATGAGCGAACCTACATGGTGCTTCCTGTCGATAACAATCGCGCGTTGGCTGTAACTGATCGTTCACTCATTCTGCAGAATGTCGGCAATGTGCGTGACAAGGCCGACCTCCTGGCAGGTATGCTGATACCTCGACCTACACAGTTGCGAAAAATTCCCTACCTGCTGCTTGAAACAGCTGAGAATCGCATTGCGCTGACATCGCTTGCGCTGCTTTCTCCGGATGAGGAAGATATTCAGTGAGTTGATTCACTGGGGCATGAATATCACATAGTCTTGATAAATCGACCGTGCTGTCGATCTTTGGTCACACCCGGGAATTGCAGTACGGTGTTATGCATCGACACGTACACTCCCGGAGGAAGAAGCTGAACCGAAAGTAAGGCTTCAGTGAGATTCTGCAGGGCGTCGGTGCTGCGCATTTCGTAAGGGCGCATGGCGCCGGTCAAAACAATCGGTACGGGGGGACTGGGGAGCAGTTCATGAGTCCGCTCGCCGGTTTGACTGAGCAGATCAGTGCCGTGGACGATGATCACGCCGTCATGGGCCTCGGCCATCGCACCGGCAGTCTTGGCGATGAGCGTGTGATCAATATCGCTCATCTCGACGCTGTCCTTGTTCATCAGCGGAACGCGAACGATTTCAACACCTTCCAGGTTGAGTGAAGCAAGCATAACATCCAGCACACTGCATTCATTGTGCAAGACGCCTTCCAGCTCGTTGTAGGTTTTTTCAATCGTGCCGCCGGTAGAGATGATGGCAATATGTTTTCGGTTGTTCCTCGTTCCCGTCATGGCCGTGGTCCTGAGAGAATAAGATCACTTCGCGGTGATCATTAACGGTACCGGAATCGTTTCCGGTTGAAGACAGGCCTGTTCCGTGCAGACCTGATAGGTCAACATGAGTTGTGGCTGACCGACGATGTCGCCGGTGCGCTGGAGAATTACGGGGAGGGTGATCTGACCTTCGTGAAGGCTCATTTCACCCAGCGGACCATTTATAGCCACGCCGGCTGGATAATCCACCAGCAGGGATAAACCTTCTCCATCTATCAGGACCAGTTCCAATGGGATGAGGTTTTCCAGGCCGGGCTGGTGGGCGTTGATGTGGTAACCGGCATCGATGGTGATGGTGATATTCAGGGTGTGCTGTTGGCGGGGGGCAAAGTAAAGGGCATCGGTGCTGGTAGTCAAGCTCACGGGTGAGGTCTGGCTTGATTCTGTTGGTACCGAAGAAGTTGTGGAAGTTCTGTGTGGGGGGGTGGGGGCGGGGAATCGATCAAAGCCCGCTACGGCCACGATGGAAGCGTGAGGTTGCTCGACAATGTAAGGGCTGAGGAAATCCAGTTGTCGCTGGGCCTGATTGAGATATTTCTCATTCTCGGTGAGTTCATACAGGTCCAGGAGGTTGTGGAGCATGACGGAGTTGCCCGAGGGGGTTGCCCCGTCGTACAGCGTTTTGGCACGAACAAAGAGATCGGTCTGCCCGGCCAGGGCGTCAAAGTATCCTGCCTGCACGACATCGCCGAAGCGCTGACTGACCTGGTCGTTCAGTTCATCAGCAATTTGTAGCAACTTGTCGCCATTCGTTGCGCGATGGAGGGCGAGCAGTCCCTGGATGAAGTAAGCGTAGTCCTCGAGAAAGGCATCAATCTTGGCCGTGCCCTGACGCCAGGTGCGGAGCAATTCGCCGTCGTCGGTGCGCAGGGTGTTGATAATAAAGTCAACGGCGCCCTTTGCTGCGGTAATGTATTTGTCATCATTGAGTACCCGACCACCGTCGGCGAGGCCGGCGATCATCAAGCCGTTCCACCCGGTAAGGATCTTATCATCGGTTAATGGCTGGTCGCGCTGATCGCGAACGCTCAAGAGCACTTCATTGATTCGCCGGAGTTTCTGGTTGAAAGTATCTGTATCCAGGTTGAATTCTATCGCGATCTCTTTGGGGCGATTAATAAGATACACGACGTTACAGGGGGGATCGTTATGGTGATGGGGATCCTGGAAGTTAACGCCTTGGTCAAAGCCGTAGGCCTTCAGCGCGAAATCAATATCATCAGCCAGACCGTTGTCTTCGAGGACGGTGCGGACTTCCGCTTCCTTCCAGAGATAACTTTGCCCCTCACGGTGATTCACTTCCGCATCCTGGGCGCTGTAAAACGCGCCGCTCTGTTGATCATGCATTTCGCGCAGGACATAATCCAACGTTTCCCGAAGGATCTCGGCGTAATATTCATCACGGGTCAGTTCATAAGCTTTTGCGTACGTCGTGGCGAGCTGGCCGTTGTCATAGAGCATTTTCTCAAAGTGAGGCACGAGCCATTGGCGATCGGTGCTATAGCGATGGAAGCCGCCTCCGATCTGATCATACATACCGCCCAAAGCCATCTGATCCAGCGTGTGGAGGACTGCTTTCTTCACCGCACTTCGGTCCCACGCGGCTTGCATGAGGAAATCGAGATTGGCGGGCATGGGAAACTTTGGAGCGCGCGACGGTGAGGAATTGAAACCGCCTTCTTCTGCATCGTACTCGCTCAGCAAACCAGTAATAGCCCGCTCAATGTTGGTTTGATCAAGCGGTTGCGGTTCGACCGGGGTGGAGTAATGTCGCCTGATCTGCTCGGTGATGTAAGCCGCCTGTTGCAGCAATGGATCGTGTTGATTCTGCCAGTATTCAATGATTTGACGAAGCACACTCGGAAAGCCCGGCCTACCGTATCCATCCTCAGGCGGAAAGTAAGTTCCGGCGAGGAACGGTTGGAGGTTCTCCGGCTCAAGCCAGACCGACATCGGCCACCCGCCGTGTCCCTGATTGAGCATCTGTACTGCAGTCATATAAATCTGATCAACGTCGGGACGTTCTTCACGGTCGACCTTGATACAGATGAAATGTTCGTTCAGGATTGCCGCGGTCTCTTCATTTTCAAAACTCTCCCGCTCCATCACGTGACACCAGTAACAAGTCGAGTAGCCAATGCTGAGGAAGATCGGCCGATCGAGTGCTCTCGCAGCGGCGAACGCCTCCTCACCCCACGCCCACCAATGCACGGGATTATTCTTGTGCTGCAAAAGGTAGGGGCTGTTCTCTTCGCCCAGTCGATTGCGGAGTTTGATTTGGTCAGCGCTGGTTGCGGGTGTGTCTGGTATCGCATTCATGTCCTTCTCCTGAGTCGAGAATTCCTGGGCTGCGGTAATGGTTACAATAACCAGCAGCAGGCTCATCACGATCGCTGTGGACCGCTTTTTTGATTTCTTAGCTTGGGCCATAAACCCATGCTAGGCACATCTGAATCGACACACCACTGACACACGTGATATGCCTGCGTTAGAGTTGATATCATGTCTGTGGATCCTGTTGTCCCTTTGATCGGTATTTTCCCGTTTTGATGATGCACATGACAGGGAGCGAAAAATGGATGTTTATCTTGTCAGGCACGCGATCGCAGAGCAGCGGGGATTTGATCTCTGGCCGGACGATTCACAACGCCCTTTGACGGAGCGCGGCCGTGAGAAATTCAAACTGGTTGCCGAAGTGCTGCGCAAGATGGTGCCGTATGTTGATGCGGTGTACAGCAGTCGTTTTGTCCGCGCCTGGCAGACTGCAGAAATGTTGACGGACCATGCCGATTGGCCGGAACCGCAGTCATGCCCGGAACTGGAGTTCGCTTCACCGGAACATGTTTGCCGAGCATTGGCAGAGCATTCCGACATGGATTCAATTGCGATCGTTGGACACGAGCCAAGTATGAGTGAGCTGACCGGTTATCTGTTGTTAGGTGAATACGAAGATCTGCCCATGATCTTCAAGAAAGGCGGCGTGGTGCATCTTCAATTGATGGGATCACTGCGCCCGGCATCCGCGGTGCTCATGTGGTATCTCACACCAAAGCTGGCGAAGATGATTGGGGAATAACGGTGAGTGACGACTGGACATCTTCAACGAGCCGCGACCGAGAGGGAGCAGATATTCATTTTTGCTTGGGATACAAGCACCCTATTCCAATAAATGCAGATACTATGATTATTGCATATAATGAGAATTGTTTCTCTTTTGATAGAGGTGAAACATGAATGATCAACCTAGGCGCATTATTCAGTTCATAGCCCAAGTGAGTAGTGGCAAGTATGAAGGGGAATTACTAGAACCATGAAAGAAGGAAAGTCACTTCGTACTTCATGATCCAAAAAAAAGAGTTAATGGGAAAGCTTATTCTTCTGATTACACAATGACAAAATCATCTAAGATAGCAAAAGATTTAATAGAGAAAAAAGAATTCAGTATGCGTATGTGTATGCAAGGTAATAAGAGTTCACCCAGCTTGATACAAGCAGATCACATTACAATTATTGATACAGATGAACCTTTAGCACATCTTAGACGGTCTGGTGCACTGCCTCAAGAAGGGGATCACACCTGAGGGTATCAGTGTGTAATATCAGTTATGTTTTAACATCTGATCGATCATGTCGAGTAATTTCTTGCTGAAATCTATTGCGGTAATATTTGTAGAGACTGTGCTCAATGATACAACTTCCACATCTGTTTGTAAGGGCACTTGTGGTTCAACAAAAACAGATACCTTCTCTCCCCAACTAAACAATGAAATTCCGTGTTCAGCGAGTAGGTATCCATCATCTTGATACATTCCAGCAATCGCTAAATCAACTTCATTGACGGCTTTTGGAAGAACACTCCATACTTGTTCTTCAGATGCATTGTAGGTTCGTACAATCCCTGTGCCTTTTGATAAACGAGCATCTGAAAACGTTTGGCATCCACCGAAGGCCAGCACAAGGATTAGTACTTGAATGTTGATTAGACGCATTGTTTATCCCCTTTACAAATTATATTTGATAGTGAGTTTAATATCATACATAAGTATACCACAATCGCACAGTAATAATTCGAGTATTAAAGATGGATTCGCACAGTTGATTGTATTTTCTCTGCGAGGTGTTACCTCGCAGCTATTGGTATGGTGTAAATTGTGTTTTCTTTAAATAGCCGCGACTCAACGAGTCGCAGGTGAACAGGAAGAGGAAGAGGTAATGAAAGAGAAGAGTCCCCCTAACCCTGCCCTCTCCCCAGGGAGAGAAGGAAAACAGAAGACCGCTCCCTCACGGTCGCGGCTCGTGGAAGAGAAGATGGTGTGGGTGGCGCGGGTAGGACGTAGTCATAGCCGTGATAGGAGCGATCATCGAAAGATGGCCATGTATCATCGTGTGATCCGTATCTGCTGTTCATCAGGGTATGGCTTCACAGGTTCAGCCCTACCCATGCCACCCGGCAGAGCGGATAATACAGACTCTGCGAGGTGTTACCTCGCAGCTATTGATATGGTGGAAATTGCATATTCTACAAATAGCTGCGACTCAACGAGTCGCAGAGGAAGGGGGAAGAGAAGATTGTCCGCACAGCGGACCCTACAGTTCAATCACCGTGTGTACGATTCGCGGTTTTGTATTGGGACAGAAGACTGTATTAATCAGTACTTCGTTATGAAAACGTATTTTTCCACTCGCTCCAGATCAGTCGGTGGTCACTGATATGGAACTTGGTGAATTTCCTATGGTGCTGATTGTGGTTCTGCCAGATATCCGAAAACAAGGTTTTGTCAAAGTCGAAAACTCCGCCACGTCCTGCATATTTTTCGCCGGTACGATCAGGATGGAATGCGATCTGATCGTAATGATCGGTTCCAGCAAGGTTTGATCCAGTCTGGCTACCGTAATTTGTCAGGTGCATTCCATATTTGAGAAGCTGTTTTCCGACGCGATCAGTCGTATTGGCTTTGGGAATATTAAAATCACCAATGAGAATAATATCATGATCAAATGTGCGTTCAGCTTTTTTCGTCACACGCGTGTGAGCCCAATGTGCGAGGTTAAATACTTCAGCAATTCGTCGTAGATAACCGCTCTTGCCGCTGCCAAAAAGAATATGAACATTTGCCAATGTGAAGGAGAATTGGCCTGACCGAAAAGCAGCGACGTAAGGATTTCGATTAAAACCGGTGAAGTTCGCTTTCGTATTTTGACCATCGTATTTCACGGTAACTGATTTACGTTCTTTTTTGAGAATGACCAGTTCCGCAGCCAGTTGCAGGCGGGCCACACGTCGCGTGTCATAAATGAAGCCGAGACGTTCATCATTTCCTGCACGGTCAGTGATCAGGTAATCGTAATCCGGACCAAGGAGGTGGACGAGTTCGCGGAACGGGCGAAAGTTATCTTTGATCTCCTGAGCGGCAATGAGATCGAATGGCCGCAGAATTTCAGCCATCAACACCAGATCGCTTGTTCGTCTGATCTGTTTTTCGTCACCCAAATTGCACATATTCCACGAAGCGAGCAGAAAATTACCTGCCGTTCGCTCGGGTATTCCCCGGTGAAGTTGATGGCGACGAATCGCCTGAACCTCATCATCAAGATTGTAATCAAAATCCGGTCCGCTGTATTTAATCGCCGGCATCGTAGCACCTCCCATCGATTTTATGATGTGGAATAAAGAAACCCGTTGAACACAATACAAACATGCATTATACCAATAATGGCACAGCAGAAAGTGGCTGCTACATAATGCGTGTAACTGCCCTAATAACAGGATGTTAAATTATTACCCAAGTCGATGATAGTACAAATTTCACAGCATCGGGATATGTACGTTGTTGTCATCAGCGCACTGTTGGGCGAGATCGTAGCCGGCGTCGACGTGGCGGAAGATGCCCAGGAGCGGATCGTTGGTTAATACGCGCTTGATGCGGTAGTCGGCTTCGGGAGTACCGTCACAGACGATGACCTGGCCGGCGTGTTGGGCAAAACCGATGCCGACGCCGCCGCCGTGGTGGAAGCTCACCCAACTGGCGCCGCTGACGGCATTGACGGCAAAGTTAAGCAGCGGCCAATCACTCACCGCATCAGTGCCATCCTTCATGCCTTCCGTTTCACGATTGGGTGAAGCAACGGAACCACAATCCAGATGATCGCGCCCGATCACAATCGGCCCCTTGATCTTGCCGGTGCGTACGAGTTCATTGAATTTCAGACCGGCCTTGTCGCGTTCCCCCAGGCCGAGCCAGCAGATGCGGCAGGGGAGTCCCTGGAAGGCGACGCGTTCCTGCGCCATCTTGATCCATCTGTGAAGAGATTCATGCTTCCGGGGGTCGGGGAAGAGATCGAGGATGGCCTGGTCGGTGGTGTAGATATCTTCCGGATCGCCGGAGATCGCACACCAGCGGAACGGCCCGCGTCCCAAGCAGAATTGCGGCCGGATATATGCAGGCACAAAACCGGGGAAGTCAAAGGCGTGTTTGTAACCATTGTCGAAAGCACGCTGGCGAATGTTGTTGCCGTAGTCGAACGTTTTTGAGCCGCGCGTCTGCATGACGACCATCATCTTGACGTGACGGGTCATGGAATCGGTGGAGCGTTTGACGTATTCCTTGGGGTCACTTTCGCGCAGGACATCGGCTTCCTCGCGCGTCAATCCCTGCGGGTAATAACCGTTGAGTGGATCATGGGCGGAGGTCTGATCGGTAAGCGTATCGGGCGTGATGCCGCGATCAATTAATGCTTCCAGAAGATCGCAGATGTTTCCGAGCCAGCCAATGGAAATCGCTTCGCCTATTTCCTTTGCTTCCAGGGCGCGGTTGATGGCGGTGTCGAGGTCGCGCTCAATCACATCGAGATAACGATCATGGACGCGCTTCTCCAACCGCTCGATGCAAATCTCTGCCAGCAGGCAGACACCTTCGTTCATGGTGATGGAGAGTGGTTGGGCGCCGGACATACCGCCACACCCGCCGGTGACGGAGAGCGTTCCTTTGAGCGTGCCGTTGTAATGTTGTCGGGCAAGTTCTGCGAACGTTTCGTAGGTGCCCTGGAGAATGCCCTGCGTGCCGATGTAGATCCAAGAGCCGGCCGTCATCTGGCCGAACATGATCAAGCCCTTGGCGGCAAGATCATCGAAGTGTTCCTGTGTCGCCCAGTGGGGGACGAGGTTGGAGTTGGCAATGATGATGCGGGGCGAATCGGGGGTGGTCGTGACAATGCCCACCGGTTTGCCGGACTGCACGAGGAGGGTTTCATCGGCTTCGAGCTTTTTGAGGCACTCGATGATGGCGTCAAAACATTCCCAGTTGCGCGCCGCTTGTCCCCGTCCGCCGTAGA
This sequence comes from Phycisphaerales bacterium, assembly GCA_028278245.1. Taxonomy (GTDB): domain Bacteria; phylum Planctomycetota; class Phycisphaerae; order Phycisphaerales; family SM1A02; genus JANQEQ01. Next base: position 2,391 of record JANQEQ010000050.1, on the reverse strand, counting down.
CCACGAGTTCGTCGGGTTTCTCAGCAACTTCGGGATCGAGGTTGTTCATCAGCATCCGCATGGCCGCTTCTGCCTGCCAGGTTTTGCAGGACAGTTCACTGCCGCGGGGAGCATGGACGGTACGGGCACCGGCGATCGTGGACATGACAGTCTCCATACGAGTGTGGGATCAGTATCGATGAGGGAATCATAGCCTTTCGGGATTGATCGGAGACTCAGAGAGATCGCCATTTGAGGGACCAAGGCACAATAACTGGAATTTAGCAGGTTTATTGGGAATGTGAATTAATCGGCTTGCGTTGACACTGGGAGAGGGTAAGATGTTGAACCAATCAAAAACCTAACATAAATTGAAGGAGATTTACATGTCAGAGGCTACACAAGCACAGGAAAAGCTCGCGCCCGGCACTTTCTGCTGGAATGAATTGATGACGCGCGATGCGGCCACGGCCAAGAAGTTTTACACCGAACTCTTCGGGTGGACGACCGAGGATTCCGACATGGGGGAAATGGGAACCTACACCATGATCAAGAATGGTGATAAGGAAGTCGGCGGCATGATGCAGATGGGAGACAATGTCCCGGAACAAGTGCCCGCTCACTGGTTGAGCTACATCGCGGTGGATGATGTTGATGCGACCGTAAAGAAAGCGACAGACATGGGTGCGAACATTTGCGTGCCTCCGACGGATATTCCCAACATCGGCCGATTCTCGGTATTCACTGATCCGACCGGAGCGGGTATTGCCGTGTATACATCTGCGTGCGGCGGATAATCCCCCCCCCCCACACTTTCGTTGCACAAATTTACTCTTTGATTCCTCACACACATTGCTCGTGATTCCATGCCCCCGTACAGACAACTGTATGGGGGTGTTTGTTATGCATCGAGGGTCTCTCGCAATATAAGATCTTCAGTGTGATGGACGACTGAATCACTGCTCAGAGAGCGGAGCCACCTTTACACTACATTCCATGTGATACTCAAGAATGTATTTTCATTACTGCACGAAGAGAAGTGTTATCATGAAGAACAATCTTTTCTATGGTTCTCCTTGGTGAGATAACACTGATCTGTAATGAAATCTCCGCAGTATCGGCAATAAAGCGGCCGATAGAGTTGATGTATTTACTGCAAGCGTCATACATCTATTGATTGAGTCAAGCCATGTCATCCCAGACCACATCAGACGGTACAATGCCTTCACCTCACGTTGAAGTGAGTCGGAAGGGGAGTGTGATTAAAGTTCGTTTTACGAGTTCAACTATTGGACAGCGGGAAGTGCCGGGCATTTCATCGACCATCATTGCAGAAATTGATAAACTCGGTCAACGACTTTCTCGCCTGGTGTTGGACATGACTGAAGTTGAATTCCTCAGCAGTCTGGGGTTGGGTATGATCATTGACGCGCGCAATCGAGCGCACAGTCAGGAGGCGGTGACGGAACTGATCAACGCCAGCACGCAGCTCATGGAGTTATTTCAACTGGTGAAGGTAAAAAGCCTGTTCACGTTTCCCGGTTCTCCACACTCACAATAAAGCTGAAATTGTACTTCACACCGAATGATTATCTGCGGTAATTGCCCGGCACGCGCAGGACGCCATCAATCACTGCGCCTTCGTTGATGGTCAGGAAGGGTGTGTGCAGGGTTGTACCGCGCCACGTTGATTTGGGGCCGAGGTTGATGCTGCCGGCTGTTTCAACCTCGCCTTCCAGTGTTCCCTGGCAATCAATTCCGTCACCACTCTCAATACGCTTGGCAACCACCCGCCCCCGTTTGGTGACACGGATTTTCCCACAGGTCTGCAGCGCATTTACCGGGAGATAACTTTTCACCACAACGTCTTCCACTTTCAGTGGATGATGGCACGATGGACAGGGAGTGCTCATCGTGCGCAGCGAGACTTCAAACCGATGGTCGCATGCGTAGCAACGCACTTGACGTGTGGCAGCCGGTTTGGCTTCGTTTAATCTCCGGGCTTTCTTTGCCATTGCGGTGAATTCAATCAGAGACGTCAATCATGGTATACGCACGATCCATGACCGAGACGTACATGTTTATCATCGGATGAATGACTCTTCGTCAGGATTACTTCTTCGCAGTAGCGGTTGCCTGCGCGGGCTTGGCTGATTTATCAGCAGCGTCAGTGGATTTCACTTCGACTGACGCACTTGATTTCCCCGAAGCCTGACCGTTGGTTCCGATCCGGCAATGCCCGTCGATCGTGGCCCCGTCAGCCATGGACATCCGCGTGGCGGTGATATCGCCGGTGATGATGCCGGTCTGCTTCAGTTGAACATGCTCACTCGCCACGACATTGCCTTCGACTCGGCCTTCGACAGCAATTTCCTTGGCGTTGACAGTGGCTTTGCAGGTGGCACCCTTGAA
>JANQEQ010000169.1 GCA_028278245.1 Phycisphaerales bacterium | reverse complement strand
TTCGCTTAACGATTAACTTAATCGTTAAATGATTGATTTGTCTCGGCCATGCGCGCAGACTTCACAGTAGACCAAATCTGCACTACTCAATCATCAGTTCCAGTGGAGATCGGTTGAGCATGATCAGACCCATACAAGCGCCGAACTGACGAGTATGTGGATCAGAGCATGTGAACGGAATTCTGATCGCGGTGACTGATTTGGGAACTCGTATCCCAGCGTATGTCTGCCGTCGCCTCTACGAATCGTGAAGTATAGTATCAAAGGGAGCGAAACGTCATGACAGTCTCATCCGCCACAGTTCGACTTTCCGCCCTGACAAAAGCCCTGTGCCTGTTCGTTTTTCTTGTTGCCGGCGCGAGCGAGACGTGCGCCCGCATGTTCGATCCCGAACTGGGTCGCTGGACACGTCGTGATCCCCTCGGATACATCGACGGCATGAATGTATATGAGTATGTGAGGTCCGCGCCACTCAGCGCTGTAGATCCGCATGGATTTGAAAGGGAGCTGTGTACCAATGGACTTTGCCACATTGGAGGTCCTTTACCAACTCTACCACTGCGATTCTTTATTGAGTATGCGAAATGTTGTGAGGAAGAATGCGAAAAAGATACGCGTGCTGCTGGTATCGTCGCCTGTTGCTATGGACAAGTCATACCATGTATCTGCCCAGAAAATTGGCCACCCTACAGCTCATGCTTCGCGGGTGCCTACGGTGCTTGCCTACGTGGACACGAACAGCATAATACGCTAATGTACGAATGTGATGATCAGGATCAATCTCGGCTCAAGCCGGGCGTCACTGGCACCGATCTCATGTGTAATGAGGCAGAAGCATACGGCTCGGAAGCCGCTTGCATATCGTCGATCGATTGTGATGCTAATTGCACAGATACCGATGAGTGCGAACGGTGGAATTGCGAATACGCGAAGAAGTTTCGGTACGTCGAAGCCAAATGCCGTGAGCGTTTATATCAGGAGAATTGCGATCAGGGTGGTGGACGACTTGTGCACTCACCTCGAAAAATATTCGATACATGTCATGAGGAAGCAAGAATTGAAGCTGTGAAGTGGATATCACTAAACCCGCCTCCCGTTGGATGCGACATACTTAACCTTTAGCAGTGTCCCGTTTGTACGAATAACACATCTGAGCATGTCGTGGGTGTTGGATGTAATATGATTGCAGTGAAAATGCAAAATGGACGTTTGTCGTACTCGACTGGCAGGAGAATGCACTCAATATGAATGCTTGACCAAAATGCGAAGCATACCCGGAACGCATACGGCCTCATGTACAACATAAGGTGTTTCCTTATGCATCGTATAATTCATTGTGGCACAATCATTATCAGCGCGATATTCGTTGCGATTGCAGTTGATCTGGCAATTGCTTATTCGGCCGACATTCCGTCTTTTGATGATAGTATTGAATTAACGGCGTACGATGAAGACGGGTTTAGAGTATATGTAAGATGGATCAAATCGCAGATGGCTACCAGTGTTGTAGCATATAGGCAGATTGGCCGCATAGATTCACATGCTTTGAATGATGACCAACATACAATCGAGTCGGCAATGAACAACATTGCTCCGGAACTGATCCGCTATGTAATGTTTGATAATGAAAGAATGTCAACTTATGTGCGCAGAATTGGCTGGCCGTGGCGTTCATGGGAAATATTTTATGAAAAAGATTTTGTGGCTCTTAGCTCAGGCGCGAATGAATGGTCCATGCTGGGGTTGCGTGTACACACGCCAGTGAAACCACTGTGGTGGGGGATGATGCTGAACGTTGCTGTGCTGTGTGTAGCAATGGGGTGTGCGTGGCGATGTGTGGTGACGGTTCGAAGGATAAGCAGGAAAACTAGAGGATTGTGCATCAGATGCGGATACTGCATACGGGAGTTGGCTGGCACCTGCTGTCCAGAGTGTGGAGGTAAGTTGTGATACGAAGGAGCGCAGCACCTGCGTGATCTCTGACGGGACCGATGCATCTGATGGATATGACGCTGAGGTTTACACCTGGGAGAAAGCGAGCGTCGATGATGATGCCGGATGGATCGTCGACGATCAATCATGATTATCTCTCAGCGTCAAATCTACTTGATGATGCGAGCCGGGCGATCCGATGTGCATCTGAACGGCTGGGCATGTCGATAACGATTACGCACGATGTACAGGCGCATCGCGGTCCTCCTGGGTGTACTCGGTTGACCGGCCAGCAGCCTCAAACCCAGGAACACCGACTTCGTACAGCTCCTTTCGTGTGAATGACGAACGAGGTGTACTCTTGCCACGCTACGTGTGATTCGTGATTGCTCTAAAGTTGGAATTCACATCCGACTTCGATTGAATCGGGGAGATCCACCCCTTTCAAATCGTCGGCCTCACAGGCGGTCAGCGGGCTGATCTCGATGATCGCATCGACACGTCGTCCGTCATCATCGCGGCGGGGAACCTTCACGCCGGCTGATTCGAGCCAGCGGGCGTGCCGTTCAATCTGAATCTCGCGGGACGACTCCGCGGAATCGACGCCGGTGAGATTCTTGATGGGTGCAAACTCTTCGGTGCGGTCCGTTTCGAGAATGATTGAGGAGCGACACAGCGGAAGCGCATCAAACACGAACTTCTCAATCTTGACCGCATTTGGTTCGTCCGGCTCAGTCAACTGCCCGGAATCGATGTCAACGAATGGGACTTTCTTCTCCGCACGGTGCCAGGGCAGGCGCGTCGGCGAATCCGGATCGGTAATGCGCTCGACGAAATCAACCGTG
>JANQEQ010000176.1 GCA_028278245.1 Phycisphaerales bacterium | reverse complement strand
CGTATCCGTGTCACCATCGGTGTCGGTATCCCCATCTGCGTCGGCATCAGTATCTGTGTCACTATCGGTATCCGAGTCACTATCGGTATCAATGTCTATATCTGTATCTGTGTCGATATCTGTATCTGTGTCGGTATCTGTATCTGTGTCGGTATCCGTATCTACATCTGAGTCTGAATCCGTATCCCCATCGGCGCCGGCATCATCAGCGCCGCTGTCCGCAGCGCCACTGTCAAATCCACTATCAGAATGCTCACTGCAATTGCACGCTCCGCAGAGCAGAACCATCAACACGGCCAACGACCACATTCTCGAGCTTCCCATTCTCATCTCCATCATTCTTATAACTAACCAGAGGACTGTCAGTTTTCTCCCGCCCTGGTCACACACCCTATAGCAATCGAGATGATGACACCAGGTGAGAATCGTAAAAAATAGCCAACTTATACTCCGCCAATTTACGAAAAGGTTACACCGCTGTAACCTCGATCCACGGATAATTGGTATTGGATGCAACCAGAAGAACCCCTCACTGCTCTATCCGGGCAACCCCTCAGTGAAACAGCAATCACTATGCCACGTTGAACCAATCGCGGGGACGCCGGCTCTCCTAAAAAGACCTGAACGAATGACACCTGTTAGCGCATGAGCGCAGTTTTTATCGTTGTGGGACGCGACGCGAGGGTTACACTGGTGAGATCTTTTTTGAGATTGACTCAGAGCCGATGCCGACAGGGCCGAGGTCGGCTACAGGTGTTCGATCATTTTAATTGATTGGGGATGCGAAACTCGATCTACAAACAAGATACCATTGAGATGGTCGACCTCATGCTGGATGAGCTCAGACCAGTCGTCATCGAACCTCTCTACTGTGTGCTGCCCGCGTTCGTCGTAGTACTCGACCGAAATACTGCAATACCGACTTACCTTGGCGACAAAGGCTGCTTTGGCACTGAAACAGAAGTCCCACACATCAAACTGTTCATCACCCTTGTTCACAATTTTCGGGTTGAACATGAAAAACGCGCGATCGCGTGCATTTAGGTGGATGATGCGCACGGGATCACCGATCTGCGGCGCAGCCAGGCGCCTCCCCATGGGGCGACCATCCTTCGCGCGCCATTTCCCAGTGGAACAGCGCCGGCGCGATGGTCACAGCC
>JANQEQ010000167.1 GCA_028278245.1 Phycisphaerales bacterium | reverse complement strand
GAGGATTAAACATCAATGAGCAGATATCCATCAATGATTCCGGTGTGGTGGCCGGCAATGCGAACGCACTCACTGGCAAGAGCAAATGCGTTGTCTGGGATCGCAAAGGAGAAGCAACTGTTCTCAACATCAACGCTGGAGATCACACCTCTCTCAACCAGATCAACAATCGAGGTCAAGTCTTCGGACGCGTGCACAGTGCTGACCGTATCGAACACAGCTTCATTTGGTCTGCAACTGACGGTTTGCGGAAACTGGACTCCCATGGAGATCGAATTGCCATTGTGGAGGGTTCCAATGACGCGGGCCAGGCCGTTGGATTCCGAAGATCTCAGGAAGGGAAGCGCCACGCCGTGATTTGGGATGCCAGCGGGGAGATGAGAGACCTGGACTTGGGCCCGCGAACAACGGCGTACACTATCAACAACCGAGGATCGATCGCAGGTTGTTCCACAAAGAGCCTCTTCGTCCACTCTTCAGACAGCTCGAAACACGATCATGCCTTCAAGGAATATGGTTACGTGGCTGACATGAACGAGCGAGACGAAGTAGTCGGCAATACGCGTGGGCACCTTTTCTTCAACCCTTTCGAACAATGCGCTTTTCTATGGAGTGCAACGGGCGGCCTTGTGCATCTCCAGGACTGGCCTGGTTACATGACCCGCGCTCATGCGATCAACAACAGCGGCCAGATAGTCGGGCAAGCGGAACCAACCAGAGATTCAGAACCCCCGGATTTTCTGCAAGACATCATTGAGATGTTCCGAGCGGCAACCTATCAGGACCCTCTCTATTGGTCGGGTTGGCACGGCTCACGCGCAATCCTGTGGGAAGGCGACAAAATGCTGGACCTGAACGACCTCATCCCCAAACACACGGATTGGATACAGCTGTGCGTAGCCAACGACATCAACGAGCGCGGCCAGATTGCAGGGCACGGTCTCCACAGGAGCAACCGCAGAGACTACGCGACTGGATTTGTGCTGACACCGATCACCGAGAATGGGGGTTCCGAGAAGTGATCTACCGGCAGGTTTTCAGGTGCGTAGGTGGAAAGCCTCACTGGATGCGCCCCCAGGTGATGCGTCATTCCCGCGAAAGCGGGAATCCAGGACGAAGGCACAGTGCAGGTAATCAGCGC
>JANQEQ010000120.1 GCA_028278245.1 Phycisphaerales bacterium | reverse complement strand
ATCCGACATGAGCAATACTGGCTTCTATCGATCCGAAATCCTTCTCTGGCTGCTGGTCGCTGTCATTGTCATTGCCTCGATCGGCGTGGGGGCAAGGGTGCTCTATGACTTGCGAGGTCATCTTATCAGTAGAGTCGGAGAGCATCTGACGATGGCATCCTCATCGATCACGGATAAACTAGATATGCTACTCATGGAGCGGTACGGAGACATGCAGACTCTTCTCAAAGTCGTCAGCAGTGCCCCAAACGATCATCGAGCTACTCGGAACCTGTTGCGGTCAATCCCAAGTCACTACCCTGCGTATCGATGGGTGGCCCTGACGGATGGTCAGGGTCGGGTAATAGAAGCGAGCACGGCGGATATGATCGGGATGGATCTGCAACACTTGAAAAGTTTCACCACCGTCAGAGGAGGCCAACGGAATATCGCCATTCAGTTCATGCGACCACTCAAGGGTCAGGCGGATGATTTTGCAATCATGTTTGTGGGGCGTCTTATGGGAACCCAGAGGGAGTTTAGCGGCGCGGTGATCGCGCGAATGGACCTGAGAAATTTTCGGCAAGTATTTCACCGTACCATCGATGTCCTCCAAGCACAGTCGGAACAGCCGATGCACATCGAGTATCGCTTGGTAGACGAGGAGGGGCAGGTGATTGCCGATTCTCAGCCGGACGCTCAATATTCCCTCAATGTCTTGGAGGTCAGTCTGCCCTCTGCCACGCGACTCACCACAGGAATGTCGGGCTACGTAGAGGAGCAGAGTGTAGATGGAAATACTGCGATGATCACGGGATATAGCATGACCGAAGCGCTTCGTAGCAGCACGGATTCTCGATGGGGTGTGTTGCTGAGCGTGTCGCGCCACGAAATCATGACTCCAATACGACAGGTGCAGCGGACAATCGTGGTGGCGGGAGCAGTAATCCTTCTGCCATTACTCCTTATCATCGTCTTGGTGATACGTCGCCTTGAACAAGAAACACGACAGGCCCAGCAGGAAGCCCAACGTGCCAAGACTGCGGAAGATCATGCCCTCAATAGCGAGCAAAGAACCAATCTGATCATCAATGCCACGCCAGATGCGCTTGTTATAATTGATCGGCTGGGGGAAATCATACTCGTGAATCACCAAGCAGTGGCCTTATTTGGATACACAGCAGAAGAACTCCATGGCAAGCCCATTACAACACTGCTGTCGGATTCCTTGAATTACCTTAAGCATCAGTCATATGGAGGTAATGCATCCGATGCCATAGCTCGCCACAGAGAGAGTGGACGCGATGGAACAGCTCGAACAAAAGATGACACCGATATTCCAGTAGAAATCACTGTAAGTCCTGTCGAAACAGGTGCGGGGCA
>JANQEQ010000096.1 GCA_028278245.1 Phycisphaerales bacterium | reverse complement strand
AATTTTACCACAGTCCAGACAGCTCCTGCAGCGCCCGTACTTACCTCACCGGCCAACGGTGCAACCGGCATTGCTTCCACTACTCCCTCCTCCGCTGGGGCCACCACTTGGGCTGCTGCCTACTCCATAGTATCCCCCGCTACCCATATCATCCGTGCCTGCCAATGCCAGTACATCCTGCAGACCACTCAACGAATCATCTTCACCCATCTCCTCTTCCCACCAACTTGCTTCTGAGTAGTCAGCTTTATTGGCAAGCAATAAATTAAGATCATTGATATCAACAATACCGTCGCCGTTCAGATCCCAGTAAGAATCAGTTTTGCCCCAATGTAATCGGATATCAGCGACAGGATCGTACGATGGATCTGTATGAACGATGGCGCAGACCTCGGTCTCGTCTTCATCTCCCTGATCCATTGGCATAGTCGCATCCGCCCAGGATACACCACATTCCTGACCGTTGAATATATCCATCAGAATACAGAAAAGCCTATCTGCTTCCGGCTCTTGGATTGTCAGCCCATACTGAACCACACCGCTGATGGATCGACCATCAAATTGCACTTCTTTCATCGATTCAATCCACCACGTGTAACGTGCGGAAGGAATCTGAGAACCAGCAAAGGGAGGACCAGCGTTCTTATGCCAATGGCCGTGTACCCATGGCAATACGGGTTTCTCGCCGGCTACCTCCAGAGCCAGTTTCGTAATAGCCTGATATCGCTCAACGTATCTATCTTTAGCCCCCTCCCCTTCAACGATTTCTTCATTCCGGATTTTTGTCGTGCCATAAAGCTCATAGAGGCTGGGGCTAACGAAATCTGCATCCGCCAGAAGTTGGCTTAACTGGTTCACATTATTGTTGCGCCAGTTATCATCTTGATGCCAGTATTCACGGGTCGGAAGCCCATAAAAACCAAGCTTTGCATTCGGCCAAGCCTGTCGAAACGCTGCCAGGAGACCGATTCCATCCTGCAACGCTCGTTCACCCTCAGGAGTCCCTGGGCCGTAGAGCCACCCTTGGTCAGTCCACTTGCCGATTAAATACCCCATCCAGGGTTGTTCCCAGTCCAAACAAATATATCCGTCATAATCAGGGGGATAGCCCCACAGTTCCTGATACCTGGTGATGGCACGGTCCGTAATCTCGGGATACCAGACACCGTCATTTTCAGGATCAAACGCCCAGTTCGTAACCAGCAGGATTGGTAAAATCCCCCACTCACTCTCAATACGATCATAAAATTCCTGAGGTAGATGTCGAGAGAGTTCGTGGAATATGAGCGCTGTGTCTCTCTCCGGGATAGCCTGGAAGGGCTCAGTAGGACTATCAAACGCCATCTGCCAACCGTGATTTGTAGGGAATACGATCGGTCGACCTTGTGCCAGAGTAATTGACTGTGGAAGAGAGCTGCTAATCACAGCCGAGTTGATAGTGGTTTCACCATCGGAATAGATAAGCGTCTTGGTAGTAATAAAAGCATCAAGCTCATTAATAAGGGCAGAGAAGTGCTTGTTTGTTTTCTGAGCTGTTGTCGACTCGATGGTTCGATTGGACTCGAGAGGCAAACCGGCAAAGCTGACTGGTGCTTCCTTCACCTGGGCAAGTGCCTCAGCGAAAAAGTCTGACACTTTCTCCTGATAGAATGAGTCCACTGATTCAGCCTCGCCGACCAAACCGGTTACATATTGCTGATCCTCGCTCGACAGATCACTATAGTTCAACTTCAATCCTTGCACGCGTAATGTGATCAGTTGACCTGGATGCTTTGCTGCCACATCATTGAGTCGCATTGTGACAATCTTCTGTGCTTCAGCAGCAATTGATTCTTCATTGCTTATCCACGAAGACAATGACGGTAGAGCCACATCAACGAAGACCGGTTCCTTCGCCCATTTGACTTCTGTCCCGGCTCCAAATGACAATTTTGGTGCTGCCAGCAGAATCAATACAATCACAGGAATGAATCTGCAGAACTGCTGAATAATGAAACGGGATTGTGATTGCCGGGTGATCATGATCATCGTAGCACTCCTACCCTGAATCCTGCCGAAATGAATGAAGTTACACTGTCAGGATCGCATATATCCACCTACGATGCGGAGTAAATCATCTGAGAATCCGGGTAGTCTTGTCTATCGACGCAGCGCATTACCGCCATTTACAATAGCCGTTACGCATACCCCAACCATCACATCTCAACCCTGCATCGGATGTTTAATACTCCATTCATTCAGTGCCCCATATTCAGCAGATACAACCAACGGCAAGACTGTTCTACACCCTGTTTCTCCAGCTGCGCCAGAGCAACTTTAAGGCAAAAGGGATCCCCTGAATAAGATACCGACGAGCCAGTCGCCTCGGTTCCTGGCAAAGGCGATGTATCCACTCCAAACCCAGCCGTTGAACCCACAACGGAGCACGTTTGACGTTACCGGCCACAAAGCTGAAGCTGATCCCAATCCCCAGCCACCAGGCATGTGGCAGTCGCTCACGAAGTTGGTGGATCAACATTTCCTGCTTCGGTGATCCTAGAGCTACAAACACGATATCCGGTTGTGTTGCGATCAGAGCCTTCACGATGGCGTTGATTTCTGATTCCTGTTTTTCGAATCCGAAAGGCGGACAATGGGTGCCTGCGACTGATAACAATGGATGATCTGATTTAAGTGTCTCGGCTGTGGCATCTGCAGTACCCGGATCGCCGCCGAGGAAAAAGATTGACTTTCCACGATTGGCCGCTGCTGCGGTCAATGTCCTGATCAATGATGAGCCTGCAACACGTCCGGGCAGGGGTGTATTTTGCAATTTTGCCGCCCAGATGAGAGGCATCCCATCCGCCACGACGACATCAGCCTGCTTGACCAATTCCAGATAGGACGCATCTTTCTCCAGACGGTACAGGTGATCGAGATTGGTTGTCACGACCCATCCACCGCTACCAGCATCCGATTCCATGAGGATGTGCTCGATACACCCCTCCTCGGTTACACAGTGGATCCTGATACCGCACAGTGGAATTGTATCTGGATTGCTCGCAGGGCCGGCAACATGCTCATTATTCGTTTCAGGCTCGGAGCGAGTGCCAATCATTCCTGAGCCTCTCCGGATGCATTGGGACAGGATGCAGATTTCCATTGTGCTGCCTGAGTCTCATTGCACATCTTTGTGGCAGCTGCTTTCCCGCGCAAAAGGCATTGCCATTGATATCGGCGGAGAAATGATCTGAACGCCAAGTCATCATAACGCTTCTCACGGCGCAGGAAACTACGGAGATATCCCCATCCCATTGCCAGACCTCCAATCACGAATGGTCTGCGGGTCACGCGAAACAGTACACTGGCCAGCATATAGAGCGGCCCGGTTCCCATAAAATACTGCCCGAATCCATGCCGCATTCGACCCCGGATGATGCTGCGGTGACTTGAGCCCATCGGCCTGAGATGGATGAACCTGATCTCCGGATCATCCCAGCTACACGCCATCCAACCCAACAATCGACAGTTGTGACAATCGATACCGTCCCACATCACCTGACGCACAAAGCCGCCGATCTGCCGGAAGCATTCCGTGCGGTAAAACTTAATCATCCCCACGGACATTTCATCGCCGCATGCTTCACTTACCAGTTGCTTGTTCGGACCGTAAAAATATGGCTTACCAGAACAGGTGCCGAGACGTGGCTCGGCTTCCATTCGCTCCATAATCTTCTGGAAATATTGAATGGGAAGATCTAGATCACCATCGAATTTACAGATGTAGTCGTAGTCGTTGAGGTCAATCGCATCCAGGCCACAATAGAATGCTTCGATCACTCCCGGTCCAACAGCGCGCACACCGCGGTCAGCCTTCTGGATAACCTGAATGAAAGGATATTTGTCCAGCGCTTCAGCGAGAATTTGAGGAGTCTCATCTTGGGAACCGTCGTCAACGATTATCCAGTTCGTTGGTTGTATGGTTTGCTTCGCGATACTTGCGATCGTGATGGGAAGATAATCTGCTTCATCGCGGCATGGCGTGATCAACACATAACGTCGTGATTTGGTCGTATTCTCGTCCACTTGCTTAGGAGCATACCGAGGATGTTGATTTCTGTCGCGGCTAGCCTTGTTCAGTGGTTGAGCTATCTGGATAGGTGAAGTGGTCATCGCTTGCAGATCAAAGACAACACTCGATTGAATTATGACTGTTTGCAGCTGGAGGTAGTTCTCACCAGCCGAATGGATCTGAATGGTCCTCGTCAGCATTCGTCGGTGACTGAGATTGACTATCCTCCTCCGGGAGTTGCTCAACAACTTTGACCTCAGCTTCCTTTTGTGTCATGGGTGTTGTCTTTGCATCATTGAAACCGGCATTACCAGACTGTGGTATTCCCCAGCGAGTGACTGATAACCCAGCCAGGACCGTTATCACTGCAAGACCGGTTATGACCTCACGAGGATTAGGATGCGACGTCCGACCTTGCTTCATGGATGAACTCCCTGTACTGCTCTGGGGTTTTGTCGGTTGGGTTATAGGGAAACCTCAGTGGAAAAGCCCAAGAGAGACAGGGATTTACCTGATGATGAAAATGAGAGGAAGAAATCCAACATCGCACAAGACAACCCTTGAGAAAGTTGCTACTATGTTGCATTGAGATTGAGTCTCAAGATTTTTGATTCGGTAGCCGATGAGCCTCACCGGTTGGAGAATTAAGCGTGTCTGAGTGCGATTCCCAAACAAAATGCGAACGAAATCAATGTGAGATTCCTCTTTCAAAACTGCCTTGTGGTTCCAGCGGTCGGGTCTGTCGTCAAGGACTCTGTTGTGACCATTGTGAGCTGCTCAGGGCAATGGGACTCAGCGAGAAGTGCCCTATCCGAATCTGCCAAACTGGTGATCCGTATATTGTTCAAGTCCACACGACACGGCTCGGCTTATCGAAATCCATGGCCGAGCAGATCATGATTGAACCCGATACCTCAGTGACCTGATTTTTCCGGGGATCGCTGCGAGATGCAGTTCAGTTCCACGAATCTTTCTCAATCGAAGGCCGAAGAAACTTCAACTGATGGTGCGTCAACACGTTCGTGTTACGCCCTTCTGGGTAATCCAAACACCGGCAAGACGACACTCTTTAACCGTTTGTGTGGGATACGAGCGAAAACAGCAAACTTCCCCGGTTCGACGGTTGAAGCGCACGTGGGGACATTTCAGCGTGACGGTAATCGCTTCAATCTGGTTGACCTGCCGGGCATTTATGGTCTGAATCTTGATCTACCCGAATCGCGCACCTGCAAACAGTACCTTGCTGGAGAAATACATCTGGAGCAGTCACCTGAAGCTGTTCTTGTGGTTGCCGATGCAACAAATCTACGAAGGAATCTTGTCTTTATTGCGCAGGCCATTCAGCAAAACCTTCCCGCCGTCGTCATACTCAACATGTCTGATCTCGCACAACGTCAGGGGATCAACATTGACCGTGATGTCCTTGCAGAATGCCTTGGTTGTCCGGTTGTTGAAGTCAGCGCACGCACCGGCCAGGGTATTGATGATCTCATTCACACCATGCAATACGCAAAGTTGAGCGCTGCTGATCTACCTGAAGCAACAGATGCGCAGCAGGCATCGCATTGGGCTGAGACGGTGTACTCGCGATGCGTGCAATCTGAATCATCCCAGGTGATTGGACATTCACCTCGGACCGACTGGTGGGACCGAATCCTCACGCATCCCATTCTGGGAATGCTCATCTTTATCGCCATCATGGCTGGTGTGTTTTTCACGATCTTCTCATTGGCCAGCTATCCGATGACCTGGATCGAACTGTTATTTGAACATCTCGGCTACTGGGCCAGTGTGTTACTGCCTGAAGGTGCGGCTCGTGATCTGGTAACTGATGGGATCATCGGAGGCATCGCGGGGACTGTTGTATTTCTCCCACAGATTTGTCTGTTGTTCTTTCTCATCAGTCTTCTGGAGGACACTGGTTATCTCTCCCGGGCTGCCTTTGTCATGGATCGCTATTTACGACGATTTGGCCTTCCCGGCCAGGCATTTTTACCTCTGCTCTCAGCCCACGCGTGTGCAATACCTGCGATCATGTCAGCCAAGCTTATACCTGATCACAAGGATCGCGTCGCCACAGTACTCGTTTCACCATTTATGAGCTGTGCAGCCCGCTTGCCGGTGTATGTACTTTTGGTCGGGATATTGTTTCGCGGAAATCCCCTGGCCCAGGGACTGGCCTTTGCCGGATGTTACCTGCTGGGTGCGGGGGCAGCAATGTTCACTGCCCTGATCTTTCGACGTTCGCTGCTCAAAGGAACGTCCCGGCCGATGATTCTTGAATTACCGACCTACCGTTTGCCATCTCTGCGAACTGCATTTCTGATCATGCTTGATCGAGGCTGGGTGTTTCTGAAAAAAGCAGGCACCATCATCATGGCAATCTGCATCATTTTATGGTGGTTGAGCGCTTATCCGGTCCCTGATTCTGCTGCCCAAGTGGATGCACTCCAATCGGCCGCTCTAAAGGCGGAATCCACTGATGTGTCATTATCCGAGACATTAGAGCATGATGCGGCGCTCCTTACCGAATTAGCAGAGAGTGGTGAAGAAGCAGAATTGAGTGAGGAGGGTCAGACGATCCTCAGCAAGCAGGCAATGGCACACAGTTTTGCAGGCCGAATCGGGCATGTATTTGAACCGGTACTCAGTCCGATAGGCTGCGATTGGCAGCTTTCCATCGGGGTACTTTCAAGTTTCGCAGCGCGTGAAGTTTTTGTTTCGACGTTGGCAGTCTTATTTTCAGGGCAGGATGATGTAGAGGATCAGGGTATCCTGACCCGAATTACAGAAGCAAAGCGCGACGATGGCTCCCGGCTGCTTACAACCGCCACGGCTGCGAGTTTGTTGGTTTTCTTTGTACTGGCGATGCAGTGTTTACCCACCCTGCCGGTGACACGAAGAGAAACCGGCCACTGGGGTTGGGCATTCCTCCAACTGGGCTACATGTCTGCGGTTGCTTATGTCGCAGGACTTATTATCTATCAAGGTTTGCATCTCTTTGGAGTTCAATAAGATGCCCTGGCACGATTGGCAATTTCTAACATCGTCACTACTCACGCTTTTGAGTATCTGGTGGCTCGTGCGTCAATTCCGTGCATGTTCACACCAGATGGGTATGTGTCAGCATTGTTCAACCAAGCGACACGATCATTCCGCAACGTTCACCACTCTAAGTATTCGTGGTATTCCACATCATTAGACAGGTGTTGGATCCCTGTCTCAAAAGCGTTTATGGACTGGTCTTTCCTTGGGGGGTTTGACACCCATCAAAGCACGCATAAGGCTGAGGTCAGCCGGTGTTGTCACCTTGATATTCTGTGCATCGCCCTCCACAACATGCACTGTTTCACCCAGTATCTCAACGAGTGATGCATCGTCGGTGACGTTCAACTCATGCAGATCCTGTTGATATGCTCGCTTGAGCAGCTCAACCTGGAATACCTGTGGAGTCTGAATCGCAAACAGATTGTCCCGATCGATCGTCTTTTGCACCCGTCGTGCCTGAATGGATTTCTTCCCTGCATCACCCAGGATCATTTCCGCCAGCGCATCATCATCGCTGCTTGGATTAACCTCAATCTCATTTTCATCAATACACTTCAAAGTTGACTGAACTTCCAGGCCGGGAATCACAGCTTGAAGTTCTTCAGCCGTTTCAAAAACACGGTCGAGCATCTCCTTGGACGGTCCCGGGCGTGCAGCATCATGGACCGCGATATGGGTGACATCTTTCGGAACATGTTCCAGCGCTCGTTGTACGGTTTCCCATCGTGCCGTTTTTCCCCCTTCAACGATAACCGCTCCGTGAAATCCTAGTGTTGCGCCATATCTGGTCTTGAAAGTGTCAAACTCATCCGGTGGACCGGCAACAATTATTGATGTGACTTCCTCGCGCTTGGTGAATACTTCCACGGTCCGTACCAGAAGCGGTCGTCCCCCCAGATCCTGGGCCAATTTATCAACCTGACCAAATCGTTCGCTCTGCCCGGCGGCAGGGATGATGACGCACACCTTCATCGTTCAACTCCTTGCATTGAGATTCGTACCATACAAGTTGGAATGAACCTATGTATCATTGATGGAGTATGGTACGACAGATTATTCACCTGAGTATACTGGTTTCGTCATGTCTCGACTGGTTCAGAGGATCCTGCTTTCCCTGCTCTTGCTACCGTTATCGGGGATAGTGTACGGATCGGTCACCGCCTTCAGTGTGTCCGTGATACTGGGATTCAGCAATGAACATTTTGCTTTCTTGATCAGCGGCCTGACAACTTGGATTTTCATTGCGGTCTACTGGATTCTGCTATGGCAACGCTCAGTGCGTTGGAGCAGGTTCCGAGTGGCTGCTACTACTCTGGCGGTACCAGGGTCTATCGCAGTGGCATTCATCATTTTTACCACATTACGTACCCTAAATACTGAATTAGCAATGTTTGTGGCAAGTCTCACGGCGATATTTTTGTGGGTCACGGCTACGGTTTTTATTTGGACAGAGACTGCGCGGGAACGCCGCGAACGCATCGGAGCAAGCCGGCCTGATGTGATTTCGTGCCCGACCTGTGGTTATAACCTCACCGGCCTGCATCAGCCGATCTGTCCCGAATGCGGGGATACGTTCACATTGGATGAGCTCTTTGCTGCACAGCCATCGACGACTGATGAAGATCTCCGGGAGTAACCTCAGATATATACTGGACAACTCTTATTCCACCACACGAGCGATGATCATGACTGTGGCAGAATGCCCCGGCTGTGTGCTGTAGAGGCGGCAATTCCCATAGAGCAAGCCGCGTAATTTTTCGTCCGGTGTGATTCGTATGCGACACATGGTGAGTAATTCTTCATCCCACGTGTCAGTAAGTTGAACTGCAAATTGTTCTGATTCACTCACCACATTAACAATCGTATCATCGGGTGTTGCATGGGGTACCCATTTCAAAGGAAGCTCAAACTCCATCGGCTCGCCTGCCTTGATCTCATCCAACACCATGCGAAATTCTCCCGGGAACCAATGGCGTCCGGGGAGATCAGCTCGTGAGGGCATTTCCGGGAGCGTGCAAATATGGCGAACACGTATATCGACAATCGGCGCTCCGGGGTGATCTGTTTCCACCACCCACCAGTCCAGCATCCGGTTCCCCTGTGCATCCAAACATGTTGTTTCATCAAAATCTCTGAGATCCCATCGGATTTCATAGGAAGAGCGAGGTTCGTCAGTTGCTGGGTCAAAATCCACAAAGGGAACTTCACCACCGTTCAATGTAAGTATACGAAATGGTTGTTCATCGCGTGATTGGAGATTAATTACCCCGGACAACCTTGCTATCTTTTCTTCAGGTGTTTCCGGCAGAACTTCATTCTGTTTGTTCACACGACGTGCAGCTTTAAGAGTGTGCGGCTCGGCCACGATTGCCCGGGCGACATTGGATTTAACCCATATAGATGCAGGCTCGGGATGGTTGGAAAATACCAGCGTGATTTTATCTCGCTTGGGACCGTTCCAGGTGCGTCCTTCAATGAGCGGATTGAGTTCGACAGTTTCACCTGGAGCAAGTGTTCTGCCAGTAAGATCCTGAGCCGTCGTACACTTGCAACTGGAAACCTGCTTGGTGATCGTCAGGGGCTTGTCACTGATGTTCGTGATCTGAACTGAGCCACGCAATTCCGTACCGGGGCTGATAATGCCGAAATCAATCTCTGCAGGTTCAATCTTGTACGGGGCAATGTTTTTCTCAACTGGTTGTGATTCCGTATCAACTGCTTGTACGTCAACCGATTTTGCATCACTTGCTTCAGCCGCTATTTCCTGGTTCTGCTTCGGAGCAACAGTATCATCAGCTTCTGAGTTTAACTCAATACCGGTTGTTTTTTCAGATGATGATTTTCGGCCCACAACAAATCCCACGATGAACACCAATACACCCACGACCAACAGGGCAAATATGGTTGACGAGGAAATCCCACGACGTGGTGAGGGGGCAGAACTGAATGACATGCAAAGCTCCTTCCGGTAAAACGGGGACTATAACTGATCGAACGAGTCCCGTAGGGGATCATTGCGAAACATTCAACACAATCATGGCTATCCCCGGGGTTGATGGATAATGATCAGAACATCCGTCAATCCAGCGGAAATGTGGATTTGGCCCTGATCATCCACAAGAACCGCTTCAGCACCGTCAATACGATCGACCAGTGCCATCCCCTGTGTCTTTCCCATGATCATGAGGACCGTTGAGAGCACATCGGCCATCACGGCTGAGTCATGGATCACCGTAACGCTGCGCAGACCGGCTCGGGCGGGCATTCCGGTACGAGGATCAAGGATATGGTGATAGCGAATTCCCTCGTGGATAAAAAAGCGTTCGTAATCGCCACTGGTCGATATGCTTCCACCCGTCATTGGTAGACGGGCAAAATAATCCTCCGGTGCTCCACGAGGATCACGAATTCCCACGCTCCAGGGACGATCACCCCGCTGACCTGAAACGATCACCTGACCCCCGGCTGAGATCAGGAAATGCTCCACCCCCTGCCTGACCAGCGCTTCTGCTGCCTGATCCAACGCATATCCCTTGGCGATCCCACCCAGACCAATCATCATGCCTCCCTCGGGCAGGAAGACCGTCCCTGCTTCCTGATCAATCACGATCTTTCGATAATCCACGAGTGAAGCTCGTGAAGCAATTTCAACCTGATCCGGCACGACCGGAAATTGAAAGGCGCTTGTTTGTGTGTGGGGGGATTGTGTGGGGGGGTTGTGTGGGGGGGTTGTGTGGGGGGGGGTGAAATCCCAGAGTCCCCACAGGGCTGCCCATGTAATATCGAATGCTCCATCCGTTAGATCACCCAGTTCGATACCTTGTTGGATAACGGCCAGGAGATCAACGGGAACTTTGACCGGGGCGACTCCAGCCTGTTGATTGACTTCCGTGAGAGGAGAGTCCGGCTTCCACTCACTCATCCTCTGATCAACCTGTTGGAAGATTTCGAAGACGGTCGTGGAAGTTTGATCGATTGGCGATTCCTCCCCCACCACAGTAATCGGCGTGGCCATGATCGACTTCGTGCGGCTGACAAACCGGCTCTCAGATTTGTCCGGCAACAGGCGAACGAAGAATACGGATAGACCCACCAGCACGACAAGCAAAACCGGTACAAAAACGCGACCGCTGATTGTCTTTTTCACAAAGCACATGATTGACTGGAAGCACACTTTAACTCATCCGGCAGTTGTTGTGCTCATCAAACGTTGGTGAAGATTGAGTATCGCCGTGGTAAATACGACAGCTTGTACAATCAGATACCTGCTCATCTGATATTTTACTCTGATTGGCGCGCCAGCGCTGGATGACACCCCATAACACGCAGATTGCGCCAAGTCCTAAAATGGCAAGTAAATGATTCGTCATGATGAAGCCTAAGCAGCACTGAAGAGGCCGGCAAATCCCATAAACGCCAGTGATAATAAACCGGCAATGATCATATTGAGCGCAGTTCCCTTGATCACAGCTGGAACGGTTGATATCTCCGCCTCCTCACGAATCCCGGCCATGAGCACCAGTGCAATCGTAAAACCAACTCCCGCTCCGACAGCAAAGATCAAGCCCTCCAACACATTGTAATCCTGCTTCACCTGGGTCAACGCGAGATACAGGATCGCGCAATTCGTCGTGATGAGCGGCAGGAAAATGCCCAGCGCGCGGAAAAGAGCCGGGCTGATTTTCTTGATCACCATCTCCACAAACTGCACGGTTGAAGCAATCACGACGATGAAACTGATCAGTTTAAGATAGGGTGCATGCGGCAGGATAAAGGCATTGAGAAACGATGCGCAGAGGGACGTGATCACCATCACGAAGATCGTGGCCAGGCCGAGTCGGAACGCGGTTTTGAGTCGTCCCGATACGCCGAAGAACGGGCACAGGCCGAGGAAATAATAGAGTGTGAAGTTATTCACGAGGCAAGCCGAGATGAAGATCCACAGGAGGTTGTTGTTCATGACATCACCTCCCGCGCCCGAGCCTGCAGCTTGTGTTGTTTCCTCTGCTGCAACCAGTTGAAGAAGAGCAGGATCATTCCCAGCATGAGAAAACCACCCGGAGGCAATATCATGATCACCCACGGTTCGAAGTTGTCACCGAACAGAGAGATATCGAAGATTGAGCCGTTACCGAGGATTTCACGGGTTGCACCGAGGCAGAACAAGGCAAATGTAAAGCCGATCGACATCCCCAGCGCATCCATGAGTGCTTTGATAGGTGTGTTGCGACTGGCAAACGCTTCCTGTCGTCCGAGGATCAGACAGTTCACCACGATGAGTTGGATGAAGGCCCCAAGATCCTTGTGAGTACCGGGGAAAGCAGCCTTGAGCACGTAATCCACGATCGTCACAAACGACGCAATGATGATGATGTAAGTTGTGATTCGGACCTGCTTGGGGATGAACTTGCGCAACGATGACACCAACAGGCTGGAACAGACGAGGACGAACGTGGTCGCCGCTCCCATCGCCAGACCGTTGATCGCACTGTTGGTCACGGCCAACATGGGACACATCCCCAGGACCGCCACGAAGACCGGATTTTCCTTCCAGATTCCTTTGATGAATTCCGCGTAGAGTTGAGATGGATGTTTTGCTTGATTCAAGTCAATCATCCTCCTCAACAGTTTCTATGGTGGAGTCTGGTTCTTCTACCGCGGGGGGATCGGGCGGAGTTTCCGGCAGATATTCCAGCCACTGTTCGTTGGCTTGATTGATTGCCTTGACAACCGCCTTGGTGGAAATTGTCGCGCCGGTGATCGCATCAACTTCGTGATCCGCATCCGCACCATCTTTCACCACGACCGGAGTCGGATCGATGGCCAGATCGCTGAACTGGGCCACGAACGCTTCATCCTTGATGATCTTGTCACCCAGGCCGGGCGTTTCCAGGCTCTCCAGCACCTTCATCCCGATCACGAGATTGCGCTGGTGATCGTAGCCGTAGAGGAGGCGAATGATATCGGCAAATCCGGGGGTGGCACCTTCGATGGCATATCCCAGGAATGTGCCATCATCATCGTAAGCGGCGTAGATGATTTTGTGCTCCCCTGCATCGTTAACCAGATCCACTTCCTGCATGGTCTGCCCGCCGGGTACGACTTCAAGAACCGCCTGCTTCAATTCACGCAGATTGTTAGCTTCGATAATCGGTTTGGTGATTTCATATACCCCGGCCAGCGCGATACCTGAAAGCATTCCGGCAATTCCCAGCGTCGCCACGAGTCGAAAACTGCTCGGTTCTTTCTTCCCAGCGGAGATCGTGAGTTCCTGTACCGTCATACGATCGCCTCCCCACGTAGTGTCCTGCCGAACGCACGTGGTTGAGTAATCCGCTCGATCAGCGGCGTCGCAGCATTCATCAACAGAATGGCATACATCACCCCTTCGGGGAGTCCACCCCACAATCGAATCAACACCACAAGCACACCGATACCGATGCCAAACAACCATGCCCCGCGAGGGGCAAGTGGACTGGTCACCGGATCCGTTGCCATATACACCGCACCGAACAACAAACCACCTGAAAGCAGCATGTACTGTGGTGAGGGATACTCGCGGTTGATCAACCACATCAGTGTTGAGAACACCGCAACGGTCAGCAGGATGGATACGGGTATTCGCCAATCAAATGTTCTTCTAATCGCCAGGATGACACCACAGATGATGATGAGCAGCGCGCAGGTTTCACCCAGTGAACCGGCCGTATTTCCCAGCAAAAGATTGTTCAGTGGCGCCGCCTCCCCGCCGAACTTGATGTACGCCAGAGGTGTGGCGGTAGAAACCGCATCGACGGCCGCTTCGGGAGCCTGCATGAGAGGCAGGGCAAAGTTACTAGGCCGAGCCGTGAAAAATTCAGTAATCGTGCCGTGTTCCGACCATGTCGTGATGGAGGTTGGGAACGCTGCCTGAAGAAACGCCCGGCCGATCAGTGCAGGATTGAAGATGTTCTGCCCGAGGCCGCCGAACGCCAGTTTCCCCAAACCGATACCAACCGCTCCACCAAGGAAGGCCATCCACAAAGCAATTCCAGGTGGGAGGCATAAGCCCAGGATAATACCGGTGAGAATAGCACTGCCATCGAGGAGCGATTCCCCACGTTTTTCCTTGGAGGAGAAGATCCATTCCGTGCTGACTGCACCGGCAGTGGTGGCAACGAGCACGGCAATTGCGCTGATTCCGAAAAAGTAAATCGCAGCCAGGACAACGGGAAGCAAGCCCAGCACAACATCCATCATGAGACGAGGCGTGGTGATTCCTCGTCTGAGGAACGGAGCCGATTGCACTAGCAGGCGTGGATCGCGCATCATCATGATTTCGGCGCTTTCTGCTCCCTGAGTGCCATTTTCGCTGCCCGAATCAGATGCACGATGGGTACATTGGATGGACAGGTGTAGGTACACGCGCCGCATTCGACGCAATCCATCAGGAAATTGTCTTCCAGTTCATCCCAACGTTCTGCCCGCGCAAGTCTGGCCAGCCGTGATGGATTCAAAAAGCTGTGACATGCTTCCAGACATTGGCCGCACCGCACACAGGCATATTCCGTGGGGTGTTGCACGCCCTCTTCAGTAAACGCCAGGAGGCCGCTGGTTCCCTTGAGCATGGGAACATCCAGCGAAGCCAACGGCTGCCCCATCATCGGCCCACCCATGACGACCTGCCGAGTCTCCCGGCTCAAACCGCAGTGCTGCAGGATATCCCGGACCGGAGTTCCGATCGGAACCATCAGGTTTGATGGCCGCTCCACTCCCGGGCCGGCAACTGTGACAAGCCTCTCCACGAACGGTTTTTGCAGATCAAAATACTCTGCAATGCCTGCCATCGTCCCGACATTATTGACGACGATATTCAAGTCCAGCGGAAGTTTCCCTGCAGGCACTTCCTCATCGAAAAGTGCCTTGATCAGCATTTTCTCAGCGCCCTGGGGATATTTCACTCGCAAGGGTACGACTGAGATATTTTCATACTCTCCCTGCCTGATAACTTCATTCAAAGCGATAACTGCATCGGGCTTGTTCATCTCAACGCCAATGGTTGCGGAATCCGCTCCCAGCTTTTTCGCAATGATATGAGTTCCCCGAACAACCAATGCCGCATCTTCAACCATCAAACGATGATCACAGGTGAGGTACGGTTCACATTCACAGCCGTTGACAACCAGCCGCTGACAGCGCTTCCCCTCAGGCAATTTGTACTTCACATGCGTGGGGAAAGCCGCACCACCCATCCCGACCAAACCCGCTTTCTGAACATGCTTGATAAATTCATCGAGAGGTAATTCTTCCCATTCGATCGGAGGCAACGAAGAAAACTGCTGGGTGGCATAAGGATCAGCATCAATTTCTATACTTTCCACCATTTCACCGTTGGGAAAACGCCGAGGTGCGATGGCTGAAATCTGTCCCGTCACCGGACTGTGCAACATCATGGAGACAAAGCCACCCGGATTTGCAACTACCTGCCCCCGAATAACCTGATCGCCTGCCTTGACCACAGGTTGGCAGGGTGCACCCAGGTGTTGACGCAGGGGTAGTGTGTATCGCTGCACAAAGGGCATACGTTCCACAGCAACGTGCTCGGTCTGTTCCTTATGTTCCCGAGGATGCACACCGTGGCGAAATGTCTTTCCCAGCGTGTAGACGCTCATGCAGTTTCATCCCCATCTGCGGTGTAACCTGCAATTGCCATTAGCTGCTGGGTGATGCATTGCGTAGCTTCAGCATCAAATTGAGCTTTGAGATCAGCGAGTTTAGCTTCGTGCTCCTGCTGCAGACTCGCCAATTCTTTTTGATGTGTTTCCCTGACATACTGCTCAGCTTTGTGTCTGACCTGTTCAGTAAACGGGGTCACGACACCGGCCAGTTCCTGTAATGTTCGCCAGAGACGCAGACGATGTTCTGCATCTGCGATCATGTCTGCGGAGATCTTCAACTGACGGGAATCATTGCCTTCACTCACCGTGATAAAAGGTGTGTGTCCATCACGCTCATGAGTGGGGAGAACCAGGTATGCATCGATCGGGGTGTGGATCGGATCATCGGGAGTAATCGGAGTGAAGTGATCAGAAAAACGCTGCTCGGTAACAGCCCAATGAATCGGTGTCAGCGGCGAACCGGTTTCATCCATCTCCCACAATTGCTCTGGATCACCGTTGCCTGCCAGATCAAGACATGCACCGAAAACACCCTCAGCAGAGGGATCAAACTGCATCAGTGAATACGCGCGACTCGCCACAGCCAGACGCGCCTGCTCAAAGAGAGATGCCGGCGAAAATCCGTGCTGCTGTGGGCTGGGGGTATGCACATGCACCAGGGCCGGACCATCAAACTTCATTGCCTTTTCCACGCTGCTGACAAAATGCGCGTCGTTGGAGATAGAAGTCTGCGCGACATACGCCTTGCGATTGAGCATCGCCAGCAAACCAAGATCAAAGCGTTGCTCGGCTGGGTATTCTCCCAGTACATTCACCCGCAAGCCGCTGTCAGCATCACCCCCCAGACCACTGAGAATGACCACCTTCACCGGAAGGTCAGTATTCAACAGGAAGAGTAGATCTGCCAATCCTCGCCCGCCGAGTGATTGTCCATCGCCGACAATCAGGATTGGTGGACAACCCTGCCGCTCGTGTTCATCAAGATCGGAAAAAGTCAATCGGGTGAGCGCATCAGAAGAGTGTTCTGCTTCTGCCGGATTATCCAATTCCAGTTGCGCCCAACGCATGTAGCTGAAGCCGGCCAGCACCTGTCGTCGTTGTCCTTCGAGAAGACCCAGCGCGAGTGACCCGGTTTCACCTGTGGCATCGATCACCACGGGATTCTGGAAGGGATTGTAAGGGAATACACCTGCCCAGGCAGACGCTGAATCGGCGGTGATGGCCAGTCCAGTACGAGATCTGCCAAGGCCGTCGATTCCTTTTTCAAGACGCCATTGCAGATCCGCCAGTCCACGCGCCACATCCACCAACCGCCCGAGCCGAGCACCATCGACCCGGCCGCCGGAGACTGCAGTATCAACCGATGCTGATAAGTGAGACAGATCAATTTCGTCGCGCCCCAGAACCTCCAGGCCCTCTGACAGCGCATCCAGATCCTTTGCGGGCAGCGCATCGGCGAGGACTTCTCGAATCTGCTCGGCAAGTTTCCCCCGGAGCGTTTGGATGTCGTTGATCTGCTGAATGACTCGCGGTTGCCAGGCAAATTCCCCAACTGCAAGCAAATGACGGAGTGCTAATTTGGCTCCCGATCCTGCTTCAGCGCCATCACCTGCTGCCATCGCCAGCTGGCAGTGTCTGGATAACATGATTGCCGCAAGGGGACCGATCTTCTCTTGTTCTGATGCGTGTTGAATCGTCCCGCTGGAAGTATCGGGAAACGCCTGCCAAAGCTCCCACAGGCGTCTGGCATGCTGAACACTTTCTTCAGTACGTGGCTCAGCGCGCAGACCCCGACCTTCGCCGACCGCCTGCATTATCTCGTAATTCCTCCCTGCATCGGGATTCACCATCAATGCAAGAAACTCCCCGCTTCCCTTGGCTTCTCGTTCTCGATCAGCAAAGAACGCAATGGTCGGCGACATGGGAATAATGCCCACTTCATCAATGACGATCTGAAGTGCTTCTGCTAGCGATTCACGACGTTGCTCTGGTATGTCCAGAGTATCGAAAGCACGCCGGAGAAGTCCTTCAGCATATCGAGGAGGATCATCTTCACTGGCGATGATGTTGTTGACACCCTTTGCGATCTTGCCCGCTACACTTCGCAAAGCGTCGGCTGATTTTCCGTGGGTGGAAGCAAGTTCGATACCGGTTTCGACAAGCGTTTTTGCGGAAAAAACCAGAGGCACAATCGAACCGTCAGGGCAACTGGTCCACAAGCGCCCATCACTCACGCAATCTTCGGGATCAAATTCCAGGATCACATCCTGTGGATTGCTAACTCTGCGGAACGCAGATGATAGGGCTGGAATGGCACCAGTTGCAAGATATGGATCGGGCGTAAGCTCACCATGCCGGCCATCCCGATGCAGGACGCCAACCTGGTCCCAGAATCGTGGAAGACTGTCCAGTGTTGAATCTGATCGGCCGCGCTGGCGAATATATTCGGGAATAATCGGTGTCGATGCTGCATCCTTCGATAGATCAGTTTGGACCTCGGACAGATCAACTTTCTCCAAAGAAGTGAATGCTGCGGCAAATTGCTCCAGGCGCTCACTTCGCTCTCTATCCGCGATATGTGCGAGCATTTTCTCGCGAATGTCCTTAGCTTGATTCTCCGAGATTGAATGAGATTCAGAACTGCTATTCAATATCGCCAATACACTTCCCAGTGCCTGTTCCACTACAAACGCGGATGATCGTGAATCTGGATCACTATCTTCCGCCATTGTTGCGTTGACATACACATTCACCTTCTTCCGAATGAACATGTCGATCGTAGAAGCAGGCAGAAGATCGGTGATTCCAGCATCAGATTGCTCGTGGACGACAAGCAGTGCTCCCCCCTCAACCAGATGATTGATTGAATATGGTTGATTCGGCTGGGGATTCAGCAATACCGCGATATCAGTTGTAGGTTCATCACCGGGATCGTAGATCTGATTCGCATCATGGATGATCCAATCGACGCAGGGTTGATCGAATCGTTGCCAGGTCAGACCGGCGCGGCTTCGAACGTGACCGCCGAAACTTCGCTGCATGAGTCCGGCAAGTTCACCGGCCAGCAATTCACCTGCTCCTCCTGATAAGCGATGAACCGCAATGGATAAGCTGCTCTCTGAACGCACATCTAGAGAATCAGCTTGGCTACTGAGAGAGAGTTGCGCTAAATCAGGGTAATCGCGCTTCAACCCATCGAGCAAAGCCTGGCGTTTCGGATATGTCTGTGATTTACCTTCAAAATCAATACCCAGGTACACCTGACTCCGCGGAGAATCTGCCAATTCTTCAATCAATGCTTCTACATCGGCAGCGCGCAGCGGCCAACCACCTAAACCGTAGATGACACTGGAAATGCGGGGCAGATCATCCGACCTTAGTGCGGGGAAGCCCGGATGAGCTTTCGGCTCGAAACGATGATTTTCAAGCGCATGGTTGAATGCGCTCTGAATCTCTCGAACAAGCGGTCCCTGACCTGAAAGTGGAGAGTCTGTTCGTTCCAGTACCGCAATGGATTTGACTCCCCTCAGCAGTTCAACAATCTGTGGCCCGGGGAAAGGCCGATAGCAGCGAATACCCAGCACGCCGACGCGAAGAGAACTCTTCGCTCGGACATATTGAGCAACCGCTTCCAATGTTTCGACGGCTGCGCCCTGAGCGATCAGGACAATATCCGCTCCTTCCAGATTGGATGTACGAACAGCATCGTATGATCGGCCTGTGTGATGGGTAAATTCTTCAAATGCGTTGCGGAGTATGTCCGGCAAATGATCGGTGAAGAATGGTTTATGCGCTATCGTACCGTGTGCCCAGGTATCAGGATCCTGCCAGGAACCCAGGAGCATCGGCCTCTGTAAATCATAGAAACGAGGTAAGCGACGGCGCGAATCGCCGAACAGGAGATGCTGGCTCGGTGTGCCGGGTGCAATATGATCGCCGCTGTCGCCTAGATAATCCTTCAGAAATGCATCATCCGGCAGGAGTACATCCTGTGCAGCAGTTGCGGTCTGTTCGCCATCCATTGCTACCAATCCCGGGATCAAGGCTCGTTCTGCAACACGACGTGCGATAAGAGCAAGATCAATTGCTTCCTGAACATTGGTGGCAAAGAACTCCATCCAGCCAGACTCGCCGATACTGTGATAGGTTTCGTGTCCGCTTCCCAACGATTGAGCATGACTCCCACTTGCTCGACTGGCAAGGTGGACCACCAGAGGGAGATGCTGTCCCGCGGCATAGCGCAAAATATCCTGTGCTTTGCCAAGGTCCGGACCAGAGAGAAACGTGGTAGCGCGTAAGCCGGACATCGCCATGCCCGACGCACCGGCAAGTGCTGCTCGTGGATTCGTGACATCAATCTTCCCCAGGGGATGATCGAAGGTGTTTGCCGACTGATCACACGTCTGTTTCATCCAGGCTCGCGCAGCAATCGCTGCAGGATAACTTGCCCCCAGCGCTGCCGATTCTGCTACGGATGATTCCAGCACAGCAATTGCAGACATACCATCGAGTACAACTGGCTTACCTGTTTGATACTGGTCTTGTGACTTCCCCGTAGAGAGGAGTTGCCTCACCCAACGCCAGGATGCTGAAGTAAAACTAGTCAAGATGCACTCCTGTCATTGGAACAGGTTTTGATTTTTCAAACTGCTGACCATCAACCCATTGAATCGCGCCGGTAGGGCAACGATGTGTTGCCTTGGGATGAGCCGGACCGCCGGCCGCATAATCCACTACCGGAAGATTGTTGACCATCGTAATGAGACCCGGCGCGGCGTCCTGGGCACATCGACCGCAGGCATCGCAGGCAACATCGCATACAGCACGGGCTTCATCACCCTCAAGCGGTGCTTTGCACTGAACCAGCAGTGCCTGAGATATTGGTAGGATTTCAAAGAGATCGCGAGGACACGCCTCAACACAGTCGCCACACGCTGTACACAGATCGGGAATTACCACCGGCAAGCGCTCGCCGTTCATGTAAATCGCATCGAAAGTGCAGGCTTTTTCGCAATCGGCCAGACCAAGACATCCCCAGGAACAACCCTTGCCCCCTCCACCCACCAAATGGGCGGCTCTGCAATTTCCGTAGCCCTCATATTCAGCGATCTGTTGCGCCTGAGCTATACCACCAGCACAGTGTAACCGTGCAACACGTTTTTCCTGTTTGCCCGCATCAACACCCAGAAATGAGGCAATGTCAACAATGTTTTCTTCGCTGGATACTGTGCAGCCGCTGGGTTGTTTAACTCCGCTCACCAGCGTTTCAGCAAATGCGCGACAACCTGCCTCCCCACATGCTCCGCAATTTGTTCCCGGCAGCATCTCTTCGAGGATATCAAGCCGGGGATCTTCTTCGACGCGGAGATAGATGTTCGCTATTGCCAGGCCGAGACCGAAGACGATCCCTAATCCCGCCATGATCGCCGTTGCTATGAGCATGGTTGTCATGGTCTAGTCCTCACGCGGTCGAGACGTTATCGAAACGGCTTGGCCCGCTTGATCAACTCCTCAAGATTGGGTTCATCTGGATTCTGTGGCGTACCGGGGTGAATACATCGGCTGGGGCATTTCTCCGCGGCCTGGACCAACTCGGCATAAGTGCCAGCACTCGGATCACCGATGACTGCCTGCTTGTTGGCGTTATAAACAAACATCTGGCTGTTGATATTCGTGCAATCGTTACAGGTGGTGCAGAGTATGCTGTCGATCCAGGGATCCTCCGGTCCTTCATCAACTTCCGTTTCTGCTTCTTCCGCAGGCTTCGCATCATCTCCGTCCAACACAGTTGATTCTGATTCGGTAGACTCTGTGACGGGTGCTGATGGAGGTTGGATTGTTCGTTGTGCAGATGCTGGCGATGCGGTAATGGTTGAAGGATCGGTGGCAAGCAAGCCGGCAGCCAGTCTTTCCATCACTTCCTGAGCGGTTTCATTGCGAACACGTTCAATTTCCGCGTTGTACTCTAGAGCGAGTTGCTCTTTTTCATGCTCGAATTCCGCCTTGAGTTTCTCACGTTCTTCATCTACCGCGACCCGAACGTATTCATTCCGGATCCCAGCCAGCTCCTGCAGTGTGTGCCAGAAGCCCAACCGATCTCGACAAACATAAGCCAAGCGTCGGCTGACCACGAGACGCTGCAAGCAACCATCCGAATCCACCGCCCAGATTATCGGGATATACTGGAGATACTCCTCGTGTGTTGATAACGTCAGATACTTCTCCATCGAGATCAGTTCATCACAAACACACTCTTCGGGTACAACCCGGAAATGATCGCGGTACTGTGGTTCCAGCAAGGCAAAATCAGCAAAAGTGAATGCCAGATCCATCGTTTCTTCGGCGTTGCTTGCTGTGCGATAGGGAAACGAATAGGTCGGCCAGTCTTTTTCCGGTTGTGGATTGGATGAAAAATCCAATCGCTGCGCCCACGATTCACCCTTGGCAGGATCATAACGGAAGAATGGGTGCGCCCGTCCTTCCAAAGCTGCGCTCTCGTGGAGCCACATGCCCAGTCTTGTCACCGGCTTGTAAGTTCGGCTCACACCAGCTACGACGTGTAATGATGCCCGCATCGATTCCAACGCCCGATCGTAACCAGCCATCAAGTGTCTCGGACTGGCTGCGGAAGACTGCTGAACCAGGCTTTCACGATGGCTGATTCCTAGATATGCCAGCTCGAACCGGTATCCAATCATAGGATCTTCGTGCAGAGGCAGCCCGGGATCCTCTGCGGGATGGACGAGTACCAGAACGATGACAGGGCGACCCGAAAGTTGCAGTCGCGAAAGGCTAAGCATTCCTTCCCCGGCCAGGTTCTGTGCTGTCTCCAATGCCAGAACTGGTGGCATTGCGAGCATTTCCTCACGGGTGAATGCTTCCCAATCAAAATTCTTCAGAAGATCCTCGTGGCGGTCCGGATCATAGGCACTGGCTAACTCCAGGCGAGCCACGCGCATTGCGGCAAAAAGTTTTGCGTACTCGTCAGCTTGATTATCAAAGATTTCTGCTGCGGTGTTGCACACCGTGGCATCGGCTTCAATATTCCAATCTGCTTCAGTCGTCCTCCACGAAGGTGGATTTTCACTGTGATGAACCACCCTCATGAGAGGAGGAGTGTCATGACTGTCGAGGTATTCACTTAGAAGTTCAACGACATTCTCTATGCGTTGACGTCGGGATTTCTCCATTGCGACCGAACCACGGGCAGGGCCGATCACCTCGGAATAAACTTCTGAGTCAATACGTTCCGGTCCTGCAGCACCAAATGACTCGCTCAGGATTTCAGGCTTTCTACCCTTGGGATCTTTGACAATATCGATGAATATGAGATCCCTAAGTCTGTGTCGAAGATGCGATATCTCATTTCGGAGATTCGTCCGAGCGATAGCGGCTCGACGTCGTGTCGCACGAAGGAACAGAAAGAGGGGCGTGTGCTCATTCAAGCCGATCAAGCGACCAGATTGTGGTACTACTTCGATCAACCGGTCAAGGTCCGCTTGCAGTTGCTCGCGGGTCTGATCAGGCAACGACAAATCCTCCAGCATTTCCTGGCCACCCTGACGCAGGCAATCGATGGCATCAATTCCGCGGTCCTGAGCTGCTAAAGTCTCACGAGCAAAATGCTCGAGCCGTGAGAGATTATCCTTGAGAATTCTGGCATCCTCTTCATTGGGTGCAATCTGATCGAGCAGATCATGCAACAGTTCCGACATTGGTTGACACAGCGGTTTATCCGGTTCGATGTCGGGAGGATAGAGAAACAGCGGATAATCGTGCCGTACACTTTCCGGCTTTCGGAAGGGGTACATCAACGCCGGTAACACATCTTCATCGGGGCAGGGCAGGAACTCACCCGATCCGGGATCGGCGCGATGGTAACTCCTCACTGCATGAAGTGCTCGGGCAATATCCACTTCACCAGGCTCCGCAGTCGGTGCAGGCATTAGAGGTAAATCGTCATGCACACCGCCCGGGACGATCTCTTCTGCTTCTGGCATTACATCTTCACCAATATGGGTTTCGACCGATTCCACGATCAGTTCTTCGCTTTGCTATGAGTAGTGTTTATATGGCAAATCGATTTAATTCTCTATCCAACGCATCCATCTTTTCTTCCACCGTCATGGCCATACCTTCCGTGGTAAATGATTCGTAAATCGGTCGGTTCGGATCGTGAAAGAACAGACCAATGGGGATGACATCTTCACGGTTTGCGATTCGCAAAGCTTCAGGAAGGTCGGCAGGATCGTGTGTAAGTTGATTGGGGAAAATTCGCTCCACGGCAGGATCAATCTGGATCCCGTTTTCATGGTTCAAGAGTAAGACCAGCGAGGGATCCTGTTGCGCGCTCTCAAACACCTTGGCGGTGTACTGCGGGCAGCGCTGCATGATTCGTACAAAGCTCAAACCCTTATGCTTATAAGCGGCATCGAGTGTCGCGTGGAGATGAGCTGGATTCCAGTCGGCAGTTTGAGCCACGAATGATGCATTGGTAAATCCGAGTGTCGCAGACGTGGGATTCAACGGCGGCAGCCATGCCCCACGGGGGTGGGTGTTGGTCGATAGTCCCGGCTGGGATGTCGGGGATGTCTGCTTCTTGGTGAGACCGTAGATATTGTTATCAAACAACATCACGACCATGTCCATGTTGTAACGAATGGCATGAATCCAGTGGCCGGCTCCGATGGAGCAACAATCGCCGTCACCTGTCGCCACCCACACGGTGAGATCCGGACGTCGGGCTTTGATACCACAGGCCACGGGAAGTGCCCGGCCGTGCAAACCGTGAAAACCGTAAGTCTTCATATAGTGCGGGAAACGACTGGAACATCCAATGCCCGAGACGCACACGGTTTTTTCCGGAGCCAGTTGTTCGTCGCGGCAAATTCGTTGCACCGCAGCCAGCACGGCATGATCGCCACACCCTGGACACCAGCGCGCTTCACCACCTTCATAATCCTCCAGCGTGAAATATCGGGGAAGAACATCCAGCGACCAATCTGTTTTCAATCCGAACATCGTTCATTAACTCCCGGCTGCTACTTTTTGAGAACGAGATGGCTTAATTCCCATACCTTCCAGGCGATCAATAATGACATCGTAAACCTCAGATGGCTTCAGAGGTCTTCCCTGCGTAATTGACCAGTAATCTATATCACGGCGGGTACGTCCACGCAGCACCAATGCCAGGTGCGGGGGTCGGCCCGGCTGGGTCTGATTCATCAAACCT
Organism: Phycisphaerales bacterium; assembly: GCA_028278245.1. Lineage (GTDB taxonomy): Bacteria > Planctomycetota > Phycisphaerae > Phycisphaerales > SM1A02 > JANQEQ01. Next base: position 43,785 of record JANQEQ010000096.1, on the reverse strand, counting down.
TCTGGGGGATCGCTGTAGTTCAATTCCACCGTCAGGATCTTGTCGAACCGCATAAAGATGTCTCGCAATCCCGGCTGCAAAGGTGACAGGAATCTGACATGCACCGAAGACACCTTGTATCCTTCTGCCCGGGCACGATCGACGGCTTCCTGAATTGCTCCCAGCGTTGAACCCCATCCCACGACCAGAAGATCACCCTCCGGATCGCCATAGACTCCCGGTTCCTTCAGCGTGGCCCGAAGGCTGGCCAATTTGCGGCTTCGCATTTCGTGACCAAGCTGGTTGGCGTGAGGTTCATACGCCACCTTACTTTTCTGAGTATGGGCTAAGCCTGTCAGGACATATTCGCCTCCCACCTGGCCGGGGATGGGGCGCGGTGAAAGGCCGGTTTCCGGATCCCAATCGTACGGTGGAACATCTTTCGTCCAGGGCGATTGATCAAACGGAGGAGCAAACCATTCTTCCCGAAGATGCGGACGAGGAATCGGTTGCTGTCCCGTAGCGAGATTGGCATCGGTGAGTAGGATCACTGGACCACGGAAGGTCTCGGCCAGCTTGCGTGCGGTGATGACCATGTGGAAACATTCTTCGATCGTGGCCGCGGCCATGACGATCTTGGGTGAATCTCCGGGTGAGCCGTAGATTGCGGCCATCAGGTCACCCTGTTCAATCTTGGTGGGTAGTCCGGTAGCCGGTCCACCCCGCTGTACATCAACGATGACCAGCGGTACTTCCGACATGACCGCCAGGCCGATGAATTCTGATTTCAAGGCCAGACCGGGTCCCGAGGTGATGGTGCAGGCGGTTTTGCCGGCATAGGAACATCCGATGGCAAAACCGATAGCGGCAATTTCATCTTCCGCCTGATGGACGATCGCTCCAACCTGGTCCACGACTCCGGCCAGGTAGTGCGAAGCGGAGGTCGCCGGGGTGATAGGGTACATCGAAACGACTTCAATGCCCGCGGCCATAACCCCCAGACCCACCGCCTGGTTTCCGTTCATTACCAGCAATTCCTGATCAACATCCACCGGAGGGATGGTAAAGCAATAGGAAACATGCTCCCGGGCGAATTCCACCCCGGCCTTGAGCAGGTTGTGGTTGACGCTGACGACTTTCTCGCCCTTGTGCTTGAAGACTTCTGCAATCTCATTCAACGCTTTATCAACGTCGCGCTGATAGATCTCGCACAGCATCCCCAGGACGAACATGTTTTTCCCTAATCTGGGATTGCTGGTATGGACCAGGCACGCTTCCTCCATGGGCAGTTCAAGAACGATGTAACCACGCTTCTTAAAATCCTCGACCGCATTGCAGTACAGTTCCTGAATCTCTGGAGCCGGATCGGTGGCCCACTTGTTTTCCAGAAGGATAATCGTTCCTTCACGGAACGCATCTTGATCAATCCGTCCGTATAGAACCTGCTCATTCAGACCGACGACAAGATCGGCTTCGTCACCCATGTTGGATATGGTGTGATCACCAAAGCGGATACGGATACCGCTGGCCCCGGCCTGGGAACGGGCGGGCGGTTTGATTTCCGCCGGGATGATCTCCACGGTCCACACCCCGTTGCCCATCTTGGCGCTGATCGTGCCGAAGGTTTGTCCGCACTTCTGCGCCCCTTCCCCGGAGTCGCTTACGATTTCCACGATGTGTTCGTTAATCAGAACCGGTTTACGCTGATTTGCTTCTGCCATGTCGTCGTCCTGAAGTATGGCTGCAGTCTGCATCGTATTGGACATGAAAACTCACTCCCCATATGCAAGGAACATTACGCGGAAATCGTCGCACCAGATCCCGATCTGTTCTGTTGCATATCATTACTGCTTGAGAGTCACTACTCTCGTGCTTCGTTTCATAAGTAATGGGAATTTGGTAATCCGGCTGAATTACTGAATGATGCCTGCAGGACAATTGACGTAAACGGAGTCCACGGTGACAGCCGGGTGCTGGCTTGGAGGTTGCTGAGAATCGGCCTCTCATGAGTTCCATTTTGGCAATGCCTTGTACTGATTGCAGTACCATGATTCGGCCTGTAGAAATTGCCCTACCGGTAAACGAGAGGCAATAATAGCCCTTGTCATTATTGTCGGCTCGTTCAAAAACCAATTCTTCCACGAAATACTGATATTTCTGTAAAACCAGAACGTCCGTTGACTCAGCTTGTTCAACCTTCGTTGCAACTCTAACTCAATTCCATTCATGAACCGGATGAGGACTTGGGCGTCAAATCCCATCATGAGAAATCTCATCTGAGATCTTCACTCAGATGAAGATGGGCGTCATGGATCGCGGCAATTCCGGGAGCGACGTACAATGGACCGCCGAAACCGAGCTTTGGCACTTTTTTTGCAGATCAGGAGCGATACCACATGAGACTGCTGACTCAACTCGGGTTATTCGTATCGTTATTCGGACCTATTCTGTTTCTCCTCACGGTGGGACTTGGTGCGGACGGGGTTCAAATCGACTTGGAGAATCAGGTCACACCAAATGAACGAGCCACCGGCTGGGAATCGCTCTTTGATGGCCAAACCCTTCGTGGCTGGATGACCAGTTCGGATAACGACGCGTGGGAGGTTTCAGATGGCACGATTACTATTTGCAAGCCCGGCAGTGGTGGTTGGCTTCATACCACGAGGATGTTTCGTGATTTTGAACTCAAAGTAGACTTCCTTGTCCCGGAAAAGGGGGATAGTGGAATTGGGCTCCGCACGGCCAGTGCAGGCAATCCAATGTATCTTGGGCTGGAAATCCAGATCCTCGACAGCCACGGAAAATCTCCGAATCTGAACGAATGTGGCGCTGTGCTGGAAGCAATCGCACCCTCACAGATTTCGGTCAATAAGGCTGTTGAGTGGAACACGTACCGAATTCGACTCGTCGGCGACACACTGGATGTCTGGCTCAATGATGTTCAAATCCACCAGGGTCAAAAACTGGATGAACGAGGTTACGAACATCACCCACAGATGCCCCGTCCGTTGAAAGATCGCCTCCCCATCGGATATATCGCCCTGCAGGATGTCGGCCACGTTGTTCAATTCCGAAATATCAAGATCAAAGATCTATCACCGGATCCTGATCCGGGGGGATTCAACTCACTCTTCAATCATAAGAATCTCAAATCGTGGGAATCGAAGGGGCAAGGCAAATGGACAGTTGAAAATGGTCTGCTTGTTGGGCGTGACGGCCCGGGACATCTCTACACATCCCGTCAGCATCCTGCGGTCCCCAGTGATTTTGAGTTGAGAGCACTGGTAAAAGTCAACAGGGGGGGTAACGGAGGAATCTTTTTTCGAGCAGAACAACCTCTGGGTAATCCCGATGGCTTACCCAGTGGATTTGAAGCTCAGATAGACAATCACGATCCCAAAAATTTCACGGGTTGTATCTACAACCGAGCACAAGCCCGAAAACTGATTACGCGCGATGAAGCATGGTTTGACTATCGTATCTGGGTTGGCGGATATCGCATCATGACCTGGATTAACGGCGAGCCGATGACGGAGGCTCTGCTTGCTGAGTTCTCTCAGGGACGTATTGCTTTACAGACACACCATTCCGGGAATGAGATCACGTTCTGCGACATTCGAATTCGCCCTCTCAGCCACGATGAAATCGCTCGACAAAGGCGGGATCCCCCCCTACCTCCTCGATAGTACCTCACAAATCACATTCTCCTGAATGGATCTGATCGCAAACAAGATACCACTTGGTTTTCGTCATCTCAGGACCAAACAATGATCCGGGAGTTGTTACACTGTGCCTTCTTCGTAGGAAGATTCCATGACACAGCACAAACAAACGAAATTGTCGGGGCCGGTCGCAATCAGTTTGGCCGCCATGATGTTCTTGCAATACGCCGTTTGGGGAGTGTGGTTACCCTATCTGGCAAACTATCTTCAGGGTTCCACCGATGAAGGCGGATTAGGCTTCAGTGGGGCCCAGGTGGGATGGATCCTGGGATTGGCCGGTTCAATCGGGGCCATTGCCGCGCCGTTCCTGGCCGGGCAGGTAGCCGACCGCTTTCTCAATGCTGAAAAATACCTGGGCATATTGCTGATCATCGGCGGTGTGATTAAGTACGCGACGTTCTTCACCCACGATTACACCATTTTCCTACTGCTCTCAATCGCATACTCGATCGTGTACATGCCGACTCTAGCTCTCACGAACTCCATTGCGTTTGCGTCTATGTCGAATCCTGAGCGACAATTTCCCCCCATCCGACTCTGGGGCACGATCGGTTGGATCGTGGCTTCCAATGCTTTCCCGTTGTTGTGGTTACAAACCAACCTCGACCTGACGTGGTTACCGCCGTTCCTGGAAGGAACAGAGAAAGCCAATGCGACCGGATTATTTGGTGATTGCCTGCGCGTGTCAGGTGTGTTGAGTGTGCTGTATGGCTTGTGGGCGATGTTCGCTTTGCCGGCCACTCCACCCAAGAAAGATGTTGAGCATCCACTGGCTTTTGCGCGGGCATTTGCGTTACTGCGGCACCCGGGATTTCTCATCATCACGCTGGCTGCTTTGCCGATTTCGATGATTCACCAGGTCTTTTTTATCCGCACCGGTCCATTCCTTCAGGATATCGGGTTCGAAGCCGCCAATATTGGGCCGGTGATGTCCATTGGGCAGTTCTCGGAAATCTTCTTCCTGGCCATCCTCGGTTTTATTCTGAAGTTTTTGGGCTATCGATGGGTTCTTACCCTGGGGTGTCTGGCGTATGCCCTGCGTTTTACAATTTTCGCATTGGGTTCACAGGATGCGGATGCTGCACGGACCATGGTAGCCATTTCAATGGTACTTCACGGTCTTTGCTACGGTTGTTTCTTCGCAGGGGCATATCTCATGGTCGAGAGACTGGCCCCGAAAGACGTGCGTCACTCCGCCCAGACTGTCTTTGCCATCATCATTCTGGGAGCGGGCCCGATTTTCGCAGGTTTCTATAATCAATGGCTGGATACCGTTGGCAAACCGGCAGAGGCAGGCATGCCGTTCAACTGGCCTCCACTGTGGTGGGTGCAAGCCGGAGTTGGATTGTTCTGTGCCTTATTCGTGGCACTGCTTCTACGATCTGCCTGGGTTCCATCATCGGTCGATGAGGTGGTCGAAACACCTTCCTAAGTTCATCAACGCGACTCTCTCACAAGCGAGCTAAGACAATGACTGATCAACATAACAACACTTATGAGTTGCCAGAAAATGGCGAATCCCGACGTGCGTTTCTTGCCAAGACCGCAGTTATCGGCGCCATGACCACTCTGTTTTCAACTTCTGCCTCTGCATCTCCCCCACGCTTGCCTGCAATCAAAGCCGCTTCGCGTGTGCCTCTTGCCAATGATGCGACAATTCGCATGGGGGTCATCGGTGTGGGAGGGATGGGAAGCGCCCATTGCCAGTCATTCATGGGCTTTGCAGAGTCACAAAAGGAGAATGTGCAGATTGTTGCGCTGTCTGATGTTTGTGACCTTAAATTGGAAAGTAACCAGGCTGCATGCAGCGAAAAACAGGGCATTGAAGTTGATACCTACCGGAACTATCGCGATCTACTCGCGCGTGATGATATTCATTGCGTCCTGATCGCCACTCCGGAACACTGGCATGGGCAAATGTCGCGCGACGCGATTGCCGCGGGGAAGGATGTTTATGTTGAAAAGCCGATGACACTACGTCTGGATGATGCTTTGCATCTCCGCCAGGTCGTTTTGGATAATCCGCAGGTGATTTTCCAGGTTGGCACACAGAAGATGATCCTGCCCAAGTACCAGGAAGCGATGAAACTCATTGCCGAGGGCGCAATCGGTCACCCGACATTCAGTCAGACGAGCTATTGCCGAAATTCCCGCAATGGTGAGTGGCTGTATTACGCCATCGATCCGAAGTGGGAACCGGGTGTGAATCTTGACTGGACCGGGTGGTGCGGCCCGATGGGCGAGCACCCCTGGGATCCGCATGTTTATGCCCGCTGGCGTCGCTATCGTACATGGTCAACCGGTATTATCGGAGATCTGCTTGTCCACCAGATGACCCCGCTCATGATGGCACTTAATATGGGTTGGCCGACACGCGTGGTCGCAACCGGTGGACACTACATCGATAAAGCGATGGAGAATCACGATCAGGTCAATATCACCGCGGAGTTTGAGGGTGAGCATACGATGATCGTCGCCGGCTCAACCTGCAATGAAGTGGGACTGGAAACACTGATCCGAGGACACCAGGCCAACTTGTATCTCGGTGGGCGTCATGTCGAACTGCGACCGGAGCGCATCTACGCGGATGACATTGATCCGGAAACGATTGAGTGCCCGAACATCGGCAACGATCAGGATCAACTCCGCCTCAACTGGCTCCAGTGTATTCGCAGCCGTGAACCTGCCATCAGCAATGTGGATCTTGCTACCAAGATGATGGTCGTTGTTGACCTGGCAACACGCTCACTCTGGGAAGGTCATGCATTCGTCTTTGATCCTCAGACACTGACCGCTTCGAAGCTTTGAGGAAAAATGAAGCTCGAACTTCTTTCAACATTTACCATGGGCACACGCTTTGAGCTGGTGCTGGCCGGCGATGATCGATCCCACCTCATCTCGGTGGGAGAGACAGCAATCAACGCGATAGAAGAAGTACACGCAAGGATGAATCGCTTTGATCCGGCAAGTTTCATTTCGTTTATCAATAACAATGCTCACGAAAAAGAGATCCCCCTTGATGATGAGATGTTTGAGTTGCTCACGGCGAGCCTTGAAGTACATCGCGCATCACATGGAGCATTCGATATCACAGTCGCGCCTCTGCTAAACGACTGGTTTTCCTTCCCCAGTTCATCGCAGGACAATGAAAAGGACGATGATCTGGATGATAGGAAGCCTATCGGAAGTCAATCGCTGATCATTGATTCTGACAAACGCTCGATTCGATTTGATCAGCAAGGAATAAGTATCGATCTTGGTGGGATCGCCAAGGGATATGCGCTGGATCTGGCTGCTGATATTGTGAAAGAAAACAACATCACCTGCGCCCTGTTACAGGGAGGCAGCAGCAGTATGGTGGCAATCGGTACTCCGCCGGGAGAGAGTGGTTGGAAGATTTCGCTGCCCGGACAGGATAGGGTGCCCTATATCAGATTATGTGATGCTGCCATGTCGGTATCCGCACCGGCGAACCGAGTGAGAAAGATGGCGGGTGATAAATTCAGTCACATCATCGACCCTCGTAATGGATCAGTGTTTACTGAGGATCGACTCGTAGCGGTGGTGACATCTTCAGCACGTCTTGCTGATGCATGGTCCACAGCTCTACTTGTGCTGGGATCAAGACCAGCAGATCTGCCTTACACTATCACCAGCATCATGAGCGAGGGAACCGGTGATGAGCCAACCTGGGATGTGCAGTGTGATTACCTGGATTGTGTAAAGGGATCCTACTTTACCAGTAAAAGCACTCAAGGAGATTGAGCAGTGAAGGAATGGGATCGAAGATCGTTCATGGCAACTACCGGGGCGAGCGTCGCTGCGCTGTCCTGGCTGCCGCAGTTTGCCACCGCTGCGCCTCAATCAAGTGACGGCCAGGTGAACGTGGCTGTAATCGGCACGGGGCGACAGGGACGTGCAATCCTCAGTCAGCTTCAACAACAACCATCCGCACGCTTGGTAGCAATCTGCGATATTGATGAGCGCAGACTCAAATCTGGACAGCGCCGAGTTTCAGGCGCAAAGGCATATCCTGATGTGACCTCACTTCTGGACCAGGAGCCCTCACTGAACGCGGTGGTTATTGCAACGCCAACTCACACACACCGTGCCGTGGCAGTAACTTGCCTCCAGGCAGGCAAGCACGTCTACTGCGAGGCTCCCCTGGCCTCGACCGAAGATGATTGCAAAGCCTTGGCGACGGCAGCACGCGAATCCGGGAAGACTTTCCAGGTTGGTTTGCAAGCACGCTCCAATCCAATCTATAAACTGGCGCGGACTTTCTTCAGATCTGACGCCGTGCGCAATGTCATCAGCTTACGTGGCCAGTACTACAAGAAGACTTCGTGGCGCATGCCATCCAATGACCCCCAACGCGCCAAATTACTGAACTGGCGACTCGATCCGGAGGTCACCCTGGGCTTGGAAGGTGAATTCGGCACACACCAGTACGATGTGTTCAACTGGTACCTCAACAAGTATCCCACCAGTGTGCGCTGTAACGGCTCCATACGATTCCATGATGATGGACGAACCATCCCCGATACGGTCCACTGTGAGTTGACTTACCCCAACAATGTCATCCTGAGTTACCAGGCGTCGTTGGGGAGTTCATTCGAGAGTCAGTATGAAGTGTTCTACGGCAGCAATGCGACGCTGAAACTAGCGTGGACGGCCGGCTGGATGTTCAAGGAAGCGGACGCCCCCACGCAAGGATGGGAAGTGTATGCCAACCGTCAACAGTTCCATAATGATGAGGGCATCACGCTCATTGCCGACGCGACGCAACTTGCCGCCCAAGGCAAACTCAAGGAGGGCGTGGGACTCCCCCACCCACCGCTTTATTACTCTCTCGCTGATTTTCTCACGAGTCTGATTCAAGACAAACTGGTGATCTGTTCCGTCGAGGAAGGCGTGCGCACCACGATGGTGGGAATTGCCGCCCATCGCGCCCTGGTCGAGGGAACCGCGGTTGATATCAACTTTGAATAACTCCAGGATTGTGACAAATGCCTGATGCACCATTGAGTCTGCGCGGATTGAGCTGTTTCGCCCGTTTGGGATTGACGTGCATGTTGCTGACGGTGCTGGGGGGTTTGGCAGCATCGGCGATGCATGTGGTTCATCACTATGAAAACCGCGATGAGTTGCCGGAGCTTTCCTTTCAGGATTTTGAAGGCGCGTATCGCGGGGTGCGCGCGATCTCTCCGCTTATCGTGGCGCTGGAAAACGGACACCCTTCAGAACTTGGGTCAGAGTATGCGGATTCTCTTCCCGAAGCAGATCGCGCATTTCTTCTGGAGTGGCTGAAGAGTGATCGCATCAGTGAGGACTATGACAATCTCGATCTGGGCGACCTTTCCCCGGCCGAGATCATCGATCAAAGCTGCCTGGAATGTCACGCGCGGACTCCCCCGGCCAATACCACCGCGCCGCAAAGTATCTCGCTGGAGTATTGGGATGACGTGAAGAAAGTCGCGTTCTCGCGCACCATTCACCCGACCTCGCCTGAGATCCTCATTACCTCCACGCATACGCATGCACTGGGAATGGCGAGCCTGGCTTTGATCATTGCCCTCATGCTCATGATCAGTTCGTATCCCAAATGGTACCGGCACGGGTGTGTGTTTGTGATCGGGGTAGCCCTGGCGCTGGACCTGGGATCGTGGTGGATCGCGCGGGTGTGGATCGGCGGGGTTTGGATCATGCTCATTGCCGGCTTGTTCTTTGGTGTATCGATAACACTCTCGACCCTGTCGTTGATGCTGGAAGTCTGGCTCCCGGCGGCAAAGAACTAGCGAGTTCAATCACCCCCACTCGGTTTTAACTTTCAGTATTAACTTTCTTGGTGAGCTTTGTGCGCACTTTTTCCAACAGCGCTTTGGTCAGGCGAATCCCGCGATCCTCATCAGGATTCTTGCCTTCATATTCAATGCCGACGTAGCCTTGATAACCCGCGGCCAGGACGATCTTCATCATCCGCAGGAAGTCCGTTCCGGTCTCGTTGCCCGCTTCATCAAATTCGTGTGACTTGGCGCTAACCGCTTTGGCAAACGGCATCATCTCCTGCACCCCCTGGTAACGGTCGTACCACTTGCCCTGTCCCATGTGGAAGTTGCCAAAGTCCGGCAAGGTTCCGCAACGGGGATGATCCACGAGTTTCATCACACCGGCGAGCCAGGCGCCGTTGGATGAGAGGCCGCCGTGGTTTTCCACAATGACGTTGAGTTCATGTTTCGCAGCATACTCCGTCAGTTGTCTGAGACCGTCGGCCGCGAGTTTCATTTGTTCATCGTAAGTGCCGGAGCTTGCGGCATTGACCCGGATGGAATGACATCCAAGGAACTTGGCCGCACTCACCCAGCGATGATGTTTGTGCACGGCTTGCGTTCGGGTAGTCTGTTCCGGATCGCCCAAACGCCCCTCACCATCGATCATAATGAGCAGATTGCGTACGCCTACATCAGCAGCGCGTTTTTTCATCTGCTGCAGGTACTTCTCATCCTCTGCCTTGTCTTTGAAGAACCCGTTAACGTACTCCACGGCATCAATGCCGAAATCGTTTCTCGTTTTGGCGGCAAAGTCCAGATTGTCGAGCTTTCCATCATTAAGCGCGCGGTGCAGGGACCATTGCGCAAGTGATATCTTGAAGAGCGGCCCTGCACAACATGAATCGGCCAGCGCAAGCGTCGGGAATCCGGAACACATTGCACCGATACCGGTAGCTACTCCCCATTTGAGGATGTCACGACGTGAGGAAGATCTAAGGAAATCTTGAGCTACCACTTGATCTTGTTGGTTCATGTTCAATCTCCCAGGCGATGCCTTAGAACGGAGGGTATTCGGTCGGGAAACGAAGGAGCATCCATCGCTCTTCCAGTTGGATCCAGTGATCCCATCCCAGCTCCTCTAAAAGCGACAGGCGCAGTTCGTACATATCCTGCCCCTTATCTGTGGAGTCCAGGTGATCATTCACCAGCTTCAATGCTTCTCCTAGTTGCCCCTGAAGTCGAGCTTCCCCTAAACGCAGGTCAAAGTATTTTTCCTGGGTCGTATCGTCCCATCTTCCCAGCAGATTCCATGCCGTATCGAAACGATCGAGCATTTCATCACTGGTTTCATATTCTGCCATGCTGAAGAGTCGTTGCGCTTTTCGATGAAGCGCATCAATGAGCGTATCCCGCTGCAATGTCATTTCTTCTTTCAGATCCGCTGCACCATCGACATCTTCATCCTGATCGATGCCGAAATAAGCCGCCACGGCGTCCTGATCAATGAGCGCGATGATTTGATCGGCTATTACGATTACTTCCTCACCGTCGTCATCGCCGGCTAATCTATCCGCACGCTCCAGTTGAACAGAAAGAACGCGCAGGTCATTTGGCTGTTCCTGGAGTAATTCTGCGGCAAGGGCATTGAACTCCTCCGTGTGTTTTTCACCCATGTATTCACTGAGATGATCAATCCGAAGTGAGCGGATCTTATCGCTCAGGTCAGCTTTCTTTGATTTACCCTGCTTAGGTTTTTTCCCATTCTGATCCTGATTTTGCAGTGAAGGAGGAACGGTCATGGCCACCGGGTACCCACCGGGGCGATTACCCTGACCGATATCGGCCACGCCTTTTCGCCCGTAGGTCACTGTCCCCATGAGGATGTCACCGGGTTCGGCAGCTTTGGGCAGACTCTTGACTGTCGGTGTGACGAAGTACACTCGTTCGGTCTGGCCTTGGTCCAGAGTTCGCTGCCCCATTGACCGTTGTGAGGCGGCTTGAACTGACGGCCGATCGATCACCTTCAGATTAACCGTCTTCTTGAGCTTATGATCAAGGAACAGGGGAAGTTGCCCCAGTTCCGCCAGATGCTCCGGATCATCATGACGCAGGTGGTAGCGCATCGTGTACTTCCCCTTGGGAAGATTCGCATTACTCCTCCCATAGTTCATTGCGACGCGACGACGATGTTGATCAAAGATCATCCAAAGCTGCGATTCGTAAACATCCTCAACCGTAGATAGTGTGTTCAAAGCCGGTTTGATCGTGATATCAGTTTTGGAATCCAGCGTAAATGAATAAGTGTTGATCATTTCATAGATCAAACGATTCTCCGGCAGTTGATCCCGGCGATCATTCAAGGGAAGGATTTCACTCTTGCTCGGCCGAATGGTTTTGCGGAGTTTGGACAGACTTCCGCGCGGTCCAATCGTTTCCTTTTGCAAGTTTACGGAAATGTCAACCGGTGTGATTAACGAACCGCCATCCAGTATGAGGGAGCGGGTGCTCGGTTCTATGCCATGGAATGTCAACGATACATCAAAGTCGCCATCACCAAGGCTCGACCAATAATGCGCCACCGTCAGTTCCAGGGTACCTCCACCTTCGACGGCCAGACTCCGGGTAAAATCGCCAGCTTGATCTATCCATACATACTGCTTGGCTTGATTCGTGGCATAACTTTGTTCATCAAGCAGTTGTACGGTCTGCACGACAAGGCGTCGGGGTGTTTCTTGATCCACCCGACTGATTTTCAGATCCGCCCAGGTTGCGCCCGCTGGTACTTCAAACAACTCGCGATAGACCGCACCGGGTGTCAACGTGATGCTTTCCTCCCACCGGGCAAAGTCCGTCACCGGAACTTCGATGGTGCGAATCACGGTTACGGGAATTGTAAAAATTGCACCCCGATCCGGATTGTTCACATCAATGCCGCGAATCTCTCCGTAATGCACACCTGAGGCCAAGTTGGTGGGGTCGACGCGAATGCTAAAACCTCGACCACCGTGCATGAGACGCAATCGGTCCGCGACTTCTATCCAGGGATGCGTAGGTTGCAGATCACACAACAAATCAAAGTCGACCTTTTTCCGCTGATCAACATCACGAGGAAAGACGGGATGGACTGTTACCTGTCCCTCATAAGGTCGATCATTTTCAAAAGGTTCACGTAAGTAGAGACCGCGGGCATTTTCCCGGCCGGCAATGGATACTTCGAACCGTACATCAGGCTGCTCGACGGCTTCGTTCTGACAGAGATAATCCCAGGCACGATCGACCTGCAGCATACCCGGACCCTGGGCGAGCATTTCGGTACCTTCAATGACACGCGCTGTATTCTGGATGGCGCGGCGGACGGTATGTGGACTGTAGGACATGCCTTCCTGTTTCAGTCCAGATAATAACAATGCCAGACCACCACAAGCATTGGGCGCCGACATAGAGGTGCCGTGCATCTGCGTGTTTTTTCTCAACACCCAGTTTGGTACGGGGGCAATCGCGCCACCGGGGGCGCTGATAACCACTCCCATGTCACCATCGACGGTCGGGCCGCGACTGGAGAAGGTGTACTGCAGTGTGTCGTAAGAATCACGGAGCGAATATTGATCGAGCATCATGTCAGGACTGATGACCGCTCCGACGCCGAAGATTTCAGAGGTCGTGCCTCCGGGTCCCCCCACGGTGCTGAGCGCCGGCCCTGCGTTCCCGGCACTGGCGACAAATATAACACCCTGTTCGTTGACGACATCTCGGAAGATATCCAACAGGCGTCCTGTGTCGGGAATTGGGCCCGGCCCGCCGTAGCTCATGTTGATCAGATCGCAATTGTTCTGAGCGACCGCGATCGTCCCACGCACTTCTCCTGTCCCCAGAGACGTCGAACCCATGCGTGTATCACCGATTTTCACAGCCACGATTTGCGCGCCGGGAGCAATACCATTCAACTCCGGCTGATCCGGAAAATAAGCGGCCGTGATCCCGGCCACATGCGTTCCGTGAGCCCCACTGTCGGCCACGATGGAAAGCAGGTTCCCATCCTCGTAGATGTTCAAGGCAAAGTTCAGTAAATCAACCTCACCCAGGATTGAAAATTGTTGTTCATCGCGATAATTGGTCAGGAGTGTCTCATCACTGAACTCGCCATCCTCATCGGTGTCCAAAGCTGCCCGCCAGGTTTGACCATCATGGAAGACGAGGCAATCGTAGATCGGTCCCGGATCTTGATATTTGTCCTGGAGCCTTTCAAGCTCAGTAAGGCGCTGTTCCACATCGTCGCGCTCTTCCTGTTGTTCATCAGTGGGCGAAGGATTTTGCTGATCCCAATCGATGAGTACGCGGCGTAACTGCTCTTCCAGCTCGCGTTGCTGTTGATCCCAATCCCGTTTCCGCTCACGTTTCATGCGTCCGACAAGTCCCCCCGGCATGAGATCAAATGCTGCCTTCATGCCCAGGTGATATTCTCCGGTGGGATTGTGCCAGTTCGGATCCGGGGTCAGCGTGCGGCCGGTGAGACCGATGAGGGTACCATCGGGCTGCAGGGATTTGACCGTTGAAGTGTCAACATCGCCGCTGCCCGTGGCATCAATCACATCGATGATCTTTTTCTTACCATCGGTTGTGATCTGCAATCCGGGTGCGCCGGGATCAACTCCGGTATCAAAGATCGCGATGACCACACCTCTGCCATCATAGGTTTCGTGTGCTTCAAGAAAACGGTCCGCGCCGGTTTCGCTCTTGGGTATCCACGCGCCACCGACAATGTCAGACTGATCATTATCTGAAGAGGTACCAATCGAAACCACCGCGGTCATAGGGATTGTGGCTGTTGTCTGAACTACCTGGGCGGTAGCACAACCAGCGGCGATTAAGCACATTCCACAGATCATTCGACGTACTGCAATCATATCGCACCTTATTTCTGAATTAATTCTGCCAATCATAGGATATCCTCTGCCTCTGTGTGCAGTGATACCCACGAGCGGGTTTCAGGTGGCACCACCGCAATTACATTCCCGCAATAGGGACCACCTCACCGGGATCAGAGACAATACCCGCTTCGTGCAATTCCTTTAAAAAGGTTCGCAACGCAGTCAGGCCGGTGTCACCGAAATCGAGGGTCCATTTGTTGACATACATCCCGATAAATGTGTCAGCCTGGTCTGCCTCCATATCCCGCGCGAATTGGCTGGCGTACGCCAGGGAATCAGTCCGGTGCAACATGGCATAATCGACGGACTGGCGCAGCAAGGCAGTGATTTCCTGGAGTGTTCCCGAGCCAAAGCGATCTTTGAGTGAACGCAAAATGACATTTCCCCCCAGCGGTAGGGGAAGTTGGTGACGCTGATACCACCATGCGCCCAGATCGGCTACGAGATGAAGACCTACTTTTTCGAAAGTCAACTGCCCCTCGTGTATGAGGACACCTGCGGAAAAATCACCCTGAACTACCCGATCAATGATGGCATCGAAAGGAACAACCTCGTATTGAAACAATCCCACGCCCAGCATAAGACTTGTGGCGGCAAAGGCCGATGTCCCCGTTCCGGGGACAGCGATGATGACATCACTTCGTGTAAGATCAGCCAGTGACATAGGCTGCCGCGCTACGATTTTTGGACCGTAGTTCATTCCCAGCGATGCGCCGCAAGAAGTGAATGCATATTGATCTTTGACTCCGGGATAGGAAGCGCAGCTGATGGCGGTGATCTCCAATTCGGAATTTCGGGCGCGCTGGTTGAGCGACTCGATATCCTCCATCACACTTTCAAACCGAAACCGTCCCGTGTCCAGGCGAGGTAGTTGGCCATCAAGTTCCAGGAGAGGCCACCACATGAATGCATCATCAGGATCGGGGCTGTGTCCCAACTTGAGTTGAATTCTCTGTGTACTTCGAGCCATGTGCCTGCCATCAGGTGGAGGACATCAACGAAATCAGTTCCTGGAGATGATCGCGAAGACCGTAGTGGCCGCGATCCATCTCCACGCCCAGTGATTGTACTGCATCTTTGGTGAATTGATTGTGTGGTGCTGGCGGACTTGACGTATCGACCTGCACATCCGCACCAAGGATTTCCCGAGCCATCAATCCGAGGTCTGCCCACCGAGCATAACAATCTGCAAGATTGTAAACGGCCGCTCCCATTGAAGTTTGTGCCAACACAGCACATGTGACTGCAGCAACATCATCGACGTGGACGAATTTCCCACCCCCTTGTTTGTTGACTGATTTTCCTTCCATGACACGTTTGACGATCGGGTAGCCGATGCTTCGGGTCAGATCAGGATCAATACCGTAAACCGCACATGGACGCAGCGCTGCAAACTGAATAGCACGGCTGAAATGAGCAGACCACAAATGCGCCTCGATTGCGACCTTGCACGCACCATACAAATGTGCGGGACGTGTGGGATGATCTTCATCCACCATACCAGCCCAGCGAGGACGCATGTCATGATGAACCGCAACTGAACTCATGTATATGATTCTTCGATTAGCTGCCTTATCGATGAGGCGGAGTGCGCTGACGAGATTGTTTTGATAGTGCTGTTGTATGGCTCCCGATCTCAGGGCCTGCCAGTCGAATGAATTGTGGATGAGACACTCTGCTTCATCCAGAAATGCAGGCCAGGCTGATTCATCAGATTGATCTCCCACCACAAATCGATCAACAAAGGATTCGATATGATCTCGTCGGCTGGTTGCTCGCACCAGACCGGTAACAGTGTGTCCCGCTTCACATAGTCGCTTTGCAATAACTGAACCGATGAATCCACTCACTCCGGTCAAAGCCACCCGCATTTGAAGCTCCTTGTTTGAGATTGACGAAGCTGGAATATTGGTGCATATCCTGGGAAGTTTTCCTTATTCCATATATCCTAGCCAAAACACTATGCTAACCCGATTCAGCATATGATGTTCCCCAGTTCATTTTGACTACAATGTCCAGCGGATATCGCCAACCAAAGTTCACGACTGACTAATCCTGAGTGTTTTTTACGGATATTGATCCCGGATGACCGGTACAACGGCTTCCACTACCAGCCAATCCAAATTGCTGAGCAGATTTTATCGCTGGCTGAAGGTCACTTTGATCTTTGTTGTGGCTCTGGCCCTGCTGCTCGGTATCGGTTTATGGTTATGCACACGATCCTGGTTCATTGTGTGGATTCTGGAACCACACCTGAGTGCACGATTGGGAGGTGATGTTCAGATCGAACAAGCCAGCTACGTGGGAGATGGCGAGTTTATCATACAAAATCTCCTTCTTCGTTCCTCAGGCGAAGAAGGGCCGGCAAACCTGATTGCAAGCATTGCAGAAACCAGGATCAAGATCGACATGAGACTGCTTCGGCGATTCCATTTTCGGATGTTGGAAGTAAATCTTGACCAGGTCTTGTTGCGGGTGAGCGAAGATGCTCAGAATCCGGGCATATTCAATTTCATGTCACTTACTCCCTATTGGCCGGCGGATGACAAACGTTATCCGGCTATTCCGCCTCGTGTGCAGATTCGCCATGCACTTCTGGAAATGGGAATCCATAATGAAGGTCATTATGAAACTCAGGGCATGCGTCAGGTTGCTGGTGAGCTGTACCCGATCCCCGATCAACATGGCTGGTTTAATGTGGAATTGGGGGAAACTGATGTACATGGAGTTGGTTTGGGTGAAGAAGGATTTCACCTCACCGGCCGATGGAATGTCCTTACCCATGAATTCAATGCGCGCGTTGATCGAATTAGTCTTGATGAACAGGCATACGAGATGTGCCCGGATGTTATCCGAAGCTGGTGGGATCGCATGGATTTCGAAGGACAGGTTGCGGAGATTTCTATTGAACGTCACGAAGATCAACACTTCACCCTTGATTTCAATATTGAGAACGTAGCACTCAACCTTCCCATCGAAACCGGAGTATTGTGGGGAAGATACCGTGCGGGTTACATTGAATCCGAGGATGTCCTCCCTCGTATGTTTGTGACGCGGGGAGTCATCCGACTGAGAGGGGATCAACTCACACTTGAAGAATTGGAAGGTGAGTTAAGGACGAGTGATCCTGACTCTGATGTCATGCCTCTTCCATACAGCGTTCAACTCACCGTCCCCTCGCTCCCTAAACTTGATTGGGAACATAAGAAACAGTGGATGGAGCAAGTATTGGGAATGGTCCCGTTCGAAATTGTATTTCAACTGGATAATTTTCGATTACATCAGCAAGATGAAAATATAACCCCTGCAGTTGAGCTTCCCCTGGTTGTCGCAAGGATTATGGAGCGTTTTCATATCACGGATTGGAATCTCAGTACCAACATCGAAGTAACACGGACTCCCCCTTACCTCAATGCTCAGGGCTTGCTCGTAGCTGCACCGATTCATACCAAGGGGCAAGCGACCGTTCGTGAAGCTGTCGGCTTATACGATAAATTTGCCTACCCTCTTCATAACGTCAATGCCCAGCTTCAATTCGATGATGAACGAGTCTCGGTTATTTATCTCAATGGCCAGGGCCCTGTTCCAACGGATTCATTCACATCTGAATGCAACACTTCTCTCTCTTTCAATAGTCCTCATGATGAAATAAAACAAACACCGGCAAGTGTACATTTATCCGGAGAAATCATTTCTCCGGGAAAAGCAGCTGAAGTTGCGATTCACCTCACAGCCAGTAATGTTCCTCTTGATGCAGTCTTGTACGATGCTTTGAATCCGGATCTCCAGGGTATTTATGAGACCCTCTTGTGTCAGCCGGCATTTGAGAATCTCGTGTCATCGGGATTATCTGATTACGAAGTCCATCGCCCTCGGATTGAACGCGAAATACGATACCTTTCTAATCTTATCGAACAACTTAGTACGAAAACCGAGCTTTCCGACCTCGATCGAACACGCCTGGATAACCTCGAAACAATCCGTCAGTTTCGACAACGCAGCCTCGACATGGAACCTTTTACACTTGGTGGAGTGATTAATCTCAATCTGGAAATTAACAGGAAACCGGGACTTAAGGAGCGAGCCGTCACGACAGGTACCATCGATATTTGTCGCGCCGATGTTCTTTTCAATCGGTTCCCTTATCCAATTCGTATTCTCGACGGCTATCTCGAACTCGATGTTGATATGCTATCTATCCTCCCAAATGCTAATGGAGATAAAATATTAACGATCTCAACACTTGAAGGAGGAATGGGTTCAGTGAGCGGATCAATTGATATCGAAACTGTTCCCGAGGGCAGATTACTCCACCCCCATATTAGGATCTTTCTGGAGGATATTACCAACGAACTACTGTACGCAGCAATTCCCCTCACCAAGGAGGAAAATAATCGACTTGAACCGAATCAATATTGGCCGGGTACTGCACGTTCACGTAGTGCTGACTTTCTCAATAATCTCTCATACAGCGGCTTGATGCATGTTGTTGGTAATGTAGATTCTGATCAGACCAATACCATCACTTATGATTTTGATGTCCTGCTAGACGAGGGAAGAATCAGGCCGAAAGATAATCTAAGTGAATTTGTCGGTTCGGCAGGTTTGCTTTGGCCTGAGGGATTTGCCCTGTCTCAGGTTTCCGGTAATTTGATAATTGATAATCAGATTTTATCTCTACATAATTTTCATGGAGTGCATAACCAGGGATCGATTGTAGCTGAAGGCACTATTGATTTTTCCAATGAATTACCTCAAGTAAGGCTGGATGTTGATTTTCAAAACCTCACAGTCGGAGATTACCTCGTTAATCTACTCCCGAGTGAACGAATTGAGTTAGGAAGAGATTTATGGAATAGATATCAACCAACCGGTGCCTTTGATGCTCAACTTATTTATCAGGCACATGGCATCGATCAGGAATCCCTTCAACTTATGGCACATCCACATGAATTAATTGCACGAATTCAGGATGAAGACATTTTGATCGAACGCCGGAACGGAAGCCTCACAGTTCGTGACGGCATCGTTGGATTTCATAACCTCGTTCTTGATCTCAAACGGGCCGGTGACAGTGATGGTGTTCTATCAATCAATGGATCATATGGTGTACCAGATGCCGCTTCGGATCAGGAACAACTTTCCGTTGATGGTATATGGTCGCAGGGCAGGCTTGATTCTCCCATGATTCCCGAAGCGTTGCGGCTCTTCAAGGCGGAAAAGCAGGCTGATCGTTATCAAGAATACGATCCACTTGGTACATTTGATGCTGAATTTATGTATCGATCTCCGCAATTTGAACAGGATCGATTGTATTCACTCACTGTTCATCCACATGATTTTTCCTTTCATGTTAATGACACTCTAATTCATGCTCAGCTCAGTGAAGGTTCAACGATTCTCTTCAATCCCGACCAGGTAGAGCTACAAGATGTCACCGGAACATATGAAGGCAATTCATTCAGCATTGCAGGTTCCATCACTTACGCCCCGGTGATGAACCTCAATCTGGAGTTTGATCACGTTGGACCATTGAATAACACTCAGACGCGCGTGCTATTTCCTCAGCGTATCCTAAGTATTCTTGACGCAATTCAATTTAAGGATGGGTCACGCACACAACTCAAGGATTGCACCTTACGTGCGAGAAGACACCAGTTGCAGGATGAGACCATCACAGCTTCAGAGGAACCAACTTCTGAATTGTGGGATGTTGATTTTAGCGGTCATCTGGAGTTGGAGTCAGCTTCCTTGAATCCTGGCATCGATTTTTCTGACCTGACCGGTCAACTGGACATTCATGTGCAGCACAGTCCTGATGAACCGGATGACATGTTGATCCTTGCTCACATTGAACAGATGAGGATCCTGGGGAATATTCTTCGAGATTCCGATGCTGTACTGCAATTTTCTGATGAAGGAACACACATCGAATTATCAGAGTATCGGGGCGATTCACATGGTGGTGTCATTAATGCTCAGGCATCCATTGGCATCGGCGATCATCGTGATTATTCCGTTGATGTTGACATGGTCGGCGTTGCTCTGGAAGGCTTGATCACCGATGCGCGCGCGAGAAAAACAGACAATTCCAATCAGAGTATCCCTGATGATTCGACAGACGACCTCCAGGGTTTAGTTTGGGCCAGTTTTTCGCTTGCAGGACAGCGGGGAGATATTGAATCCCGAGTCGGACGAGGTTCCGCCCGTGTGCTCGGTGATAAGGTAGCCCATATTCCCCTTGTACAAAGACTCGTACAGATTTCACAACTCACGCTCACCATGGCACCTGATCTTGATTTTGCTTCAATGGATTTCTACGTGGACGGCAATCATCTCGTATTTGAGCCTGAGGGCATCCTCTTTGAAAGCACCGTCGGGGATATCGCAAACATGCAAATCATCGGGGAAGGCTTGCTCGAAATCGATTCGCTGCAGCTTAATACAAGGTTTCACTCGCGTGGCGGGTGGCTCCTATGGCGCGATGTGATAGGATCCCTGGGTGACCAGCTTTATTCGATACATGTAACCGGTCCGCTAAGCGATCCGGAAGTTAGTATCATCACCATACCTGGCATGTCAGGTAATCCGTAAAGCAGGACGATCCTGAGCTTTCGGGGGCGTATACTTTTCACTCACAATGCCATTGAATATGTACAGTTTGACACTATTTTTCAGGTAACCTTATGACCAGCGCAAGAATCCACGATGAAACCACTGTTCAGGCCATTCAAGATATCATCGATAATGTGGGAGGAACGTCAGATTCATTCCAGGGACAACTCATCACGCAATTGATCCAGACGTCTCTCAAACTCATCACCGATGAAGCAGATACTGGGCAGATCAAGCTACTCAATACGGCGCTGAAGGAGATGCGCTACGCCTACCGTGTATTCAATCGCTATCGTGGCACACGCAAGCTCACTATTTTCGGTTCTGCCCGCACACCAGAAGATCACGCAGATTACATAACGGCAAAACGATTCAGCGCAGAAATCGCCAGGCATGGCTGGATGTCTATCACAGGTGCTGGGGATGGTATCATGAAGGCAGGGCACGAAGGTCCTCAGCGCGAAGCAAGCTTTGGATTATCGATCCGTCTACCCTTTGAAACAACTGCAAATGAAGTCATCGAAGGAGATCCCAAGCTCATCAACTTCCGCTATTTCTTCACCCGAAAACTGATGTTTATGTCACACGCCGATGCTGTGGCAGCTTTTCCCGGTGGATTCGGCACTCAGGATGAGATTTTCGAAACGCTGGTTCTCGTACAAACCGGCAGGAGCAACATGATTCCAATTGTGCTCCTAGAAGGTAAGAACGGGGATTACTGGCAGAACTGGAACGTAAACGTGAGGCAAAATCTCCTCTCCCACGGCTGGATCAGTGAGGAGGATCCGGATTTTTACTTTATCGCTCCGTCACCTGAAGAAGCGGTTCAGCACGTGCTCAATTATTACAGGCTGTATCATTCCAGTCGCTATGTCAATGACACACTGGTCATACGTCTTCAGTCACCTCTGACGGAAGAGCATCTTGAGCTTCTGAATCAGGAGTTCAGTTGCCTGATCAAGAGCGGCAGTTTTCAACTTGAATCAGCCCTGCCTGAGGAAGACGACCATCTGGAATTACCACGACTCACATTCAAACATCGTCGACATAAGTATGGTGTGCTGCGACGCATGATTGATCGGATCAACAGCTTTGCGCAACAGGAGGAGCATCATACAATTCAATCTTCAGTCTGAGCTACATGTGAATAAGAGGACAATTGTGCCTCTTTGAAATGATCCTGATTATTGTGATGTAAGATGGATAACGTTCTCTACCCCTCGTGCTCAAGTTGATGTACTGAAATATGCTGAGTTTTCGTTTTTACCTGATTGTCGTTTTATGTGCTCTCATCCTGGGATGTACATCAAATACATTCGAAAGTGAAGCACAGACCAACGACTTGCTCACATCAACACCCACACATGATGACATACTGAAGCGAATTCTCCATACCGATAACGGACTGGAAGTGCGCAAGTGGTTACTGGAAGATAACTCCCAACGCATCATGAGCGCACTAACTCAACTTGGTTCCCAGCCAATCATTGATGCAACCAGCGATCAACGTTTTCAGAAAAATGGATTTCGTTTACGACGAATCCCGGTCAACGATGTTGATTATTTATTAGAGTTGCTGGGGGGTACAACACTCAATGCCACGGCCTGGCATGGACAGATCCTTGAATGGCGAGAATTGCATTCGGCATCTCTCGAACCTCAGGGACAGGCTCTGGCCATCGACAATTCTGTGCGTCGCCTCCAACCAGGAATCGTTCACCTGATGATCCGCGCCTGGACAGTACTGCTGGAGGATGCCCCCTACCTGCACGTGGAAATGATGCCAGTCTACGATCCACCCGCTGATGATCAGCTTATGCGTCTATTTGAAAGAGAACGTACAACTGGTCAATCATTGTCTGAAGCAGCGTTGGATATCAAGTTGAGTTCAGGTTATGCCTACATTCTCACCTGCGAATCGCCAACGACATCCTGGGATTCCTTTGATAACGAAACTACTGAAACTCCTACTGAAGAATCACTCACCGAGGAGGATTTCTCCCGTAATCAATCCATATTCACCCGGGATAAGCCGATAGATCCGTTAGGACCAACGACCACCCCCCCCACCACGATCGGCCAACTCCTGTTCTCAAGTCGATCAAATCAATCCCGTCGGTGTATGCTGGTTCTCATTCCCAAACTTCCCGATACGTTGATCGACTTGAATCATGGATTT
Organism: Phycisphaerales bacterium; assembly: GCA_028278245.1. Lineage (GTDB taxonomy): Bacteria > Planctomycetota > Phycisphaerae > Phycisphaerales > SM1A02 > JANQEQ01. Next base: position 20,591 of record JANQEQ010000096.1, on the reverse strand, counting down.
GGATCCGCACCGGAGTAAACTGAACGCATTCACAATATGGCGGCTTCTGAAGAACAATCACCTGTTTCAGCGATGACGAATCATGACGAGGAAGCATCGTCCCGGCATAGACGACGAAGTAGACATCGTCGCCGTCGTCACATTCCGGCAATCTCTGTTATTCCAACACTTCTCACACTCGGCAATCTGATTGCAGGATTTGCTGCGATTCACTACGCCGCCAAACCCATCGAAACGGTAGGCCTCTGGGGCTGGTCAAGTTTGACGGTTGCCGGCGCTCTCATCTTCCTGGGCATGTTTCTGGACAGTATCGATGGTTCGGTCGCTCGCCTCACGCACAGCTTTTCCGACATCGGGGCCCAGCTTGATTCACTTGCTGATCTGGTCACCTTCGGAATCGCTCCCGCTTTCATGATGATGCGACTGGTGAGCCATTATCTTGGTCCGGAAACCGGTGCAATACTTGGACCTGAAGCGGACCACGCATTTGCCAGAATTGTCTGGGGCATTGCCGTGGTCTATCTGTGTTGTGCTGCCATGCGATTAGCACGCTTCAACGTAGAAACACCAAGTGCGGCGCAGGATGATCATCTGATTTTCCGCGGTCTTCCCTCACCCGGAGCCGCAGGTGCGGTTGCCAGTCTGATCGTTCTTCATCAGCACTGGCTCTACACAAAAACCCCGGCCACGGAATCCGCAGCGTTGATGTTTGCCCGTTGGACCGCATTTGGCATGCCGGTCGTCACATTGCTGTGTGCAGTGGCGATGGTTTCCTCGATTCCGTATGTTCACTTTGTCAATCGGTATATCCGTGGCAGGCGAAGTTTCGCTTATGTCGCCCGATTGATCTTTATCCTCTTTCTGGCCATCTGGTGGTTCCAGGAAATACTTGCACTGGTATTCACTGTGTATGCGGTAACCAGTCCCCTTCGATTGACGATATCACGAATTCGACGTCGCACGACAGTTTCCGCCGATTCCAGTTGATAATACCTCCACAACTTCGGTTCATCACGTTACTCTGGTCATACTATGAGCCAAGCAATATCTGTTCGTACCCGTTTTGCACCCAGCCCCTCCGGCCACCTTCATGTCGGTAGTGCACGTACTGCCCTTTTCAACTGGGCATACGCCAAAGCGCACAACGGGCAATTCATCCTGCGGATCGAGGATACTGACCAGCAGCGCTCATCCGATGCAGCATCAATGGCATTCCTCGAAGATCTGCACTGGCTGGGTTTGAAATGGGATGAAGGTCCGGAGTACAAGGATTGCGGCGGCGGAGATGTTGGCCCCTATCAACAATCACAACGACTCGATATATACCAGAAATATCTTCAACAACTGCTGGATCAGGGCAAAGCATACAGGGCGTTTGAAACGGCGGAAGAACTTGCAGCGGCGAGGGAAAAGGCTCGGGCAGCAAAACAAGATTATCGCTATGACCGAGCTGCTCTTTCTCTAGATACCGCCACTGTTGAACATTATCTCCAGGAAGATCGGCCTTTTGTTATACGCTTCAAAGTTCCCGATGAAGGTTCGATCACTATCCAGGATTCCGTGCTCGGCGATGTGCAGATTGATGCAAGAGAACTGGATGATTTTGTGATCACAAAGGCTGATGGATTTCCAACCTATCACTTTGCAGTGGTTGTTGATGATGCCCTGATGCAGATTTCACACGTGATCAGAGGACAGGAACACCTCAAAAACACCGCAAAGCATCAATTGCTGCAGGATGCGCTGGACTACGCACGTCCAGTTTATGCGCACATCTCACTCATTTTCAATCCTGATGGATCGAAGATGTCCAAGCGGGATCAAGACAAGGCACTTCGTCAATATATCCGAGAACATAACATTACATCAACGAAGAGTATCGACAACACACGTTGGAACTGGTGGACTGAAAACAAGAACAACCAACTTGATTTTGATCAGGCTCATCAACTGAGCAAGGAATTAGGAATAACATTACCCGAGATCAATGTAGAGGATTTTGGACGAGCAGGTTATTTTCCGGAAGTTATGGTTAATTTCCTGGCCCTGCTTGGGTGGTCTCCCGGTGGTGATATTGAAACGTTTGATCGGTCCTTCCTCGTTGAGCATTTTGATCTGAATCGCATCATTAAATCACCGGCAAAGTTTGATCGTGAAAAATTGCTGGCTTTCAACTTGCGGGCATTGCAGGAACTTTCTCCTGATTCATTTACTCAATTCCTGTGTGACTATTGCAGGAAATACAATCCGGAGATTCTCGAACATTTTTCAACTGAACAATTTGCTTTATTTGCCTCAGCCAATCTCAGCCGATCCAAGACACTACTCGATCCGATACAAAGCTGCCGATTTATGTTCATTCCGGATGAACATGTGGAATATGAAACCACAAAGGGTGTCCGCAAAGCGCTGGTCAATGGCGATCCGAATGGTTTTCATCATCTGGATCAAATTAAACCTCTCCTGGCCGATTTATCCGACTGGACGGTTGACTCGCTGGATAAAACGCTGGCTCAATACGCCGAAGATCATGCCGGTGGAAAGCTTGGAAAGGTCGCTCAACCTCTGCGAATTGCTGTGAGCGGAGGCACGATGAGTCCTGCGATTTCCGAGACTCTGGTTCTAATCGGGCAATCATCAACCATTATGCGTATTGACCATTGCCTGAGTCAGCGAGAAACTTTATTTGTTGCCCAATAGACTGCATGCCGTGTCGATTTACTTCTTTTTATCATGCTTGGCCCAGGAATCGCGCAGAGTTACCGTTCGGTTGAAAACCAACTTGCCGGGCTGTGTTTCCGGATCGACACAGAAATAACCCTGACGTTCAAACTGCATCCTTTGCCCGGATTGGACTTCCTCCAATGATCGCTCAACTTTTGCATTAGCAATCACTTTGAGCGAATCAGGATTGAGGTAATCATGAAAATCTTTTCCCTCACCTCCACCGGACGGATCTTCATGAGTAAACAGCCTGTCATACATCCGCACTTCCGCATCCAGCGCATGGGGAGCTGAAACCCAGTGCAAGGTTCCTTTGACCTTTCTGCCATCGGGTGAAGATCCCCCGCGTGATTCCTGATCATACGTGCAGTGGACTTCGATGATATCACCAGTGTCCGGATCTTTCACTACATCAGTGCATGTAATAAAGTATGCCCAGCGCAGTCGAACTTCACGTCCAGGCACCAGGCGGAAAAATTTACGTGGAGCTTCTTCACGGAAATCATCCCGCTCGATGTAAATTTCTCTGGAAAATGGAACCATCCTTGAGCCGGCTGATGGATCTTCCGGATTATTCACCGCAGGCAGTTCCTCGACTGTATCTTCCGGATAATTATCAATGACGACCTTCAATGGATTCAAAACACCCATCACACGAGGGGCGGTTTTGTTAAGCTCATCGCGCACAAAATGTTCCAGTAACGCAAGGTCAATGACATTGGGACGTTTTGCCACCCCAATGTGTGTGCAGAAAGCACGAATCGCCTGTGGTGGATAACCCCGCCGGCGCATTGCAGAAAGCGTCGGCATACGCGGATCATCCCATCCCTGCACATGTCCCTCCTGCACGAGCGCGAGCAATTTACGTTTGCTCATCACAGTGTAGTTAAGATTGAAACGGGCAAATTCGATCTGTTGAGGATGATATATTCCAAGTTCGCGGCAGAACCAATCGTACAGAGGTCGATGATTTTCGAATTCCAGAGAACAGAGTGAATGTGTGATCTTCTCGATTGAATCGGACTGGCCGTGCGCAAAGTCATACATGGGATAGATGCACCACTCGTCTCCGGTGCGGTGGTGTGTTTCGTGCAAAATCCGATACATCACGGGATCGCGCAAATTCAGGTTCGGCGCGGCCATATCGATCTTGGCGCGCAGGACGCGACTCCCATCGGGAAATTCCCCCTTCTTCATACGTTCAAAGAGATCCAGATTCACTTCGACTGGACGGTTGCGATACGGGCTTTCCTGACCGGGTTGAGTCAGCGTACCACGTGATTGTCGAATTTCTTCTGCTGTCTGATCATCCACATAGGCTTTCCCAGATTGGATCAGCTGTACCGCCCATTCGTATAGCTGATGAAAATAATCGGATGCAAAATACTCATGCTCGCCCCAATCGAATCCCAACCAGCGAATATCCTCCTTGATAGCCTGGACGTACTCGTTCTCCTCCTTGCAGGGATTTGTATCATCAAAACGTAAATGGCAAATGCCGCCGGGATTCTCTGATGCAATACCAAAGTTCAGACTGATGCTCTTGGCGTGTCCAATATGGAGATAACCATTGGGTTCGGGGGGGAAACGCGTCACGATCCGCCCATCCCACCTATTGGTTTTGAGATCATCGGCCACGATGGTGCGGATGAAATCGGTCCCGGTTTTATTCTCATTGGTGGTCATTTGGCAGTCTCTGGATCACAATCTGTAAATTATCTGAATTCTAGGACAGCATCTTACCTGATTGCCCGCAGTTGCAATAACCTGATGTAGATATCGAAACATAGATCGTTCGTATCTCACAATTAGTCAAAATGAGTCAGCCAAAAAAAGTGCGACCCCGCGGAGCGGCAGGGTCGCATGCAAGGAGGCATGGCAGCGCAATGGGAGGGTATATTGGTTATTGACGTCGGCGTCGTGATCGAGCCGTCAAACCAGCCAGGCTCAGAAGAGCCAATGAGCCCGGAGTGGGGACTGAATTCCAAGCAACTACGACCATAGGAAAATCCGGCTCAACATCTACAACCGTATCGACGTCCCACAGGAGAGTGAGACTATTGCCAGATCCACCTGAACCGGCCAAGGAAATATCCTGTCCAAGATCGCTGGGGAGGTAGACACCAAAAGTACCATCAACTTCCTCCGCGATATTCGTGATGTTGAGCGTAGTGGTCGAGGGAGCAATCACAGCGAACGCAGCGTAATCAAAGTCCGTGAAATCAAACAGAATTGCATTGTCATAAACAGGATGTGCCGTGGGGCTGGTTGCATCCCAGCTCCGATTGCCGGCCATGGATCCGGTGAAAGTCTCTGTGTAACCCCATGAATGTGTTCCACCGGTTGGACCGACCATGGTCCCGGGGAACCCCGATTGAGTGATCTCCAGGTCGAGTGTTGTTCCGGTAAGATCAGCCTGAGCCGATGTGCCCAGGAGACACATAGCAGCGACGATAGTGAGCGTGTACTTCAACATCTTCTCTTTCTCTCTCATTAATGATGCTTCGCAGACGGAGCGAAGGTGATCTGCTTGAAAGTACTCCAAACAGAAGGGTACGCAATGTTGAGTGCAAAAATTGCAGCATATCTCCGATCTGGGTAGTTGCACAAACATCACGCATTGACACATGGCAACATGATTGGATTATTCAGAGAGAAATCCGCCGATAATCACACAGGCAAGCGCTCATCAAATCGCCAGGGACTGGGATCTGTCAGATCGGTGGGAAAAACCAGGCGATCGCGCACGGCCGAGACGAACTCTGCCATCCCCTCTCCGGTCAATGCGGAGATATTCAGATCTGCATCTGATCTTGCTGCCAAGTCAGACTTATTGGCCACACGTAATTCTGCAGATCGGGGCAAATCAGGCCAATCGTGCTCTGCGTCGGTCAGGGCAATAAGCAGATCTGCCTGAGCCATCAAATGCCGGCTCAATTCAATTGCTCGAGTTTCCACCGGGTCATCCGTGGATCGCAGACCAGCGGTATCGTGCCAATCCACCACTAGCCCCGCTAGATCCAAACGTCCGGCGGTGTAATCACGCGTCGTTCCCGGCATATCCGCTTCCAGAGAAAGTGCCCGTCCCATGAGTGCATTGCTGAGTGTGCTTTTGCCGACATTCGCTTGCCCACATACGACGACATGGGGGGGATTGATCAACCGATTGAGCCGCATCCATCGTGCATGATCCTGATCAGTGAAAGCTGTTTCTGCAGGAACCTCCCGCCAACGACGCGGCTGATCGAGTAGCAATTCCACTGCCAGCGGACTTTGTGCCCGTGATAAAGCGTGCAGCATGATCGCTTCCAACTCATCTTCAGCCTCGGGAAACAAATCCATTGGATCGCAGTTGTTGCTTTCAACAAGTTCAATCCCCAAAGTCTGTAACCATGCGATAAGCCGCTGTTGCACGCGCATTCCCCCGTGGGGTATCAGCTCTGCCACATCATCACGTAATCGAACGACCATCCCCTCATCAATATCGGAAAACGTCGCCAGCCTCGTACATCCAACCGGCCAATCGTCTTTTCCACTTATTTCCCGAAGCACAGGTTCCACATCACCCAGGAGCTGCAATATCGCAAGTGCGCCGGGACGTGGTGCGGTTGCCAAGATCAAACGAACATCATCCATGATTCGATCCACGAGGTGGATCCGGTTGGGCGGGTGGTTTATCGTCAGCCGGTTCCTGATCGTTCATCAGCGCCCGGCGCACCGTGGTTGCGATCCCCATCAGCGTCAATTCCGGGATGCACCGGTCGATGAGTTCATCATCAGCAAACAAAGTTTCCGCATCACCACCTGTTGCGATCACCAACGGATAAGCACCGTAGCGCTGCGCATAGAGTTCCACCAGCTTCCAGATCATGCCTCGAATGCCGTGATACACGCCGTGCAACATCGCTTGAGTGGTCGATCGCCCGAACGCATCTGCGTCCGGCTGGCAGAAAGTGATCTCAGGCAAGGCTGCGGTATGCTCAGCCATCGACTGCAATTGCATGGTTGCGCCGGGAGCGATCGCACCGCCATGAAATGTCCCTTCGCCATCGACAAAATCCACTGTCACCGCACTGCCTGCATCAATCACCACACATGCCTGCTGCACTACCTCATACGCTGCCGCTGCGTTGAGCAGACGATCCACGCCCGTAATCGTCTCCGGATCGAGTTGCCGCCCGATCGGAATAGGCAGATCCTCTTCCACCCTGTAAACATCGATGCTCAACTGATCCTCCACTGCCAGTGCGATGTGCTTTCCCGCTTCAGCATCAACTGATGCCAGCACCACGGATGATTGCGGCAGGTCTGCTATATCTTTCCACCATTTCAATACTTGCTGGACAATATCACTCACCTCCCCACTGCCGAATCGGCAACTCTGCTCAAATCTACCTTCCACAAACTGGCCGATGTGCGTGCAGGTGTTCCCCACGTCGATTGCGATAAGTGATGGTCCGGTAGGCATTGTGCCTGCAGTGTATGGTGCTCTGAGGTTCACGTATAGCAGCATGCCCGGTCGGATGAGAAAATCACTCCCCACAGATGCCAATTGGAGTTATCCTGCTCCCATGAATACGACCACCGAACAATCCAAACTCATCGACGGCAAAGCGGTCTCTCAACGAATCCTGGACGAAGCCGCTGAGAAAGTGCGGAAAATCACCACCGCTTCGGGAACCACGCCCGGTCTGGCAACCGTGTTGGTCGGGGAAGATCCCGCATCGGCAACGTATGTCAAGATGAAGGTTCGCCGATGTGAGAATGCGGGGATGAAATCATTCCGCCATGAACTGGCTGCCGAAACAACCACCGATGAACTTGTCAGTTTCATCACGCAGCTTGGAAACGATCCCACAGTCCACGGAATACTGCTGCAGCACCCCGTGCCATCACATATTGATGAACGAGCCGCATTCGAAGCAATCCCCATTGAAAAAGATGTCGATGGCGTCACCGCAGGAACATTGGGAAGAGTCGCACTGGAAATGCCCGCCTACGGTTCCTGCACGCCGGCTGGCATCATGACTCTGCTTGATGCTTACGAGGTTGATCTGGTCGGCGCTCATGCAGTAGTCATCGGGCGCAGCCCCATACTGGGGAAACCGATGAGCGCGATGCTGCTCAACCGCCACGCCACAGTCACCACCTGTCATTCCCGTACACGCAATCTGGGAGACGTCGTCAAGCTGGCTGATGTTGTGGTCGCTGCCGTCGGTCGGCCGAAGTTTGTGCAGGGTAACTGGATCAAACCCGGAGCAGTGGTGATCGATGCCGGTTACAACGAGGGCAATGTCGGAGATGTTGATTTTGATGCCGCATTATCTCACGCGCACCTCATCACCCCCGTCCCCGGCGGTGTAGGACCGATGACGTTGGCAACACTCATTGATCAAACCGCCAACGCCGCCGCACAACAGTTGGGAGTAACGTTGTAATCATTTTATCATTTGGGTGGCACAAATCCCTAAGAGTTACTCAATTACTGGTTACTTATGATTACGGATTATCAAAGATAAAGTATATTGAATCAGAACCATCTCCAGGATCTATGCTCCATTGACCAATTCCTGATTCATCTACTATGTACCACAGGGTGGGATCCCAGCCGAGTTTGTAATACAGGGCGAATCCGCTTCCGATATCGGAGACATATTCCCATCTGCGCCAATCCCGCTCATCCATTTCTGACGATGATACGTACTCGTCGATCAGCACATTGAGGTCAGATGGTAGTGTCCCATGATCCTGCTTATATTTGTCGATTGCTGCCAGCAGTGGTGTTACTCCGTCAGCAATATTGCGAAGATATGCCAAGTCTCTCGTTTTGCTTGGATCAAGGTTTCCGGTGTGCATGCGCCACCGATCTAGAACAATCCAGATACCAACACCGACGACTAGAAGGAGAAGGGTAACAACTACCCATAGCCATCGTAGTTTCGTGTTATTTCCCATGGATATCTGCCAATTCAAAAGATCAATTGATAAATAAGGGGTTTACACCAAAATGTCGGGTCGCGCTAGCGCTGACCCGACCTACAAATACTCGTGTTCAATTTACGTAGCCGGGGCCGAGGACGGCCCGGCTCGCTGGAGTACTTACCCAAATAATCGCGTCCGTGCTTCAACATAACGGGCCAGTGTGTTGGTGACGACATTATCAGGAAGGGCGGGGCCGGGATCGGTTTTATCCCACTTGCCGGCATCGACGAGTTCCTGCAGGTAATTGCGGATGTACTGCTTGTCGAAACTTTCCTGGTCGCGTCCTGCTTCATAACGATCGGCCGGCCAATAGCGAGAGCTATCCGGCGTGCAGAATTCATCGGCCAAGAGAAGTTCATCCGTCGGGTTTCCGCTGTCGTCAATGACATAGCCGAACTCGAACTTGGTGTCGGCGAGGATCAGACCACATGACTGGGCATGTTTCGCAGCAGCCTGATAGAGTTGAAGTGATATATCACGAAGGCGGGTCATGATTTCCTTGCCTTCGAGTTCGCACGCTCTTTCAAAGCTGATATTCTCATCGTGGCCGGACTCTTCCTTGGTCGCAGGGGTGAAGATCGGCTCGGAGAGCTGCGCGCACTGGGTCAGGCCGGCGGGAAGCTTGATGCCACAGATCGTTTGATCCTGTTTGTATTCCTTCCAGCCGGATCCAGCGACATACCCGCGGACGACGCATTCAATCGGAACGATTTTTACCTTCCGGCTGAGCATCATGCGGCCCCGGATCTGATTCTTCTCATCCTCACTCAAACCGGGAATATCGTCCGGATCAGTGGAGATGACGTGATCTCCGATGATGTTCAATTCACGGAGGAAATGGAACCAGCGCATGCTGAGATCGGTGAGGATTCTCCCTTTACCGGGGATCGGCGTGGGCAGAACGACATCGAAAGCGCTCAATCGATCGGACGCAATCATCAGTATTCTGGGTTCGCCCCCCGATTGTGAAGGAACTGTGTAGAGATCGCGGACTTTTCCCTGCCTGCGATTGGGCAGTGAAAGGTGAGTTTCAAGGACGGGCTGGTCAGAATTTACCGAATTGTCTGTATGTATGGATGTCATGGCATCAATATACCATGTCTCCTAGGTACAGGCTAAATGGGAAAGTCAGCGGCTGGGGCTTGCGAAAGTGTGAAATCCGGCAACAATAAAGCGGTACAACATTTCTGATTTGATCTTGCGTGGACATCATCGTTCACCAACAGCTCGGTGATGTGAAGATCCTGACCTATGCTTCGATTTGCAGTTTATGACCAACACGGGCCGGCGTCTGATTGGCCGCTGAACGCTGCCTACCTGATTGGACCGGAAGACCTCGCGGTACCGGGCAAGATCAAGTTTCGCAAAGGCTCAATCTACTGCCAGACAAGCGGTTCGCAGGCGGTTGGATTGTGCCTGCAGTACGATGCCGGCAAGTCGGGAGTGCTGGTTTTACAGACCTGCCTCCTGCCGGACCGCAATAAGCCATACATTCTCTCCGTGGAGCTGGCCCGACACCGCATCAAGATGTTCATCGCCAAGTGTGAAGAGTGGCAGATGCTGGACTTGGCATCAGACCATCGGGCAATGCTGCGGTGGGACGAAGCGAGGGAAATCTTCACCGAAGCACTGACATGCGATGATCCTGTCAAGGCAGATCGGCTTGGGCGGAAGGCGCTGAGCCTGGCATTGGATGCCTCTGATCGCCTGGCCATGACCCATGCGGAAATCCTGCTCCATCGCCGCTACGCCAATCGGCCCGCATCGTCAGCGGTTCTGGGTGTACGTGTCTGGCCGAAGCGTCGTGATCTATCACTTTTTGATGTTGTGGAGAAGAATTTCGATCTGATCGTACTCCCACTCAACTGGCGTTACCTGGAGGTCGAGGAAGGGCGATACGACTGGGATCCGCTGGACCGCTGGATGGACTGGGCTTCCAAGCAGGGCAAACCGATCGTGGCAGGACCGCTATTGGATTTTTCAAAAAATGCGGTGCCGGAGTGGCTGTATGTCTGGCAGCATGACTATGACACGACCCGCGATCTGGCGTATGACCACATCGGACGCGTGGTTCAACGCTATCGTTCCGTGGTGGGCATGTGGAACATTGCTTCGGGAATCAATGTCAACGACAATTTCAAGTTCACCCCTGAGCAGATGCTCGATCTGATCCGCATGACGGTATTACAAGTTCGCCAAGTACGCAAAGGGGCGCGCACCATGGTGGAACTCAAACAACCGTTTGGCGAGCATTGTGCAAAATCAAATAACTCCCTTTCACCCATTTCGTTTCTGGAAACTCTGATCCATGAGGGAATCCGCCTAGATGCTATTGGTATACAGATACTGCTTGGTGTAAACAGACTGGGGCGAACGACGCGCGATCTCATGCAATTGAGCAGTGTGCTCGATCGATTCCTCCACCTGGAATTGCCTGTACTTATTTCTGCGATGGGTGTCCCGAGTAGTCCAACGGACAAGGATGGCGGTTACCTGCGGGAACCCTGGTCTGAGCAGATTCAGTCACGCTGGGTGGCGCGCATGTTCGCTATTGCAATGTCCAAGCCTTTGGTTGAATCGATCTTCTGGGCGGATCTCTACGACCATCCCAACTCTGACGTCCCGGGTGTGGCAATGATCGATGATTCCGGCAAACCTAAACCAGCTCTTTCACGCCTGGTCGGCATACGTAAACGCCTCCGCAAACCACTTGGTCTGAGGCAAAAAGCTATTTCACCCATCGATTCCTCCACATCATGATCCGGTCAAAAGAAAAGCATCCGCCGGGATCAACCCTGCTCCTGGTCATACTGATCGGTGGCTTGATGTATCTTGCCTGGTCTGTGCTGCACAAGAAACCAATTGATGGAATGCCGGGTGAGAACCCCTGGCCGGATATGCGCATCAATGTCAATTCAGCCCCAGCATCACATTTGCAGGTTCTTCCCGGTATCGGTCCCCAACTGGCAGAACGCATTGTGGCCTATCGTGAAGAACATGGCCTGTTTACGAAACTTGATGACATGAAGGAAGTCAAATTTATCGGTCCAAGTGTGATTGCTCGCATTGAACCGTATGTCGTTTTATTGCCTCCGGATGATGTATCCCAAATATCGGATCAGGATCCAATTGCTGATAATTGATGAAAAGACCTCTGCCGCTTATGACGTAACCATTACTGACTCAGCATGTCATCCACACCATGCCTATCAGCAATACTAGCGTAACTCACTGGACTCTGCTGGTTACTAACGCTTTACCTTTGATTGAATGCCCCGATGATCCTGACGAATGAGGCCCCGGATCTGCAGCAAAGTAAGCTCAGCTCGGATCTGGCTGGGTAGTAGCTGCGTCTGTGCTGCGACATGATCAATCGAGACGTGCTCTCTCGCCTTGGTTAGCACTTCCATAATCGAACTTTGATTGCTGCTCAATTTGGCATCAAACAGTGATTCACCTTGATCGAATTGTGTTTCATCTGTTTTCTCATCTGCAACCTGAAATTTACGGTTAATTGTTTCCATGTGCTGCAGGATGTCGGCGTGATTTACGACCAGTGCTGCCCAACCCTCCTGGATAGCTTGATTGCAGCCGGCTGATGCAGGGGAATCGACCTGGCCGGGAAGTGCCATCACCTCACGGCCGTGTTCATCAATTGCCAGGCGAGCAGTGATAAGCGCACCGCTGCGTAATGGAGCTTCAATCACCAGAACTCCCAGACTGAGGCCTGAAATAATTCGATTACGGCGCGGGAAATGTTTTGCCAGCGGTTCCATCATTGTTGGATGCTCGCTGACCAGGGCACCACCCTCTGCTATGATTCGCTGGAACAAATCCTCATGCTGTGGTGGGTAACAGACACCAACTCCACAACCCAGAACCGCAATGGTCCGTCCATTTGCGCGCAAGGCACCGCGATGAGCTTGACCGTCGATTCCCAATGCTCCCCCTGATACAACAGTTAACCCTGATTGTGTCAACAGTGCGGACAGTCTTGCTGCCTGCTCACGACCGTACGTTGTGCATCGCCTCGTTCCCACAATTGCTATTTTCGATTCGTTCGGTGTGAGGTGTCCACGAATCCACAATCCCACAGGCGGATCAGGTATTTCTGAAAGTAGCGAAGGATAATCATCATCATCATAAAGAATAACACGAGCGCCGCTTGCGCTCATTCGCTCGCGCTCCAGGTCAGGATCAACTTCATCAAACGCATTACGGAGCGCCTGAGCTGTCTTATCTTCAATTCCGTCGATGTTTTTTAACTCTCGAACTGTCGCTGCGATAATCCGTTCATGAGTTTGAAAACGTTCAGTCAATCGACGGAGTGTCGCTGGTCCTAAACCCATGACGAGTAAAAGTCCCAGTGTTGCATCAGGTATGTCTTGCGGCTCACGTGGCATGTGATCCCCACTTTTCAGCGGTTATTTCGATTCCACTGAATCATCCCATGAATCGGTTATTTCATCAACAACCTCAGAATCAGGATCTTCATCTTCATCCACCCACTCTTCGTCTTCCGCAGATGGATCTTCATCTATGTATTCATATTCGTAAACATATTCGTATTCACAATTGTCATCATCCTCCGACTCTTCATCTTCCTCTACTTCCTCATATTCAACATCATCCTCGTTGGTTTCATCGAATTCATCTTCATCCTCATCATCAAGCTCATCAGATTCTTTGTACGCTTCAGGAACCTCTAAATTTTCGATTGCTTCATTTTCTTCTTCCTTATCCACACCCACAAGTTCGAGGGAATCAGACGATTCTTCCTCATCAACTTTCATTTCAGGAGGAAACATCTCCATATGAACCACATCGGAATGCATATTCTGAGATGCGTTTGAAACTACATCCTTCGCAACCGGCATTTCCACTTTCGCAACAGGTTCATCGTTGTTTGCCCCATGATCGGAGTCCGCTTCGTGTATTTTCATCTTGAGTAAATTGCATTGATCCGGCAAGAGCAACGGTTCACAGGCAGCGAATGATTCATCGACAATTGACCGAGCCTGCTCAGCAATATCGTGTGTTCTAACTACATCTACCGGTTCAAGATCATCTTCCTCATACTCAGCTCCAGCGTTGACAGGATACACGACTGGAATTGATGATGGGCTTTGAACAACGGACGTCTCACACTGGACAATCGGTTCCTCAACCTCAGCATAACCTTGCAGAATGGCAGGATGCACCACTCGCTCTCCGATCAACTCGGTGGGTGTTGATCGAATATGTTTATTTTGATCCCGCAACCTGTTCTCACATGCGCTTGAATTCTCATCTTCAGATGATGGAAGTTTTGAGAAGGGAATTCTTGTTCGTTTGGAATTGGGACTCAGGAGCAGACCGATGAAGGTACATAATCCTGCTGCTGCGATAAGCCAATGACGGTGCGATCCACACGTCATATTGCTGAGCAGAGAATTTGTAAGCGGTTGGGTTTCTCTTTGAATTGGCGAGATTGTCTGCTCAACCCATTCAATGGCAGATGCGGATAATTGTGAACGTGTGAGAAGCACCGGCTCGTTCCCTTCGGGAATGAGGTTGAGTTGTAAGCCGGCTAATCGCTGAATAAGTTCGGTATCATGCTGTTCGAGATGATCCAGAAAATCGGCATGAGCTTTCATACGCTCATTGAATTGATTCACCTGCTTATGCATCTCATGGTGTTGTTGGCGGAGGAGATCCAGATCACGTTGAGCTGGAATAAGAACCAGCGCAACGCAAAACGCAAGACCGGCCGCAAGAAACAGCCAGCCTGGATCAAAAATTGTGCGATGCTCTTCCACCATATTCACGCATTGGCTATCGGCAATATCGGACTCAACCGATGAATGTCCACCAGCGAAAATCCCTCCCTATTACCTCCAAATAGCATAATTGACCACGATGTACCATGTTCACTCAAGTCAGGTGATGTTGGTGATCGCGTCGGCCGATGTTCTGACCATGCGATTCGATCCACAAGCTGGAATATCCCGACTGGTCAAAACAGCGCCGGCTCGACGGAAACAGGGACGCCTGGAGCAGGAATCGCTCGTGTCAAGCTTGGGGCAGGTGTTGGATCTTTCTGCAGGGGGTATGCGTGTGTTGACTCGGAAACCACCAAAAGGCGAGATACACATAGAGTTGCGAGGCCTGGGCGACACAATAACTCTGGTCGCGCAGGTTGCATGGTCGAAAAAGATTGGCTTGTTGAAATACGAAGTCGGACTGGTCTTTCTCAACGTCACTCCTGAAAGAGTCCAGAAACTGACAAATCTCGCTATGAATAATCGGCTACGCAAATTAGCTTGATCCCCCTATACACTCGATCCTAAACCTGAGTACCCCTGTTCAACTGGGCGTGATGAGCGATTTCCGTCTCAAGTTCTGCCAACTGTACGTCAGATGTTCCGTTCAACCCTCTGGTTGACGGAAAAGTGAGATTGATGCTAAGATCCACCATCTATTGCGGGGTAGAGCAGCCTGGTAGCTCGTCGGGCTCATAACCCGGAGGTCGTAGGTTCGAATCCTACCCCCGCTACTTCTTGGAACAAAGGGACTTGCAGCGATGCGAGTCCCATGTTTTTTGCAGTAAAAAAGTCCCCTGTACCCTAATTTGTACCCTGCAAAACGCAAAACATGGACTCGCCAGATTCAACTTCTCCTACCCGGAGGTCGTCATGGCAAGTCTCAAAAAACGGAACGGTATCTACTACGCTCAGTACTACATCGCGGGCAAACAACGTCGGGTGAGTCTGCAAACCGACTCACTCCAAATTGCAAAGGAAAAGCTACGTCGTATCGAATCTGCGCAAGCTCGTGGAGAGGAAGAAATCCTTCCCACACGTACCCCCATCGCTGACATCGTCACTGCCTACGTCGCTCACATACGCCAGCACAAGACACCCAAGAGCGCTCAGACCGACATCTATTACCTGCGAGAGATGTTCGGTCCGATCTGTGAATCTCTTACTACCACGAGCCGGAAACCAAATCCCAACGGTAGGAAACGCCCTCTGAAAAACGGCCAGGACAGGCGATTCCGTAAGCAAGTAATCGAGGCGGATTTCTTCGAGCATATCACCACACAGGACGTCGCAGATTTTATCAATTTTCAGGTCCGTTCTCGTGGACTTGCACCCAAGACCGCCAATCGATATCGTGAGATCATTAATCGACTGTTTAACTGGTCAATCGGGGAGGGTCGTGTGCGGCTACTCGGAGAAAATAATCCCGTCGCTAAGGTTCAACGCTACAAAGAACGTGCGCCTGAAATCCGCTACCTCACTCTACCTCAGATTGACGAACAGCTCGATGCACTCTCAGAACATCGCCAACTCCAGACAATGGTTGCGATGTACATCTATGCTGGACTGCGTCGCGAGGAAGCTCTCTGGCTCACAATCGATGATGTTGACCTTCACGTCTCCAAACACGGCAGGATGCGCATACACGCCAAAACCATTGGATATGAGTCGTGGCAACCGAAAACGAAGGTCAACCGCGCTGTACCAATCAGTGCTTCTCTTGCCCGCTACCTCATCCGTTACAAACCGCGGCAGTCAGATCAAGGTTGGTATTTTCCTAGTCCTGAAGGTGCACGCTGGGATCCTGATAACTTCTCTTCCAACCTACGGACTGTCCAGCGTAAGGCTGGACTTCAATGGACCTGCCTCGATTACCGTCACACTTTCGGTAGCCATTTAGCCCAAAATGGAATCAGCCTATTCAAGATCAGTAAACTTATGGGAAACTCACCGGAGATCTGTAGGCGACACTACGCGGCGTTGATCCCTGACTCCCTTACTTCAGAAGTTGAGTTTTCATCCTCTACGGATCCGGTTACACCCCCCCAGTACCTTTCAGCACTCCTCTAACAACACGATCATATTGGCTAGCATCTTATTAGTTTCGAATCCTCTTTAGTCTGTACAGTTTGTTAACGTTGCTACACGCTTAAGTGATGTTTTATCTCTTTAAACAGTGTCTCCTCAAATAATGCACTATAATCCGTGCACGCTTTGAGCAGACTTAGTACAACTTCTTCATTTGTAAACACCTTTGAATTGAGCAATTCGTTCATCATCTTCATAAGCAGCATGATAAAGTCGTGCCCATGAATAAAGCGGCGTGCATCCCCCACATCCGGCACATGTATACTATCTACCTCAGTTAGAAAATCCTCCAATTCAGCTACCCTACCATTCTTGTTCAAATATCGCCTCAAGTACTCATTTCTATCCCAGCTAAACCGTCCCCTTCGACACTTCAACAACCTCTCAAACGATAGATATTGCAACCGCCATTTTTGCTGTGAATTTACAAATCGAATGAGAAACAGTGTTTGCAGCGTCGGTACCATAAATTTTTCGTACATATAATTCGTTAGTCGTCGCTTACGCAAACATCTCCGACTTACTTTCTCCAATGAGTCCTGCGCACAGAGATACATCTCCATATTGGCGTAGTCAGTTTTGAGCAGGAATGTGTCCTCAATCCCTCCCCCCGTAATGAAATCAAAATCACTGTCTACTACGCATACAACATTCCCCAAATCTATTTCAGGTTTGCTTCCGAGGAGGCGAGATAGCTTGATAACACGAGTTCGATTATTGTTCTCTTCCCCGTAATCGGTCGGAATTTCGACAGATGATATCTCAAATACAACCACCCCCTTCACACCATTCTCTTCCAGCACTCCTTCGATGATTGCTTTGTCTTCTGCTCCTTCGACAAAGATATCCTTCAGGCTCGGTTCGAACTCGTAACGGATCACAAGTTCTTCAATGGTTCGTCGCTCCGGTTCGCACATTAAATTTCAATCCATACTCTCGAGTCTGACAGCGCTTCCTTTATGCCGGGCAATCATCTCTAGCGAGTGCGTAGCAATTAGAAACTGTACGTCGCATCCTCGTACGCACGCCATAAGTGCTGAAACTAGCTCTCTTTGCCACTTTATATTCAACGACAGTTCTGGCTCATCTATGATGAACACACTTGGCCGAGAACGAGCAAGCATTACATTGCAGAAAAGCAGTAATAACTGCTTCTCACCCGAAGACAGCACTTCCGGATCAATGCTATCTTCACCATGGCTCAATTCGATTCTGATCCCCCTCTCCATGTTGATACTAAGTTTTTTATGCTGATAGAAACGAGAGAAGATTTCTGAAAATGTATCTAGCGCCTCCCTAAGTTTCTCCAACGCATCTAAACGTGCTTCAAATGAGCGTATATAGGGCGATAGCACTTGAGTAATCACACCCTTCTTTTGTGCAGAGACACCTTTTAAATCTGGCAACAATTTTCTTATCCTCAGTGAAGTAACTAGACCGAATCTACTAAATGTTGTACTCCTCTTTGATAGACTCTCCGCCTTTTCCAAGAGTTTTTCAAAGGACATTTTCTCGTGCTGTTTTTTAGCACTCGAATGTCCCGAGATCCTACGAAGGATCTCTGTATAGATTTTATTTGTGTCCGTTTCGCCCTGACTTGTTGCAGCAAGTGCTTGACGCCGAATCCACTGCGTGGACCTTTTCAAAGCAAGCTTCACAAGATCGTCTATCGATCCAGTAACCACGTCTTCATCGTAATATTCCCTCTCTCGCTCAAATTTATGAGAGTGATAATGAGTGAGATAAAAACTACGACCTACTACTTCCTCATCTTCGTAGAGATTGCTTTGAATCTGTCGATTGTCAGGGAGCAGGAATAATCCTAAATTCAAATCAGACAGAGCTTTTAGCAATAACTGATAAGTCGACTTATCCTGTTCTCGTACTCTGCCCTCTTTGTCCAGTATAAATGAGTGCGAAATACTGTCGCGATTTTTGTGCCCCACACTCATCGTAAATGGTCCCACATTCGCTTTATCTCTGGATATATGAATGCGATGACCATCTTCGAAATCAATTTCCATTCTTTTAAATGGAATCTTTGCAATATGAGTTCTATGCCCTTGGTTGTCATTAGGCGCAAGGGCATGAAATATGAGATTCAAAAGAGTAGTTTTTCCACTACCGTTATCCCCATAAACAACTATTAAATCTTCATTTAATCTCGTCGGGATCTCATAGGTTAAATATCCAAATAGTTGTTCAATAACGATTGATGCTATCCGGGCTCGTGCACCGTGCTCCATAATGACCTTCCTTATCTAAAGCAGTGCTTACGCCTCAGCGAATCCCTATGTGGAATTGACAGAAATGCATTTCAGCAGATGTAGTGTACAAGAAAATGAGATTGGATGGGGTAATCTCCTGGACACAAGTTGTGATCCGTCGGTGATGTATCGAAGCACTATCCAAGACAGTTTTATTCATCTCATCACCGTTATCGCATGATGGTCATCACTATAATGCAGCCACCCCGGCGGACTTGCAATCTCCGGGGCAGCCATGCGGGATAGCAATACTGAACAGCAATACCTTCATTCAAATTCTTCGTTGTGCTTCGTAGGCTTCCACCTCCACGCGACTAAACCTGACCATCCCATTCCTGCCCTCCCCCAAACAAAAACGACTCAAGCGAGCTCTCCGGGCAATGCGATCAACTGACGATCGCGCACACCGCCACCGCTCTGCAAGTTCCTTCGGTGACAGGTATGGCGATGGTTTTTTCTCCTCAGAATGGGACATCACCCGAACCTCCCAGATCTACGTCATGTCCCGCAAGCAGAGACCGTTTCACATATTCCATATCCCAGTCTTTCTCATCCCAATGCTTTTGGACATCTTCCTGAAGCCGATGAAACGCTTCCCAAAAGTCTCCACACCCAATTCTCGCAGCGTAACTGGCTAAACAACCAGCCATATGAGCCACATACCATCCAACACTTGCCAAATTTATCTTCGGTACCTCACGAACCAGTTGACACTCTGGCCCAAAAGCAGAAGCACATTCCTGGACCGCAGACCACCAAGGATAAACTGTGCGCCTCGTTACATTCTGATCATCAGGCAAACGAAGCGACAACCATTCAGTTGTGAGGTACCGCCACAATCCCCCCACCTTTCCCAGCAAATCTTCCAAACTTTCAACCCCCCACTCCTTGAGATATTTCCTTCGCATCTGAAACTCAATCCTCCACACATCAACGCACCCAGTGATCCCCCACACATCAAGGAACCACATCTTATCCCCTTTCTTCAACAACTCCTTCGATTTATTGTAGATCCGAGCTTGAACTGGGCTTCGCTTTTCACCGATGTATAACGTCTCCAGACAATCATCATCCATAATGTGTTGAGTCTTCTTACTCTTGCTCACTCGACATGAACTCAATAGTTCATAGTTAAATCCACCTGGAATATAAAAGTCTGCTGCAAGATCACAGCGGCTGATCTGGATTCTCTCAATTTCTCCACCAAGATCGGTGATCAGGTTCTCTACCCGATCTAAAGACATCTCTACCCCATCTCGCCAAAGCAGATGAGATTCTATTGACACATAGACATTTGGCGTTTTGCCCGCTTCCCCCCTTTTCGCAATGAACACATGGCAACCGGGCCGGTAAACATGGTAAGCATAGTTACGCCCTTTACCAGATGGGTAGACCAAGATCGGACCAATGGGGTATTTGTCCCAAACAACCCCTTCTTGAACTACAGCTTTGTTCTTTTGTAAGACAAGCTCTTTATGGAGCAAATCCCATTCATCCCAATTCACATAAATCCCCACATCAAGCGTATCAATACCGCAGACAAGGCGCCTCCATTCTCTGGGTTCTGTAATTAGAGCATGGCGTGTTACAGAACACGCCATGCTCCTCGGCTCGTTATTGCCAACCACAATACCATCTTCGTGATTAGACTCACTGTTACTCTGGGGGGGTTTCATATCGGCGGGGTTAACCGTGGGCGTGTCATCGATCGATTTCTCTCCCCGCCGAC
>JANQEQ010000162.1 GCA_028278245.1 Phycisphaerales bacterium | reverse complement strand
GCGCATGCTCTTCGTTGTCTGACGATCTGCGGTGTCCCTCGCTTTCAAAATAATTTCGTTCATTCCGGGTTCAAGTGATAGCTGCGCGTACATGAGTTTGAAACTCGCAACCCAATTGAAATCGAAGGGATCGCCATTCAGAGTCATCTCTGGCAGACCATCAAGATCGTCCGCGTAGCCTGATGGCCGCACATAGGCTTGAAAAGTCACCGTAGTATCGTTTGGCAGTACTCGCTGATCCAGTGGCCGCATCTTGGTGAATACCGGAGCCGGGTATGGCTCGACGACCGCCAGAGAGTTATCATCGCCGGTTCCTTCAGAAACAGGATTGTCGGGATCTTTCGTCCAGATATCTCCATTCACAACGAATTTGTATGGCATCATGCCCAATGGCAGCGTGCGTTCAAGAAAATAGACTCCGGCTTCGTCATTGAAGAGCATTCGATCCGCACTCGTACTCCAGTTATTGAACGGTCCCGCAAGAAAGACATCATCGATATCCTCAGGCTGAACACTGGAGTTTGCACTGCGAGGATCGTAGGTGAAGCCGTACGGCAGCTCCGTGACGACAGGGTCAAGCACCGAGATTGTCCAGTCGACACCCGCGTTGTGATCCTCGGCAGACTGCGTCATGAAATAGAAGTGCAGGCTGAAAACTCCAGCGACAGTCGGAATCTCAATCGACCAAATGTTGTCGCCACGATACTCCATTTGCGATTCGACACCTTCGCCGCTAATCACTGTCGAACCTTCAGGAATCATTGATTCGTGCGGAATCAGCCATTCATTCTGCTCATCCGCATTGATTCCCCAAAACAAGTAGACATCTTGTCCGCTTTCCAAACTGCCAAGATTCACATCGTAGAAGATCGTGATCGTTTCACCGGGTTCGATCGCCGGTGGACTCTGCCAGACCGAATCGGCGGCGGTTACCGCACCACGAAGAGCCAGCAGCACCGCAAAAAATATGATATGTTTAAGATTGTGTATCATAGAAAGCACCGCATGCATGTGACTGTAAAAAGGCGAAGGCAATAGTCCTTCCCTGGAGTGTTTGAGCTGTTGCGATCTACTTCAGCAGCAGCATTTTCTTTACATCGGACAGCCCACCGGCATCAAGTCGATACAGATAGGTGCCGCTGGCCAGCGCATGCGCGTTAAACTGAATGGAGTAGCTTCCGGCATTCAGATTGCCGAAACTGCGCTGAAAGACCTGCTGTCCCTGAATGTTGTAGATCGTGAGTTTCACAGGTGCGGTATTGGGGATATCAAAGGAAATCGTCGTCGACGGATTGAATGGATTGGGATAGTTTTGCGCAACATTGAAGTTGCTCGGAATGACTCCGGGACGGCTGCGCACATCATTGTAGTCAGGATAGATGATGGCAATCCACTGGTCATAGAGATGATCTGTCGTGCCAAAGGTATCAATAACGGTCAAGGTGGTGATGTCGTTCGATAGGGTGAGAATGTGGTCATGACCAAAGCTCGCCTCCGCATCCAGTTCATTGACCGCATACTTGTACGTGTGCTCGAAATTTGAGCCTGCCGGAAAGAGTTGCTGAATTGTAAAAAAGGAATCCGTGGCAGTCTCATCACCATTCGTTCCGTCGTCGTACATCTGATCGTCTTCGGTAAAGTCATCCCAAGGCCAGCCGTTGAACGTACCAGCAATCTGGAAACCAGTGATCGGATCCAGCAGCAGTTCGCCTGACTGAATGTCAATGATGATTGAATCAGGGTCGAGCCATTTGTAGTAGGCGGG
>JANQEQ010000077.1 GCA_028278245.1 Phycisphaerales bacterium | reverse complement strand
CGACGAACACTCGTCGTGTTGGCGATGTAGGCACGCGTGCTGACTGGCGGCGGTGGAAGTCGAGTTCGACACAGGATCCCCCCGAAAATATCGCGCATCGGTCGGTCAGCGTTGATGATTTTTCTGAGTTGGTTAGACAGCATTTTCTTTACACCCAACTGATGAGCGGCTGATAGAATTTATTGATTTCCATCTGTCTGTTGAACAATCCCCACACCAGCAGATCGAAGACTTCGGCAGTGCCATCGCTGAACTTGCTGCTGATAATGATATTCATGGCATCGAAGGCGGAGTTGTGGTCACGCGACAAATCGAATCTGTAAATCGCCAATCTGGTGCTGAATCTTTTGCGCGTGAATCCTTCTGGTCCCTCGCCTGATCCGATTATATTCAGTGGACACATTGTTTCCCATTGCGCCTGTTCAGTTTGCCGGGTCACGTGATGAAATTCGCACCTGTTGGCCAAAATTCTCCGCATCCCCATTTGGCCTTTCGAGTGATTTTAATCCGCCCGGCAGAAAGAGGTAGGGGTTTTGGATTAGCGCACCATCTATCACCTGTGGTATTACCAGAGTGCAGAAGATCGCTGTCGGCATATCTTTTCTGGTGAATGCATTGACAAATTTGAATTCCCATGAGCCGGCCGGGATCACGTAGGTGCGCGTCAGCATGTAGCGCGACATGTAGATCGCATTTTGCGATTGCAGTCTTCTCGCCTGTTCGACGGCCAACGACAGACTGACAGCGACCCGTTTCAGAAGAATCCGCGTGAAGTTGATGATCATATGGGTGCCAGTTATCTGCGCATCTGCTGAAGTGGTCATCAGATAGAATTCCTTTCGCTTCAGATCCATTTTCCAGTCTAGTTTACAGTTCAGCAGCAGATAGCATTCGCACAGGTGGGCGGGTGTGAACAGTTGGCCGATCAGATTGATGACTCTGCCATTGGTGAAAGGCGGTGTGCGCTGTCTAAGTCCGCTGTTCCCCGCATTCGCCATCAGATCCACAT
>JANQEQ010000039.1 GCA_028278245.1 Phycisphaerales bacterium | reverse complement strand
AACTTGCCCAAGATCGCGTTCAATTTGCCACTTCCGCGGCCACTTCCGCACTCATTGTATTTGCCATGATGGTGGGGGGGTACATGGCTGTGGTCAGCGATAAATCGTGGGGAATGGTAGTAGCCTATCTGCTCGCCTTGGTACAGATGGTCAACGCCATGAAAAACGCCTTGGCGCATTTGACAAACTTGAGTGTCTTTTATCCCGCAACATCTCAGTATCGACAATTTATTTTCGCAGCAGAAAAAAACATTGAACCGTATGCAGATGATGATAAAAGTTTCAAAGAGGCATGTAAATCTATCCACATTCGGTCAGTCTATGATAAAATATCGGGAATTGATACTGTAGATTTCGATTTATCACCAGGCATCCCAGTCTATTACTTGACACCGCAGTTTGAGATGGATCGTCTAACCGTTGCGAAAGTGGTTGAACCTCTCATTGAGAGTACTACGATTCATCGTGGCTTTTGGGCTGATCACACTTTTTTCATCAGCCTGAGAAGTGGATCAAGGACAGGCTCTTTGCGAATGCATTTAGGCGGTGGGGGTGAGGACGAGAATGCGGATGAGAAAGTAGAAGAACTCATTCATGCTCTTAATTTACAACCGAAGATAGACTCATTACCCAAGGGGCTGGACACAGATATAACAGAAGAAATCTGGGCTGATCTGCATCCAGACCTAAGGATGACAATAATCATTGGGCCGATCATTCCGGATCATCGCCGGATTGTCCTCTTTGACCTCAGATTGTTCAGGCATATGGAGTGTGATACAGCACGTGCTGTTCTGGAGTTGCTCAGAGATAGATACGTCCTTCTGGTAACCTCTATGTTGCACCCTCCAAGATGGCTCGCAGAGGTGGTCATCCAGATTGAGGATGGTCGAGTTCAACGAATTGGAGACATTTCAGAATTTGCCTCGACCGAGGAATCAAGTGGTACTGCAGAAGACGACAGGACAACCGATCTCGACGATACGGAGCAGGAAGCGACAGTGCTTGAATAACTAAAAATAGATAACAACAGAATCATCACGGTTCATACACCGCACCTAGGCTGCGGCTTCGATATCCTGCTGCTCAGCATGTCGGAAAAGTTTGACCATCGTGATCAGTATGATTGGAGTTATGGCGGCCATGCCTCCGATCCAGACCCAGACCATCCAGTGACTCGGGTGATTTTCCACACCAGTACCTACACCATCAGGCGTATAGGTGGCCACCAGCCAACCGGACATCGGGCCGACAATCAGCTTTGCCCCAAAGTAAGGCAGGTAGGAGAGCGCAATGTATGTTCCCTCTTTACCACCGGGAGCAATCTCTGCTGTAAATTGCATAAGTCGCGGGGACCATATCGCTTCACCGAAGGTAAACACGATTATGAAAAGGATAAGCGACAAGTACAGTGGGACACGCTCGCCTTCGGGCACATTAAGCCAGCGCTCGAAGATCAACTCACCAACCCATGTATCAGTCAGGGGCGCGAGCCAATCCGGTGGCAAGACAGCTATGGTGACCGCACCCACTGAAATACAAGTTCCTACGACCAGCATGGTGTAAGAGCGAATGTTCTTGGTCAACACTGCCATCAGCGGAGTGAGGTAGACAATCAACATCGGGTTGAGAACGCCATAGATATTCCCCACGGGTGCACCGTCGCCGAAAATACGGATGCCGTATTTTGGCCAGGTATAGTGGAAGTGATAGAACACCAGCCGAACTGGAACCAGCATTGCCATCATAAAGAGGAAGATCCAGAACGGCTTTTTTGTGATCACTTTGGCGAAGATACCGACCGTATCTGCGGCCGCCTTGCCGATAGCGCCAAAGAGATTCAAAGGCTCGCCATCTGCATTCGTGGCCTTTACTTTTTCATTGAACACGATCCCCTTGTCGTCCGTCATCCGGGTACCCCGACGGAAGAGAAGGTATATCAGCGCCTGGGGTACTGTCAGCAGAAAACCGATGATAAAGATAATCTGGTAGGTCGAGAAATCCAAAGCCCTATCCCCTACCTTGAACACCTCATAAATCTCATGTTCACCCAGGATTCTGCGGGCGATGTCGAAGATAAATCCTCCAAGAGCCCAACCGACATTCATCAATGTGTAAAAGAGTGCAAAGCCGAGTGTGGAACCTTCGGTTGTAGTGTAGTACTTGATACCCACTGAAAGCACAGGTAGGAGCATTCCCATTCCAATTGCCAAGGGAAGGAAGCTTAAAAATGTTGCGGACCAGATATCAGGTACGAAGGGTAGTGTGATCCTTGAAAATAACAGGAATGCTGTTCCCAGAAGCAACGTTCTCTTGATACCGATTGCATCGCAAACCGCACCGATCAACATGGAACATACGGTCATTGACATTGACCAGATACCGATATAAGTACCTGCAGCAACATCCGATAGGCCAAGGTCAGCACTCAGGTAGAGTGCAAAAGTGTAGTTGATCGCGCCGTATGCTCCATACTCCAAAAGTTTGGCGATGTAGAGCATGTAGAGTTCACGCGGGGATCCCTTCAGACCTTTGATGTAATTCCATAGGATCATGAAGAAACCGATGGTCAGTACAATTCCACTGATCCAGAGAGCGATATCAAGAGTTTTCATAAGTATTGATTGGGTTGTGCCCGTGGTGTAGCGGGCTGGGGTGATTGTGAACTGTCGGGGACGAGATAATGCCAACGACCCGACAAGGTGGCGGCGTATTCCGCCGAGCAAGGGTAACAATCCGAGAGGGCGGTGTCGAGATCAGATTCATTCCAATACAACCATGATCAGTTGGGAATCATCATCGGCTGATTTGCATTGTTGAAAGTCAAGAGGATACAGACAATACAAGCCTGCCTGATCGTGTTCTACGAAAGTGGTTTTCATGCTGATGCCTGATGAAAGCATCGTTCTGCACCCTCTTTCATTCCCAATACAAGATTGGCCTGCCATTTACGACTTGAAACAATGGTTGGCTTTCAGGTACCCCGTGATTTGATGGTGGATAGCGAGTTTCTCAGCGGCCGGTACAAATCAACGCAGTTCAATAATTAGCGAACAAAGTCGCCCCTGAATGTATTATTCTCAGTTGATGGTCGTAAAAGCCGACAATCTCCTCCATCAATGAAAAATGGATTTCTGACCATCCCGACTTTTGCGGGAGAGCAGAGATTTGCTCTAAGTGGATTCATCACAGGTATTTCAGCCTCATTCATCATTTTTGTTGACATTTCAGCACAAATAGTGGATAGTTGAGTCCGGCAAAGCATGATCGGGTTCGGATCAGCAAGCGATGCCGGGGTAGCACTGCTTCCTTCCCGAAACAACCAAATGACGACAGTCGCAGATCAGTCACTCGATCGTTTATCAGTATTGAGCAGGTGATTGAATGGACAATGTTGTCACCTAGTGGTCTTTAACAATTTGGATTGGGAGTGACAGAATGAATACTTTGATGACACATCTGAGTTTGGCCGTGATCGTGAGCCTGACATCTTTTGCGACGGCGTCAGGGGAAGCGAAAACAACCAGCATCACAATTCCTGTTGGAGAATACGATGTGGTGCAAACGGGAAAAGGGCATGAATTATTCGTGGAAGGATATGGGAGGCATCTCGTGCCGGGTATGCCCGATCTACCTTCGAGGATATTTCCAATTGCTATTCCCCCGGGGAGGGTAGTCGACGACATCAGTTATGATTTTGGTAAGGGTATCGAACTCCCGGGTATATATGACATCATCCATGTACCGTTACCTCTCGTGATAGGACAGGAAGATCCCGCTCAGCACGCTGCGCGCGTTGCCGAGTATGAAATGAATTATGCTCTCATTTATGGCAGAGATGATGCATACCCCGCCGGAGTAGGGGAACTGGTTCGAACGGCTCACTACCGCAAATACAATATTGTTGATGTTCGCATTAATCCCATCATATACAATCCACTCTCGGGACGATTGACGTACTACCCGGATATTACGGTTCACATTCACCATAATCCGCTAGGAAAAAACAGCTCGACCATCAATGATAATCTGGAGCGATGTGAAACCATAGCTGGTGATTTGATTCTCAATTACCGGCAGATCCAGTTCCACTATCAACACAATAGTGATGCCACACGTGGCTTATACGACTTTGTTATCGTAACCCTGGATTCACTGACCGGTTCTGTCACACCACTGGCTGCCTGGGAAACAGCCAAGGGGCGTACGGTTAATGTAGTCACAACAACCTGGATCAATTCCAACTATACTGGTTACGATCTGGCCGAGAAGATTCGCAACTTTCTGAGAGAAAAGTATCCCTCCGGTGAATGGGGGATCGAGGATGTGCTCCTTGTGGGTCACTACGACGATGTGCCGATGCGGCGCACGGAACAGGATACGGGTTACGGAAAACCGGAAACGGATTTCTATTACGCCGAGCTGTCACTACCTGATAGTGAATCCTGGGATGCTGATGGTGATCACCGCTGGGGTGAAAATTCAGATCCGATTGATTTCTATGCAGAAGTTAATGTCGGTCGTATTCCCTGGAGTGATCCCGCCACGGTTCAACATATCTGCAATAAATCTATAGCTTTCGAACAAAATGGTGATCCAGCGTTCAAGAAGAACATCCTTCTCCTGGGAGCGTTTTTCTGGCCCGACACTGACAACGCAGTATTAATGGAAACGAAGATTGATCAGACCTGGATGAACGACTGGACGACGACCCGGATGTATGAACAAGGTTATTCCACCTATCCGATGGATTACAACCTGAACTGGAATAACGTCAAGAATGTCTGGTCGGCAGGAACTTACTCATTTGTCAATTGGGCAGGTCACGGTTCGCCAACATCCAGCCACATTTACTACTCTTCCGGGGGAGCGTTTGTATCAAACGACACGTGTCAGTACTTGAACGATGAGTACCCTTCGATTATCTTTGCTGATGCGTGCAGTAACTCTGATACTGATCATCTCAACATTGGACAGGCCATGTTGCGACAGGGCGGCGTTGGCTTTCTGGGTGCTACAAAAGTCGCCTATGGCAAACACGCCTGGAACGATCCTTATGATGGGTCAAGCCAGTCTCTGGATTATTTCTTTACAGCTTATGTCACATCAGGTGACTATACCCAGGGACAGGCTCATCAGAAAGCGCTCCTGGATATGTATGTCAACGGACTTTGGTATTACAACAAATACGAGACATTCGAATGGGGAGCGCTGTGGGGTAATCCTGACTTGGCAATGGGTACGATGTCCGCCTTGAATATCATGTTCCCCAATGGTCTGCCCGAATTTATACCTCCCGGAGTCGAGACGTCGATCACCGTGAGGATCCAGGATGGTAGTGAAACATACGTACCGGGCACAGGAACATTCTATTATCGATACGACGGCGGGACGTATATTACATCACCCTTGGTTGAACTCGGTGATGATTTGTACGAAGCGACTCTACCCGCTGCCTCCTGTGATGATGCGCCGGAGTTCTACTTCAGCGCGCAGGGTGACGGCAGTACAGTTGTTTTCAATCCATACAACGCACCGGATACTGTTTACACAGCCACGATTGGTACGAACACAGTGGTCTACGAAAATAACTTCGACAACGACCCCGGCTGGACGATGGAGAGTCAGTGGGCGTACGGGCAACCTACGGGCGGGGGTGGTGAGAATGGCGGCCCTGATCCCACCAGTGGTTACACCGGGCCCAACGTCCTCGGCTACAATCTCAACGGCGACTACGCTAACAATCTTCCCGAGCGGCATTTGACCAGCAATCCAATCGATTGTTCCGGCCTGGAAGAAGTACACCTCAAGTTCTGGCGGTGGCTAGGTGTCGAACAACCGATTTACGATCATGCTTATGTCCGCGTCAGCAACAACGGTACGAACTGGACTACAGTCTGGGAAAACTCCGGAGGAATAGAAGATTCCTCCTGGGTTGAAATGGATATCGACATCTCCGCCGTTGCGGATAACCAATCCGATGTCTATTTACGTTGGACCATGGGTACAACCGATAGCGGCTGGAGATATTGCGGTTGGAACATCGACGATGTACAACTCACCGCATTTGTTTGTGATGAACCGCCATGTCCAGCCGATCTGACCGGCGACAATCAGGTTAACATCGACGATATCTTCGCGGTGCTCGGTCTTTGGGGCGATTGTCCCGATCCGTGTCCGCCATTCTGCACCGGCGACCTGACTGAAGATTGTACGGTCAACATCGATGATATCTTCGCCATCCTCGGTCAATGGGGACCGTGTGATTGAAATTTATGCATTGACTATCTGATGTAAAATACGGAATTGACAGAAACACAGTAGAATCCCATGGTAACTTGATTTCATCAAACGGAAATGAGGTATGAGTCATGGCTACACAAATCAGACGTGTCGATTACTTTTACACCGCGGTCGAAGATCAACCTGGAGAGGCATACAAGGTGCTCACTTTGCTTGCCGAGCAGGGGATCAACCTCATGGCAATGATGTCCATTCCAATCGGGCCCGCTCGGACACAACTGACGCTCTTCCCATCGGATTCCAGCACACTGACCAGCGTGGCGGAAAAAGCAGGGATGCAATTGGACGGCCCGCACCCGGCATTATTGGTGCAGGGTGATGACAAGCTGGGTGCATTGGCTGATATCCATGCCAAACTCGGCTCGGCGGGCGTGAACGTCTTTGCCTCCACGGGCGTGACGGTCGACAACAACGCTTTTGGGTACGTGATTTATGTTCGACCGGAGCAATACAGCCTTGCAACAAGCATTCTGGGGATTTAAGTATTGCCCTATTCTCGTACCGATCAATAAAGTCTTTTCGTTGCAGTTGAGGTTCAGAAAGCGTCGCTATTGTGATTCAACAGGTGGTGTTGATGCTGATTGCAGAAGTGCCTTGGCGATGTGCTCTTCCTGTGGGGAGTACTCGAGAATCATTTGTGCTGCGTACTGATCAAGTTCGCTTCTGGATTGCAGTGTGAGTTTGTCGCCTCCCTTATCAAGTGCAGCCTGAATCGCTTTACCGGTTGCGGGCTTGATCTTCGCTGAATTTGCCAGTTGGTGTTCGCGCTCGATCATTTTCTTATCCACGCGCTCGGGGAGTTCGGGATTGCCAAACCAGATTAGCGCCTTTTCAAGATCCAGGTACGCAGGATCATCAGGATCTTTGAGGACAGCGGGTACGATGGCAATAACATACCCCGATTCAGAACCGTGGTTGATCCGCTCAGCAGTTTGTTTATCGACATAGAGAACAGGTTCTGCGGTTTGCCGAGGATACACGAGATCTCGATCGACCTTTAGCACCAGGATGTAGCCTGATTGGACCTCGGGTTTTTCCATGCTCCATTTGTGCTGATAGCTCTGTTCCAGTTCAAACGGTTGGATCGATACAATTCGTGTAATCGGTGCAGGAAGCTCAGGAATCTCCGGTACATTGCTGCTAGCGAATGTGCAGAGCATTAATATTCCGACAAGTGCCGTGATATATTTCATCATTGTTTGTTTCATTCATCTTTCCTTTCACGCCCAGGTTTTTCTTAATCCAAATCATGGTTTCATATTTGGATTACCTCAAGGCGGATCCTCACAGACAAACGATGTCAATCTGAGGTCGTCGATATTCCAGCCGCAGTATTGCCAGGAACTATCTGTGGTGCCCATTGTCCAGCGGAGATACACCATCGGCTGATTGTCGGCGTAGGCGGAAATATCGATGTCGATTTCCGTCCAAGCCTCATCCGCAATTTCACTGGTGTTTTCCCAGACAGTAGCCCAGATACTTCCATTGGTGCTGATTCTTATGTATGCATGGTCGTAAGCAGGTTGTTCAACGCCGAGCCAGCGCCAGAACTTGAGATGAACATCGGTAAGATTGGTGCAATCAATAGCGGTGCTGGTCAGGTGACGCTCGGGAAGATAGTTTTCATAATCTCCGTTGAGGTTGTAGCCGTAGACATTACTTCCGGTATATCCATTTGTGGGATCCGGACCACCGTACTGTCCACCACCACCGGTCGGGTGGCCAAACGCCCAGAGACCCTCGGTCGACCATCCGGGATCAGTATCGAAGGTTTCTTCAAAGACCACCGCCATCTCGCCGATCGCCGGAGAGAAAACATCGTCGGGTGCTCCAAGCGGGAGGTAAATAACACCTGATTCAGTCCCTTCCGCGCTGAAATAAAATTCCACGATATCGCTGCAGAATGCTGCGGGTAGAACAGCCTCAAACTGATCATTACCCTGTGGCGTCATCGGTACGGTTGTGTACGGCTCACCGTTGAATCGATAATGGAACATCGTAGTATCGGGAACAAGTTCCTCATTGGCCGCTGAGATCAGCGCGGTCATGGTAATCGGGATTCCGGGTGGAATCAGATCGCCGGCTCCGGTGATCAATCGAATTGATAATGATCCTGGAATGGGGGCGGATACATCGTTGGAAACGACAATGTCATCCAGTGCGATGCGACCTTCATCTGATCCGTACGAAGGGCCGAATTCAAAACGGACCGCTTCGATATCCGCGAGATTTACCCCGCTTCCGTTCGTGAGGAAATCAGTCAGACGAATACGAATGGTCTCAAATTCATTTTGCCAACCCGCGCCGGAACCGTTACCAGTTCGTTGGTATGGCTCTTCTATTCCGCCCAGATACGCGCCGATGTGGATGGAGCTTGCTGTGTCAGTTCCATCACGAAGTGTGACTGCGAAATCATGATCTCCCAGATAGGAAACAGTGTTCGGGTGACGTGTTCCCTGGCAGGCGCGGAAGGAGAGATACACATCATCAGTGAAATCTCTTTCAGAGGAAATGATTTCAAATTCAAGGTAGGAATCAGAGCTGTAATCAAACACAACACCACTTGAGGGATCAGAGCTTCGGGCTCGAGTCATACCGTTCATTGGATCACTCGCAGACCACGTAAACGATCCGTCACTTTCATACATAATGCCTTCATGGATGTTTGAAACGTCATAACTGACGGCACCGGATGAACTGCTGATGGTTGTTGCCGGTTGACTCTGGAAATCGTCGATGACAAATTGCCCGGATGCAGGAGAATCCTTGAATTCTCGATCGTAGATGGTGCTTGACGCTACCCCGATCGGCTTGAGGTTTTCATTTTGTCGCCAGAGAAATTCCTTTGCTGGGGCATTTCCATCGACAAAATGTTTGATCAGTGCCAGGTATGTTGATTTGGAAACCTGCTGCGCTTCAGGGCGTCCGATCTCGGTTCCTGCCGGTCCCTCAAAATCGTTAAAGCCGCAGCAGTTGAAATCGTTATGGTCAGCACCCTGGACATAAGTCGCCGCCCGCCAACCTTCTGCCCTCTCATAAATGATAAATGATTGAGCGATAGGGTTCGTGGGATAACCCCCAACATCACCATCTGCTGAACCGTAGATAAGATGGTAGTTTACATCGTGAGGTGTGCTATTACCCGTGCCAAGAAAATCGGTCGGTGCAATACTGGAAACGAGCACGATATCTTCCGAGGTGAAGTTAGTCGGCGTATATGATTGGTCGACCAGTCGATCGTAAGCACGAGCGACTCCTTCGCCGCCCCGACTGTGACCGATCCATACAAGCCTGCCTACATCGATATGGCCATTCAACACACCCCCGCCGATTGTCGACTGGTTGCCGATGATGTAATCAGTATTGGTCAATGTTGTTGTTGAAGCAGTTTCAATACCCGGTCCAGTTTCATTCTGATGACTCATCACAATGTAACCGTAGGAGGCGAGGTGTTCGCCCAGATAGTCGTACCACGTGTAATCGTGCCCATTTCCGTGACTGATGACGACCAGAGGAATAGCACCCATCGACCCGATATTGGTGGGGAAGTATGTTCGTTGCCCGAGCCATGATCCGCCGGAGTAATCGATTGTCGTCACCGACAACGGGCCTGCCTGAGTGATGTCATGGACGACGTACATTCCGTGGATTTTGATAATACCTTCACTCGGATCATATCCATCAATGTAATCCCCGCCGTCGAGTATCGCATTGCGGTTCATGTCCAAAACCACATCGTAAGGCTTGCCGATTCCGATCCCGGCTTCTGAGCTCAAACTGGAGCTTCCGCTGATGGGAAAGGTATTGCTCTGGATGTTACCTGCCGTGAAAGTAACTTCCTGCGGTCCAGTACCAGTTACATCGACGAGCGCGGCATTTGAATTCCATTCGTCATATGTTTTCCCTTCAACGATGAAGACATCGCATGTCTCGCCTGTGATTTCAGGGAATCGTGAAGGATCAAGTGCGACATGAACATCAGATCCTTCATTGAATGCTCGCACATATTCGAAATACGGATACTCAGCCAGCACATTACCCGCAAGTTCCACACCGTAAATTTCATCACACGGACCCCATTCGCCGAGTATCTCGAATATATCGTCAACATCGACAGTGCAATCTTCGGTCAGATCACCATTGCAGTACGGTGGACATGGGTCAGGGCATACACCCCAAAGCCCAAGCGTGGTAAAGACATCATCTATGTTGACGGTATTGTCGCCGTTGAGGTCAGCAGGGCAATCCGCCTGTGAGCTTGCTGACAGAGAGATTACCAGTAAGGCCAGCGTCGTGACCCTAAAACCACCATATTTGATTTTCATGGGCTGTGTTCCTCCATTCTACCCCATCCGATTATCAGCCCCATAGTACGGCCAAATCGCCTACTGAAAAGCACTGAAACTCTCATTCGTCAAAAAAACACACGGTCCATACGAGCTTTTTGCATTTTGCCCCCTTTCACATAGACAGCAAAGTCGTACCGCGTTGATGACGATCAAACATCAATACAGGTCGATTCAGGAAATGGAACATCATGGTCAAGAGAAATAGAGCATCGGATAAAAGAACAGGTCAATTACGCGAAACATCGGACAATCCGGCTACGCTTCCCCCTCATGGCGATGAGAGACCATTTCATACGGAGAAGATGAAGCGAAAGGAATATGAACGCCGGAAACAAGAATTGCAGGTCGAACTTCTGAAGATGCAGAGCTGGGTACGTGAGACCGGGCAGAGGATTGTCATTCTCTTTGAGGGACGCGATGCGGCGGGTAAAGGCGGTACGATTAAAAGATTTACTGAGCACCTCAATCCTCGTAGCGCTCGAGTTGTCGCACTGGAAAAACCATCGGAAAGGGAGCGTGGCCAGTGGTATTACCATCGCTATGTCAAACATTTGCCTACCACTGGTGAAATCGTTCTCTTTGACCGATCGTGGTATAACCGCGCAGGAGTAGAGCGTGTAATGGGTTTCTGCACGCCCACCGAATATCTTGAATTCATGCGCCAGACACCCGCCCTCGAGCAGATGTTTGTCAACAGCGGTATACGCTTATTCAAGTATTGGTTCTCCGTCAGCAGAGGTGAGCAGCAGCGGCGCTTCGAAGCGAGAAAAACCGATCCGCTCAAACAATGGAAGCTCAGTCCCATTGATCTTCAATCGCTTGACAAGTGGGATGATTACACCACCGCCAAGGAAGCGATGTTCTTTTACACGAACACTGCATCGGCACCGTGGACCGTCATTCGGTCAAATGATAAGAAACGTGCACGCATCAATTGCCTGCATCACTTGCTTCACACTCTCCCTTACACGGGTAAAGCGGAGATGATCGAATCTCCACCGGATCCGTTGATCGTTCTTCCGGCAACGGTCGACGATGTGAATGAACTGACTGGTACGCCACTCCCCGCTGCTGCATAACCATAATCTGCGTGAATAGAAGAATCCTGGTAATTGTTTCTGAATCTCCACTCCTGACTTCACAGGAAGCATTACGCTGTGAATTCAAACAATATGTCTTGCATTTTTGAGAGCCAACTGGCAAACTGGTGCCATCCCCGCACGTAATACCCAGAGGTTTTTTGGAAGGAAATAAAGATGAGGAAGAAAACATTGCGCCTGATCTGCAGTTGCGTATTTGGCTTCTTTGCCGCCACGAATACTTCAGCCCAGGTTCAACCCCTTGAGCAGGAAGAGATCAGAGTTAATTTTGATTCAGGTCAAATCCTGGTCGGCGATATTGTTGAACGAGATACGGTCTTCTCGACGGTTGTCCGCATTCCCGATGCATCGTGGATAAGATTGCAATTTGATCGCGCAATTTTAGGTACGGCTCCACAAGGTGGTCAGGAAACGATTCTTCGACTGACATCTATTCAAGATGGTGTCAGACAGCATCTTAATCTCGAGCATCTCAATGAATGGCTGTATACTTCCGCTTACTTCAATGGCGATGCCGTCATGCTGGAGGTGATTTCTGATCCGGGTGCAGAGCCCAGCAGGATAAGCATCCCCAGGGTGTGGGCAGGTCCGGAATTTGCCTACATTGAGCGATCGATTTGTGGACCAACAGATGATCGTGTGCTTTCTGACGATCCCCGCACCAGTC
This sequence comes from Phycisphaerales bacterium, assembly GCA_028278245.1. GTDB lineage: Bacteria > Planctomycetota > Phycisphaerae > Phycisphaerales > SM1A02 > JANQEQ01. The sequence continues at coordinate 2,815 of JANQEQ010000039.1, read as the reverse complement.
GATTGGTCCCCATTGGATGCACATCATGGTTAATTGATGATCCTAACCATTGCTTCCTGACAGCGGGCCACTGTACCGGTAGTTCTGCACAGATTTGTGAATTCAACGTGCCGTTGTCTGATTCGTTCGGCAATATCCAACATCCACCACCGGCGGATCAATACGCTATTGATCCGGATTCAATGCAGTCCAATGGAGGCCAGGGGATTGGTAACGATTGGGCATATTTCGGTTGCTTCCCGAACACAGAAACAGGTCTGACTCCATACGAAGCGCAGGGTGACTACTTCAATCTCACATTCCCACCTCCGGTGAGCGGTCAGGACATTCGAATCACCGGGTATGGAACAACCAGTCCTCCGGTTCCCAACGAGTGGAACCAGGCACAGAAAACTCACGTCGGACCATTCGTTGATTCCAGCGGCACTGTTGTGGGGTATCAAACCGATACTACCGGTGGCAATTCAGGCTCACCAGTCATTAATGAAGATACCGGTGAAGCCATTGGTATTCATACACACGGCGGATGCAGTTCTGGTCAGAATAACGGAACAGGTATTCATCATGCTGGCTTGCAGGATGCGCTGGCCAATCCGCAGGGGGTGTGTATCCCGGTGTCGTCTTTGGAGTTCACCTTCCCCAACGGAATGCCTGAGTTTGTTGATCCTTCCGGAGGCACGACCATGCGCGTTGAGGTGACCGGTGTTGGCGATGAAGAACCAGAACCGGGTACCGGCTTACTCCACTACAACATCGGCGCTGGTTGGCAATCCCTGGCCATGAATGAAATTGTCGATAACGTTTATGACGCCATCTTCCCCGCAGCCGAATGCACTGTAGTGATCCAGTATTACGTTAGTGCGGAAACAGTCGGGAATTCGTTCATCACCGAACCCTGGAACGCACCAGATGCATATTTCACTGCAATCTCAGCTTATGGTGAGATTGTTACTTTCGAAGACAACTTCCAGACCAACACCGGCTGGACGGTTGAAAATGTCAACGTGGATACCGGTGCCTGGGTGCGTGCCGTACCAGTCGGCAGTGGCGGTGGTCGTGGTGATCCGCCCACTGATGCTGATGGCTCGGGTATGTGCTACGTCACCGACAATAGATTTGATGAAGATGTTGACGGTGGGCCGACACGTCTTCTTTCACCAACCTTTGATCTTACAAATGTGCCGGGTGCTTATGTCAGCTACGCGCGCTGGTTCTACAACGATGATAACGATGTTGATCGTCTCGATTGCGAAATCTCCGACGATAATGGTGCAAGCTGGATGCTCATGGAAAGTGTTCCTCATTCATCCGGTTGGATCACTGCTTTGTTCAAGGTATCTGATTTCTTCACCCCGAATAATCAGATTCGTTTCAGGTTCAGCGCGACGGATAATCCAAACAATTCAGTAACGGAAGCGGGTATTGATGCATTTATCATTCGGTCATTTATCTGTACTAGTCCCTGCCCCGCAGATTTCACCGGCGACGATGTAGTCAACATCGACGACATCTTCGCGGTATTGGGTTTATGGGGTGATTGTGATGATCCCTGCCCACCATATTGTACTGGTGACCTCACCGAAGATTGCACCATCAACATTGACGATGTCTTCGCGGTCCTTGGTCAGTGGGGGCCGTGCGATTGATCAGGAAGAAGTCCCCCGATGTAATCATCGGGGGTTAATGACATCATTTCAATATTACTTAGCCCCCAGTGAATACACTGGGGGTTGTTTATCGATTAAACCGGACTTGCCACATTTCAATTCAGACTGTAAACCAACACAAATGAAGCCCGTACTGATTGTACTTGCCACTCTGTTCATTCTTTCCCTTGTCATTTTGTTCGTCATTTTCAATGTAAGTACGGGAAAATCCGAATCTGTTCCTGAAGGCGGTGCGCTTGATGAAGCGATGGCTCAGGTCGAATCCGATAGCACCGTCTACCCCGGCCCGCGTGCCCGAGCCTTGTTCACCCCCGAGGAACTCGCCACTCTCACCGAGTGGGAAATGAACGAGGATCCCATCAACCTCAAACCTCGTTTCGTTCCGCGACCCCGGGAGAAAACGTGGACGGAGCCCAACCTTATCAGCACTGATCCGCCGTATGCTCGATACGCTTTGCAAGGCCAAGCCATCGCCCCCGATACCGACGTCGCGCCTCCCTTGTTTCTCATTCCAGCAGTACCCGGCGATGTTATCAACGACCTCAATCCCACCGTTCAGGTGCTGCCACCGGATCTCGATCCCGGCCAAATCGCCAACATCTACTACGAATTTGATGTCGTTCCCACGTTCGACTCCCCGAACTTTTGGCGCTGGCCCACTCTGAACGACCTGAAATCTCCAGATGATCTCACTGGGCGCGACGGTCTGACCTTCGAACTCCTGCGCACTTGGCAGCGAAACATTGACCCTACCGCAACGAGTTGCACTTTCCCTTTTCGAGCCTCCGCCATGCGCCTACCTCCGGACTGGGCTGCACTTGATTACAACGAAATGGAACGTCAGGCTGCAGCCCTTGCATACGCATTACCCATCGACCAACTCCCGGGAGAGGTCTTCCGCTACGTTCGTCAGACTTATAACCACGCCTCAGATACCGTTACCCTCAACGCTATTGATATCTTCACCCGAGGTATGGGCGAGTGCGGGCACGTCAATAACTTTACGGGAACTCTACTGGAGATGAATGGTATTCGTTACCGTGGCGTTTCTGGGTCAAGCCTCAAAGCCCGCGCAGCGATTGGCCGTAGCGGGCACTCAGCAATTGAAATCCAATTCCCCGGTACCAATCAATGGTCTTACGTTGATC
>JANQEQ010000028.1 GCA_028278245.1 Phycisphaerales bacterium | reverse complement strand
ATTTTGGTCGATTGTCACTTCTTGACCGGCGGCGACGACATGACCCGAAACCGGTGCGGTGATACGAATGTACTGTCCGGCTGCGCGCACGTCATCGCTCACGTCAGATTGGATCTCGATGTCCTGTGCGGCGACGATGATATCGCCGGTCACATCACCGTCGTCCGTGACTCGACGTCCTGCGGCAACGAGGTCACCATCTACCGAGGACCTCACCTCCACTTCCCGGTGCGCAGCGTAGACGTCAGTCCCGACCGGGTGATCGATCACCAGTACTTCATCAGAGCTCTGGGCCCACGCTAGGGTGGCAACGGCAGCGACCGCGCCGCCGATTACCAGCGGCAGTGTGTGGTTGATTCGACTGGTGATCATGGCTTCCTGATCTTTGTTCTCAGTATCGAGTGTGGGTAGCACGACCCATTTTTAGCTATGCGTTAGTGTAGATTCGGGGCACTGATCGAAGAATAAGTGGAAGCCGTAAATGCGGACGCATCAGCCTCGGTATGTTCGGATCCCATCCTTCAGCGATTCAGGTGACGCTAGCGCTTTACACCGTATCTGGACGATTGCGGGGCTGATTCACGCACATTTGGAAACGTCATGACTCGATTTAATATGAAGGATGTAGCAGACATACACTATCTGTATGTGGAGCGAAGCTGCTCAATGGACCCGAATGATATCAGCCAGAATATGGGCTTGGCTTTGGGCAAAGTGGCAGCGTTCATAAAGTCTCATCAGATTTCAAGTGCGGGCAATAGTCTTTCCGTCTACTACAGCCACGATGAGACAAAGATGACATTCAGAGCCGGATTCATTGTGTCGGCCGAGGACGTCCAGAAAGCAGAAGGGGATGTTCTTGGCGATCGGATTCCCGCCGGGAGAGTGCTCAATTTCATACATCGAGGCCCCTATTCGAAACTGCGGGACAGCTATACCGATATGATGAACTACCTGGAATCCAGGTCCCTGGTAGTGGCCGCGCCTACGGCTGAAATCTACCTCAACGATCCCGGTACGGTTGCTTCGGAAGACGAACTGGAGACCGATATCTATGTTGCCGTAGCAGCTGCCTGACACCAAGAGGTGCCGCGTTGCGGATACATCCTGGTAAATTTCGAGCACTGGCTTTCAATCAGGTGGAGAAACAATGACGGAAGGTATGCACCCGAACATCTCCCTTCTGAAGAATCTCGATCTTCAAGACCTGGATGCTTGCAAAGGCATTTTTGCTGACGACTTTGTCTGGCACTACGTCAATCCACGAATACCCGAGTTGGACGGCGATTACCGTGGTGTTGAAGGGTTGAAGGCTTTTTTCGCAAAGCTGGGTAACAGGAGTGGTAGTAGTTTCCGGAAAAACAATGTCGAAATTTGGCCGGCGGGCGACGAACTCGTTGTCACTCAAGTGTGCAATTCCATGATATTTGAGGGAAGGTCAATCGAGTTTGATGCTGTCGTTGTTTGGCGCATCGTCGATAACAGAATCGCCGAAGCATGGGATATCCCGGCAGTCAATACAGTTCGGTCTAACGAGATGAGTTAGGTAGAAGCTCCGTTCGATACCCACCAGGGCGGTAGCGAAATTGATGTTTAATGGTGTTCTGGATAGATATCCCGATATCACCTGCGCCCTTTCACATGGCGGCGGTACGATACCTCTTCTCGCGTGGCGAACGGCGGGTATCGAGCATGCTCAAAAAGACAATATGATGGACAGTTGTGAGTATATTCTACGACTACTTTCTGAAGGGAAAGCCGGATGGAGATCTTCGGTGCCTGATCGGTCGATGAACACCACGCAATAGCACACGGAACCGGGCTTGGACTGTTTCCAGCGTACTCCAGGCATTTGAAGGGAGTGAGTCTGGAGAAGTAGCGTAGTGCCATCAATGATAAGGCCTGATCGGTAGGCAGTGACCTTGTACGGATACTTCACTGCTCTTGAAATCGAGGAACAGCGTGATGAACTGGGAAGCAATTGGTGCAATTGGCGAGACTCTTGGGGCTGCGGGCGTGAT
>JANQEQ010000018.1 GCA_028278245.1 Phycisphaerales bacterium | reverse complement strand
GCCGATAGGCTCGCCGCCGATTGTAATCACACCGCCTTCAGCGAGTTCGATATTGCCATCGTTGGTGATATGAACAAGGGTGTCGCCATCTCCCCGAATGTAAAAGGACTGCGCATGGATTTCACCATGGTTATCTAAACCCGCCACAATCTGACCGTTCTGAGTGGCAAACCAGGTACCGTTGCTCTGAAGATACACCCCTGAGTTGGCTCCCGCCGTAGAGATGCCGGTAGGAGACTGCACACTGGTGCCGTTGCTGCTGCCCGTCGTCACCGATCCGGGATCAACATCTGTCGTCATACTGCCATTGCTAACCACAACTCCGGTCGCTTCAAGCTGGCCGGTACTTGTCAAGTGTGCCAGTGTATCACCATTTGCATTCTTGACGTAAAATGACCGAGCAAAGATCTCACCGTTCTCATCGATACCGCCGACGATTTGCCCATTCTGCACGAAGGTCGCCTGACCATCCGCGCCAAGTTCAAAGCCAGAGGTACCAGGCACATCCTGAATGTTCGTGATCGAGCCATCCTGCGCAATGTGCGTGACGATATTCCCTTCTTCATCAATCACCTCGAAGGAATGCGCCTCCATCTCGCCGTCGGCATCAATACCGGCAACGCGTACGCCGTCATGAATCACATCCATCGTACCGTCAGGATTAATGCGAACAGTATCGCCTCCCATGCCATAAATCTCAAACGTTCCATCCGAATGCCAGTGACCACTTGCGCCTTCGGTCGTACCTTCAAGCGGCGTTTCGGTCACTACAAATGACCGCGCATAAACCTCGGAGTCGAAAGTCGAGTCGATCGTAACTTCCAGGGTATCAAATACCGAGCGAATCAGGCTGTCCAGGCAGTCCGGGCGAACACCGATTGTGTAATTGCAGCCCTCCAACCCCTCTTCGATATCGATGCAATTGCCTTCAATCAGGTTTAACAGCAGCTCTGCCTCAAGCAGGCAGTTCGCCTGGTCGAATGTCAGATCAATACAATCGCTGTCTTCGACATTCAGATCAAAATCCAGCTCCCAAACACATGTACCGCCAAGATCTACATACTCGTCAACTTCGATGCAATCTGAAATGCTTGTGACATCGATATCGGCATGAATAAAGTTATCCGCGTCGATGTCGATGCAATCGCCCTCAAAGTACTCGATGCCGCCGGTGCCACTGATCGTGATTGTGTTGCTCGAATCATCCGGAACGATCGTGATGTTATTGCCTGCAATGAGATCGATGTTGCCGCCATCGTTGAACACGCTGTCAATGCTCGAAACTACACTGTCCATGATATCTGCAACAGTAAGTGAGTTGTTCAGAACCTTTGCTGAGTTGACCGCATTGTCCGCGAGTTTCGCAGTGGTGACCGCGCCGTCGTCTAGTTTCGCGGTAGTGACGGCATCGTCATCGATTTCACCGGTCTGAATGTCATCCCCAAGATTCGCC